>JAGDZS010000001.1:0-470316 GCA_049115595.1 Flavobacteriaceae bacterium
TCTTCTCTCCCATCTGTAACTTATAGGAGATATCAGCCGCCACATCGGTCTGTGTTAATACAAACACCTGATCGTTGATCACTGAGATTCCTATCCCTAAATTCTTTGCCAAAGGTCTTGAATATGCCAATGAAATTGTTCTTGGGGAATCGTCGATTCCTAAAAACTGATTCCTATACACCAAGTTCAACTCTGGGGAATCTTTGATTCCTGCAAAGGCGGGATTGATGATGTTCATATTAAAGTTATACAAGGTAAAGTTCGGGTCTTGTTGTGCCTCTGCTTTATTACTTACTAATAATGCGAAGGTGATTGTTATGATTGCTATGATTGATTTTCTCATGATTGTTCTTGTTTGTGTTATTGTAATCATCTTCTTTATTAATAATTGATGTAAATCCATCCTCTAGTTGGTGTGCTTCCATCTCCAAGATCAATGATAAATAAATAAGGTCCTACTGGAAGTCTAGTTCCTGTTCCATTATTAGCAATCTGATTTGAAACTCCATTCCAATCATTCTGATACCCTTTCTTCTTAAAGACTAGCTTACCTGATCTATTAAACACTTGAACAACACTGTTTGGATACGCTGTAATTCCGTCGATAAACCATCCATCGTTTACACCATCTCCATTCGGAGAGAATCCGTATTGTTTGGTTTGAGTAATTGTATTACCACAAGAACTATTGTCTGTATCTAAATGATCAACAATACCATCACCATCACAATCTTCGTCTGCATCTACAGTTCCATTTCCATCCACATCATCATCACAGAAGTCTGGCAGACCATCGCCATCAGTATCAACTGAGTTGATGATAATGGTTAGTGGTGCTGACATCGAACTCGTATTGTTTGCATTATCAGTTGCTGTTACCGTAAAGCTATACGTTCCATCGGCAAGAGTCGTTCCTGTATGATCGAAGGTAAAGAAACCATTCGCTCCTGTTTGAACGGTACCTATCGATACTCCGTCTTGGTAAACTTCTACAATTGATCCTTCTTCTGCCGCTCCAGAAATCTCTAAAGTAGTATCTCCTGTCATGTTTGTATTGCCTGAACAAGTATAATCCGAAACATGAGTTAATAAAGGTGGAGTTGGTGGAATATTATCATAGGCTATCATCACTTGAGCAGCATCATTGCCATTGGTTGCTGCATCTTGTGCTGAACCAGCTGCAATATCAATAATTACATCTACAGCTCCTAAAGGAGTAATTAATACTGAGTATAATTTTGGGTCTGTTGGATCTGCTACAAAACTACTTGGAGTTCCATCAGTTACAACTATATCAGTGATATCAAACCCTGTTACATCTTCACTAAACTCAATATCTAAAGTAAATGGTCCATTTACTGGAACAGAACTTGTTGTGCTCATTGTAATTGTTGGATTGGTAGCATCATACAATACTGAATATTGAGTTGCAGCTTCATTGCCATTGGTTGCTAAGTCTATAGCTAGATTTGCAGCTACATCTACAGTAACTATACCGTCTGCTGTTGGCGTAATGGTTGTTGTATAAACACTTCCTGTTCCACTTACAGCTCCTGCTGACCCATTTCCAACTGTAATATCTGTGACATCAAACCCTGTAACATCTTCACTAAAAGTAAAAGTAGCAGTGAAGGTTGTATTGGTTGGGTTCGGGGCATCACCTGAAATCACAACTGTAGGATTGGTTCCATCAAACTGTATTTCAAATAAATCTGATGCTTCATTTCCATTGGTAGCAGCATCTATAGATAGATTTTCTAAAATTTCTAAGCTAACTGCACCATCTACATCTGGTGTAATAAAAATTGTATACTCTGATCCAGTTATAGTAGTAAATGCACTTGGTGTTCCATTTACAATTGTAATATCTGTCATTTCAAAACCACTAACTGGTTCATCAAAATTAATAGTCACTGTAAATCCTGCATTCGTTGGATCGTTGGCTGAAGAAGAGATCTCAACAGTAGGTCGGGTAACATCGTACTCTATACTATATTGAGCTTCTAAATTTCCGTTTGTGGCTATATCTTCAGAGATATTCTCATCTATATCTATAGTTACTTCTCCATCAGAATCTGGAGTTACTTCTACTGTATAAACTGATCCGCTTACAGGTACAAAATTAGCAAGAGAAGCATTATCAATTATAATATCAGACATATCAAACCCTGTAACATCTTCACTGAAAGTAAACGTTGCGATAAAGTCTGTATTGGTAGGATCAGAAACATCGGATGTAATTACAATTTCAGGTCTCGATTGATCATATGCGATACTAAATTGACCTCCTGAAAAGGATGGGTTCGAAGCCAAATCAAATGCCGCTGCTTCAAATATATCTACCGTCACGTTTGCATCAACTGTAATTGTTGGAGTAATTAAAGCTGAATACTGAGTTGGTGAGATCGTCATAAAATCACTTGCCGTTCCATTCGTAACAAAGTAATCACTTAAAGTAAATCCTGTAACAGGTTCAGTAAATGTATATGTTAATACAAAAGGCCCATTTGTAGGTGAGCTTACAGATGATGCTATTGATGCTACAAAAGGCCTTGTTGCGTCATATGTAATACTATAACTAGCGGCTAGATTTCCATTATTAGAATTATCTTCTAAAGTATCTTCTGGAATTGTTACCGAAACGATTCCATCTCCAATCGGTGTAATTGTTGCTGTATATAATGTACTAGTTTGCATATCAAAATTATCAATTGATGCATTAACTAGTATAACGTCAGCTACTTCAAAATCAGCTAATTCTTCAGTTATCGTAAAAGTTGCTGTAAAACCTGTATTTGTTGGATCTGTAACATCCGTTGTAATAGTTATCTCAGGTCTTGTACTATCATAAGTAAGATTCAATACATTAGAGGCAATATTATTATTACTATTACTAGAAGCGTCTTGCAAAGTCCCTGCTAATACACTTACTGTTACTTCTCCATCTAACGCTGGTGTAATTAATACAGTATAAGTTAGAGTGTTTGTTTGATTAAACACGCTAGCTGCTCCATTCGTTACAACAATATCTGTTAAGTCAAAATTAGTTACTTGCTCTGAAAATTGAACCGTTACCGTAAAAGGCATGTTGGTTGGCGAACTTGTTGCTGTAGAAAGTGTCACCGTAGGTGAAGTAATATCTTCTGTTGTAAAATTCCAAGCATCATTTCCAGTAATAGCATCATTTCCTTGATTGCTAGAGTTTTCAAATGCTCCTGCTGGAACCTCAACATAAATTTGAGTTTCACTTGGAAGATCTGATGAAGGGTTTATTGTCACTACATTATTTACTATACTTACTTCTGATCCTATAACATCAATTGACTGAATAATACTATCGTCTCTTTTATTTTTCAATAAAATATTTCCTGTTCCTTTAACAACATCCTGATTATATGTAATCGTTAAATCAGTAGATAAAACTACATCTACTGCCTCATCTAAAGGAGTCATTGCTGTTAAAACAGGAGCATCATCATCGTTTATTGTTATTGTAGCTGTATCAGTAATAGTAATACCACTTGTTAAGGTTGTTCCACTCAAAGAAGATTGAATTAAGGTTAAGGTTTCAAGATCTTCCCCTATAGCATCATCTGTAATCGTTACTGTGAAACTTTGCATTTCTCCTGCTGTTCCTGTAAATACAGCTGCTTGATTTGTTACAGCTACATAATCATTATCTGCAATAGTCGCAGTTCCATCAACTGTCGATGCATTCAAAGTAAACCCACCTTGAACAGCATTGTCTAGTGTAGCAATAACGTTAATTGTACCATCTCCTTCTCCTACACTTATGTCTGCTAAAGTAATTGTTGCTGCATCGTCATTATCAATAGTCACCGTAGCTCCATCTGTAATCACAACTCCTAAAGTGGTTGCTGATAAGTTACTTTGACTTACTGTTACCGTTTCATTCGCTTCTAACTTTGTATCTACTGTTGGAGTAATCGTAAAGGTTTGTGTTTCTCCTGCTGTTCCTGCGAAAGTTAATGTTTCACTTGTCACTGAGGTATAATCACTGTCTGCTATAGTAGCAGTTCCATCAGCTGTACTTACATCTAACGTAAATCCACCTTGTACTGCACTGTCTAACGTAGCTGTTACTGTAATCGCACCACTATCTTCGTTTCCACTAATGTCTGCGATGGTTACTGCTGCTGCATCGTCATTATCAATAGTCACCGTAGCTCCATCTGTAATCACAACTCCTAAAGTGGTTGCTGATAAGTTACTTTGACTTACTGTTACCGTTTCATTCGCTTCTAACTTTGTATCTACTGTTGGAGTAATCGTAAACGTTTGTGTTTCTCCTGCTGTTCCTGCGAAAGTTAATGTTTCACTTGTCACTGAGGTATAATCACTGTCTGCTGTAGTAGCTGTTCCATCAACTGTACTTACATCTAACGTAAATCCACCTTGTACTGCATTGTCTAACGTAGCTGTTACTGTAATCGCACCACTATCTTCATTTCCACTAATGTCTGCGATGGTTACTGCTGCTGCATCGTCATTATCAATAGTCACCGTAGCTCCATCTGTAATCACAACTCCTAAAGTGGTTGCTGATAAGTTACTTTGACTTACTGTTACTGTTTCATTTGCTTCTAACTTTGTATCTACTGTTGGAGTAATCGTAAACGTTTGTGTTTCTCCTGCTGTTCCTGCGAAAGTTAATGTTTCACTTGTCACTGAGGTATAATCACTGTCTGCTATAGTAGCAGTTCCATCAGCTGTACTTACATCTACCGTAAATCCACCTTGTACTGCATTGTCTAACGTAGCTGTTACTGTAATCGCACCACTATCTTCGTTTCCACTAATGTCTGCGATGATTACTGCGGCTGTATCATTATTTGTAATTGTATAAGTGTGAATTGTATTGGTTCCTAATGTTGCATTAGAAGGGCTAGATAATGTTACAATAACTGTTTCATTGGCTTCTAATATAGCATCATCAACAATACTTGCGATAGTAATATCTTCATTTGTACTTCCTGGGTTGAATGTTAATGTTCCGTCTGCTAAAGTATAATCTGTTCCACTTCCTGAAGCAGTTCCTGATACAGTATAATCAACTGTAGTGGTTAAACTATTGCTTCCTGATAAATCTACAGAAAGGTTCGCAGATGCAACGCTCTCAGCTCCAGATGACGTTGTGCTTGTAAACGCTACTGTTGGTATAGCCAGCGTAGTAAATGTTTCTACAGAACCATAACTAGTTCCTTGTGAATTGGTTGCATACGCTTTAAAAGAATATCCTGAGTTAACTGCTAATCCTGTAATTGATTGACTAAAAGTTCCTGTTCCAGAACCAATGGTAACTTGAGTAACTCCCGTTCCACTAATTTCAGGATTTGAATTCGTTGCTGTTAAAGCATAAACAACTCCTCTTTCGATCACAGTAGAACCTCCTTCTGCAGTTACATCTCCTGCCATAGTTGCCAAACTTTGTTCTATTAAGCTTGCTGCTGTAGTTGTTACTGATGGATTTTTTGCATTTACTAAAACTCCTGTTGTTGAATCTACGCTATTTAACGTTAAAGTTGCATCATTTGCTAGAGCATCTTGCATAGTTCCTCCATTGGCAGATAACGTTCCTACGGCTACACCGTCTGTATCTTCTTGTCCAACTAAAATTTCATATCTAAATAACAAAGCAGCTGTTCCTGATCCACTTACATATGTTGCTTGAACCAAAGTAGCTCCAATTGTAATGTCTATTTGAGGTGTTCCTGTTACGGTTACTGCTTCATCAAAGTTTACTGTGAAATCTAAATTTTGACCCAAACCATAGGTAGCGTCTGTTGGCACTGAAACACTCGTCACTACAGGGCCTGTTGTATCAATCACTAACGCTTTGTTTGCGCCTAAGGAATTTGCGGCTCCCGGAGTTGCCAAGGTTAAAGTAGCATCATTCCCAACGGCATCTTGAATACTCGTTCCTGTGGTCAATGAATTGGTGGCTACATAATCTAAATCGGCACTCGTATCGCCTGCTTGAACTGTATATGTAAACTCTAATGTTGTTGTACCACTTCCTGTTCCGTTGTAGTTAATTGTTCTATCTGTTGTTCCTGTTTCTAAAGTCAATTGTGGCGTTCCTGTTACGGTTACCACCTCATCAAATGTAACTGTTACTACAACTGCATCGCCTGCTTTATAACTACCATTGGCTGTGGAAGAACTCACACTCGTTACTGTTGGACTTGTTGTATCAATCACTAACGCTTTGTTTGCGCCTAAGGAATTGGCGGCTCCTGGAGTTGCCAAAGTTAAAGTAGCATCATTCCCAACGGCATCTTGAATACTCGTTCCTGCGGTCAATGAATTGGTTGCTACATAATCTAAATCAGCACTCGTATCGCCTGCTTGAACTGTATATGTAAACTCTAATGTTGTTGTTCCACTTCCTGTTCCATTATAGTTGATTGTTCTATCTATTGTTCCTGTTTCTAAAGTTAACTGTGGCGTTCCTGTTACGGTTACTGCCTCATCAAATGTAACTGTTACTACGATTGCATCGCCTGCTTTGTATGTACCATTGGCTGTAGAAGAACTCACACTTGTTACAGTTGGACTTGTTGTATCAATCACTAACGCTTTGTTTGCGCCTAAGGAATTTGCGGCTCCTGGAGTTGCCAACGTTAAAGTAGCATCATTCCCAACGGCATCTTGAATACTCGTTCCTGCGGTCAATGAATTGGTTGCTACATAATCTAAATCGGCACTCGTATCGCCTGCTTGAACTGTATATGTAAACTCTAATGTTGTTGTACCACTTCCTGTTCCGTTGTAGTTGATTGTTCTATCTGTTGTTCCTGTTTCTAAAGTCAATTGTGGCGTTCCTGTTACGGTTACTGCCTCATCAAATGTAACTGTTACTACGACTGCATCGCCTGCTTTGTATGTACCATTGGCTGTAGAAGAACTCACACTTGTTACTGTTGGGCTTGTTGTATCAATCACTAACGCTTTGTTTGCGCCTAAGGAATTGGCGGCTCCTGGGGTTGCTAAGGTTAAAGTAGCATCATTGCCTGCTGTATCTTGAATACTCGTCCCAGCGGTCAATGAATTGGTGGCTACATAATCTAAATCGGCACTCGTATCGCCTGCTTGAACTGTATATGTAAATTCTAATGTTGTTGTACCACTTCCTGTTCCATTATAGTTGATTGTTCTATCTGTTGTTCCTGTCTCTAAAGTCAGTTGTGGCGTTCCTGTTACGGTTACTGTCTCATCAAATGTAACTGTTACTACGACTGCATCGCCTGCTTTATAACTACCATTGGCTGTGGAAGAACTCACACTTGTTACTGTTGGACTTGTTGTATCAATCACTAACGCTTTGTTCGCACCTAAGGAATTGGCGGCTCCGGGTGATGGTAGTGTTAAAGCTGCGTCATTTCCTAAAGCATCTTGAATACTCGTCCCAGCGGTCAGTGAATTAGTGGCTACATAATCTAAATCGGCACTCGTATCGCCTGCTTGAACTGTATATGTAAACTCTAATGTTGTTGTACCACTTCCTGTTCCGTTATAGTTGATTGTTCTATCTGTTGTTCCTGTTTCTAAAGTCAACTGTGGGGTTCCTGTTACAGTTACATTTTCATCAAAATTTACGGTAACTGTAACTACATCTCCCTCATTATAACTACCATCTGCTGTAGAAGAACTCACACTTGTCACAGTAGGTGACACTCCATCAATCACAAATGTCTTACTACGGCTTAATGAACCCGTTGCTCCTGGTGTTGGTAGGGTTCGTGGCGAATCATTGCCTGCTGCATCCTGAATTGTCCCTCCATTTAGAGTTAATGAAGTTGTTGCTACGTAATCTAAATCTGAGCTTATATCTCCAGCTTGTACTGTATAATTAAAATACATAACATTAGCACCTCCTCCTGGAGTATAATCTGCAACTCTATCTGTAGTTCCTGTTTCTAAAGTTAACTGTGGGGTTCCTGTGACTACAACATTTTCATGAAAGATGATCCAAACCTGAATAAGTTGACCTACTCCATAACTCCCATTCCCTGTACTACTTGTTACTGTTGCAATCCCTGGTCCTTCTGTATCTACTGTCTTTACACTTCCTGTGGCAAAAGCTGCTACATTTCCATTGGTACCATTACCGTTACTACTTCCATCAATAATATCTGTACTTGCTTTTAAATCCAATCGCAATGTTCCTGTTCCACTAATACTTGTAACGTCTACTGAATAGGTAAGCCCTCCATCTGAAGTCGTAGGTGTGCCTATTGTTCCCGTAGCAGTTCCTGTAGCTGTCAATTCAAAATCATTTGCTGTGACAGCTGATGCTGCTTCGTCAAAAGTTACTGTATGTTCTTGTGAAGTGGAATTACTTGATTCAACTGAAGTGTGAGTAATACTTTGAACTACTGGGGGTGCAGTATCTGCTGCCCCTGTAACAGTAACATTGTACATTAAATCCAACGTGGGTTGAGCTCCTCCATTAAAATACAACTGTCCTGTTGAATTATCTCCATTGTTATAATATAATCTTTGTCCTGCTCCTCCTGATATTACAAACGTATACGTATTTCCACTTGTCAATGAAATCCCTTCTGAAGAGATGTCGATACTCTTATAATCTGTCGTTATATTTGCAGATACAGTGGAAAAATCAAAAGTTACCGACCCTAAATTCGTCCCTCCTGTTCCATCTCCTGAATAAACCGTTAATGTATGACCAGTTGTTACTGTATGTACAAAAACACCTATACTTCCTAAGGTTCCTGAACAAGCCGCTTCAAAACTCTGACCCATACTGCTAGAAGTAATATTATTACCAGTACCTGTATTTGTGTCTGTACATTGTGAATAGGATTGTTGAGTAAAAAAAATAATGGTAATAAATGATAGTAGAAAAGTAATTTTCTTCATAATAGTTTGGTTTGATAGTAAGTTTTTTTGAGGGATTTTCAAAAATAGAAAAAAATATTCGAATAACCTTTAGTGTTATGCGCTTAGAAAAGATTATAGCAAAAAGGGGTAAAAATACCTGTCCTAGTAAACTAAAAAAAACCAGAATAAATTCTGGTTTTTTTGATTAAAAAGAAGCTTAAGCATTAACTTCTAGATGGATAAAGTCCAAACATTGCAATAATATAATTTACAGCATTGTAAGGCTGCATATTATTGTGATCATGACTTGCTCCTGTATTTCCAAGAGCCACTCCCGTTGCTGGGTTAAGAGTTTGACTTACTATAGCGTTTCCGCTTGTTAAAGGCCCATATGCATTCACTGGGTCTCCAGTACCTATTGCTGGTGCTGTAGTTCCCTCCGATGGTACGTCACCTGCTACTGGAGCACTCCTAACTCCACCCTCATTACTTAAATATCTAACTTCCGGTGTTCCTCCCGCGGCAAAATGAGTATGAGAAGGTAAAGTAAGCGAATTTAACATTACGTCCTCTTGTCCTGATCTTTGTCCTAGTGGTCTATTTGATAGTCCTGGCCCTCTTCTTGCGCCTATAGGCGTTCTTCCTCTTAAATCTGGTAATGCAAAAGTAGTTCTCCCGTCTCCTCCATAAGTTGTTCCTAGTATAGAGAAAAGAGCAGTATTACTACTAATCGCAAGCAATGCTCCGTCGCAGAAGCCCCATGATCGTGGAGCAAAATTTCCTGCAAATAACATAATTGTTCCTATTGTTGGATCCATAATTGTATGTTTTTAATGATTAATAAATCTATCTTAGTTTCTTGAAGGGAAATATCCTACCATCGCAATAATATAATTGATCGCTAAATACGGTTGCATATTATTGTGAGCTTGACTTGATCCTGTATTCGAAATGGTTAATCCCGATGCTGGGTTAAGAGTTTGACTTACTATAGCATTTGCGGTTGTTAAAGGTCCATATGCATTAACTGGATCTCCAGTTCCTATCGCTGGTGCTGTAGTGCCTGCCGATGGTACGTCACCTGCTATTGGAGCACTCCTAACTCCAGCCTCATTACTCAAATATATATTTTCAGCTGTTCCACTTCCTATAACTGTATGACTGTGTGAAGGCATTTCCAATGCTGATAATACATGTGTTTCCTCACCTGATCTTTGTCCCAGTGGTCTATTAGTCAATCCAGGACCATGTCTTGGACCTATAGCTGCCCTACCACGTAAATCTGGTAATGCAAAAGTAGTTCTACCATCTCCTCCATAGGTTGTTCCTAATAAAGAAAATAGCGCTTGGTTTTGAGCAATTGATAATAATTGTCCATCGCAATAAGACCAACCCCTCGGGGCAAAGTTTCCTGCGAAAATCATAATTGATGCCAACATTGGATCCATAATGTAAAAGTTTTAAAAGGTTAATAAAAAATTTAATTTCTAGAAATAATTTTTATTTTTTCTTTCTAAAAATCTCTGCTATTACTATTATTTGATCTGTTTTTAGGCAACTCAAACATGATATTAGTAAGGCGGACATAAACTTAGCTTTAAGAATTGGGGGGTTTGAGGGAAGAAATACGCAATCCTAAAAACAAGTATAAATACCTGTAAATATATTTTCGAATTGAATATCTTAGTGCTTTTTATATCTTTGATGAATTAAATTTTTTAGACAATGGACGAATTCTTGACAAATGTAAAATTGGGATATAATCATGTACTTGACTTTGCTGGCTACGACCATATTTTATTTTTAATTGTTTTGGCAGTCATCTTCAGTTTTAATCAATGGAGAAAGGTCTTGTGGTTAATTACTTTTTTTACTGCTGGCCATACATTAACACTACTTTTAGCTGTTTTTGGAGTTGTAAATATGAATCGAGAATTGATTGAGTTTCTCATTCCAGTCACCATACTTATTACTGGAGCTGTAAATATATTTAGATCGAACAATAGTTCTTCTGGTAAAGAAAAAATCAATCTGTTTTTTGCTCTGTTTTTTGGGTTAATTCATGGGTTTGGCTTTTCAAATTTCCTGAAAGCAACCATAGGGAAAGGCGAGGATAAATTAATCCCTACATTAGAATTTGCTTTAGGAATAGAATTAGCTCAGGTAGTAATTGTTTTAGTTATCTTAATTATAGGAACGCTTTTGCAAAATTTTTTACGCGTTACAAAAAGAGATTGGGTTGTTATTACTTCTGCCATTGTAATTGGCATTACAGTTCCAATTATTAGAGACACGTTTCTAGAATTATTTCCTTAATCTTTTTGGTAAATAATTAACGTTCTCCTTTTTTAAATCTCTGTATTTTTAACTTTTATGAATTCTAAACAACGTAAGTACGATATCGCCTATTTAAGAATGGCTAGAGAGTGGGCAAAGTTATCACACTGTAAGCGAAAACAGGTAGGTGCTCTGATCGTAAAAGGGCGAATGATTATTTCCGATGGATTTAATGGGACCCCTTCTGGATTTGACAACTGTTGTGAAGATGATGAAGGACTTACAAAATGGGAAGTTTTGCATGCGGAAGCAAATGCCATTTTAAAAGTAGCCTCTTCTACACAGTCAGCTGAAGGAGCTACATTATACATTACGTTATCGCCTTGTCAGCAATGCAGTAAGTTAATTCATCAAGCGGGAATTAAGCGAGTTGTTTATGCTAAAGATTATCGCGATACTAGTGGCTTGGAATTTTTGGAAAAAGCTGGCATTGAAATTTTATACCTCCCTTATGAACAAGAATAATTTTCCTATATATCTATCCTTAGCAACCATTTTTGGAATCTTGATTGGTACTTTCTTCAGTGGAAGCACCTCAAGTTTATCTATGAATAGTGGTTCTAAAAATGAAGCAAAGATTAAACGTTTAATGGATTATATTGAACGTGATTATGTTGATGAGGTAAATACTGATGGTCTTTTAGACGGTGCTATCAAACAAATGCTTGGAAAATTAGATCCACACTCTGTCTATATCCCGAAAGAGAATTTACAAGCGGTACAGGAAAACATGCAAGGGAAATTTGTTGGAATTGGTGTGCAGTTTCGAATGATTGACGATTCTATCACTGTAATTCAACCAATGAAAGGTGGCCCTAGCATTAAAGCAGGCATTAAAGCAGGTGATCGAATTATTGCTGCTGATAAAGACACTTTATCTGGGAGAAATTTAACTTCTAACGATATTCCAAAATATTTAAAAGGGAAACCAAACACCAATGTTTCATTGCAGATATATAGAAAAACCAACGATTCATTATTTAATGTAGATATCAAACGAAGTGATATTAATATAAAAAGTGTTGACCTTTCCTATATGATGAACGATCATTTGGGTTACATCAAACTAGATCGTTTTGCAAGAAATACCTATCGTGAGTTTAAAACTGCCTTGACCGAATTAAAGAGACAAGGAATGAACGATCTTGTTTTAGATCTCCGTGGAAACGGTGGTGGGTTTATTGATATTGCTACTCGAATTGTTGATGAATTTTTAGAAGATGACAAACTCATTGTTTTTACTAAAAATAACAAAGGTCAAATTGACAAATCTTTTGCCACAAAACGAGGAGATTTTGAAAAAGGAGGTTTGTATGTCTTAATTGATGAAAATTCTGCTTCTGCCTCAGAGATTGTTGCCGGTGCATTGCAAGACAATGACAAAGGAACTATTATTGGTAGACGTTCGTTTGGAAAAGGATTGGTACAAATAGAAATGGATTTAGGTGATGGATCTGCTGTACGTTTAACTACTGCTAGATACTATACACCAACTGGAAGATCTATTCAAAAACCTTATTCTAAAAATGGAGACAATAATTATTACAACGATTATCAGAAACGAATTCAAAGTGGTGAATTGTTAAACCAAGATAGTATTCCCGTTGTAGATTCTTTACAATTTAAAACGCCTAAAGGGAAAGTTGTCTTTGGTGGTGGTGGTATCATTCCAGATATTTTTGTTGCTATTGACACTAGTTCTTATTTGAATCCTTTTTACTTCAGAACCGTGAATAGTTTTGCTTTTGATTATGTAGATAACAATCGAAAAGAAATTACTGATGAATGGACTTTAGAAAACTTTGTCGAAAATTTTGATACTGATCAAAAAGTCTTTGATGCTTATTTAGCAAGGTATGAAGATGTAAAACCTTCCTACAAAACAAAGGTAACCTTACGTAGATACCTTAAAGCTTCTATTGCCAATGAGTTATTTGGAGATGTTGGGTTTTATAGAATTATCCACAATACCGATAAAGTGCTTCAAAAGGTATTAGAATTGGATACTAGCAAGGAATAGTGTTACTTTGCGGCAATGATTACAATCAATACTTCTGAAAATAAGAAGATCTATTTTGCTTCTGATCAGCATTTGGGCGCACCAACACCTGAAGCAAGTCTTCCTAGAGAACAAAAATTTGTGGCTTGGTTAGATACCGTAAAAGAAGATGCGGAAGCTATTTTTTTACTTGGTGACCTTTTCGATTTTTGGTTTGAATATAAAACTGTTGTCCCTAAAGGATTTGTGCGTGTTCTTGGAAAGCTAGCTGAGCTTAGAGATGCTGGTATTCCTATGTATTTCTTTGTTGGTAATCATGACTTATGGATGCGAGACTATTTTGAAAAAGAGCTCAATATTCCTGTTTTTCACGAACCTAAAGAGTTTTCCATAAATGACAGATTATTTCTGATTGGTCATGGAGATGGATTGGGCCCTGGTGATAAAGGATACAAGCGAATGAAAAAGGTATTTACATTTCCTTTTTTCAAATGGTTATTTCGATGGTTGCACCCAGACTTGGGTGTAAAACTAGGTCAGTACATGTCTGTAAAAAACAAATTGATTTCTGGAGATGAAGATGCTAAATTTTTAGGTGAAGAGAATGAGTGGCTAGTACAATATTGTAAACGAAAACTTACGGAAAAACACTACGATTATTTTGTGTTTGGACATCGCCATTTACCTTTGGATATTTCTCTTAACGACGAAAGCACCTACATCAATTTAGGTGATTGGATCAAGTACTTTACCTATGGTGAATACATGAAGACCTTCAAGTTAAAAGAATTTTAATTCTCTAAATCTTTTGCGAAATCAATTAGTCGTTGAACGCCCTTAAAGATACTTGAACAGTTTCGCTTGATAAAAGTAGCATTAACATCAGGGTTCTCTTGGTATGCTTTCATTACTTTTTCCCCATCAAAATCTACAAAAGCCAATCTGAAAAATAAGGCTTCTTTCTGAAATCCGAAATCTGATGCAGGTAATAATGCAACTTGATACTTTTCCAGCAGGTAATGGGCTAATTCTTGACTTGTCTTTATTCCTAATTTATGAATCTGCTGTTGAAGTTGATCAAATCCTATCATCATATAAAAAGATCCTTGTGGATTGGTACTACTGATCTTATTTGTTCTTAGACTTTCAAAAATATACTGTGATACTCCTTTTAAAATCGATGAAGAGTCGTTTACATATTTAATCAAATCTGGACTATATTCATAAGCCGTAATTGCTGCCATTTGAATAGGTGAAGAAACACAACTAAACGTTTCGCTAAACAATGACTTATATACATTTGATAGTTCACTCATTTCATTTGGCAATGCCATAAAGCCTAAACGATACCCACCAGCAGAGAACACTTTACTTAACCCTCCAAAGACAATTGTTTTTTCTGGATAGTATTTTGAAATGCTGGCTGAATAATCTTCTGTAAAATTGATTTGCGAGTAAATTTCATCGGACAAAACAATGATATTGTATTTCCTACAAATAATTGCTAAGTCTTGATATTCTTCATCTGTATAAACAGCTCCTGTTGGGTTGTTTGGTGAGTTTAAAATAAGAACGTGCTCCGTACTCTCACTCTTTAGTAAAAAAGCCTCTAAAGCTTCTGGTGTAAGCTTAAAATCGTTTTTTAAATCTGTCTCTAAAATAGTATAAGATCCTCCTTTCGATTTTATCTGCGGAATGTAACTTACCCAGCTTCCTTTTGGGATTAAAAAATGTCCTTCAAAAATGAGTATAGATTGATATAAGAGTTCTTTACTTCCAGGTCCAATATAGATCGATTCACTATTTACAAGTACTTGTTGATGAGAGCTAAGAAACTTTGCAATTTCTTTTCGCAAAGAACTCAACCCATTCACGGGTAAGTAATGGTTATTTCCTACGTGCTCTTTTAATGCTTCGGTAATCGAAGGGAAAATTGGAAAAGGAGATTGTCCAAAACCAAAATGACTAATTTCCTTTCCTTCTTTTCTCAAGGATTTCACCTTTTCATTAATGAGCAATGTTGCGGAAGGTTTTAAGCCTATAATGTTCTTATTAAGTCTCATACAAACAAATTTAAATAAAAAAAGAGGCATAAAGCCTCTTTTTTTTTATCTATAATCAACTTAAATAATTAAGCTGGATCTTGCGTATAAAATACATAAGATACTTCTCCTGTACCTGGGTCTGTACTTTTGGTAAACCAAAGAACATTTCCGTCTCCTGAAGTATTTACATTGTGAGTAAAAGGTCCTGCAGCAGTTACAGAATCAAACTGAACATCTACTGAAGCAGCAGCTGTAAAGTGTTGAATGAATAATGCATAGTTTCCATCAGCTAACAATCCTTCTACAAATTCAGAATTTGTGATCCCTAGACTTGTGTCGATCCATGCAAATGTATCTCCCCAAGCAGCTGTCATTGGTTGTAAACCTAAATCTAAATCGTTTGCAGCACTAGGCCAAGATAGAGTCGTTTGAAAAACTCCTTCCCAAGATACTCTCACTGTATTGCTATCGCTAACAAGAGATACTGAGTTATTCGCAGAACTATTAATCACTACAAATCCCGTAAGAATTACTTCGTGAGTAACTTCACTAGTAGAGAATGTAAGAGGAATAGATCCAGAGATATCTCCTGTATTAAAATCTACACTATTTTCTACACCATCAAGTGTGTATGTTAATCTTGATAAATCTGGAATTGGCTTTGAAAAATTCACAGCTAAATCATAAGATGCTGTACCGTTAGGAACACCTACGTTACCAGTTTGATTCAATCCAACAACCAAACTAGTTTGGTTATCTACTACTGGAGCATCATCGTCTATAGAACAAGCTGCAAAAGAAAATACAGCCAATACTAATAAACTTAACTTATATATATGTTTCATATTTATTTAGTTTTATTATTAATTATGGTACTATGATATATCTAACACCAGTAGCAGTAGTTGATTTTGTAACTTTTACCCAAGTTTGTATTGTTAGTTCGTCTAAAACAATTACGTCTTGAGCATCTGGGAATGTTAATGATAATGAGCAAACAACTGTAAAAGGAGGTGAAACTAAAAAGTTATCTACTCCAATATAGTATACTCCATCTGCTAATCCTCCAGACATAGTCATCACTTCTGGTTGGTCAAACCAACTAAAAGCAAAATTAGGATTTCCTCCTGCAAAACCAGGCTCATCTCTTAAGTAAAGATCTAAATCTTCTCCTCCTGCCCAATCTAATCTTACTGTAACATCTCCAGGTGTAGTGTCTATAAAAATAGGCAATACATCAAATACAGTAGATGTTCTAACTGAACCGTCGTATGTTAAATAAATAGTAGGACTTGTTACGTATTCTACATTCCAAATACTAAATGTGTTAAACTCTTCTGCATCTGCTGCACCATCATCTGTAAAAGTTACAGTTACACTTCCTTCAGTATCACCTGCAGGAACTACAACAGTTCCAAATGTAGCTTCTGCTGAACCATCATCAGAGCTCATAGCAAACGTTACTGTAGCATCGCTTGGTAACGCTTCGCTTAAAGCAAAAGTATAGGTTACCGTTCCTCCATTTTCAAGAAGAAAATCATCTGTATCTGTTCCAGTAAACCCAATGGTTACTTGTCTAGAATCGGTAACAGTACCTTCGTTTGTTACGCTATCTACATCATCCTCCCCACAAGAAAAAACAAGTGCTAAGGTGAAGAAATAGAGTATATATTTTAAATTTTTCATTTCTATATGTTTTTGAATTAAAGTTTAAAGTTTAATCTAGCAAATACTGTTCTACCATTAAAACCAAACTGTGATGTGTTACGTGGGTAAATAAAGTTATTACCACTTGTAGCGTTTGCAGGTGTTTCATCTGGGTAAACATCAAAAATGTTACTAGACCCTATCGTAAAAGTAAGGTTGTCAGTAAAAGTATATCCAAAAGATAAATCTGTAATTACTTTTGCTCCAAACTCTTCGTTTGCTCCTCCTGGATTCGTTACAGCACCAAAGAAAGAGTTTCTTAAGAATGCATTCCACTTATCAGCAGTTAGTAAATGTCCTAAATTAGCTTTTACTCTAGGTTGAGCTAATTCTAAAAAGATAGATTCTCTAGTTCCAAAATACGTGTCTATTTGACTTGCTAATTGTTGAGATGCATGAATGTCATCTACTCTTTTAGTCTTCGCATATGAAAAAGCAAAATCACTTGTTAATCTCATGTCAGAAATATTTGTTCTGTGAGATACTACAATATCAATTCCTTGTGTTTCTGTATCAATTGCATTTGCAAAGAAACGAGCTCTTGTTGCATTTGCTTGATCGAATAATGATTGTAATTCACCTGCAGCATCTGGTCTAGAGAAGTTTCCAGTTAATACAACTCTATCTTCAATTGCAGTATAGAAAGCATCAATCGTTATTGTTAAGTTCGCATCAGGAATTTTAGCTGTTATCCCTAAACTTCCACTAAAAGATTCTTCTTGTTTTAATTCAGGAATACCTAAAAGACTTGCAATTCTACTATCGTTAGAGAATGTCCCTACTTCATTTGGAATTCCATTGATGAAGTTTGTACTAGTAGAGTTAAAGTTTTGTTGGTGCAATGACGGTGCTCTAAAACCTGTACTTGCTGCTGCTCTAAGATTCATGTTTTCACTCATCTTTAATCTAGCTGCTAATTTCCAGTTAAATGTAGATCCGAAATCACTATAGTTCTCATATCTTACAGCTCCAGCTACTAATAAGTCTTCAGTAAGGTCTGCTTCAACGTCTGCATAGAATGCATAGTTGTTTCTATATGCGTTTCTTTCGTTTTCTGGTCTAAATCCAGGGAATACTTGAATTCCTCCTGGTCTAGCATTTCCAAAAAAGTCTTGAACTTGTAATGAAGTATCTCCGTTGAAGATATTCCCATTAATATCATACGTTGCCCAAGATTCTTCTTGTCCTTGGAAAATGTTGAAATTCTCTAATCTATACTCTGCTCCAAATGCAACATTTAACCCTTCAAATGTATCTTCAAAATATTGAGAAACATCTAAGTTTGTTGTATTCTGTGCAAAAGAGTGACCTCCAGCATATGCAATTAACGGAGAACTATTTAATAATGTAGCATTGTTAGAGTTTCCAATTGTAAAGTCAAATGAATTCTCTCCCCATGTATTACTAAAGTCAATATCCCAGTCTCCATACTTTCCTCTAATACCAAAAGCAACAGATTTGTCTTTTACATCACTGTTAATTTCTGGTAAGAATCCTGAAGGGTGTAATCCTGTAAAAGCTCTAGACTGATCTGGTCTTCTGTAGAAACCTCCAGAATTACCAGCTCTGTAGCTAATACCTCCAAATGCATAAAACTCTAAATCTTCGTTTACAGGGAATGCCATATTAGCAAAGAATTTTCCATTTCTCAATTGAGATTGACCTACTCTCATGCTAAAGTCAGATCTTGTTAATCCTCTTACTGCTAATTCTGCATCTGTAGTATCAAATCCAATTAAAGAAGCGATATCCGCTAAAGAACCAGCATTGTTAATGCTATTTTTTAAAGCTAAATCAAAATAAGTAACCCCTTGAGCTAATAATTTAACTTCGTTTAATGAGTATCCAGTAATATCAGAACCTAATCCGCTATTCGCTCCAATCCACTCAATAGAATTTGCTCCATTAAAGATCGTTCCTGAGAATCCATCTTTTCCTGCTCTACTTGAAGGAGCTCTTGTAGATAACTCTCCAGTAAAGTTGATGAAACCTCCTTTATCTCCTAATGGAACACCAAAATTAGCATTCAATTGGAAGTTCTCTCCATCTAAACCACCATTTTGGTTGTTTGTTTCAGTTCCCCAGTTTGAACCTGTATTCACAGAAAATTCAAAACCTTCGTTGTCTTTTAAAACAATATTGATAACTCCTGCGATAGCATCACTACCATATTGTGCAGCAGCTCCATCTTTTAAAAGCTCAATTCTTTTAATAGCATATGCAGGAATAGCATTCATGTCTGTTCCAACACTACCTCTACCTACTGTACCATTTACATTTACTAAAGAAGTATTATGTCTTCTTTTTCCATTCACCAACACCAATACTTGATCTGGACCTAAACCTCTTACAGAAGCAGGGTCAATATGGTCAGTACCATCAGAAACTGTTTGCGTTGTAGACGTAAATGAAGGTGCTACATAATTTAAGATATCATTAACTGTAATCTGAGGACCAGCACTTACTAGTTCAGAAACATCAATAATATCAATTGGAACTGGCGTATTCGCTACAGTTCTGTTTTTGTTTCTTGATCCAACTAAAACTACCTCATCTAAGGCAACATTATCTTCTTCAAGTACAATAGTTAAAGCGCTAGCGTCAGTAACTCTTTTCTCTACAGTTTTAAATCCTAATGAGGACACAACAATAGTTGTTGGTAACTGCTTTACATCTAATGAGAACTCTCCGTTTTCGCCAGTAGTAGTTCCATTAGTAGTTCCTTTTTCCACTACGTTCATAAAGGCTAAGCCTTCACCGCTTGAATCGGTGACTTTTCCTTTGATCGTTTGGGCATTCATAGAGATTGCTCCAAAGAATAAACATACGATCGTGAAAACTTTTAATAAGTCATTTTGTTTCATATATTATTATGATTGATTGATTATAGCGCAAAAATTACTTTTTTTTTCCGAAAAAACAAGGATTTCCCCAGCTAATATTAAGGAAACGTTTGATTTACATCCCTTATAGGTAGAACTACCTGTTCTTTACATATGTTAATAAATCAATAAAAAAAGAAATGATTCTTTCATAAAAACAACCCTTATTTACCTTTAACCTATCTTTAACAATGTAAAATTCCCTATTATTGTAGCTTTGCTTTTCACTAGTTAAAATCATAAAATCGACAAAAAACATATGGATGTAGATGTTAGAGCCATTAATGAAAAAATAGAAAGAGAAAGTGCTTTTGTAGACTTACTTACTTCAGAAATGAATAAAGTTATTGTAGGTCAAAAGCATATGATAGAGCGTTTATTGATTGGTCTTTTAGGAAATGGACATATTTTACTTGAGGGTGTGCCTGGTTTGGCAAAAACATTGGCAATTAATACGTTATCAAAAGCTGTTCAAGCAACTTTTAGTAGAATTCAATTTACTCCAGATTTATTACCTGCCGATGTTGTAGGTACCATGATTTACAATATTAAAGAAAATGACTTTTCAATAAAAAAGGGACCAATTTTTGCAAACTTTGTCTTAGCTGATGAAATTAATCGTGCTCCTGCAAAAGTACAATCGGCTCTTTTAGAAGCAATGCAAGAACGTCAAATTACCATTGGAGATGAAACGTTTGGTCTTCAAGAACCTTTCTTAGTAATGGCAACACAAAATCCTGTAGAGCAAGAAGGTACATATCCATTACCTGAAGCTCAAGTAGACCGTTTTATGTTGAAGGTAGTTATTGATTATCCAAAGTTAGATGACGAGCAGGTAATCATGCGTCAGAATTTAAGTGGCGGTTTCGCTACTGTAAATCCTGTTGTTTCTATTGATCAAATTCTCAAAGCAAGAGAAGCCGCTAATGAGGTTTACATGGATGAAAAAATAGAAAAATACATTCTAGATATCATTTTTGCTACAAGATACCCAGACAGATATAATCTACCTAAGCTAACTCCTTTGATTGGCTTTGGAGCTTCTCCTAGGGGAAGTATTAATTTAGCTAAAGCAGCTAAATGCTATGCTTTTATCAAAAGAAGAGGATATGTAATTCCTGAAGATGTAAGAGCTGTTGTCTATGATGTTTTGCGTCATAGAATTGGGATCACTTATGAAGCTGAAGCTGAAAACATTTCATCAATCGATATTATAAACGCTATCATTAATGAAATTGAAGTTCCTTAGGAACCCATACTACGATCAATAAGTCAATTAAAATTTTTGAAACTCAAAAAAACTTTAGCTATGAAGTATAAGTTGACAACATACAAAACCTTAACAGGAAATAAAGAGATTTTAGAATTAACAGAGAATGCATACGTACAATGGATTATTTATGAAAGCAAAAAACCCATGTTTCATATTAACTGTTTTGATTTTGAAAATGAATCAAATCAAATTTTAAATGGTTTGTTGTTGGTAAAGCAACAACCCATTGATCAAATTTTAAAGAATATAAATAAAAAGAAAAATACCAATTTATCAATAGAAAAAGCTCCTTTAATAGAAATTGAAGTTGCTTCTAAAATTACAGAATTAAATCTTGAATCTTTGCCCTTAGAATGGGTTAATTAGAAAATGGATACCAAAGAGATATTAAAAAAAGTACGGAAGATAGAGATCAAGACAAGACGTTTGTCTGATCATGTTTTTGGAGGTGAATATCATTCTACCTTTAAAGGTAGAGGTATGACCTTTTCTGAAGTACGTCAGTATCAATTTGGAGATGATGTAAGAGCTATTGATTGGAATGTTACTGCGCGATATAACGAACCTTACATTAAAGTTTTTGAAGAAGAACGTGAATTAACAATGATGTTAATGGTAGATGTTTCTGGTTCTGGGCTTTTTGGAACTACAGAGCAGTTTAAAAAAGATACTGTTACTGAAATTGCAGCAACTTTAGCTTTTTCAGCAATCCAAAACAATGACAAAGTTGGATTGATTCTTTTTTCTGATCAAGTGGAGTTATTCATTCCTCCTAAAAAAGGAAAAAGCCATGTACTTAGAATTATTCGCGATTTAATTGAGTTTACTCCTAAGAGCAAAAAAACCAACATTGCTGAAGCTTTTAAGTTTCTTAGTAACGTAATGAAAAAGAAAGCAATTGTATTTATGCTTTCCGATTTTATGGATGATGATTACGAAAGAACGTTGAAAATTGTTGGAAACAAACATGATATTACTGGTGTTCGAGTGTATGATAAACACGATGAAGAAATTCCAAACTTAGGAATGGTACCAATGCTAGATGCTGAGACAAACAGTGTTCAATTGGTAAATACCTCATCTAAATCTGTTAGAAACAGTTATAGAGCCAATGCTTTACGTTTGGCTGATTACTACCACAATACTTTTAAAAGAAGTGGAGCTGGAACGATCAATACAAGAGTAGATGAAAGCTATGTGAAAAAATTATTAGGATACTTTAAACACAAAGGCAGATAGAGCAAATGAAGATTAGAATCCTTTTATTTTTACTATTAATAAGTACTGTTTCTTTTTCCCAACAAGTTGAGGTAAAAGTAGATACTACCAATATTAGAATTGGGGAACAATTTTTTTATCAAATTTCTGTAGATGATACTACGAGTGTCATCGTTCCTAAATTAGAAAACTTAAAAGGTTTAGAGATTGTTGAAGATTTAAAAATGGATACGGTTAAGAGTAACCTGATTAAAAAGTACTTGCTTACTGGGTTCGACAGTGGCGCTTTCTATATTCCTTCTCAGCAAATTTTCATTAGGAACAGAGCTTATATAACAGATTCTATACTCATTAATGTTGCCACGGTAGCTGTTGATACTACTAAGCAAAAAATGTTTCCGATCAAAGCCATACAAAGTGAGCCATATGTCTTTGACGATTTTAAGCCTTATTTAATTTGGGTAATTCTTGGTCTGTTGTTAATCGCTGCTCTTATTTATTACCTCAAAACTCGTAAAAAAGAAGAAATTACAGAAGAGGAAATTATCGCACTTTTGCCTCCTTATGAAGAAGCTATTGAACGACTTCATAAATTGGATGGCAAATTATTATGGCAAAATAATGAGATCAAAAAGTACTACAGTGAACTAACAGAAATTGTTAGAACCTATGTAGAGAAAGAACTCAAGATTCCTGCTTTGGAAAGCACTACAGATGAAATAATTGATACATTAATCGAGTACAACAAAGAGCAAACTCTCGAGGCTAGTGAAGAAACAATTAAAAAGTTAAAAGGTTTATTAAGTGAGGCCGATTTGGTGAAGTTTGCAAAATCTAAACCGTTAGCTCACCAAATAGAAGGTGATAGAAAAGGTGCCGAAGATGTTTTAAATGACTTAAAACCGAAACCTATTATAGAAGAAGACGAAGAAACAGATGAAGATGAATTGGAATAATTTAGAGTTTCACAATCCAGAGTTTCTCTGGTTATTAGTCCTTATTCCGTTATTAGCGGTGTGGTATTTTTTTATGAGAAAAAAAGATACCACTGTATTAACTGTTTCCAGCGTAAAAGGATTTAAAAACACTTCGATATTACCAAAATTAAAACCACTACTATACGTATTTAGACTACTTGCCTTAGGATTCTTATTTGTGGCACTAGCCAGGCCTCAAAATGTTGCCGTGAGTACCAAGATAAAAGCGAATAGAGGAATTGACATCGTAATGGCAATAGATGTTTCTGCAAGTATGCTTGCACGAGATTTAAAGCCAAATCGTTTGGAAGCTTTAAAAAATGTTGCTACCGACTTTATAAATAGAAGACCAAATGATAGGATAGGAATTGTGGTTTACGCTGGTGAAAGTTTTACGCAAACACCTATTACTAGTGATAAAGGAATTGTAAAAAGAACCATTTCAGAAATAAAATGGGGACAATTAGAAGGAGGAACTGCTATTGGAATGGGGCTGGGTTCTGCTGTTAACAGATTAAAAGAAAGTGAAGCTAAAAGCAAAGTTATTATCTTACTAACAGACGGAGTAAATAATTCTGGATTTGTAGATCCTAAGACAGCTACAGAATTAGCAAAAGAGTTAAGTATTAAAGTATATACCATAGGAATAGGAACCAATGGAACTGCAGATTTTCCTTATAGCAAAGACCCAAGAACAGGGAAATTGCAATTTAGAAGACAACAAGTAGAAATTGATGAAGAGCTCTTAAAGTATATTGCCGAGCAAACAGAAGGTCAATACTTTAGAGCTACTGGCAATACTAAATTAAAAGAAATCTATAACGAGATAGACAAACTAGAGAAAACAAAAATTGAAGAATTTAAGTATACCAATTACAGTGAAAAGTATCGTTTTTTAGTTTTCATTGCTGGCGGATTATTGTTTCTCGAATTTTTATTAAAAAACACTTTATTTAGAAGTTTTATATAAATGTACAAAATAGAAGAACCCATATATTTTTATCTCTTTGGAGCGATTCCTGTAATCGTTTTGATTTTTCTATTGATGTCTTGGTGGAAAAAAAGAACACAACGCAAATTTGCAAGTCATTCTTTGTTATTAAAACTTGCTCCAAACATTTCTGTTTTTAAATCCGTTTTAAAACTCTTATTTTTTATCATTGGGATTTCTTTTTTGATTTTGGCTTTGGTAAATCCAAAAATGGGAACCAAACTAAAGACCGTTAAAAGAGAAGGTGTCGATGTTGTTTTTGCTTTGGATGTATCTCGAAGTATGTTGGCGGAAGATATTGCCCCAAACCGATTGGAAAAATCGAAGCAAATTATTTCAAAAATAATAGACAAATTAGGGAGTGATCGTGTTGGTGTTATTATTTATGCCGGAAATTCTTATCCACTACTTCCTATCACAACAGATCATGCCGCTGCAAAAATGTTCTTACAGAATGCTAGTCCAGATTTAGTATCTAGCCAAGGAACAGCAATTAATGAAGCTCTAGATTTAGCAAAAACATATTATAATAATGATGAGCAAACCAATCGTTTTTTAATCATTATTTCAGACGGTGAAGATCATCAAGAAGAAACCAAACAAGTAGCTCAAAATATCGCTGACGAAGGAGTAAAGGTGTATACCATTGGTGTAGGAACAGAAAAAGGAGGTCCTATTCCTTTAAAAATTAATGGCTCACTAATTGGATACAAAAAACACAAAGGAGAAACAGTAATAACACAACGTAAGCCTAAAGTTTTACAAGCTATTGCCGATGCTTCCTCTGGTAGTTATATTGATGGGAACATTACCGACAAGCCCGTAAAAATAATTGAAGATATTATTGGGAACGCTCAAAAAACTGAATTTGAAACAAAACAATTTTCAGATTATAAAGATCAGTTCCAGTGGTTTTTAGGAATCGGAATTCTATTCTTACTTTTGGATATTTTCTTACTGAACAAGAAAACAAAATGGCTAAGAAAAGTAGATTTATTTAACGAAGAAGACAAGTAAATTCTAATTTATGAAGAATTGTAAACATATCATATTGTCGCTTTTGATGTTAGTAACATCAATGGTGGCTCAAGCTCAAAAAGACACTATTTCCTTGCAAAGAGAAGCTAGGAAGTTAGTCCGAGAAGGAAATAAACTGTACGATCAAAAAAATTATACGGATGCTTCCGTTTCTTATAAAAAAGCTTTAGACAAAAATAGTACCTACAAGAAAGCAACCTATAATATGGGAAATGCTTTGTATCAAAACGATTTACATAAAGATGCTGTAGAACAGTACAATATCGCCGTTAAGGATTCAAAAGATAAATTTGAAAAAGCAGAAGCTTACCATAATATTGGTAATGCTATGATGAAACAAAAGCAATACCAACCAGCTGTAGATGCTTATAAAAATTCTTTACGTAACAATCCTAATGATGATGAGACTCGTTATAACTTAGCCGTTGCTCAAAAACTTCTTGACAAAGAGAAAAACAAGAACAAGGATAAGAACAAAGACAAGAATAAAAATAACAAAGACAAGAACAACAAGGATAAGAATAAAGATAATAAGGACGGAAAAGACAAGGATAAAAAAGATCCTAAAAAAGACGGAGATAAAGGAGATCAAAATAAGAAAAAGCAAGATCCCAATAAAAAAGATAAGAAGAAACAAAAACCTAAACCTCAGCAAGGAAAAATGACTCCTCAACAGCTGAAACAGCTTTTAGAAAGCTTAAACAATGAAGAGAAAAAAACTCAGAAAAAGTTAAACGCTAAAAAAGCAAAAGGCAGAAAAGTAAAACAAGAAAAAGACTGGTAAATTTTTACATTTGCCTTGATTCTAGAATCAAAACATGAAGCAGAAAATTAGGTACATACTTGTATTATTTACTTTAATGAGCGTTACTCTGTTTGCTCAAGAGAAAGTGAAGCAGCCTGAGCCTAAACTAACCGCAAGTGTTAGTAAAAACAAGCTTGGTCTTAATCAGAGATTACGAGTACAGTTTGAAGTGAATAAACATGGTGCCGATCATTTTTCTCCTCCAAATTTTAAAAACTTTAGAATAGTTGCTGGGCCTAGTCAATCTATTAGTCAATCTTGGGTTAATGGAAAGTCTAAATACTCGCTATCGTACACGTATATTATTCAGCCTTTAAGAAAAGGAGAGTTTAACATCCCTCCTGCTAGCATTGAGTTAAATGGTAAGGTCTTAAAATCAAAACCCGTAAAAATTATTGTTCTAGATGCCGTTGAGATTCCTAAAGATCCTAATGACCCAAATTATATTGCTCAACAGAATGTTCATTTAGTTGCTGAAATCTCGAAATCTAGCCCATATGTTGGAGAAGGAGTTTATGTAGAGTACAAATTATATGTAAGCAGGAACATAAGCGTAAATGATTTTTCTATGACAGAATCGCCTCAGTACAATGGCTTCTGGAATCAAGAAATTAAGATCAAAGGATTGCCCGCTAGAGAAGGAATCTACAATGGGGAAAAATATAGATATGTAGTCTTAAAAAAAGCGCTCCTAATTCCAACTAAATCTGGAAAACTAACAATCGATCCCATGAAAATGGATATTGTAATTGGTGTCCCTACAGGTAGAGGTGATTTTTTCGGAAACCCAATTACTAGGAATATCACTCGAAGTTTTTCTTCTCCTAAGAAATTTATAAACACAAAAGAACTTCCTATAAACGGAAAGCCTGAGAGTTTTAATGGAGCTGTGGGAGATTTTGACTTTGTTGTTACTTCTAGTAGAGACTTACTTAAATCAAATGAATCGGCAGAAGTTTCTGTAAAAGTTAGCGGAAATGGAAACTTAAAACTATTTGAGCTTCCAGAGATAAAAACTCCAGCTGAGTTGGAGGTTTTTACTCCAGAACAAAAAGAGAAAGTTGTTGTAACTCCTCACGGAATTAGAGGTACTATAACAAAGAAATACACTGTTGTTCCTCAATACAAAGGAAAATATAAAATTCCAAACACAGAGTTTTCTTACTTCAATCCAAAAGAAAAAAAGTACATTACTATTACTTCAGAGGATTTATATGTAGAGGTATTAGAAGGGAAAGAATTAAATACTACATCAGACATCACATCTATTAAAAAAGATGTTCTTGCTACAGGAGCCAATTTTAGATACATTCAAACACAAGCGGCTTTTATTCAGGCTCAAAAATCTGATTTCTTTAAGTCTAATTTGTATTACTTGTTACTCTTCCTTCCTTTGATTTTTATTCCAGTTGGAATCTTATTAGCTAAAAGAAATGAGGCTAGGAATAAAGATGTTATTGGCACAAAACAACGGAAAGCAGATCGTTTAGCTAAGAAATACTTGTCTGAAGCAAAAAAACAATTGGGTAAAAAAGAAGAATTTTACGTCGCTTTAGAAAAAGCATTGCACAATTATTTAAAAGCAAAATTAAAAATTGAAACATCCGATATTAGTCGAGAGAAAATTACAGAATTATTAAAAAACAGAAATGTTGATTTAATCAATATTATTTCTTTCATTGAAGTTTTTGACAGCTGTGATTCTGCGAGGTATTCTCCTGTTACTACAGTTGAAATGAATGAAGATTATGAAAAAGCAAGAATGGTAATTACTCAAATAGATAAACAATTTTAAAATGAAAAAGATACTCCTTTTCTTATTGTTTGTTGCACAAGGGATTTTAGCTCAATCATCCAATGAGTTGTTTGTAAAAGCAAACGATCAGTACAAGCAAGAGCTATACAGCGAAGCTATTGTTACCTACAATCAAATTGAAGCATTGGGTCTTATTTCTTCTCAACTCTATTATAATTTAGGAAATTGCTACTATAAACTAAATAAGGTTGCTCCTTCAATTTACAATTATGAGAAAGCATTATTAATAGATCCGTTAAATGAAGATGCTGAAAATAATTTAGTTTTTGCAAAAAGACTAACTATTGATAATATTGAAGAACTTCCAAAATCTCTTTTTCAAAAAATAGACGAATCTTTTGTGAAAAAGCTTTCTTATAATGAATGGTCAATAGTCTCTGTAGTCTTTTCAATACTAGGGGTTTTGCTGTTTTTACTTTTTTACTTTTCATATACTTCTTCGAAAAAGCGTCTCTTTTTTGTGACGAGTATTATTAGTTTCTTATTGGTCATTGCCTCTTCCATTTTTGCTATCAAAGAACATTCTTTCCAACAAAACAATATAAGCGCCATTATTTTTGCTCAAGAAGTTGAAATTAAAAACGCTCCAACATTAAATAGTGAAAACATCTTCACATTACATGAAGGAACAAAGGTATCTGTCTTAGACACAGTTGATAACTGGAAAAAAATTCGAATAGCAGATGGTAAAATTGGCTGGATACTTTTTGATAAAATCAAACTGTTGAACATTTTTTAAAAAAAAATTAACATTTCTTATTTGTTTCATTCGTATATTTGTGTTCTTTAAAAAGTCACATGACCAAAGTATTAATTACTTATTTCTTTTCCTTAATATTGATTGCTTCAATAATTACTCCAACTTACTTCACTTTGTTGGAAGGAAAATGTGAAATATCTACATTGGTTGACATGGGAGAAGATGAGGAAAACAAAGGGAAAGAGTCTAAAAAAGACTTGGAAGTAAAAATCTACTACTCTTTAAATAACTCATTATTTTACAAGGATTTAGAGAAGAAAAAACGCATCCGTTTTTACTCTAAAAACTATACTTCTTACTATAAAAAACAGGTCTCTCCACCTCCAGAATTTACTGCTTAAATATCGTTTCTAATTAAATTTAAGTACTAATTCGTTTATTCTTTTTAATAAAAAGATAAACAAATACGTTTTATCATGTTTAAAACTATAAAAAGTGATTTACCCGCTAGTATAGTGGTATTTTTTGTGGCGTTACCTTTATGTTTAGGTATCGCTTTAGCAAGTGGAGCTCCTCTTTTCTCAGGATTAATTGCAGGAATTGTTGGAGGTATTGTTGTAGGTTCATTAAGTGGATCTAAAATTGGAGTGAGCGGACCAGCTGCTGGTCTTGCCGCTATTGTATTATCTGCCATAGCAACATTAGGAAGTTTTGAAGACTTCTTATTGGCTGTTGTTTTGGGAGGTGTTATTCAACTCTTTTTTGGAGTTGTCCGTTTAGGGATTATCGGTTATTTTTTCCCTTCTTCCGTTATTAAAGGAATGCTGACAGGAATTGGAATCTTTATCATTTTAAAGCAAGTTCCTTTTTTCTTTGGGTACGATACTTCGTTAGATGGAGGAACTACCTTTACTAATATTATTAACTCAATTGCGAATTTAAGTACAGGGCCAACAGTCATTGGGCTGATTAGTCTTGCTATTTTAATTTTATGGGATCGTGTTTTAAGTAAAAAAGGCAAGGTTTTCAAACTAGTTCAGGGGCCTTTAGTTGCTGTAGTATTGGGAATTATCTTCTTCGTTACTACGAAATCAAATAGCACATTAGCTCTTGATTCTAGTCATTTAGTAAGTGTTCCTGTACCAGAAGATCTTGATTCATTCTTTGGTCAATTTACATTTCCAAACTTTGGAGTTTTAGGAAAAGCAGAGATTTGGATCGTTGCATTTACCATTGCTTTAGTTGCTAGTTTAGAAACACTTTTGTGTGTGGAAGCAACAGATAAATTAGATCCAGATAAAAATGTAACTCCAACGAATAAAGAATTATTAGCTCAAGGAATTGGAAATATTGTTTCTGGATTAATCGGAGGATTGCCTATTACTCAGGTAATTGTAAGAAGTTCTGCAAACATACAATCAGGAGGAAAAAGTAAAGCTTCTGCGATTGTTCATGGATTCTTCTTATTAATTTCTGTGATGTTAATTCCTACACTATTAAATAAAATTCCATTGGCTGTTTTAGCAGCAATCTTATTCGTAGTTGGATACAAATTAGCGAAGCCATCTTTGTTTAAAAAAATGGTTCAACAAGGATGGAAACAATGGATTCCTTTTGTAACTACCGTTGTTGGGATTATTGCTATTGATCTACTTAAAGGACTTGCCTTAGGGTTGGCAGTAGGAATTGTTGTGATTTTAATTAAGAGTTTCCAAAACTCTCACTTCTTACATATTGAAGATATGAGTAATGGAGTTCATAAAATTAAAATGACACTAGCTGAAGAAGTAACCTTCTTCAACAAGGCAGCGATCTTAAAAGAATTAGACAGCCTGCCAAGAGATACGTACTTAGAATTGGATGTAAGAAAGACTCGTTTCTTAGATAATGACATTGTCGAAATCTTAGACGACTTTTCATTCAAAGCTAAGGAGAGAAATATCGACATCAAGTTGATATCTGAAAGAGGAATTCAAGAAAACCCAGATAGTTTTATCGAATTCTTTAAACTTCGTCCAAAAAACACCTAAACCAAACATTATGAAAACATCAAATAACAGATATAAAATATTAGTTCTTTCAGATTTAAAGAACAATGTAAAGAACACATTAAAAAGCACCTTAAGTCTTGCAAAAATGGTAGATGGAGACATCCAATTTTTTCATGTAAAAGGAGCTTCTGAGATTGTAGGTACCGAAAACCAACTTTCTGCAATGCGTACAATTAATCGAGAGTATATAACAACAGAAAATAAGATCAAGAAGGAGGTGAAATCTTTCTCATCTGATTACGATACCAATATTCAATATGCTTTTTCTTTTGGAAGCATAAAAGAAGAAATTGGAAATTATATCAATGAATATCAGCCAGACATAGTGGTTTTAGGAAAAAGAAAGAAAACATCTTTAAGTTTTATTGGTGATCACGTCACTCAATTTGTGATGAAAAAGCACAAAGGAGCTGTTATGATTGCTTCTGACGATCATATTCTAGAACCAGATCAATCAATATCATTAGGATTACTAGATGAAAAAAATAATGCATTAAATGTGGATTTTGCTAACAATTTAATTCAGAATGCTCAACGTCCACTAAAATCTTTTAAAGTTGTTAAAAATTCAGATCAGCTTGAGAAAAACCCAACTCCAGCGAATCAAGACACAGTAGAATATGTCTTTGAACAAAATGATAATGTAATTAAAAACCTATCTAATTATCTATCAAAAAATAATGTTAACTTGTTGTGCGTAAATAGAGAGAATGATTACGCAATTAACAAGCTAAATGTTTCGCTATTAGTTGCTAATTAATAACATAAAAATCATTAAAAAAGATGAAAGCACATACAAAAGAAACCCAGGCTACAATCACACCAGAAAAAGCAATTAGTTTATTAAAAGAAGGAAATGCAAGGTTTGTTGCAAACAAAGAAGTAGATAGAGATCTATTACAACAAGTAGCGGATACTAGTACAGGTCAATATCCTTTTGCAACAGTATTACATTGTGTAGATTCTAGAGTTTCTGGAGAATTGGTTTTTGACCAAGGAATCGGAGATATCTTTAGTATCAGAATTGCAGGTAATTTTGTGAATGATGATATTTTAGGGAGCATGGAATTTACCTGTAAACTTGCAGGAACAAGAGCTATTGTTGTTTTAGGCCATACCGCATGTGGTGCTGTAAAAGGCGCTTGTGATGATGCAAAATTAGGGAATTTAACAACCTTGATTAGTAAATTAAAGCCAGCTGTAGCAGCAGTTACAGAACCAACAGATGCAAGTCAAAGAAACTCGGGAAACATTGATTTTGTAAACAATGTTGCTGAAAAGAATGTTTATATGACAATAGAAGATATCAGAACAAAAAGCCCAGTTTTGAAAGAAATGGAAGACAATGGTGAAATTACTATTGTTGGAGCTATGTACGATATCAAGGACGGGTCTGTTACTTTTTACTAAATAAGAGATAATATTTATGAAGAAATTCATATTTGTACTAGCATTTTTGTCAATTCCTTTTGCTGCTAAAAGTCAAGATAGCGGTTTAGGGAATTGGCTTGTTTATATTGGAAGCAAACAATTAAACTCTAAATGGAACCTCCATCATGAAGTACAGTATAGAAACTATAATGCTCTAGGAGACTTAGAACAATTGTTACTAAGGACTGGTTTAGGGTATAATGTTGGATCTAAATCCAATCTTCTATTAGGGTATGGATATATCAATTCTGAAAACTTTACTGGAAATGGTAATGATCAGAAAACGGTAGAAGAGCATCGAATCTTTCAACAATTTATTACCAAACACTCCTTAGGCAGCCTAGGTATACAACATCGATTTCGTTTAGAAGAACGTTTTGTTGAAAGTGATTTCAAAACTAGATTTAGATACTTCTTAGGCGTAAATGTTCCTTTTAAAGAATCTAAATATTATGCTTCTTTCTATAATGAAATATTCCTAAATGGAGAGTCCACCACTTTTGATAGAAATCGAATTTATGGAGGTATTGGATATAAAGTTAGTAAAGGGATAAAAATAGAATTAGGATATATGAATCAAATATTTGAGACTTCTGGAAGGGATCAAATCAATATTATCACGTTCGTTAATTTTTAACTTTTAAAAAAAATACTGTTAATTAAAACCGATACATAATGTATCGGTTTTTTTATATTCAAAATTTGAGTATTTTAGACATTCAATCAATTTGTCATTTATGAAAAACTTTTTTTCTAACATTAAGGGAGATGCTTTTGGAGGGATTACAGCAGGAATCGTTGCCTTACCATTAGCATTAGCATTTGGAGTTTCTTCAGGTTTAGGGCCTGCAGCTGGATTATATGGAGCTATTTTTATTAGTTTCTTTGCCGCACTTTTTGGAGGAACCAACACTCAAATCTCCGGACCAACTGCGCCAATGACGGCTGTAAGTATGGTGGTTATTGCAGGAATAATAGCTGCAAATGATGGGGATGTAGAAAAAGCCCTTCCTGCTATTTTAACAGTCTTCTTATTGGCTGGGTTGATGCAAATTGGACTTGGATTAATTGGTCTAGGAAAATATATTCGATACATCCCATACCCCGTAGTATCTGGGTTTATGACTGCTATTGGGGTCATTATTATTATCACTCAAATATCTCCTTCTCTTGGTTACAGTGCAAAAGAAGATATCGAATATGTAACTCAATTTAAACCTCAAGCTGAGGAAATTATTTTAGAGAATATTCTGAAAGAAGAAGCGGGTGAAGGAATTTTAGTTTTAGAAGACTTTAAAGAAACTGTTACAAGAGCAAATAAAATAACGCCAGAAGATATTAACCGTGAATCTGAAACGTTAGCTGCTAAAGAAGCTTCAGGAGTTATTGGTACTCTAAGAGTATTACCTAGAGCACTAAAATCTATTAACTATTTAGAATTATTACTATCTATTGGAACCATTATTATCATTTTTGGATTTAAACGGATTACGACAAAAATACCAAGTACATTGGTTGCTTTAGTCGTCATGTCTGGAATCGCAGTTGGTTTTGGTTTGGACTATAGGCCTATAGAAGAAATTCCAACAGGATTGCCAATTCCAAATATGGAGATTATCACTGGATTTAGTTTGGCAAGTATTACACCTTATATATTTACAGCATTAGCACTTGCTTTATTAGGGGCAATTGACTCATTGTTAACAAGTGTTGTTGCAGATAATATGACGAAGACAAAACACAAGCCTAACAAAGAATTAATTGGTCAAGGAATTGGAAATAGTATTGGTTCTATTTTTGGAGGTATTCCAGGTGCAGGAGCAACGATTAGAACTGTAGTAAATATTAATGCTGGAGGAAAGACAAGACTTTCAGGGATGATTGCAGGTGTTATGTTACTAATAATCGTTCTTGGTTTGGGTCCTGTTGCCTCAAAAATTCCAGCAGCTGTATTAGCAGGAATTCTAGTAACAGTTGGTATTAGTGTAATGGATTATAAAGGTTTAAAAGCAATCCCTTCCTTACCTAGAGATATTAAAATTAAGATTCTTCCTTTTAAATTAAGTTCCGAAGTTTTAATTATGTTGGTTGTATTGATTCTATCAACTTTTTGGAACTTAGTGAACGCAGTTGGAATTGGGCTGGTAATTGCCTCTTTAATTTTTATGAAAAGAATAGGAGACCTTACAGCAGAAAGGTCCAATGTTAAATCATTAAAAGAAGAGCCTTGGGCAGACGAACTTGGATTGACAAAAAAACTACAGGAAGAAATTTTCATCAAGCATATTAAAGGTCCTTTGTTTTTTGGTTCTACAAGTGATTTTCAAGCACTTGTAAAACAGATACCTAGTTCAGCATCTACCATTGTAATTCGTATGGATCGAATGCAATATATAGATCAGTCCGGATTATATGCCTTAGAAGATGTTCTAGTCGATTTGAAAAAAGGTGATAAAAATGTACTTTTTGTAGATCTTCAAACTCAACCTAGATATATGATGGAACGTATTGACATTATTCCAGATCTTATTTCTGAAGAATGTATGTTTGATGATTTTAAAACTTGTTTGCAGTGGATTAAGGATCATAAAGATTCTTAAGAAATTACTTTGCCTTGGTCATTTTACCTTCCCAGGTTCTTCCGGCCATCGAAGATTTGTAGTAGACTTTATTTCCTTTTACCTTGGTAATTTTGATATGGAGTCTACTTCCTTTTTTAAATGGAAAATTAGGCAGTGTAGCATCATGTATAATTAAATAATACTCGCAGTCTGAAACCCATTCAATATCGGATTTAATATAGTATTTCTTATCCTGATGATATTCTACGTGTTTATTCTCTTTAAACTCTACTAATACATCTTTTTTCGCCAACTTATAAATAAAAGAGCCGTTCTTTAATATTTCACATTGCTGAGCTGTACTCGGCAAAGAGAAAGAAAAAAATAAGACCATTAAAAAAGAGTAGATAAACTTCATATCATTATTAAGCGCTGCAAGTTACTTCTTTTCATGCAGACTTGTTGTATTATTTATTTCGATCTTTTTCTGTTCTATTTCCTCTATAATTGAAGGAAAAACAGAAGGGACAATACTCTTCACTGGTGCATAAAGAATAGAATTGTCGAGTGTTTCTTTTCCTACAAATAACAAATTACTATTCAATCTTGCAAAAAACACAAAAATTACACTCAAAATTAGAACGCTCTTTAATAGCGCAAAAATGCCTCCTAGTATTTTGTTAATTAACCCTAAAGCTGCAAAATCTGCCATCTTTGTTAGTACTTTTCCTAAAAAAGAAACTGCAATTACAATTACTATAAAAGTAACTGCAAAAGCTGTTAAAGCAATATAATTCTCATCCCAATCTACATATTCCTCTAAAATATCTGATGCGAAATACGAGAAATGAATGGCTCCAAATATCCCTCCAATTAAAGCAATCAAAGATGCCACCTCTACAAAAAAGCCTTTCATAAAGCCTCTAACAAAAGCAAAGATTAATAGCACAACAATAACAATATCGAAAACATTCATTCGAACTCTAATTTTTTCAAATATAAGTAACTCATCAGTATCTTAAAGAATTTCTTGTTTGTATATTTATAACGATGTTTGCTTTAGTAGATTGTAATAACTTTTATGCTTCTTGTGAGCGGGTGTTTAATCCGAACTTACAACATAAACCTGTGGCTATTTTAAGTAACAATGATGGTTGTGTTATTTCTAGAAGTGATGAGGCAAAAGACCTCAATCTACCCATGGGAGCACCTATCTTTAAATGGGAATCTTTTTGTAAGCAACACAACATTCATGTTTTATCATCAAACTACCCCTTATATGGAGACATGAGCGCTAGGGTGATGAAGATTTTAGAACAATTTACTCCAGATGTAGAAGTGTATAGTATCGATGAAGCGTTTCTAAAATTTAAAGGTTTTGAAAACTATGATTTTGATGATTATGGAGTTCAAATACGAAAACGAATTTTACAATGGACTGGCATTCCTACCTGTGTAGGGGTTGCTCCAACTAAAGCATTAAGTAAAGTCGCCAATAAAATTGCAAGAAAATTTCCACAAGAAACGAAAGGCGTTTATGTGATTAATTCTGAGGAAAAACGAATAAAAGCACTTAAATGGACAGATATTAGAAGCGTCTGGGGAATTGGATATCGTTTGCAAAAACGTCTTATTGCTAAAGGCTGTAAAACAGCTTTTGACTTTACACAACTATCTGATTCATGGGTGAAAGGAAACTTTTCCATCACTGAATGGAAATTAAAAAAAGATTTAGAAGGTATTCCTAAAATGCCCTTAGATACTCATGATACAAAACGTTCTATCGCTACTACGCGTAGTTTCGAATACACCTATTCAGATATCGAAAACATCAAAGAACGTATCTCTACTTTTGCTGCTAGTTGTGCCGAAAAATTACGAAATCAAGAATCTAGTTGTCATATGATCATTGTTATTTTAAGTAGCGACCGTCATAAAAAAGAGTCAACTCAGCACAGAGGTTCTAAAACAGTCATATTTCCTCACCCTACAGATTCAACATTAACCATTACAAATGCTGCTATAAAGGCTGTAAAAACAATTTTTAAACCAGGTATTAAGTACAAAAGAGCTGGAGTTATTGTTACAGGTTTGGTTCCTACAGGAAATCATCAGTTAGATTTATTCTCAAATGAGAACCCAAAACATAAACCATTAATGTCTGCTATAGATCATTTAAATAAGAAATTTAAAGCAGATAAAATCAAATTAGCAAATCAAGATTTAGAACGTACATGGAAAATGCGTCAAGAACGATTATCTCCCAAGTATACAACCAAAATCAATGATATTATTACTGTAAAATAAACACACGATGTCTCTACAAATTTTTTCTTCTAAAATATCCGAAAGCAATGGTGCTATATTTATCGATACAGGAATTTCCGCTGGATTCCCTTCACCTGCGGATGATTTTAGAGAAACTCGGATATCTTTAGATGAAGAGTTAATTGTAAACAAAGAAGCTACTTTTTTTGCAAAAGTAAGCGGTCAATCCATGATTGGAGCTGGCTTAGATGACAATGATTTATTAGTAATTGACCGTAGTTTAGAACCTGAAAATAATAAAATAGCGGTTTGTTTCTTAGATGGAGAATTTACTGTAAAGCGGCTCAAAGTAAGAGATGGAGAGGTTTGGTTGCAACCTGAAAACCCAGACTACCCTATTATTAAGATTACGGAGGAAAATAATTTTTTAATCTGGGGTATTGTAACTAGCGTTATTAAAAAAGTATAGTTCTTTCTATTTTCTAAAAAAGTATATCTTTATCCTATAAATTAAAAATCAGACCTATGGAAAATCCTATTCAAAATAGAATCATCTTATCACAAGCTACCGATCAAGAACGGGTTGCTTTTTACAAAAAAACCTATGCACATGTTGCTGGGGGAGTTTTAGCCTTCCTTGCTTTCGAATATCTATTATTTCAAAATGCTAGCGTTATAAAGTTTGCTCTTTCCATGACTGTTGGTTATCGTTGGTTAATCATGTTAGGCGGCTTTATGCTAATTACTAACTATGCAGAAAGTACCATAATGAAGACAGCTAATAAAAATATTCAATACATGGCTTTTGCATTGTATGCTTTTGCTCAGGCATTTATCTTTATTCCGCTTATCTTTATTGCTATTGAACAAGTTCAAAGTTTTGAGTTACTAAAACAAGCTGCGATTGTTACTCTTGCTTTATTTACAGGAATCTCAGCAGTCGTATTTATTACCAAAAAAGATTTCTCTTTCATTCGTGCCGGAATTACAATGGGCTTTTTCATCGCTTTTGGATTGATTTTAGCAGGCGTGTTATTTGGTTTCGACCTAGGTCTTTGGTTTTCTGTTGGAATGTGTGTATTAGCAGGAGGATCAATTTTATACCAAACGTCTAATATGGTTCACAAATACGGAACAGATGATTATATCCCTGCTGCTTTAGGGTTGTTTGCATCTTTAATGCTGCTCTTTTGGTACGTATTGCAAATTTTCCTTTCTAGAGATTAAATACTCAAAATATTAAAAAACAAAAGCTCTTATCAATAAAAGATAAGAGCTTTTTTATTATCACTCTTCAGATATTTTGGAATATATAGAAGATTAAAAAGTTTTGATAAACCTATATAAAAACTTAGCTTAGACAAGCTTTAATATAAATCACCAAAAGATGAAAAAAGGACTGCTTTTTATTCTGTTAATTCTCTTATTCCAAACAAGTTTTTCACAAGCGTTTCAGGATACCATTCCTTTTCGAAATGATTTGGGGTTGATCATCATTCCAATTACGTTTAATGGTGTGAAAAAGGAATTTGCTTTTGATACTGGAGCACAGCTTACACTATCTTACGGTTGGGCTCAAGAGAATTTAAAAGCGACTAAAAAAACGACTACAATTACTTCTTCTAGTGGATTAAAAACCAGAATGCGATATTATAAAAGCGGTAAAATTCAACTAGCAAGTCGAAAAATTACAGGTCATCGTATTTTAAACACTTCTGAAAATGACTTTTTTACTTGCCATCAAATTGATGGAATTTTAGGTGTAGACATTATTAAGCAATTCAACTGGAGCATTGATTACAAGAATAAAATTCTCATCATGTACCCTTCTAATTACACTCCCAAAAAAGTGAAAAATATGCATGCCATGAGTTTTGACTTTAGAGGTAATAGACCCTATGTCTATTTGAATCGGAAAAGAAGTCGTTTCAAGTTTCTTTTAGATACAGGCGCAGGAGGAAGTTCTAATATTTCTACTCGTAACTACACACTCACCAATATTGATGAGTTTTCCCAACGTTCTTTTTACACTGGAAATATTGACCTCAGCGGAACTCTAACACCCATGCAAGAGAAAACATTTCAATTTCCAGAATCTACTTCCAATGAAGTGACGCTATCTCCATTAATAGATTACAACAATGAAAAATCAACCAAAATTGGAAATCGTCTATGGAAAGGAAAAGAGTTATTTATCAACTTGAAAAAAGATCGACTTTATGTCTCTTCACCAAAAATTGAGCAATCGTACTCTGGTTATACTTGTGCCTTAATTTTTAGTAAAAATAAAATGAAAATTTCCAGTATTGAAGTAGGAAGTGATCCTTGGAAAATGGGAGTCAGACAAGGAGATATTGTGTCTCGAGTCAACGGAAAAATATTTACAGATTTTTGTTCATTAGACCAATACCAGAGATCTCTGATGAAAGTTGAACAATCTTTTGAGCTGGAATTAGAAAACGGAAAAAAAGTAACAATTTCAAAAAAAGAAGGTATTTAGATGAGAAAAGAAAGTTATATCGACTTAGGTATAGTCAATAAATTCTGACGCAAATTTCTAATTCAAATTACGTTTTTGGATGAAGAATCGTTTTAGTAATGTACTACATTCTTCTTCTAAAATTCCTTTGATCACTTTTGTCTTCGGATGTAGTTGAGTGTTCAAATTGATAAATCCTCTTTTAGGCTCTGAAGCTCCATACACAATCTTTCCTATTTGTGTCCAGTAACTAGCTCCAGCACACATTTGGCAAGGTTCTAATGTCACATATAGGACACACTCTTTTAGATACTTCCCTCCCAAAAAATCTGCAGCAGAAGTAAAAGCTTGCATTTCTGCATGTGCTGTAACGTCATTTAATGTTTCTGTTAAGTTGTGTGCTCTAGCAATAATTTGATCTTTCATTACAACAACCGCCCCAACGGGTACTTCGCCTTTATCAAAAGCCAATTGTGCTTCTTGCAAAGCTTTTTTCATAAAGTATGTATCATCAAAAGGCTGCATTTTGAGAAAGATTATTTTATTCAATATTACAAAAAGCTTTTGAGTTGTAAAATTGTATTTTTGTGCTGCAATGAATCGTTTATTAGATCATATAAAATCTCCTTCTGATCTCAGAAATTTATCTGAAGATCAACTGCCTGAATTAGCACAAGAACTACGAAAATTTATCATAGATGTTGTCGCTACTAAAGAAGGGCATTTAGGCGCTAGTTTAGGGGTTATAGAGTTAACAATTGCATTGCATTATTTATTTGATACACCTAATGACTCTCTGGTTTGGGATGTAGGTCATCAAGCTTATGGACATAAAATACTGACTGGCAGAAAAGATGTTTTTCATACCAATCGTCAATTGAATGGCATTTCTGGTTTTCCAAATATGTCAGAAAGCAACTACGATGCTTTTGGTGTGGGACACTCTTCTACATCTATTTCTGCGGCCTTAGGAATGGCAATTGCTTCTTCTTTAAAAGGAGAAATGGACAAACATCACATTGCTGTGATTGGAGATGCTTCTATAGCCAGCGGTATGGCTTTTGAAGCATTAAATCACGCAGGGGTAAGTGATTCTAATATTCTTATTATTTTAAATGATAATGCTATTGGTATCGATCCTTCTGTTGGAGCTTTAAAACAGTACTTAACCAAAGTTAAAACTGACAAATCACTTGCTAAAAATAATATCATACGGGCTTTAAATTTTGATTACTCTGGCCCTATTGACGGACATGATTTTGACCGTTTATTAAAAGAATTAAAACGATTAAAAAAGAAGAAAGGCCCTAAATTTCTTCATGTGATTACCACCAAAGGTAAAGGTTTATTAAAAGCTGAAGAAGATCAAGTGAAGTATCATGCTCCTGGAAAATTTGATGCTAGCACTGGAGAGTTAGTCCCGAAAAGCAATATTCAGGAACCTCCAAAATATCAAGATGTTTTTGGAGAGACCATCGTTGAGCTAGCTCAACAAAATGAAAAAATTGTGGGAATTACACCTGCAATGTTAACTGGAAGTTCATTAAAACTAATGATGAATGAATTTCCTAAAAGAACTTTTGATGTAGGGATTGCTGAACAACATGCTGTGACTTTAGCAGCAGGGATGAGTACGCAAGGAATGATTCCGTTTTGTAATATTTATTCTACGTTCTTACAACGAGCCTATGACCAATTGATTCATGATGTAGCGCTTCAAAATCTTCCAGTAATCTTTTGTTTAGATAGAGCTGGATTGGTAGGAGAAGACGGCGCAACACACCATGGTGTTTTTGATCTTGCCCACCTAAGGTCTATTCCAAATATGATTGTTTTTGCCCCAAGAAATGAAGTGGAATTAAGAAACATTATGTATACTGCTCAACTAGGGTTAAAAAAACCTATCGCCATTCGCTACCCTAGAGGAAGAGGAAATACAATTAATTGGAAGCAGCCGTTTGAGGCCATATCTATTGGTGAAGGAGTTTGCTTACAAGAAGGGAAGAATATTGCTATCATATCTATCGGTTCTATTGCTAATAATGTCACAGAAGCCATTCAGCAGTCCCCAGAAGTTGCTCATTACGACCTTCGTTTTGCAAAGCCTCTTGATGAGAATTTACTTCATACAATCTTTAAAAAACACTCAAAGATTATTACCATTGAAGATGGTGTAGTGAAAGGAGGAGTTGGTTCTTCTATTTTAGAATTCGCAGCAACTCATAACTACCAAAAAACCATTCGGTTTTTAGGAATACAAGACCATTTTATACAACACGGTACCATTCCCGAATTGCAAAAAATTAATGGCATTGATCCAGGTTCTATTCGAAAAATAATTGAATTATTATAATAAAAAAAGACACTTTATAAAGTGCCTTTTTATCTATTTAAAGAGTTTTTTATTTGATAATAATCTTACTTGAAGATTTTCTATTGTTTTCATCGATTAAGTTTACAATGTAAACTCCTGATTTTAAATTCACCGAAACTTCTTGATTCGACTTATTATTAAAGTTTAACTCAGAAGAGTATACCTGTTGCCCTGCCAAATCAAAAATACTTAGTTTAGAATTTCCTAAATCATTTTTAGCAAATACAGTGAAATCTCCTTCTGAAATTGTTGGGTATACTGTAAATACTTTTTTATCGGTTAATACTTCATCAACTGATGCTGGTGTAGCTGTAAAAACTGAGGTAAACATTCCTCGACCATGAGTTCCAGCTAAAATTACATTGTCAGATGCTCTATACTGTAACATATCTACTCTAACATTTCCCATTCCTGAAGAAACTGGCCCCCAAACTGGATTTGTAGCTGTAATATCTGATGTTCTCCAAATTCCAGCTTCAGTCGCTAAAATCACTTCTTTTCTATCTAGTGGGTTAAACAAACTCCATCTTACTGGCATATCTGGTAAATTTCCTTCTTTATTTTCCCAAGTTGTTCCACCATCACTTGTATACCATACACTAACAATTCCATAATTAGAATATGTTACGATTAACTCATCATCACTCGCTCCAACTTCAACACTAGAAACTGCTCCTGTGACACTAGGATTTGTAATATTTGTTTCATTAAATAAGGTTCTCTTTACAAGATTCCCTGTACTAGTACCAACAAATAAAGCTCTCTGAGAAGGAGTAGGGTTGTGTGGAGATACTCTTAAATGCGTAATAGTTGCATTACTTGCTAATAGACTTATAGTAATAGTCTCTCTAGTTCCTTGAAAAACACCTCCTACAGATTGAGGTTGAAGGTCGGCTGCTAAAGTAGCAGTAGTAACTTGATTGTTTCCATTATTAGAATACAATACATTATTCACATCGTCATAATCTGCTGGATTGATAAAGCTTCCATTATTTCCATTAACAATTAAATCAATATTAAATGTGCTTGTCGAGAAATCATGCATTCTGTAAGCATTTCCAGTATTAGAAACAATATAATAAACTCCATCAGTAGCATTTACTGCCGTTTGGTCAATAAAAGCAAAACCTCCATCTCCTCCACTGTAATCTTGTGTATCATCAATACCTGCACTATTAAAATAATGGGTTCCATTATCTTGCGTTCCTCCCATAAATGCATTGGTATTTATAGGGTCTATTGCAGCGGAATAAAATTGCGTTACATTATAGTTTAAATTTCTAGCAAAGATTCCCGTTGTATAAGCATTAGGTCCACTAGTAGGAATGGCATTGACATCAGGTGCATAGAATATTCCTCCATCTGTCCCATATACAAGTGCATTATTCCCCGGTCTATATACAATATTATGAATATCTGCATGCACAAAACTCACTGAATTATCCCATCCACTAGACCAACTAGATGTTTTAGCCCAATTAGATCCTCCATCTGTCGATTTGAAAGTGTTAACTCCACCTACATGAACAGTATTTTCTTCTGCAGGGTCTACAGTTATAATCAAATCATACCATGCTTGCCCTCTTGTAAAATCTGTAGCAGGTACAGATCCATCTGTATTATCTGCTGGTTCTGATACCGCAGTCCAAGTAAGCCCTCCACTTGTTGTTCTTACTACTTCACCTAATTGATTACTTCCAGAAATTAATGCATAAACAACATCCGAATTAGACGGAGCAACACCTAATTCTACCCTTCCTGGGTTTCCAACTCCTGTTGTATACACCAAATTCCAAGTAGTTCCATCGGTTGAATTATAAATTGTTCCGTTAAAACCTCCAGCCCAAAGTGTATTATCACTTGCTATTTCTAAATCTCTAAATGCACTTGTTGTTGCTACAGTCCATGTAGTTCCTCCATCTGTAGATCTAAACAAGTCAGTTCCTGCAGATAATGTGTTCTGAGCATCTCTCATAATTGCATAAATAACTCCTTCGCTTCCACCTTCATTTCTCACAACTAAATCATATACAAAATCAAAACCAGTTGTAGAGGCTAAACTAGACCAAGTACTTCCTCCATCTGATGATTTCATAATACCTGCACCGTTAATTGCATCTATATTTCCCCAGCCTTCTCCTGTTCCAGCATAAAAATTAGTCGTTATGACTGGATCATAATCCATTGCTGTTACTGCAAAATTAGCAGCTCCAGGGGCTACTTGAGTCCAAGATATATTTTCATCAGTAACATCTGTATTCATCCATATTCCTCCTCCTACACCGCCTGCAAATATTCTTTCATTGTTAACATCATTAGGATCAAACATTACTGCCCTAGTTCTACCAGATACATCTCTAGGGCCTCTAGATTCCCATGTGAAATCAACAGTTCTAGTTTCTTCTTGTAATTCGTTTGCTAATTTTATAGACTCTAATAACCCTTCTCTATTTAATTCATGAGTCACCGGATCTATTGTTCTTAAAAAATCTTGTTCAAAAGCAAGGTCTGGCCTATCAGCTTTAGGAATTGCTTTTAATTCCTCCTTGGTCATTAGTTTCCTCTTAGAATATTCATGATTCTTAAGAAATTCCGCAAACTCTGCTCTTCTCTTTTCTTCAGAGTTTTTTTCTGTGTTCGTAACAAAAAATAGGCCTCCAGCAAATACTATAGTTAAGCCTAATAAAAGTAATTTTTTCTTCATTGGGTGAAATATTTAATTGAGTTAAATAATTAATTATCTAGTAGTTAAATGTGGTACTAAATAAAAAGTAAATTATATGTGTTGGTTACAAAAACTAAAAAAAATCAACAAAAAAAGTAGGCTTTTCTTCATCTCATTGAGTTAGTTTTGAAACGTAAATTTAGTTAATATCATTTTATTTAAATGATGGTTCCTTGAATCTTTTTATGCATTCGTATTGCGTAACTATCTGACATTCTTGAAACATAAGTGCATACAGACATAATCCTTGTATATACATCATGAGAGTCAGAACGATATTCTTTTGGTAGTAGGTTGAGTAAAAGCTTATCGTAATTTGTCATGTTATTATCATGACTATTATTTAGCGAAGTTACAAAAACTTCTAATAAGTCTGCAATAATCTTATATCCTGCTACTTCTTTTTCTACTACTTCTTGACTTCTGTATATTTTTGAAACACTAATTTTTAGTATGTCGTTAATCTGTGCTTCATACTTACATTTATCAAGTAAAGATTTTTCAAATTCTCCATTTAAAATAGCTTCTTCATTTGCTAAGAATATCTCAACGGCTTCTTGTATCAATGTATTGATAGCTAAAGCTCTTAAATAACTTATCCGATCTTTTTTGTGTTTTAACGAATGATATTTTGCGGTATCTATAGAGTTTTTAACCAATTTGATTAAATACTCTAATGCAAACTCTTCGTCAATCAAACCTAAATTAATTCCATCTTCAAAATCGATAATTGTATAACAGATATCATCAGCTGCTTCAACTAAATATGCTAAAGGGTGTCTATAAAAACTAAGGTCTTCTGTTGTTGATTTTTTCTTCAACCCTAAGTCATCTACCAGATCTAAAAAAGCTTCTTTTTCTGATTGAAAGAATCCGTATTTTTTATCTACAATATGTGGTGTTGGTTTTTTTGGCAATGATTCTTTTGGATATTTCATAAATGCCCCCAACGTTCCATAAGATAAACGCAAACCTCCTTCTGCTCCTTCTTTACTTTCGGTTAAAATTTTAAACCCATTCGCATTTCCTTCAAAATCAATTAAGTCTTGGTATTCTTTATCTGTTAACTGTTCTTTGTGTTTGCGCCCATTTCCTGTATTAAAATACTCCCCAATGGCTTTTTCACCTGAATGCCCAAAAGGAGGATTCCCTATGTCGTGCATTACAGATGCTGTTGCTACTATGGCTCCAAAATCATTAAATGTATATCCTAACTCTTTTAAATTCGCATGACGTTCTAATAATACTTTACCAACTTTTCTCCCTAAAGTTCTTCCTACAACGGACACCTCTAAACTATGTGTTAATCGAGTGTGTACAAAATCTGTCTCAGACAAAGGAATTACTTGTGTTTTGTCTTGCAAACTTCGAAAAGCTGAAGAGAAAATAATACGATCAAAATCGACTTCAAAACCTAAACGAGTTTCATCTTGTTTGGCTCTAATTCGTTTCTCTGTATCTCCAAATCGTTTTAAAGAAAGTAACTGTTCCCAATTCATCATTGATCTATGATTTTGATTTATATAAAAAAAGAATCCCAAATATATTGAGATTCTTTTTGATACTTAAATTAATTAAACAGATTCTAAGATCCGCACATCAAACAATCGTCATCTGGACCTCCATTTTTAGAGGCATCAACCATTGCTTTAAATTCTTCAGCGCTCATTGGTGCTTCTTCTTCAATTTTATTGTCTTTTTTCTCTTTAGACAATGTAAATTGAATTGCATTAACGGCAGATTTGGTTCTTAGGTAGTACATTCCCGTTTTTAAACCGGACTTCCATGCATAGAAATGCATTGAGGTCAGTTTTGCAAAATCTGCATCTTGCATAAATAAGTTCAACGATTGGGATTGATCAATGAAATATCCTCTATGACGAGCCATATCAATGATGTCTTTCATACTCATCTCCCAAACTGTTTTATATAGGTCTTTTAAGTCTTGTGGAATTTTTTCAATATGCTGAATCGATCCGTTTGCACGCATGATTTCTTCTTTCATATTATTATCCCATAAATCTAACTCTACTAAATCTTCTAATAAATGCTTATTTACCACAATAAATTCACCTGATAATACACGTCTTGTATAAATGTTAGAAGTATAAGGCTCAAATGCTTCATTGTTTCCAAGAATTTGTGAAGTAGAGGCTGTTGGCATTGGTGCTACTAGCAGTGAGTTTCTAACACCGTGCTTAATAACGTTTTTACGTAATTTTTTCCAATCCCAATTTCCACTCAACTCTTCATCATTAATTCCCCACATATTGAATTGCAACTCTCCTTCTGACATAGGAGATCCTTTAAATGTAGAATATGGTTCTTTTGCTTTTGCTATCTCCATAGAAGAAGTTACCGCAGCAAAGTATAAGGTTTCAAAAATATCTTGATTCAGTTTTTTAGCTGTTTCAGAAGTAAATGGTAAACGTAGCATAATAAATGCATCTGCCAATCCTTGCACTCCTAGTCCTACTGGTCTGTGACGGAAGTTAGAGTTTTCTGCTTCTTTTACAGGATAGTAGTTTCTATCTATTACTGTATCTAGATTTCTAATTACTTTTTTAGTTACGTCGTATAGTTTTTTGTGATTGAAAAATTTCTCTCCATTTTCATTTTCACTCACAAACATTGGTAATGCAATCGAAGCTAAGTTACATACAGCAACTTCATCATTTGCAGTATACTCCATAATTTCTGTACACAAGTTAGACGAACGGATAGTTCCTAAATTCTTGTGATTCGATTTGCGGTTTGCTGCATCTTTATACAACATGTATGGAGTTCCAGTTTCAATTTGAGATTCTAAGATTTTCTCCCAAAGTTCTCTTGCTTTGATTGTCTTTCTACCTTTTCCTACTTTTTCATACCCTTCATATAGTTTCTCAAACTCATCGCCGTAAGTATCAAATAAGTGTGGACATTCATTTGGACACATTAGCGTCCAATCTCCATCCTCTTGTACTCTCTTCATAAACAGGTCTGGCATCCACATTGCATAGAATAAATCACGGGCTCTCATTTCTTCTTTACCATGATTCTTTTTCAAGTCTAGGAAATCAAAAATATCTGCATGCCAAGGTTCAATGTATATAGCAAAAGAACCTTTACGTTTTCCTCCTCCTTGATCTACATAACGAGCAGTATCGTTATAAACTTTTAGCATCGGTACAATTCCATTAGATGTTCCGTTCGTTCCTCTAATATATGATCCTGTAGCACGCACATTGTGAATAGACAAACCAATACCTCCAGCTGATTGAGAAATCTTAGCTGTTTGTTTTAACGTATCGTAAATCCCATCAATACTATCGTCTTGCATTTGTAGTAAGAAACAAGAAGACATTTGCGGTTTTGGTGTTCCAGCATTAAACAACGTTGGTGTAGCATGTGTAAAGAACTTTTTACTCATCAATTCGTACGTAGCAATTGCTTCGTCAATATCGTTTAAATGAATTCCAATAGAGACACGCATTAGCATGTGTTGCGGTCTTTCTACGATATTTCCATTTAACTTTAATAAGTAAGAACGCTCCAAGGTTTTAAATCCAAAGAAATCGTAATTAAAGTCTCTACTATAGATAATCGTAGAATCTAATTTCTCTGCATTATCCATGATGATTTTATATACTTCATCAGATAACAATGGGGCTTTCTTTCCTGTTCGTGGATTTACATAATTATACAGGTCCACCATCGTTTCAGAGAACGATTTTTTAGTATTCTTATGTAGGTTAGATACGGCTATTCTTGCTGCTAATTTTGCATAATCTGGATGTGCCGTAGTCATAGTTGCTGCAATTTCAGCCGCCAAACTATCTAATTCTGAAGTAGTTACACCATCATACAGCCCTTCAATTACGCGCATTGCTACTTTAACTGGGTCAACAATTTTGTTGAGTCCATAACACATTTTTCTTACTCTCGCAGTGATCTTGTCGAACATCACTGGCTCTTTTTTGCCGTCTCTTTTTGCTACATACATGCTTGTTGTTGGTTTTATATAATTAGTTGATACCGTCGTAAAACGGTTTCGATTGTTCTTTTCGATTTTTTTACCCTGATGAAATTCAGGTCAGTACTTTTTTTAGAAAGATTTTCTAAAAATCTGCATCAAAACTGATGCTTCCAGTTCCACCAGATTTTACTCCAGCTTTTTGATACTCTGATACTCTTTTCTCGAAGAAATTAGTTTTTCCTTCTAGAGAAATCATTTCCATAAAATCAAACGGATTTGTTGCTTCATATTCTTTCTCACAACCAAATTCTGTTAATAACCTATCCGTTACAAATTCTAGGTATTGTGTCATTAATTTTGCATTCATCCCTATCAAACTTACAGGTAATGATTCTGTCACAAACTCACGCTCTATATTTAATGCATCAATAATAATCTCTTTGATTCGATCTTTTGGCACTTTGTTTACCATGTGATTGTTGTGTAAGTGTACCGCAAAATCACAGTGCATTCCCTCATCTCTTGAAATTAATTCATTTGAGAATGTTAACCCAGGCAACAATCCTCTTTTCTTTAACCAGAAAATAGAACAAAATGCCCCTGAAAAGAAAATTCCCTCTACGGCAGCAAAAGCAATTAAACGTTCAGCAAAAGAATCTGATTCAATCCATTTTAAAGCCCATTCTGCTTTTTTCTTAATTGCAGGAAACACTTCAATCGCTCTAAACAATTTATCTTTCTCTTCTTCATCTTTTACATACGTATCAATTAAAAGAGAATAGGTTTCAGAGTGGATATTTTCCATCATGATTTGGAATCCATAGAAAAACTTAGCTTCAGAGTATTGTACTTCGTTTACAAAGTTTTCAGCTAGGTTTTCATTTACAATTCCGTCAGAAGCTGCGAAAAAAGCTAAAATATGTTTGATAAAGTAGCGTTCGTCGTCAGTTAGTTTCTGATTCCAATCTACCAAATCTGAATGCAAGTCAATTTCTTCTGCTGTCCAAAAACAAGCTTGCTGCTTTTTGTACCAATCCCACAAATCATCATGTTGAATTGGAAAAATCACAAATCTGTTATCATTCGGCTGTAAAATAGGTTCTATTGCAGACATTTTTGTATAAATTTTTGTCGATTATGGGAAATACCGTCTTTAAATCGGTGCTAACAAAGATTGAAAAAAAAGGAACAAATACAAAGCTCTACTTATTCACAAATCCCGCTAAGTTCTTAACAAAATAGAATTATTCGAATTATTTAACACTTATTTAAAAAATTCATAACAAACTGATTTAAAGACTATTACAGTGTTAAATTTTTGTTAAGCCCTGTCATTGCTGACATTCTTAAAATGCCTTTCCTAGAAAAAAAATATGACATTCTTAATCGCTTTAAAAAGCTATTTTTAAAATAAAAAAGAGTCTTTTTCTAGTTATAAATAAATAACATTGAAAAAGAGGGATTTAAAATGAATAAGAAGTATCTTTGTACCTTATTAATTTATTATTTATTACAAAGTGAAAAACGGAACAGTAAAATTCTTCAACGAATCTAAAGGATTTGGATTTGTTATTGAAGATGGTACAAAAGATGAGTATTTCGTACATGTCTCAGGATTAATTGACGAAATTAGAGAAGGTGATGCAGTAGAATTTGACCTTAAAGAAGGTAGAAAAGGTTTAAACGCAGTAGACGTTAAAGTTATCTAATACTTAACAGTACTTTTTTACAAAAGCCCAGTGATTAAAAAATCACTGGGCTTTTTGCTGTATTATAGATTACTTTATGTTTCTAATAATTGTTTATTGAAATGTTACTGTTAGGTTTAAACTAAACTCAACGGCAAAATCTATCTGTCCATCATCAGAAAGGGCAGTCCCCATGAACTGTAATGTTACTGTAGGGTCACTTAATAACTCTGATTCGATTTGATCTAAAACAGCTGTATCAGTAATTGAAAATACAGTCCCGGCAGTTGCCTCTTGTGCGATATTAACATTTGAAATGGAAGCCACAGTATTTCCGTTAACCACCACACTAGCAGATTGAATTACTGCATTTGTGTTTCCTGTTGCGTTTTTAAGTTTATAGCTTAAGGCGTCAATGTTAATTCCTGTAACTTGATTTAAGTTTGAAATTAATTGGTTTAAATCTTGTGTTGAATTTTCATCGTAAGATATAGGAGTTCCAGTAGTCTGTGGTATACTAACTGCTACTGATTCTGTAATCGATGTACTTGCTGTAATTTCAATAGGATCTAAGTTGCTTTCACAAGAAGATAGTATTGCTATTGCAAATAATAGGGTGAATACTTTTTTCATTTTTTATATTATTTTATACCCAAAGGTACACTTTTTAAGATTAAACATTATGTTAATTTATGGTCTATAGTCCTTTAGCTACTTTTTCTAATTCACTATACCAACCTTCTCCAAACTTCCGAATTAACGCCTCCTTTACAAATTTATAAACGGGTACTTGTAATTCTTTTCCCAGTGTACAAGCATCATCACAAATGTCCCATTTATGATAATTTACTGCCGAAAACTCACTATACTCCTTTACTCTTACTGGATACAAATGACACGAAATGGGTTTTTTCCAATCGACAACACCTTTATTATAGGCCTCTTCTATTCCACAAAGTGCCGTTTTACTTTCATTAAAGATTAAATATGCACACTCAGAATCGTTTACCAAAGGTGTTTCTAACTCATTGAAATCACTCACAATTGAAGTTCCTTGAGCTTCAATTGCCTCTATTCCTTCCTTTCTTAAAAATGGTTTTACCTTAGGGTAAATTTCTTTAAGAATAATAACCTCTTCTTTATTTAAAGGAGCTCCCGCTTCACCAGAAACACAACACTCTCCTTTACATTTAGAGAGATTACACACAAAGTCTTTCTCTATAATATCTTCCGATACAATTGTTTTACCTAGTTGAAACATCTAGCAAAATTACATTTAATTTTTTCTTTTTATTTACTTTTTCATCAGCTTAGTTGATTAATTTTGCATTTATAAACCACATCAACTATGGGACTTAGTTTTAAAGAAATTTTTACCGCTTTTATGATCCTTTTTGCTGTTATTGATATTATTGGGAATATCCCTATAATTATCGATTTAAGAAAAAAAGTTGGTCATATACAATCTGAAAAAGCCTCCATTATTGCTGGAGCAATTATGATTGTTTTTTTATTTTTAGGACAGAGTTTGTTATCGCTTATTGGAATTGACGTGAACTCTTTTGCAATTGCGGGAGCCTTCATTCTTTTCTTCATTGCTTTAGAAATGATTTTGGGAATTACCTTGTATAAGGATGATGATGAAGGGGGAATTACAGCCACAGTATTCCCATTGGCATTTCCACTAATTGCTGGCCCAGGGAGTTTAACAACTCTATTGTCTTTACGAGCAGAATTTGAAATTCAGAATATTATTATTGCTGTACTTTTAAATGTTGTATTTATATATATTGTTTTAAAAACGTCTTCTAAAATTGAACGAATTATCGGTCCTAATGGGATTAAGATCATTCGAAAAATCTTTGGGGTAATCTTATTGGCCATTGCTATTAAACTGTTTGCTCATAATATAAAAGCTTTGTTTTAAAATGATTTATGACACATTAATTATTGGCGGTGGAGTTTCTGGGATGCAATGTGCACTTGTGCTTGGATCTGGCTTAAGCAAACCTTATGCTAAAGGAAAGAAAGTAGGTATTATCTTGCATCAAAGAGCTTCTCATTTACAGAATGCTTTGTTTAACAATGTTCTTGGTCTAGAAAAAGGAGCTAAAGGAGCTGATCTTTTAGAAAGTGGTAGAAATCACTTAGCCGAAAGCTATGCTGAAGTTCATCAAATAGAAAATGAGAAAGTCATTTCTGTCATGGAAGAAGATGGTTTTTATGACATCCTTACCAACAAAAACAGCTATAGAACAAAGATTGTCGTCTTAGCTTTAAACTATTCTAAACCTTTCTCAATTGAAGGTCTAGAATCTTATCTTATTCCTCATCAAAAAGCAAATCCTGCCAAAGATCGAATTCAGTTGAAGAACAACGATCATTTCATCAAAAAGGGTTTATATGTTTGTGGAACACTTGCTGGATGGAGGAGTCAATTTTCTATTGCAGCAGGAAGTGGCGCAAGTGTTGCTACAGACATTCTTACTTTATGGAATGATGGAAATCACACTAAGATTCATGATAAAATCTAAATAAAAAATCCAGCTTAAAGCTGGATTTTTTATTTATTCTACTGTTACCGATTTGGCTAAATTTCTTGGCTGATCGACATTTTTATCGAGCATTACTGCTATATGGTATGATAACAATTGGAATGGAATTGTCGTTAACAAAGGTGTTAACGCTTCTTCTGTATCAGGTATTTCAATTACATGATCTGCAATTCCTTTGACCGTCTCATCTCCTTCTGTAACAATGGCTATAATCTTACCTGCTCTCGATTTAATCTCTTGAATATTACTCACTACTTTTTCATAGTGTCCTTTATTTGTTGCAATAACAAAGATTGGCATATTTTCATCAATCAACGCAATAGGTCCGTGTTTCATTTCAGCAGCAGGATATCCTTCTGCATGAATATATGAGATTTCTTTTAACTTTAGTGCTCCTTCTAGTGCAACTGGGAAGTTAAATCCTCTCCCTAAATACAAGCAGTTTTTTGCACCTTTATAAACAGAGGCAATCTCTTTTACTTTATCATCTATCTGTAAAAGCTTTTCTATTTTACTTGGAATCAATTGCATTTTCTGAAGATACATATGAAAAGCAGAATTAGAAAGTGTTCCTTTTTCTTTCGCTAACTTTAATGCAATTAATGATAAAACTGTGATTTGAGTTGTAAATGCTTTTGTAGAAGCCACTCCTATTTCAGGTCCTGCATGTGTATAAGCTCCAGCATTCGTTTCTCTGGCTATTGAAGATCCAACAACATTACATACTCCAAAAACAAAAGCTCCTTTAGATTTTGCTAATTTAATAGCTGCTAGTGTATCTGCAGTTTCTCCAGATTGAGAGATCGCAATTACCACATCTTTTGGAGTAATAATCGGGTTTCTATATCTAAATTCTGAAGCATATTCTACCTCAACAGGAATTCTTGCCATATCTTCAAAAAGATATTCTCCAACCAAACCAGCATGCCAAGAAGTTCCACAAGCAATAATGATAATTCTATCTGCATTCAGGAATTTCTCGATATTATCATCAACTCCGGCCATTCTTATGATTCCTTCATCGGCTAACATTCTTCCTCTATAGGTGTCAATAATAGCTTTTGGTTGTTCATGAATCTCCTTTAACATAAAGTGATCATATCCTCCTTTTTCAATTTGTTCTAAATTCAGTTTTAATTTCTGAATATCAGCATCTACTAAAGAATCGTCCATGATTTTTCTTACACGAACTTCTTCTCCTAACTTAATAATTGCCATTTCTTCGTCTTCCAAGTAAATAGCATCTTTCGTATATTCAATAAAAGGTGAGGCATCTGAAGCGACAAAGAATTCTTCATCATTTTTTCCAACACCAATAGCAATTGGACTTCCTAATCTTGCAACAATAATTTCATTCGGTTTAGTTTTATCAAAAACAGCAATTGCATAAGCTCCAATTACCTGGGTTAATGCCAATTGAACTGCTTTTCCTAATTTACAACCTTCTTGTTTTTTTACTTCTTCAATAAGATTGATAAGCACCTCTGTATCGGTATCACTTTGAAAAGTATATCCTCTAGAAATTAATTCCTTCTTAAGTGTGTCGTAGTTTTCTATAATTCCATTGTGAACAATCACTAAATCTCCAGATTCAGAAAAGTGGGGATGAGAATTTGTATCATTAGGAACACCATGTGTAGCCCATCTAGTGTGGCCAATACCAATAGATCCTTTTTTTCTTGATGTATCTGTATTTGTAATTAGTTCTAAGTCAGAAACTTTTCCCTTTGTTTTAGAAAGGTTCATAGAGCTTCCATCAAACATCATAATCCCTGCACTATCATATCCTCTATATTCTAGACGTTTTAATCCATTGATTACTATAGGATACGCTTCACGGTGTCCTATATATCCAGTAATTCCACACATAGCTTTATTGTGTTAGTTAGTTAGTTAATTCTCTTATTTCTTTTTCGAATACGATATTTTTAACTGTGCCTTTCTTGTACCATTAATAGAAAAGTGGTTTAAAAGCATTACGGCTTTTGGATTCCAATTGTATTCTTTCGTAATCGTATCAGAAAGTGTAACGGGTATATCCGATGGATTAAAAACTTTTAATCCTAATGTGGGTAAATAATCAATATCTCCTGAGAGAAGTTCTGAAATGTAATCAGTAATTTTAAATGTATACTTATCAGGCCTCTTGTCACTGTCTAAACTCAAATTACCTCCGACTACCTCTTCTCCTTCTGTAATATAATCCATAATGAGACTTGCATTAGTTTCATTGGTGCTTGTTAAACCGTCCTTGTATAAAAACAATCGGAAAGGTGTTGCAATTGTGTCAAATCGCACAATATTTTGATCTACATAAAATGTAAGTTCAGCATCAGTAACTAGCCAATCTTTTGTTCTTAACTCTTCCAGTCCATCAGGAATCCCATTACCATCATTGTCGTCTCCCAATATTTTAACCTGTGCCATAGAGCCTGCCGCTCCTTGTAAAGGTACATTATTGAACTGAGGCGTATTCCCTGGTGTCATTTTATAAGTACTCGTTCTAACTCCAGACAATAAAAAAGAATCTGTCTTTTTAATGGTATCTATAACAGTTCCAGATTTTAATACTGTATTTGTATAATATATCTGTATCGCTGGTCTAATGGTCGTTTGGTTTGCAAAATTAAATGAAACCATGGCGCCATCTGCTCCTTCTGCTTGAATTTTTATCCCTCTAAAGTAATTATCAAAAGCATCTTGGGAAGCAAAGTTATCTGACTCGTATTGATCGAAAAATAACTGTTTAATTAGCCCCTTTTTTAAAGGAATACTTAAATATGGCACTTGAGAAGCAAAAACAATATCTTCTGTTTCGTATACAGTTCCGTCACTTAATTTTCTTAATACGGTTTGAGTTGTATCTGCTTTGTTAGGAACAAAAGGTGCGTTTTGAAAAACATTCAAAGGTGTCGTTAAATCCAAATCGTATTGATCATCTGAATAATACTTGTTCTGACTTGCTGGGTCAGTTGGATCTAATGTATTCAAGAAAGATGTTAATCTGTATACATTCAATCTAGCAGGAATAACTCTATTACCAATAATAGAATCTAACTCATATTCTATTCCGTTGTCTCCTGAACCAGTTGCTGTTGCCTGGTAAGGAAGTGTTAGGAAAACAGTATCTATGGTTGTAACCACAGTTGTATCTGTTCCATATTCTCTATCAACAAGGGTTAAATCGAATGGAATTTGAAGTTGAGAAACAATAGAGGCTTCAATTTTTTCATAATTGCTATTGTTATAAACTCCTAATAGGTACTGCCCTAAGACACCCCCGATATCAAAACCATCGGTTTGTACTCTATCAATACTTTTGCTTGTTATTTCTATCTCTAGAATACTGTCTGATGTAGAAAAATCGCCATTACTAACAATCTCTGTTCCTATATCTGTAAAATCTTTTTCACATGAGATAACTGCACCTAATAGACAGGTAAATAACCCAACGTATACAAATGTTCTCGTATATTTTTTTAACATAACTACTCTAAAATTACTCTTGAGAAACCAGTCCTCTATAAAAATCTAAATATGACTCAAATGAGTCTTCTTGTTGAAAAGGTAATACTGGGATTCCTTTTTCATTAATTGCACTTGCTAACTCTTCAGGAATTTCTTCACTTCCTCGAACAATTGCATCTGAATTTGTCACGGCACTTTTTATAATACTAGTGTAGTTTGGTTTTTCTAAAATCTCTATTTTGTCGTCAGCAATTTTGTCGAATCTTATTTTTTCTGCCAACCCTTCATTTAACGTACCGTCAAAATCTTTGTTGTATACAGAAGTAACTATTTTGCTTTCTGCAAAAAGAGGTTCTTCGCTGTAGTACTCTTTTAAATAAAGTGGTAATAATGATGCCATCCATCCATGAACATGAATAATGTCTGGAGCCCAGTTTAGTTTCTTTACAGTTTCAACAACGCCCTTTGCAAAAAAGATCGCTCTCTCATCATTGTCAGAAAACAACTGATCATCCTCATCGGTAAATATTGCTTTTCTTTTAAAGTACTCATCATTATCTATAAAATAGACTTGCATTCTTTCTTTCGGAATAGAAGCAACTTTAATAATTAATGGCATATCCATATCATTAATTATTAAGTTCATCCCAGACAGTCTAATCACCTCATGTAGTTGGTGTCTTCTTTCATTGATTACTCCAAAACGAGGCATAAAAATTCTCGTTTGTACTCCATTTCCATGTGCTTTCTTCGCAACATTAAATGCCGTAGAAGCTATCTCTGTTTCTGGTAAGTAAGGGACAACTTCAGAAGAAACATACAGTATTCTCTTATCTTTCATTAAATCTAAGACTTTATAATAAGTTTGCAAAACTACGAATTATTATGCAAATTTCATGTTAAAATGCTAAGTTTGCAGTCATTTACAGCAATCAATGATGCAGGTTTTCAAAACCAAGAAGAAACTAAAAACATATTTTAAAGACTCCAGTTCTTCAGAATATAAAATTGGACTTGTTCCAACAATGGGTGCACTGCATGAAGGTCACCTTTCACTAATTGCAGAATCGAGAAAAAATAATGCCATTACGGTCGTTAGCATTTTTGTAAACCCTACGCAATTTGATAAAGCTGAAGATTTAGAAAAATACCCTAGAACATTAACGGAAGATCTTTCTTTATTGGAGAAAGCAGGATGTGACGTTGTTTTTGTTCCTTCTGTAAAAGAAATCTATAACGAAGATGTTTCTTCTATAGAGTTTGATTTCGACGGGTTAGAAAATCAAATGGAAGGAGAGTTCAGAAAAGGGCACTTTAATGGTGTTGGAACTATTGTAAAAGCCTTTTTTGAAATCATAACACCTACACATGCTTATTTTGGGGAAAAAGATTTTCAACAATTACAGATTATTAAAAAAATGGTAGAAAAAACCCATCTTCCTGTTGTTGTTATTGGGTGCCCTACTTATAGAGAAGAGAATGGTTTGGCTATGAGCTCTAGAAACAAACGCTTGTCTAAACAACAAAAAAAAGAAGCTTCAATTATTTATAAAACTTTAAAAAAGGTTCGAGAAAACATTCATAAAGAGTCAATCTCGCAATTGAATGAATGGGTGGAATCACAGTTTAAAAACAACCCGCTCTTTGAATTGGAATATTTTGCCATTGCTGAAGAATCTACCTTAAAAACAGCCGTAAAAGTTTTGCCTAATAAAACCTACAGGGCCTTTATTGGTGTTTATGCAGGCTCTGTGAGATTAATAGACACCCTCTCCCTTCATCAGTAACATCTTTTTTTGAATATAAAATTTCATTTTAACTTTTAAAAAAGTAGTACTTTTACAACATGTTAGTACAAGTAGTGAAATCTAAAATCCACCGTGTTAAAGTAACAGGTGCTGATTTAAATTATATAGGAAGTATTACAATTGATGAAGATTTAATGGACGCAGCCAACATTATTGAAGGCGAACGCGTGCAGATTGTCAACAATAATAATGGTGAAAGGCTTGAAACCTATGCAATTCCTGGTCCTAGGAAAAGTGGTGAAATCACTTTAAATGGCGCCGCAGCAAGACGTGTTGCTGTAGATGATGTGCTAATATTAATTACGTATGCTTTTATGGATTTTGAGGAAGCTAAGGTTTTTAAACCTTCCTTGGTTTTCCCTAACGAATCCACAAATCAACTTACTTAATTTTGAACGCTAACCTCAAGAAGTTTTTAAAAATATTTTTACCTCTAGCGATAGGGGTTTCCCTCGTTTGGTATTCTCTTTCTGACATAGACACTAATGAATTTATTGGGTACTTTAAAAATGCCAATTATTGGTGGATTGCTTTAGGATTATTTTTTGGTGTTTTAAGTCATTTATCAAGAGCTTATCGTTGGAAATTTATGCTAGAGCCTTTAGGCTACAAACCTAAATATGCGAATAGTGTAATGGCAGTATTAGTAGCTTATCTAGTAAATTTAACCATTCCAAGAGCAGGTGAAGCTTCAAGGGCTGCTGTTTTAACAAATTATGAAGGAGTTCCTTTTGAAAAAGGATTTGGAACCATTGTAGCTGAACGTATTGCCGATTTAGTAATGATGCTTACCATTGTTGCAATTACACTTTTTGTTCAATTTGATTTCATTTGGGAACTACTTATCGAAAATTTTGATCCTTTAAAAATTGGGATCTTACTTCTAGGGCTTATTGTTGGATTCATTTTCTTTACCATATATATTAAAAAATCAACTTCTGGAATTGGTTTAAAAATAAAAAACTTCGTTGGCGGATTAATTGAAGGTGTCATGAGCATCTTTAAAATGAAAAAGAAATGGCCTTTCATCTTTCATACCGTTTTTATTTGGGTCATGTATGTCCTCATGTTTTGGGCAACTATTCCTGCTATTGAAGGATTAACTGCACCTATAGGTGCTGTGCTAATAGGTTTTATTGCAGGAGGTTTTGCTATTGCTGCGACCAATGGAGGTATTGGTTTTTACCCAGTTGCTGTAACAGGAGCTTTCTTATTATTTGGTGTTGCTGCAGAACCAAGCAAAGCTTTTGGATGGGTTATGTGGACAGGTCAAACTGCTTTGATTATTGTTTTTGGAGGACTTTCCTTTTTACTACTCCCTATTTACAATAAGAATAAATAGTTTTTTATATTTGGTGAAAACCAAATTGACGAACTATGAAAAAGTTTTTTTTACTCACATTATTTTCTTTTACAATATTTTTTTCTTGTAAAAATGAGACTGGTTCAAAACAAAAAACTACCGTTTTAATTGGAGAAGTTATTGGGAGGCCTTACAGTAGTAAGTTATCGTTAAATACAAAAAATAAAGACTCTAAAGTTAACACTATAGAAATTCCTATTATAAATGGGAAATTTAAATATACTTTAAAATCAGGTTTTCTACAAGAATTTGAAATAGCTTTTAATGATGAATTAGCCAAAGGATCATGGCAAAGTATCGATTTTTTTAATGATAAAGATACTATTCGAATGACTTTATTTGAACGAGAAAAAAGTGATTTAAATGTCATTCATGGTGGTATTGTGAATTACAAGGCAGATATCTTTAAAAAGAAAAATAAAATTCTATTTTGGGATAAGATTTCCAATATTTATGACTCTAAATATGATTCGCTTCAAAAAATAAATCAATGGAACAGTAAAGAGATTACAAAAATTTATACTGAATTACAAAACGAAAAAGATTTAGGAAAAAGAAATTTAATTTACAAAAGGTTAGACAAGTTAAGAAATGAAAAAAAGGATCTAACTCCACAGGCTAGAGTTTATCAAAACAAAATAGATATTCTGCTTACTAATATTCAAAAATCAAATGATTTATTTATTAAAAATGACAAAACAATTCTAGGTTTTTCAATGTTAATGAACAACTTATACTCAAATAAATATAATAAAGATTTTGACTATTTTACTATTGTAGAAAATTTAGAAGAATATCAAAAGAAATTTAAAGAACATCCTTATTCAAAAGAAGCTGAATTATTGTTTAAGGGGATTGTTAATTCTAAAATTGGTGGGGATTATATTGATTTCTCATCAAAAAAATTTAATGATGAAATTATTAAAGTATCTCCAATTGTAGAAAAAAATTCTATGGTGTTAATTGATTTATGGGCTCCTTGGTGTGGGCCATGTATTGCAAAAAGCAAAAAATTAAAACCTGAGTATAAAAGACTTAAAGATAAAGGCTTAGAAGTTTTTGCGGTTATTGGTCGAATTGATTCAAAAGAGAAATACATAACAACAAAAGGAAAATATAATTACCCTTGGCAAGTTAATTATGAGTTAAATGATGAATTTAACATTTGGAGTAAATATAATATTTCTAATTCTGGAGGCTCACAATTTTTAATAGATTCTAAAGGGAAAATTTTGGCAATAAATCCAGAGCCAGAAGAAATAGATTCTATTTTAAATTCTATGATTAAAGTTAAACTTTAATTTTTTGTTTGTAGCTGTTGAAATGATTTTGAAACTTGTAACTTTGATACTTTTCAACTAAATAATGGCCAAAACCAAAACAACTTTCTTTTGTCAAAATTGCGGAACTCAACATGCAAAATGGATGGGACAGTGCAATACGTGTAATGAATGGAATACCATTGTAGAAGAGGTGATTCAAAAAGAAGTTGCTCGCGAGTGGAAACAATCTACCACAGCCAAATCTATTTCAAAGCCTTTAAAAATTGAGGATATTCAACTCAACCCAGAAGAAAGAATTCTGACGCTTAATAAAGAGTTAGATACTGTTTTGGGTGGTGGTTTGGTAAAAGGTTCTGTTACTTTATTAGGTGGTGAACCTGGAATTGGAAAATCAACGTTAATTCTACAAATTGCTTTAGCAATACCTCACAAAGTATTGTATGTATCAGGAGAAGAGAGTCAGTCTCAAATAAAAATGAGAGCGGAAAGACTACAAAAGAACAGCTCTAATTGTTTGATTTTAACAGAAACCAATACGCAACAGGTTTTTAAAAATATTGAAGAGGTAAATCCCGATGTCTTGGTGATCGATTCCATTCAAACGCTACACACAAACTCTATTGAAGCTTCGCCTGGAAGCATTTCTCAGATTAGAGAAACCACAGCAGAGTTGATTAAATATGCCAAAGAGACTGCCACACCAGTTTTGTTAATAGGACATATTAATAAAGAAGGACAGATCGCTGGCCCGAAGATTTTAGAACATATGGTCGATGTTGTTTTACAGTTTGAAGGAGATAGAAATCACACGTATCGAATTTTACGATCACAAAAAAACCGTTTTGGTTCTACAGCAGAATTAGGAATTTACGAGATGCTTTCCAATGGCTTACGAGAAGTATCTAATCCATCAGAAATACTAATCTCAAAAAAGGATGCCGATTTAAGCGGAACAGCTATTGCCTCTACATTAGAAGGAATTCGTCCACTAATGATCGAAGTTCAAGCGTTAGTAAGTACGGCTGTGTATGGAACTCCACAAAGAACAACCACAGGATATAATCTAAAGCGTTTGCATATGGTCTTGGCTGTTTTGGAAAAAAGAGCTGGGTTTCAATTGGGTGCTAATGATGTTTTCTTAAACATCACTGGAGGAATTAGTATTGACGATCCTGCTATCGATTTAGCAGTAGTAGCTTCTATTCTTTCGTCAAACAAAGATATTGCCATATCTCCAGATGTTTGTTTTGCTGCCGAGATTGGGTTGGCTGGAGAAATAAGACCTGTTTCTAAAATAGATCAACGAATCACCGAAGCTAGAAAACTGGGATACAAAACCTTTATTACTTCAAAATACAATAAGATTTCGATCAAAGATCCAAACATCAAATTAATTCTTGTTGGAAAAATAGAAGAGGTATTTGCTACATTATTTGCATAAACTTCGACAAACTCAATTTAACAAAAAAACCGAGCCTAAGCTCGGTCTTTATTTATTGTTATCAGAAGTTACTTCTTATTCGCTTCCTTAATATACTTTTCTAAAGCCATTGTCATTGATGGCGTTTCAGGAGTTGGCGCAGTGATATTGCACTTCAGCCCTGCTTCTGTAGCCGCTCTTACTGTAGAGTTTCCAAAGACAGCTATGCGTGTGTTGTTTTGTTTGAATTCAGGGAAGTTCTTAAACAAAGAATCGATTCCTGAAGGGCTAAAAAACACCAAAATGTCATAAAACACATTTTCTAAATCAGAAAGATCACTTACTACTGTTTTGTATAAGATCGCTCTTTTCCAGTTTACTCCTAACTTTTCTAATTCGTTTGGAATTAATGGTTTTAATTTATCCGAAGATGGTAATAAAAACTTTTCGTCTTTATGTTTTTTAATCAATTTTCCTAATTCAGGAAATGTTCTATTTCCTACATAAATCTTTCTTTTTCTGTATACCACATACTTTTGCAGGTAGTATGCAACAGCTTCAGACTGACAAAAGTACTTCATCGTATCTGGCACTTTAAAACGCATTTCTTCAGCAATTCTAAAGAAATGATCTACTGCATTTCTACTTGTTAAAATGATTGCGGTAAATTGAGATAGGTCAATTTTCTGAACTCTTACTTCTTTTGAAGCAACTCCTTCGACATGAATAAAGGATCTAAAGTCTATCTTGACTTTTTGCTTATCAGACAGGTCAAAATATGGAGATGTTTCTGTCTTAGGTTCTGGTTGTGATACCAGGATAGTTTTCACTTTCATACTCAACTTCTTTGTTATTTAAAATATCAATTTAAACAATATGAATAGCGGTGCTATTTCGAACGCGCAAAGGTACAAAATAAAATAAAACAACTCTTTAATAATCAGCTTTTTGTTGTTGCTTATAATTAGGAGGAGTCTTATTCCAAATAATATAATCGCTCCTATCAGTAGAAATTTTTGTTTTTGAACTGCATAAAAATAGACAAGGTTCAATAAAAATAATCCTATTGAAATAGAATACAAATAACTTCTCTTCGATAAAATAAAATATTTCAGAATCCCTTTAACCTCTAGCAAGCCCATGAGCAGAAACTCTAAAAAGAAGCGTCCAAGTATATATATTAAAATATACGAAGACCATTGTAGGTACTCTATAAAATTGCTCTCTAGGTCTTCTTTGTATTCCTTAAGTAAAAAGTAAACGGTCATAGAAATAGACAGAAACGAAAACAGTGTAAAAACACTATGAAAAAAAGTAATAGGAGTTGTTTTCTCTTGAGATTCTATTTCTATAAAGCCTTTATTAAAAATTGAAGCCGCATAGCCACTCAATTTAACCGCTCTAAATAATTTTAAAAAAAAGATTAAAAGAAGTCCAAAAACAAACAATCCAGTTACCCAGTTGTTTGAAATAAATCCTCTTTCTAATGCTTCCATTTTCTGTTTTTATGAGACTAAGATTAACACAAAATTAGTAATAAAAAAATGTATATTTGCCTTAATTCTATGCCCTTTTATGTCTGACGCATTAGTTATTATTCCTACATATAACGAAAAAGAAAATATTGCTTCTATAATCGAAACCGTTTTTAAACAAGAAAAAAAGTTTCATATTTTAGTTGTTGACGACAATTCCCCTGATGGAACAGCCCCTATTGTTGAAGAATTAATGGTTCGTTTTCCTGAAGCTCTTTTCCTCGAAAAAAGAGAAGGAAAAAACGGTTTAGGCACCGCATATATTCATGGTTTTCATTGGGCAATCAATAAAGGCTATGATTACATTATTGAAATGGATGCCGATTTTTCTCATAATCCTGTCGATTTAGTCCGATTATACAATGCTTGCCATGTTGACGGAGCTGACCTTTCTGTTGGGTCGAGATATTCACAAGGAGTTAATGTGGTAAACTGGCCTATGAAACGTGTTTTATTATCTTACTTCGCTTCTAAATATGTGCGATTTATTACAGGGATTCCTGTACACGATACGACAGCAGGATTTGTTTGCTATAAGAGAAAAGTCTTAGAAACAATTCAACTAGATAAAATAAAGTTTGTAGGGTATGCTTTTCAAATAGAAATGAAATTTAAAGCTTGGAAACATAAATTCAAGATTACTGAAGTTTCGGTCGTTTTTACCGACCGAACTTTGGGAGAATCTAAAATGAGTGGAGGAATAGTATATGAAGCGCTCTTTGGCGTGATAAAAATGCGATTAAACGGATTACGATGAATTCTTATTTGATAAAAAATGCTCGAATAGTAAATGAAGGAACAACTTTCACAGGTGATCTCCTCATTGAAAATGGATATATTCAAGAAATTAACTCTTCTATTACCAATACGTCTGCAACTATTATTGATGCAAAAGGGAGGTATTTAATCCCTGGTTTAATTGACGACCAAGTACATTTTAGAGAGCCTGGATTAACACACAAAGCAAATATAGCTACAGAAAGTAAAGCTGCTGTCGCTGGAGGTATTACCACATTTATTGAAATGCCAAATACAGTTCCGCAAGCAACAACTCAGGCACTTTTACAAGACAAATTTGATGTTGCTGAAAAAACATCCTATGCGAATTACTCTTTTATGTTTGGTGGTACCAATGACAATTTGGATGAGTTGTTAAAAACAGATCCGAAAACTGTTGCGGGAATTAAATTATTTTTAGGCTCTTCTACAGGAAATATGTTGGTTGATAACGCTGAAGTATTAGAGGAAATATTTTCATCAACCAAGTTGATAATTTCTGTCCACTGCGAAGATGAAGGGACAATTAGAAAAAATACCGAACACTATAAAGCAATTCATGGAGATGATATTCCTATAGAGCTTCATCCTATTATTAGAAGTGAAGAAGCTTGTTATTTGTCCTCTTCAAGAGCTATTGAATTGGCTAAAAAAACAGGTGCTCGTTTGCATATTTTTCATCTCTCAACGGCTAAAGAAACGGAGTTATTTAGAAATGATATTCCTTTAGAGGAAAAGCAAATTACCGCTGAAGTTTGTGTACATCACTTATGGTTTTCAGATGAAGATTATCAAGAAAAAGGCACACATATTAAATGGAACCCAGCTGTAAAATCGGCCAATGACAGAGCTGGCTTATGGGACGCCCTTTTAGATGATAGAATTGACATTATTGCTACAGATCATGCGCCTCATACGTTAGAAGAAAAATCTAATGTCTATACGAAAGCTCCAAGTGGAGGGCCTTTAGTACAGCATGCTCTTTTGGCTTTGATGCAAAAAGTAAAAGGCAATGTGTTGTCTGTCGAGAAACTTGTTGAAAAAGCATGTCATAATCCGGCTAAAATATTTCAAATAGAAAAGCGCGGATTTATTCGTGAAGGATATCATGCCGATTTAGTTTTGTTAGATCCTAATGCACCACAAACAGTTACAAAAGAAAACATCTTATACAAATGTGGGTGGTCTCCTTTTGAGGGAACTACTTTTTCCTCTAGCGTAAGTCACACTTTTGTTAATGGTGTTTTAGTTTTTAATGAGGGTGTTTTTGATGATGAAACGAAAGGGAAACGTATCACTTTTAATAGATAATGAAAAAATTAATTATTTTTCTGTGTGTATCTACGTTCTTGTTTTCTTGTACAAGCAATACCATCTATAAGAAACCGAAGGATTTAATTCCTAAGGACACCATGATTTTAATTTTAAAAGATCTTCATTTAGCAACTACAGCTAAAAGTAGTAAAAACAAAAAAAACTATCGAAAGGTAAGTTATATCCCGTTAGTGTATAGTAAATACAAAATTGATAGTCTTCGGTTTAAAAATAGCAGTTTGTATTATACATCTAAAGTAGATGAGTACCAACCGATGTTAAAAGAGGTTTTGGCACAACTTGAAGAACAACAAAGTATTGTTGCTAAATTGAAGAAGGTTCGAGATTCTGTTACACAAGATTCAATACGGGCAAGTAAAGGGCTTCTTTTTAAAAAAGGTCAAAGAACAAAAAAGGATAAAAAAGTTCCTAATTTAAAAAAGCCTGAGAAGAAATAAACTCTTCGCACACTCTCTTGATTACCGGGTCTATATTTTCAAAAGAAAAATTTAACGCTTGCTCTATTTTTTTTGAACTATAATAAGTTTTTGAATATAGTGATTTTGCTGAATGTTTACTCATTCTCGCTTTTTTAGAAATTGTTTTTGAAAGGAACCATTCCCATCTCCAAAACAAATTTGTTTGCCACTTCTTTACCAGCTTTGATGGTCTTTTCTTATTAAGACAATCTGCGATTAAAAATAAAATCTCTTGAAAACTCTTGTTTTCAGAAACTAAAATAAATCGTTCGTTTTTAATAGAGCTGTCCATTAATTGAATCATTACTTTAACGACATCTTCCACCCCAATAAAACCAGTAACTCCCTTTGAATAATATCCAAACCCTTCATCGATTTGAGAAAAGAGTTTTCCTGAACCCGAATCCCAAAAACCACTTCCTAAGATAACTCCTGGGTTTACAACCACAACATCAACTCCTTCCTGACTAGCCCTCCAGATTTCCATTTCAGCACCATATTTAGTGATCGCATAACCATGGCTTTTATCATTTCCAACCCAATCGTTTTCTTCGTCAGTTACTTCCTTTTTGGGGTCTTCACCAACAGCAGCAATAGAACTTACATAGCATAATTTCTTAACCCCTGCGTCAATCGCTAAATTGGCAACAATTGCGGTTCCATGAATATTCACCTTCCTCATTTGTAAATAATCATTCGGATCAAAAGAAATTAAAGCAGCACAGTGGTATACCTGTGTTATATTTTCAAACGCAAGAATCATAGAAGGAACATCGGTAATATCTGCTTGGATCCATTCAATTTTCGAAAACAAATTGTCTTCGGAAGAGGGGTATGATGCAAATACGTTCTTTACTTTTTCTAAACTTTTAGAAGTTCTATAAACAGCTCGAATCGGCTCATTTTGTTGAACCAAATGACACAATAGATGTGAACCTACCAAACCTGTTCCGCCAGTAACTAAAATCATACAACGAAGTTAGTTTATTTACCTCAGAAATGTATCTTTGCTCTTTATTAAATAGATGATGAAAAATTTTGTTGAAGAATTACGCTGGAGAGGACTTTTGCATGATATCATGCCAGAGACTGAAGAGTATTTATTAAAAAATAGCACTGCTGGATATATTGGTTTCGACCCTACTGCCGATTCATTACATATTGGGAGTTTGGTGCAGATTTTAATCTTAAAGCATTTTCAAAACTCTGGACATAAGCCAATTGCTTTGGTTGGTGGAGCTACAGGGATGGTTGGAGATCCTTCTGGAAAATCTGCGGAACGAAATTTATTAGATGAGGCGACGCTTCAAAAAAATATTGACGGTGTAAAAGCACAGCTAAGTCGTTTTTTAGATTTTGATGCTGCAGCTGAAAACCCTGCGCAATTAGTAAATAATTCCGATTGGATGAAAGACATCTCTTTAATCGATTTTGTTCGTGATACTGGAAAACATATCACCGTAAACTACATGATGGCGAAAGATTCTGTAAAGAAACGTTTGAGTTCTGAATCGAAAGAAGGGATGAGTTTTACAGAGTTTACCTACCAGTTATTTCAAGGATACGACTTCTATCACTTGTATAAAGAGAATGATTGTAAATTACAAATGGGAGGTTCTGATCAGTGGGGAAATATTACCACAGGAACAGAACTCATCAGAAGAAAAGCACAAGGAAAAGCCTATGCGATTACTGTGCCTTTGGTAACGAAAGCTGACGGAACAAAGTTTGGGAAGACAGAAGGTGGTAATGTTTGGCTAGATGCCGACAGAACCTCTCCTTATAAATTCTACCAATATTGGTTGAACTCTTCCGATGAAGATGCTGAAAAGTATATTAAAATTTTTACTTTTTTAGATAAAGAGGCTATTGATGCTTTAATTACAGAACACAAAGAAGTGCCGCATATGCGTTTGCTTCAAAAGAAGATTGGTGAAGAAGTAACCATCATGACGCATGGACAAGAAGCTTATGAAAACGCTATTAAAGCTTCTAATATTCTATTTGGTAAGTCTACAGCAGATGATTTAAAATCATTGGATGAAGCTACTTTTTTAGATGTGTTTGATGGGGTTCCTCAAGCATCAGTTACTAAAGAGGATGTAAAGAATGGATTAGATATGATTGCTGCATTAGCTGCCAAAACAGGATTCTTAAACTCTAATGGAGAAGCGAGAAGAGCCTTAAAAGAGAATGCAATATCGGTTAATAAGGAAAAGGTTAAAGAAGACTTTATCATTTCTCCTTCAGATTTAATTGCTGAAAAATATGTCCTCCTACAACGAGGGAAAAAGAATTACTTTTTATTAAAAGTTGAGTAAACAAAAGAGGCTGTTCGTAATAAACAGCCCTTTTATCATAGCAATAAGTCCCTTACGGTGTGTTAGTTTACTACTAACTCTTTTTCTATTCTTTTATTGCTAAATTGTTTACCTCGTCACAACCAACTTTTGACCAACTCTTAGAACGCTACTTCTTCTGATGGAATTTGTTTTGCACAAACTTTTAATAGAAACATTGTATTTGTTGGAGATTTTACCAAGTGTATCGCCTCTTTTTACGATATAAATTTTGGTTCGATTCTTTTCGCTTTGCAAAGCTTCTGCATAGGTTGTACAGAGGAGTTCTATTTTACTTTGTCTTTTGGAATTATGAATATAAGGAGTTGCCCATTCTTTAGTTACCCAAATTTCTTTTCCGCGGATAGCATTACTCTCATCAAATTCAAATAAGTACTCAGGGTTTATATAGATTCCTTTATAACGTACGACTAAGTGTAGGTGGCTTCCTCTTGCGTTTCCGGTTCTACCTCCTTTTCCAATGACATCGCCTTTCTTCACTATCTGATTAGGTTTCACAAGCTGTCTAGATAAGTGGGAATAAATAGTTTCTAATCCATTTGAATGACGAATAACGACTGTTTGTCCATGCCCCATTACATACTTCACATACCGAACTTTCCCATCGAACATTGCCATTACCTTGTCTCCAGTAATTAAATCAATATCAATTCCTCTATGTGGTTTTCTATTCCTCCATCCATAACGCGAGGTCACTACTTTCTTCCTTTTAATTGGAGAGGTATATACTGTATCTTCAAACGTAATTTTAAAAGGGTATTTATGAGCCTCCCATTTATAAGGGTCAAAAGTCTTGGTTGTCCAATGATCTTTCATTGCTGCTTCCTTTATTGGATCCTTAAGTTCTACTATTTCCTCTTTTTTCAAAAGTGATGTTATATCCTTAAGAAAAACAGAATCGTTCTTTAAATCTTGAATCTTTTTCGTTTGACTGTTCCCAGAAAAAAAACTGAATACAAAGCAAATACTAATTATAAAGCGTTTCATTACTCTTACTCTTCTATATTATATAAGGGGTTTATATTTTTTCCTTGATGTTTTAACTCGTAATGCAGATGCGTACCAGTAGAATTTCCTGTATTTCCAATGAAACCGATAACATCTCCTTTTTTGACTTGTTGGTTTTTGGAAATTTTAAACCTTTGCAAATGTGCGTACCAAGTCTCATATCCGTTGGCATGTTTAATGACAATTAGGTTTCCCCAATTTCCTTCCATGGAGGCTTTTAGTACAACTCCATCTGAAGCGGCTAAGATTACGGTTCCTTCATTTGCTCTAATGTCTATTCCTTGATGAATGCGCTTTTGTTTCTTTTTCAAAACTTTGCGTTTCACTCCAAAGTGAGATGTGATGTCTTTTGAAGATCCATTTTGTACAGGAAATACAAAAGAAGTCTCTTGTTGAGGTAAAGTCTCAACTACTTTATAATTTTCTTTTCCAAAAGCCATGCTTAAAAAGATACTTATTGGAACGATAATTAAATAAGCTAGTTTTTTCCCTTGTTTCGATTTATTTTTCGTCATCATATTTACTCTTTTTTCAAGAATTGGCTGACTAAAGTGATTAAACAATACCTCTTGTTTTTTACCAGGTAAATTCTGCAATAACAGTTGCATGTATTCTAAAAGTTGTATCTCTTTTTGAAGCAATTTATGATCTACTTGAAACTCGTGAATTGACTTTAATGATTTTTTAAAATTGTATACCAGTGGATTGAACCAAAAGAATGCTGTATAAAGCTCAGTGAGGATAATGTCAAACGAATGCTTCAATTTGATATGTGTTTTTTCATGAGCTACAATGATTGGATTTATTTGTTCCGAAGTTACTTTGGGAACAAAAATCCATCGGAAAAAAGAAAACACTTCTGTCATTTCTGTTTCAATAATTTGAATTCCTTCTTTGTGATGTATTGTAGACCTCTTCTTTAAAACCCAAAGTTTTCGAATCGTTAAAATACTGCGAAGTATATAAAGACAAACGATTGAAAAATAAATAATCGATGCGAGTTCCCAATAGTTTATTGATGCTTCTTGATTTGTGACCGTTGATGAAGAAACCTCAACAAGTGAATTGAATGTAAGCTGTTCTATAAAAGGAATCTCTTGAGCTATATTGAATGAATTTGGGAGCAAATAATTACTAAATGGCAAAACCAATGAAACTGGAATCAATCCAATCAACAAAAATCGATTCATTGTATGAAATGTGAGTCGACTTAATAATGCTTTGTAAACCATAAAAAGCACTGTAAAAACAAACGATGCTTTCAATAAATACATCAAAAGATCAATCATTTTTTTCTTTTAATGTGTTTATTTTTTCTTCAATCATGATTTTCATACGCTCTAATTCTGTTAGATTTAGATCTTCATTATCTGTAAAAAAAGAGGTGAAATTACTTACAGAACCATTGAAAAAACTACCAATAACCTGTTTCATATGTCGCTTAAAGTAAATGTCTTTTGAAACCGCTGGCGAGTATTGTCGAATCTTCCCGTAGGTCTCATAGTTAAGATATTTCTTTCGAACTAAAACTCTTACCACAGTTGAGATGGTAGTATATGCTGGCTTAGGTTCAGGGAATTGATCTACAATATCTTTTAGGAAGGCTTTCTCTAGTTTCCAGACATATTGCATCACCTGTTCTTCTGCTTTTGTTAACTCATTCATGCTGCAAATATAAATGATTTTTTCTTTATGACTATTTTTATAGTTATAAAACTATTTTTATAGTCATTTAGCGAAAAAATAAAATTAATAATTACTCGGAATATCCATTTTTAAGTGCGTATACTGCTAATCCAACTCTAGATTTTAATTCCAACTTTTCAAACAAACTGTCTCTATAGTTTTCAATCGTTCTAGGGCTACAAAACATCTTTTCAGAGATTTCTTTATAAGTCATTTCAGAGGTTGTGTATTTTAAGAATTCTATTTCCCTTTCTGATAATTTATTTTTCAAATCGGCATTGATGGTGTCATCACTAATGGACGTAAATACTTTATTAGTTGCCCAGTCTGGAAAGAAATAACCTTTTTCAATAAGCATGTTTAATCCTTTCTCCAATTCTCTTGGGTGGATGTTTTTAAGCATGTACCCTTTCGCTCCATTCTTAATCATTTTAATCAAACTCTGCTCGTCATCTTGCATGCTTAATGCCATGATTAAAATGTCTGGGTAGGCTTCCTTTAACCATTTTGCGGTTTCAAATCCATCCATGACAGGCATACTGATGTCTAGTAAAACCAAATCTGGTTTTTTTCTTACTTTGATTTCTTCTTGAAATTCTTTTCCATTTTCACAGATATAAGAAACTTCAAATTGCTCAAAATTAGCAATGATGCTTTTTAACGCATTTGCGATTAATACATGGTCGTCTACAATAACTATTGAATACTTCATTAATTTTGAATTTCTATGGTTAATTCTGTGCCTTTACGAGGAGCACTTTTTAGTTGAAAAACTCCTTGAATCATTTCAACTCTTTTTTGCATGTTTTTCAACCCAATCCCTTCGGTTTTTAGTTTTTTAGGATCAAATCCCTTTCCATCATCTTTTAAAAAGAGCTGTATACGACCCTTCTTCTTTGACAAGGAGACTTCTATGTTTTTACACTTAGAATGTTTAATACTATTCTGCAAAAACTCTTGTGTAATTCGCAACAACACACTTTTTAGTTGATAGGAATCAATTCTAGTTGTTAGATCACTTTGAAAACGAACTTTACACTCTTTTAATTTATCAATATTATTGCATTCTTGTGCTAGTAATTCAGAAATTAAAAACTCATTAATCGTGTCATCTGTTAATGATTTTGAAAGATGTCGTAATTCATCCAATGATTCATTAATCACTTCATTGATCCGATTGATTTCTTTGGCTGTTTCGGGTGCTTTTTCTTCCAAAAGAAGTTGTTGTAAATACAAACTAGAAAGTGTTAGTTTTTGACCCACATTATCATGAATTTCTCTACCAATATGTTTCATCGTTTGCGACTGTATTTCAACTTGTGTTTGGAGCAGCTCTTCTTTGTGTAAAACATTTACTACTTCTAGTTCTTCAAGATGAGCTTTCTTTTTCACTCTATATTGACGAATAAAAATGACTATTCCTCCTACAAAAGCAAGAAAGAATATGTTGAACAGTATTAATGATATTATGATTGTGTTTTCCCCCATTTAAATGATGCTGCGAATAATAAATACATAATGTTATTACTTGCTAAAAAATAGACTTGATACAGATCCCAAATATCTTTATGGCTTTGATATAGTTCTTTACCAAAGACGTGATACGGATAATTTCCTATGTAAAACAAAACCAATCCAATATTGATATAAAACATTTTATTTTCTCTAAATTTTAGAATATCATCATTTTTAATTTGCTTTATAAACTCTAAAATGATCAACCCTGTAAGAATAAATGTTCCAATATTAGTGCTCAAAGAAAGTATCTCATCTAATTCTTTGAAAAAAGCTACAATAATTATAGTTCCAATATAAATTAGAGAAGACGTTAAGAATAGTTTTTTACTTTTAAATGACTTTAATGCATACAACCAATAAAGAAACAGGTATTGAAAAGGGATTCCAAAAAACACATAATAACCGATTTTGTGTTCTCTACTTAAAGATGTGTTTTTCATCCAAAAATACTCCTGAATAAAAATGATAATTAAATAAATTAAGAACCACTTCCAATAACTCTTTTTAAGTTTTGAAAAGTATAATAAACCTATCAATACAGCTAAAAATTGAATTGTTGGAAGTAGTATGTTTTTTAAAATAGACTGAATTTCTTGCATTGTTGATTCTTAAAAAGCTATTCCTGTACTAGTATATGGCGGATATAATTGTCCATGATTTTTAGAAAATGTATTTGAATTTCCCGTGTTTGAGCTTGAAAGGCTAAATGTTTGCTTTTGAGCTTCAGGACTTTGGTCTATCGAACTTGTTCCTATAAGCTCTTCTGGTTTTGTATATTTTGGCAAACCTTTCTCATAAGTATCTTTATCGAATGGATCAAAGTCTACAACTACACCATCAGAATTAACTCTGGTTGCCAAGATTACTAGTGTATGTTTTTTCTGATATTCTTCAGCGTTAATTATAATATCTTCTAAGTCAATGTATCCAGATCTACCCCATTTTGCTTTTTCTGGATACGCAGCATAATAAAACCTTAATCCTAATCTTTCTGTTTCTGGATTCTTAGAATTCTTATAAACCCCTTGTTTGATATGATATATAAACTTAGATACAATTTCTAAATCGAATAGAATTGATTCTATTCCTTTATATGATGGGTTTAATGTATTATTTCTCATTTCAGTGTTAATTCCTCTTAATTGATTATCTCTATAAATAGAGACCATATCACCAATCAAACCCGTTTCTAATGTACTTCGTGGTTCTTTACTAAAATCTGAGCAAAAAGACTCGGTTTTTTGTACTTCTGCCCTATTTATATATACTGATAACCCTAAAAGGATTAATAGTGCTATAACAATACTTTTTAATGTTCTTGTTGAATTCATAATTCTGTTTTTTAAGTTATTACAATTATTTCTCACAAAGTAACGGGAAACCGCACCCTAGTCGTTGGGGGTAATCTACCGAATGCTTGGGGTGAAACGACCCTTTTGTTTTTTATTACACACAACTTTTCTTTTAATCAGTTAAATAAAAGGGGAATAGAATTAGTTTTAGAGAAATAAAACAATAGGAGTGTGTGCGTAAAAAAATCGTCTAAAAATTAATTTTTAGACGATTTTTAGGGTTTAAATTATTAAAGTAGTTTGCGTAAAAAACCTCTAGAAGAAACTCTCTTTCATTAAAACCCTGTTTGAGAGGGGTCTCCAGGAGGAATCAAGCTTCCATGGTTCCCCACACCAATTTCTCCATCGTCAATAGTATCTTTATTTTGAAAGTTCTTCAATAATGCTTCTGTAGTTACTTTTCTATTGTCATAATCTTCCTTACTATCATATATCCAATTATATACATATTTAATTAGCGTTTCTTTCATTGTGACAATTTTTTCACTTGTAGATTGTAATGGGTCAAAACCAATGTTTTTGCCGTTAATTTCGGTTGTTGGCATGAACATAATTGTTTGGTAATTTGCTATTCCTTGAGTAGTATTTTCAGGATATGATGCAGATACGAAATTAATCCCTGTTAAATTAATTCCCTTTTCCCTGGAAATTTCTTTTACATATTTTATATAATTTTCTAATTCGTCTATTGAATGAAAATTAATGCGTGTGTCTTCATGCCCTAGTGTCTTTTCTAATACAGGTTTTCGCGTCATATCGTAATGATGCAACATAGATGCTGTTTCCTTACCCGTTAGAAAATTATTTGGTTTTCTTACTTGGATTGATTCAGGTGTCAACTCTAAACCTGATTCGTTGTTATTACAAGAAAGTAATAATAAAGCTGTAAGAATGCTAATACTGTGTTTTTAAATTTCATAGGTGTGTGTTTTAAAATTAGTATTTAAAGTTACTAAAATTATTTCCCACAGGGTAACGGGAAACCGTACCCTAGTCGTTGGGGGTAATCTACAGAATGCTTAGGGTGAAACAACTCTTTTGTTTTTTGTTGGTTCTACTGTAGTTGATAAAAATGAAAATTATTGTACCTATAAATAGTGTGAAAAATAAGGAGAGAAACTAGAGGTTAAATACGTTGCAAGGCCAGCCTTTAGGATGGTTTTTTATCGATTTTTTAAACGATACATAAATTTATGCCCGCTCCAATCGTCATTTACTGCAGCAACTTTTACATCAACCAAACCATTGTCTAGCCCGTATTTCATCACATGAAATTTGTTTATCTCTGAAGGCAATTTTGATGTTTTTTTAGGCCAACTCACCCAAAGGCTTCCATTCTTTTTTAATAACGGTTTTGCTTGAGTAAAAGCTTGAGACAATTCCTTTTCTGTTGTTGCAAAGAGATGAATGAAATCGAGCGATTCTGATTCTTTCTGGTTTTTAGAAATAAGAACACCTTTAGGAAATTCATGAAAGAAATCAAGGTATCTTTTGGGTGAATTGTATACCTGAATTGTAAACCCTTCTTTAATTCCTAACTTCTTAGCTAAGGGTGTTTTTGAATATCCTGCGGTAGCCATCTATGATAAAATTCCAGCATAATTAATTCCTGTCAATTTGTGCATCTCTCTATCAAATGTAGAGAGGTCATCATGATTGAACTTTGTAATATCATCATATCCACACGACCTAGCAACGACTTTGATTAAGTTGTTGGTTGCATCAAAGTAGTTGTGCAGTTGTTTTGCTGAAGAGTCTATAATCAATCGGCTTCGTAAAGATTCTTTTTGAGTCGCAATTCCTACAGGGCAATTGTTACTTCCACAGGCTCTCATTCCTAAACAACCAATAGCCTGTAATGCAGAATTAGAAACTGCAATTGCATCTGCTCCTAACATCATCGCTTTTGCAAAATCTTCAGCTACACGCAATCCTCCAGTAATCACTAACGTTACGTCAGCAGCACCAACCTTGTCTAAATATTTTCTTGCTCTGGCTAGCGCTGGAATTGTTGGCACGTTAATGTGATCTCTTAAAATCGTAGGCGCTGAACCTGTTCCACCTCCTCGCCCATCTAAGATGATATAATCTACTCCAGCATCTAAAGCAAATTGAATGTCTTTTTCTATATGACTTGCAGCAATCTTAAATCCGATTGGAATTCCGCCAGTATGTTCTCTTACCTTATCTCCAAAATCTTTAAAATCTTGTGCTGTATGAAAATTAGGATTTGCTGCTGGAGAGATGGCTGTTTCTCCTTCATTCAATCCTCGAACCTCTGCAATTTCTTCACTTACTTTATTTCCTGGTAAATGACCTCCTGTTCCTGTTTTGGCTCCTTGACCTCCTTTAAAATGAAATGCCTGAACATGGTCTAATTTGTCCCAAGTAAAGCCAAATTGTGCAGAAGCCAATTCGTAAAAATATTTACTGTTGTTAGATTGTTCTTCGGGTAACATTCCACCTTCTCCAGAACAGATTCCTGTTCCTGCCATTTCTGCTCCTTTAGACAATGCAATCTTTGCTTCACGTGACAACGCACCAAAACTCATATCAGAAACAAACAACGGGATATTTAACTCTAAAGGCTTCTTTGCTCTTGGACCAATGACAACTTTTGTCGCTACTTCTTCGTGATCTAACAATGGTCTAGTTGCCAATTGTGCTGGAAGAAATTGAATGTCGTTCCATTTAGGCAACGTGTTTCGATCGACACCCATAGATGCGGAAAAGCCGTGATGTCCAATGTTTTTTAACCCATTCTGCGCAAGCTCTTTTATATATCCAGTATAGGGTTCTGTCTCTTCAGGATGTGTATCTGCATAAGCTCCTAAATACTGGTCTCTATTAAATGGTTGTGGGTGATTAACCAAATAGGCATCAATTTCAAATTCATCTACAAAAAGGTCATCTCCTTCAATTTTCGTAGAAAACTTATGCAATACTTCTTTGTTGTTATATTCTGAAACTCCCGAATCTACTCGATAATCCCAACCGTGTACTCCACAAATAAGGTTATCTCCGTCCACATGTCCGTCAGACATTAATGCTCCTCTATGCAAACATCTTCCGTATAAAACAGAAATATCTTCATCGAATTTTACAACGACTAAATCAAGTCCATTCACTAATGCATGAGCCGGTTTTTTGTTTTCTAGTTCAGAAATCTTTGCAATTGAAATAGGTTTCTTCATAAAGTTAAATGGGTTGAGTTCATCAAGTTAGTCAATTTTTTTAATTGATGATCTTCTGATTTAAATTAGTTTTCGGGTATATTTTGTCTAAAAAAAGCCGAAGTACCCCCGGCTTTTATTTATTTTCAACATCATTTGTAAACTCCCCCAAGTTTACTTCCAAACAGTTTTATTTACTGGTTATTTTCTTCCAGTTTTTATCGGCTTTCTTTTTTAATGCTTCCGCTCCTTCTTTGGTCCAAAGACTTAAAGTATTAGTCCCCCATGAATTATAAAACAGGTATAACTTACCATCACGAATTTCAAATGTTTTTGGGTCTATTGAAACTTTTTCACCATTCACCCCCATAGCATAAGCACAAAACCCTCCATATTGAGGAACGTATTTTGTTGGGTTCTTTTGAAAGGTATTTCGGTTTTCTTGAGAAGAAAAATAGAATTTCACGCCGTCATATTCTGTCGAAATCTTCTTGCTTCCTTGTTTTGCTTCGTTATCAAAATAAGCAACAACATCATATCCTTTTGCAACTGCTCCTTTTTTGGTATAATAATTCTTTTGGCCAACTAATGAAGTTGAAAAAGCTACGAATAGTATTAAAATAATTTTTTTCATGATTGTAGTTCCTGAATCTAGTTCAGGATAAATTGGTTAAACACGTGGGTAGTCGAAGACTTTTTCGTTTAATTACAAAAAGCAGGCATATGCCAGCTGAATGTCTTTTCTAAAAGGGCTTACTAAAAGGTTGTTGTAAGCGACAAATAAAGATTTGAGTGACAATTGAAAGTGAACAGCATCTTTCAAATATTACTTACATTGCAACTATGAAATTGTTATCTAGACATTCTGTAGGTATTCCTAAAAAGTATATTTATTTAATAAGTATTCTATTTAGTTTCGTTGTATTACTACAAACGACACTTTCTGAATCTAGTGGGATTCTTGTTGTTTCTCTAAAGTTTATTGTCTTCTTTACCACCAATTATCTTTTGTGGGCTGTTCTTATCGAGTACGTATACGGAGCTGTAAAACCGATACGTATTGGATCGAAAACTTCAAGTGCTATTATCTCTACAAGTTTACTAAACCTTTTACTGATTTGTCTGATACACCTTTTCATCAGTAACATTGTTTATAGTTGTTATTTCATTTTTGCTGTAGGTCAATCTTTTATGGAGTTCTTTGAGGGTTTTAAAGGTGCTTTCTTTAACGCCTTTTTAAGTCGAGTTTTTGACTTCTTAATTATTAGTGTTTTGCTGAAAGCATTGGAAGCTTATAAATCCTTTCAACAGAAACAATTGAAAGTGTTAGAACTAGAAAATCAATTACACCTTTCTCAACTTGCTACTTTACGTTCTCAGTTAGATCCTCATTTTTTATTTAATACCCTACATACCTTAAACTCCTTGATTGGATTTGATGATAAAAAAGCACGATCTATCGTTATTAAAATAACCCATTTGCTTAGAAAAATGCTGCAAGAGCGAGACAAACATATTATTCGTTTAGAGGAAGAAATTGAATACTTTAAAAACTACCTAGCCATAGAGCAAGAACGTTTTAATGATCGTTTAACAATCGCTTACGATATTGATGAGGCAACAAAACAAATTGAAGTTCCTGCACTTATTTTACAACCTTTAATTGAGAATGCTTTTAAGCACGGGATTGCGCTTATTGAAGGAAAATGCCATATTCATTTAACAACAAAACTAGAAGGTAATCGGCTTTCTATTTCATTGAGTAATACAAAACCAAATAGCGACAAAACATCACCTGTAACCTCAACAAAAGTTGGATTAAAAAATCTTAAAAGTAGACTACATCAATTGTTTCCAGATAGTTTTGAACTCCATCTAAATGATGCTGATGACCTGTATACTGTTGTCATTATTTTAACTTTAGAAAAACTCTCATGATTACAGCATTAATTGTAGACGACGAACCAAACGCAAGACGTTATTTAAAAGAAATTTTAAAAAGCGAATCGGAAGTTGTGGTCATTGGCGAGTGTAAAAACGGGCAAGAAACTTTAAATTTCATCAAGAATAAGGTTCCTGATATTATTTTTTTAGATGTTCAAATGCCAGGAATGACGGGAATTGAAGTTGCTTCTAAAATTAAAAACACAAAGGCCTTTGTTATTTTCACTACAGCTTATGATCAGTATGCTTTAAAAGCGTTTGAGGTAAATGCTTTGGATTATATTTTGAAACCTTTTGAGGAAAAACGATTTCAAGAAGTTCTTCAAAAAGCAATGTTAACTATTAGTAGAGCTCAACAAGCTACGTTTAACGATAAATTTATGCAGTTATATAAAGATTATAATCAGTCTTTATCTCCACACATAACTTCTTTTGAAATTAAAGAAAAAGGAATCGTGAGAAGTATTAAAACTTTTGAGGTTTTCTGTATAGAGTCTAGTTCTGTATATGCAATGCTTCATCTCGAAAAGGGTTCAGCTCTTTACCGAACTTCTTTAAATTTATTAGAGGAACAACTTCCAACAAACTTTATTCGTGTTCACAGAACTTTCATTATTAATACCGATTGTATTGAATCTTTCAAATACCTGAATAACAGTACTTATTCTTTCGCTCTAAAAAATGGTCTTATTGTAATTTCAAGTAGAAGATATCGAGATGCTATTTCTAGAATATTATCTGATACCTAAAGCTACATCACCATTAGATTACATCCTCGAATATCTGAATGATCAAATCGCCCTAAGATTTCAATTTCTCCATTTTGACGCACCTTTCCTAAGTCTTGTGTGGCAATAAATGAACAGGAATTATAGTTCGCCAAATCAATTACATTCAATCCTCCTGTTTTTTGATTCCCTAAAATTGTAAGTGCGTCTTCGGTGTCTCTAGTTAGGATCTTCATCCATGGTGGGCAGTCAAAAACTCCATTACCTTTCGAGTACGCTTGACTTAACAATTCTGTCATTCCATATTCAGAATGAATTTTATCGGCTCCAAAACCTTTTCCAAGCAATTGATGCAATTCTCTTCGTATGATTTCTTTCCTTCTTCCTTTCATCCCGCCAGTTTCCATCACGATGGTGTTTTTGAGTTGAAATTCTTGTTTTTCAATCAAATCTAGCAATGCATAAGTAACTCCAATAAGTAGTGTTTTTTGCCCTTTTTGATCTAAAATCGTTATTTTTTGAGCGATTTCATCCAAATTATTCAAATAAAAGCCACTTTCTTCATTTTTTGATTTTCGAATTAAATCATCAACCATGTAGACCAAAGAAGATCCTTCACGCTCTAAATAATTAGGGAGTAATGCCAACACAACAAATTCTTCTATATCTCCATAAAAATGCTCAAAGCCTTTTCTATAACTTTCTTCATACAGAGAAATATCTGTCACTAAGTGTTTACTTGTTATGCTTCTTGTTGTTCCAGAGCTAGTAAATATTTCTTGCACAGGGTCATTCGTAGAAAGCACTTGATGTGATTTGAAAAATTGAATGGGTAAAAAAGGGATTTCTTCTACTTTTTTAATATCTGAAGGGTGGATATATAAAAGGTCACAAAACGATCGATAGACCTTATTGTTTTTAAACTGATGTCTAAAAACTTGCAAAGCAACATCTTCAAAATCTTGCTCAGATTGTATGTTAAAAACCGTGTCCTTCATCTTACTGGCAAAAATAAAACTATTTCGCGCAACCTTTTTATGATTTCTACATCTTATAAGAAACAATTAAGATTATGAAACTAAGAAAAATCTTATCTCTTGTATTATTAATCCCTCTTTTTTCAATAATTAGCTGTGAAGATAATATTGAATTTTCTCCTGTTTTTAACAACGTCGTTTTAAACATCAATGAAAATATTTCCGAAGGAGTTCCTTTTCCTATTTCATACAATAGACTAATTGAAAATTCTTTATGTCCGGAAGGAGCAATATGTGTTTGGGAAGGAAGAGCTATTGTAGAATTAACGATTGACGGTGACGATACTATTTTTGACCTAGACAATACTATTCTCTTAGGTATGGGTAATTTAATCAATACCTCTGCTCCAAAAGTATTTGTTTATGATAATTATTCTATAGAATTAATAAATGTAGATACCGACGGAACAATAACATTAAAAATCGAACCTTCAAATTAATGTGATATTATTTCACGCAACCTTTTTATCATTTCTACATCTTGTAAGTAAATAGGTTTTAAATAAAATTATCTTATGAGAAAATTAAATATATTCAAATTAATTTCATTTGCTTTTTTATTGGTTTCATTGATTTCTTGTCAAACGAATGAAGAAATAGAAATCAACCCAAAAAATTTGTTAATTGGGTATTGGGGAAATGCAGTTTATGACAATGGAACTACAACTTTTCAAAGAATAAATTCTTTACCAAACGAAGATTATGGGGTTGCTTTTAAAGAAAGAGATGAATTTATTGAAAGAACTTCTGGGTTTTGTGGAACACCTCCTTTGACTTTCTTTAATATTGATGGAACATGGCAAAAAGAAGGGACGCTCATTATGCTTTCTACCAATAGTTATCCTAGTAATTTTAATTGGAGAATTATTTCTCTTAATCAAACTCAGTTAGTAATTACAAGAGAATTATCTCAACAGGAATTAGACCATCGAGCATTGATGAATTTATTTGACGAACTCTATGAATTATCTATTAGTGTTACTTGTAGTGATTCTAATGATTGGAGTTTTACTCCCTATGGAACAAAGGCGTGTGGTGGTCCTCAAGGCTATATTGCATATTCAAATCAAATAGATATTGTGGCGTTTTTACAAAAAGTAGATGAATATACAGAAGCAGAAAATCAATACAATATACAATGGGGAATTTTATCTACTTGCGACATTCCTCCAGCTCCAATTGCAGTAGAATGTGTGAATGGGTATCCTGTTTTAAAATATTAGTTTATTTTTAAATTCACTTTTTAAAGTATTCATTTAAAAGAACTCATACAGCAGTGCTGTCAGAAAAATCTTTCAGCACAATCACAGGTTTATCAGCTATTTTCTGCTAAGCTGTTTGGGTTGTGCCTTAAATATTCTCATAACTATCAAGATGCTGAAGACATTTTGCAAGATAGTTTTATCATCATTTTTGATAAAATTGATCAGTATAAAAGTTCGGGTTCATTTGAGGGTTGGATAAAACGAATAACAATTAATACTGCTTTACAGAAGTATAGGGAATCTTCTACATTACAAGTTGTTAAAGAACATGTATTAACTGAAGAGGTAAATCATTTTGATTTTGATGATGAGCAATTAAACATCGATTTTTTATTAGAATTAATTCAGCAACTTCCTCATAGATACCGGTTGGTTTTTAACTTATATGTGCTCGATCATTTCTCTCACAAAGAAATTGCTGAAGTAATGCAAATATCGGAAGGAACATCAAAATCAAACTTATCAAGAGCAAGAGGGTTATTAAAGCATAAAATAGAAGTTCATTTGAAAAAACATAAACGGGCTTAAAATGAAAGAAAACAAAAATATCGATAGATTGTTTCAGGAAAAGATGAAAGGCCTAGAGGTAACTCCTGGAGCTCATGTTTGGTCTGCTATTGAAAGTAAATTGAAAAAGAAAAAACGTAGAGTATTACCATTCTGGTGGTACTCTGGAGGTATTGCTGCCCTCTTTATTCTTGGGTTATTTTTATTTCAATTTCCAAAAGATCAGGTAGAGTTTCAGGAAAAAGAACAACCCATTATAACAACAGCTCCAGAAAATACAACCATCATAACAAAGGATTCTACTCTTCAGTTTTCAGAACCAGTTCAAAGAGAAAAAATTGTTCTTACTAAGAAGACTGTACGCAAACCCAAATCCAATAAAGACATCATTTTCCCTAAAAAAGAAGAGCAATTACTAGCAATAAACAATGTAGAAAAAAACACAACGAATACTCAAAATGAAATTCCAGATAGTGAACGTCAGAAAAAGAAATTACCGAAAGATTTTGTTGTAACTGATCCTATAAAAGATTCAATCCAGAAAAAGAGTCCAGTTCTTAAAAAAAACATCATAACTGCTTTGCAAAAAAATGATAGTTTAAATCTAAAAGAAAAACCTAAGAAAAAATGGTCTATTTCACCTGTCTTTGCCGTATTAAATTCAAACTCGCTTACAAAATCATCCCCTATTACTAGCCTCTTAAATGAAAACCCAATAGAAGGAGGATATACTATTTCATATGGTATTAAAATTGAGCATCAATTAAATTCAAAATGGTCTATACAATCTGGTGTTCATTTGCAAAAAATGAATTTTATAACAAAAAACGTTGCTGTGGTTTCGGGTGTTACTCAAAGTAATATTGAAACTATTGATTTTAATAGTTCTGACTCTTATTTCTTTTCTAATAATAATTCATCAAGTCTTAATCTTACAGATTTTGGACCCAACGCCTCATCAATGGGAACTAACGCAGAATTAAACCAGGTTTTCGGTTATATAGAAGTTCCTTTTGAAGTAAAATACCTCCTTACGGATAACAAAAAATTGTCAACAGGTATTATTGTTGGTTTTAGTTCGCTGTTTTTAACAACTAACGAAATTGTAGTAAAAAATACAGGGAGTTCTCAAATCTTTGGTCAGGCGAACAATTTAAATACCGTTAATTTTAGTGGAAATTTTGGATTAGATCTCGATTATCAAATAAACAATCATTGGAACCTTGTTATAAATCCAATGGTAAAAACTCAGTTAAACACCTTTTCCCAGAACTCTAATGGATTTAAACCCTACTCAATTGGGTTTTATACGGGTATAAAATATCAATTCTAATTTTTTATGACACGAGTTAACTTTCTCCAAATCAAAGAACAAGGTAGGGTGCTAATACTTATAATTGTTTATTATATATACAATATCTTTAAATGCTATCATTTTGGCTCAAATTTTGATGATATTTGCAAAAAAAATAGTCCCCACTATGAAATTTAATATTACTACTTACAAAACGCTAGTCGGTCAGAAAAACATTGTAGAAATTCCTAAAAAAAAACATGCTCAATGGGTTGTTTTGGAAAACAATATCCCTAAGTATTGGGTCGATTGCTTTGACTTATACACAGAATCTAATGTTATTATGAATAGCTTAGTTATTGGAGCAAGACAGTCTATTTCGGATGTCTTAAAAAGAATTAGCGCTAAGAACAGGGTAAAGCTATCCATACAAAGCACTCCTTTATTAGGATATAAGGTAAAAACAGAGGAAGTTGTTTTAAATTTAGAACATATTCCTGAAAATTGGTTGAGTTATACTTTGTAAGTTTTTAGCGTCTTTATAACTCCCTTCAAAAGCTTGATTTCTTTATTTTTTTTGTAAAACTTTATTGTACTTTTGAGGCACAAAACAATTTATCCTGAATTAAATTCAGGAACTAAAAACAACCAAGTAATGACTGATTTCGGAATTCAAGAAGCCTTAGTTCAATTAGGCCTTAAAGACATCAATGAAGGAACTTCTACAGGTTCAAATAACTTTGGAAGTGGAGAAACTATTTCTTCTTATTCTCCAACAGATGGTGCTTTAATTGGTAAAGTGACAACTACTTCAAGAGAAGATTACGATAAAGTAATGGATGCAGCTACTTCTGCATTTATAGAATTTAGAGCGATGCCTGCACCACAAAGAGGTGAAATCGTTCGTCAATTCGGAAATAAATTAAGAGAATTAAAAGAACCTTTAGGAAAATTAGTTTCTTATGAAATGGGTAAATCTTTGCAAGAAGGTTACGGAGAGGTTCAAGAAATGATCGATATCTGTGATTTTGCCGTTGGATTATCAAGGCAATTAAACGGACAAACTATTCCTTCTGAACGTCCAGGACACGTAATGAGAGAACAATGGCATTCAATTGGTGTTGTTGGAATTATCTCTGCATTTAACTTTCCTGTAGCTGTTTGGGCTTGGAATACTGCATTAGCATGGATCTGTGGTGATGTGTGTGTTTGGAAAGGTTCTGAAAAAGCTCCTTTATGTTCTGTTGCTTGTCAAAATATCATTGCTGCAATTTTAAAAGAAAACAATTTACCAGAAGGAATTTCTTGTATTATCAATGGAGATTATAAAGTAGGTGAATACATAACAACCGATACTCGTATTCCTTTAGTTTCTGCTACAGGTTCTACAAGAATGGGAAGAATTGTGGGCGCAACTGTTGCAGAACGTTTCGGAAAGTCTTTATTAGAATTAGGCGGGAATAATGCAATCATTATTACGCCAACTGCAGATTTAAAAGTGGTGGTTCCTGGTGCTGTATTTGGTGCTGTTGGAACTTGTGGACAACGTTGTACTTCTACCCGTAGATTGATCATTCACGAATCTGTATATGATAAAGTAAGAGATGCAATTGTTGGTGCTTACGGGCAATTAACCATTGGAAACCCTTTAGATGAGAAAAATCATATTGGACCATTAATCGATAAAGATGCTGTAAATACGTATTTAGCAGCCATTGAATCAGCAAAAGCAGAAGGTGGAACTATATTGGTTGAAGGTGGAGTTTTAGAAGGAGAAGGTTACGAAAGCGGATGCTACGTAAAACCAGCGATTATTGAAGCAGAAAACCATTTTAAAATTGTGCAACAAGAAACGTTTGCTCCAATTTTATATTTAATGAAATATTCTGGTGAAGTAGAAAACGCTATTGAAAAGCAAAACGGCGTAGCCCAAGGGTTGTCTTCTGCAATTATGACCAATGAAATGAAAGAAGCTGAAAAGTTTTTATCATACGCAGGTTCAGATTGTGGTATTGCCAATGTAAACATTGGGACTTCTGGTGCTGAAATTGGTGGTGCTTTTGGTGGTGAAAAAGAAACTGGTGGTGGACGTGAGTCTGGATCTGATGCTTGGAAAGTATACATGAGAAGACAAACAAATACTGTAAACTATTCTGACGAGTTACCTTTAGCACAAGGAATCAAGTTTGACTTATAACATCTTTTCTGAATTGTCACACTGAGCCTGTCGAAGTGTTGTTTCAGTATCTTAAATAAAAAACCACCTCAATTGAGGTGGTTTTTTATTTTTTCATAGCAAGGTGTAACAATTCTCAAAGATTTGTATCAAAGGGGAAACGAAACACAAAACATCATGAAAAATATCATCACAATTACACTTATTTTCTTTTCTGTACATATTGGAATTGCTCAAAACAAAGCCATTCAATCTGAAGTGGTTGGAAATGGAAAACCTCTACTCTTTCTTCCTGGATTTACTACTCCTGGATCTATTTGGAAAGAAACCATTACTCATTTAAAAGTAAAAAGAGAAGCTCATTTAATTTCTTATGCTGGGTTCAACGGAGTAAAACCTATTGAAATGCCTTGGTATGCTAGTATTAAAAAAGAAGTCATTGCCTATATAAAAGAAAACAACATCAATGAGTTAGAGATTATCGGACATAGTATGGGAGGAACTTTGGCTGCTGATATCGCTGCTGAACTTCCTACTATTGTTAAAAAAATTATTCTGGTAGATGCTTTGCCGTGTATGCGTGACGTTATGATGCCTGGGGTTCCAGCAGAAAGTCTTCAATACGAGAGTCCTTATAACAAACGAGTCTTAGCAATGGATGAGGATCAATTTAAAGGAATGGCTACCATGATGTCTACAAACATGACCAATAATACCAGCAAAGTTGAAACTGTAACCAACTGGATTTTAGAAGCAGATAGAAAAACTTATGTATACGGTTATACAGACTTATTAAAACTAGACTTAAGAGCTGCCCTTTCTAAAGTGAAAGCAAAAGCATTCATCTTAGCTGCTCCAAGCTATGGAGCTGTTGCAAAAGAAACCATGGAGAAGCAATATGCTAACTTAGCAGATAAGAATATTGAAATGGTGCCAAATAGTAAACATTTTATTATGTTCGATCAGCCAGAATGGTTTTACAAGAAAGTAAATGCTTTTTTAACAAGTGAATAAGAATACAACATCTCAATTCGAATCGATACACCAACAGTACTTCCCTATGGTATTGCAAATGTGCTTGGGTTTTACGCAGGGTGATTATGACAAGGCTAGTGATTTATCACAGGAAGTATTCATCAAAGTTTGGCAACATTTAGATTCTTTTAAAGGGTTGTCATCATACAAAACATGGATTTATCGCATCACAGTAAATACTTGTTTGCAATTGATTCGAAAAGAGAAGAAAAACAAAACTTTACCAATTGACAACAATCACCACCTACTTGTAGAAGAATCTAAAAATGATCATACAGAAGCTAGTAATCAATTATACAAGGCTATTGGTCAGTTAAACGAATTAGATCGATTGGTAATTATGATGGTTTTGGAAGGTCAACATTATGATGACATTTCAGATGTCTTAGGGATTGAACCTACAAATGTACGGGTGAAAATACATCGAATAAAAAAACGTCTTAAAAAAATATTAGATCATGAGTAGTCATTTTTCAGAATTAGAAGATGCTTGGAAGCAAGGCAAAAAAAATCTGCAAAGTTCATCAATGGACTTAGAACGTATTTATGAAAAGATTAGTGCTAACAAAAAAGAAAGCTTTCTTTTTTATTATGGAACTATTGCCATATTAAGTGCAACATTTATCATGATTTTAGGGTTTTACTATTTTGTTGCTCCAGTTGAACAACTCTTAAGTAGAATTGGTGGCACATTAATGCTTGGTGGTTTAATTGTTAGAATCATTTTTGAAATCATCAGTATTACAAAAGCAAAGAAGATTCATGTTTTAGACAACTCTTTAGAAGCGGTTAACAATTCGATTGCATTCTACCAATTTCGAAAGAGAATTCACGCAATTGTAGCTCCTATCATTATTACTTTATATACCATTGGGTTTTACATGATCACTCCGGAGTTTCTTATTTATATGGACACTTGGAATGTTGTTCTGTTTGACGTCTCTTACTTATTTATTGCCATTTTTCTATTTGTTCAAATTCGAAAAGGTGTTCGAAAAGAAATGGAGACTGTGAAAAAAACTGTAGAACTTAAGAAAGGGTTGTTGGAAGAAAATTAGAAAATCAATTCAGTTCAGAATTGTTTTTCCTTCAAATTTGTAACAAATCAAGTATCTTGTACACATATAATTGTAAAAACAATTGACATGGGAATATTTGACAAACTAAGAGGGGAATTTATTGACATCATCGAATGGCTCGATGATTCTAACAATACAATGGTACATCGCTTTGAGCGGTACCAAAATGAAATAAAAAACGGTGCTAAACTTACAGTTCGAGAAGGGCAAGTTGCTGTCTTTATTAATGAAGGACAGATTGCAGATGTCTTTACACCTGGAATGTACACATTATCTACGCAAAACTTACCTATTCTTTCTACATTAAAAGGTTGGAAGTATGGTTTTGACAGCCCATTTAAAGCTGAAGTATATTTTGTTAGTACTAGAAATATCACCGATCAAAAGTGGGGAACTAAGAACCCGATTACCTTAAGCGATCAACGTTTTGGAATGCTTGAGATTCGTGCTTTTGGAACCTACGTGATTAAAGTAGATGATGCTCCTATTTTTATCAAAGAAATTGTAGGAACTGATGGAAATTTCACGACCGATGATATTGCCAATCAGTTACGAAGTATGATTGTTACTCGTTTTACCGACGCAGTTGGTGAGGCTAAACTTCCTGTTGAAAATTACGCTTCAAACACCAATGAGATTTCAGAATATGTTCATGAAATTATCGCTCCTGAATTTAAAAAATATGGTATAGAAGTCACGAAGTTCTTAATTGAAAACGTGTCAATGCCAGAAGAAATTAAAAAGGAAATCTTCGAATTGAGTCGATTAAATACAATTGATTTAGATAAGCTGGCAAAAATTAAAGCTGCGAAAGCTTTAGAGAAAGCGGCCGAAAATGATAGCGGAACAGCTGGTGCCGGAATGGGTATGGGAATGGGTTTTGCTATGGCCAATCAAATGGGAAATGCTTTTTCTGGAAACCAACAAGCTGGTGGTGCAACACCTCCTCCAATTCCTGGAGTTCGGTTTTATGTTGCTACCAATGGACAACAAACTGGTCCTTTCGATCTAAATGCATTGAAAACAATGGCGCAACAAAATCAATTGGCAAAAGACACCTTGGTTTGGAAAGAAGGAATGGCAAATTGGGCCGCTGCTGGTGAGCAAGGAGAACTAAGCGCTATTTTTGGAAGTGTCCCTCCTCCAATTCCTAAATAAGCATGGAAAATATTGAAGAAAAAGAAATAGCAGTTGGTACTTTTGCTTGTACCAATTGTGGAAGTGATTTAAAATACAAGCCTGGAACTCAACATCTAAACTGTGAGCATTGTGGAACTGAAAATGAAATTCCGCAAATAGAAGGCGATTTTGAAGAACTTGATTTTCATGAATACTTAGAGAAAAAATCTTCTTCTGAAGAAACATTGACAGAGGTTTTTGTGAAATGCGAAAGTTGTGGGGCCTCATCTTCGTTAGAACCGAATATCACCTCAGCAAATTGCCCGTATTGTGCAACGCCTTTGATTGTTGAGCATGCGAAAGGCGAAGAAATCATTCTTCCAAAAGCAATTCTTCCGTTTAATTTCGATAAAGAAGCAGCGAAAGAGGAGTTTAAAAAATGGGTAAAAAAACTATGGTTTGCTCCGGGTAAACTAAAAAAAGCCACATTAAATTTTGATCATTTTAAAGGCATCTATATTCCGTATTGGACCTATGATTCCGATACATTTACAAAGTATACAGGACAGCGTGGAGATCATTATTACGTAACGGAAACATACAATACAACCGAAAATGGGAAATCTGTGACTAGAACAAGACAAGTTCAAAAAACTCGGTGGAGCCCTGCTTGGGGAAATGTGTCTAACTTTTTTGATGACGTCTTGGTTGTAGGATCTAATTCATTGCCTGAAAAATATATTTATAAGTTAGAACCTTGGGATTTAAACAATCTAGTTCCTTTTGATAAAAGTTACTTAAGCGGATTCATTACTGAAAAATATCAAATTGATTTGGGCAATGGTTTTGAAAAAGCCAAAGAGATTATCGATCCTCAAATCCGCTCTTTAATCCGAAGAGATATTGGAGGAGATGTACAGCGTATTATCTCAATGAACACCAATTACGATGATATTACATTTAAGCACCTTTTGCTTCCTGTTTTTGTAAGTGCTTATAAATACAAGGATAAGGTCTATCAATTTCTAGTTAATGGAAGAACTGGAGAAGTTCAAGGTCAGCGCCCATATAGTTGGATTAAAATAACCTTAGCTGTTCTTTTAGGGCTAGGAATTATTGCATTGATTGTATTTTTTACATCAAATAAATAACAAATACAATATCATGGAAATTGATTTTAAATCAACTATCGATATTCTTGACATTTATAGCTGGATGGACGGAGGTTCTGTTACATTAAAGTGTAAAGATAGAAAGAGACAAAAATTTGATGTTGAATTTAAGCAAAATGTATTTTGGGAGGTTTACCCTTCAAGTCAAATACCAGGCAGAATTTACCTTAATGAAATATTGATAGAACAAAGATCTGAGTTGGAGAATCAATTATTAAAATCATTGACAAAATCCGTTTTCTCAATCATTGACGATATTGGAAAAAGACTTTTAATAGAAAAAATTGAATATGTAAAATCTGAAAAATACTTGACAGATAAAGTCAATATTATATTTAAAGAAAAGCGACCTACATAAAAAAAGCCAAGTAAAATACTTGACTTTTTTAATTCTCAACAATTTTTCCGTCTTAGGTTTACTCTTTTTTTTCTGGAGCTATATTCAGAATTCCATTTGTTAATTTTAGCTCTATATTTCCATTGCTTACTTTCCCTTTTTTGGCTTCTTTATGTAGAATTTTTGTAGATGCTTCTTTAGAAGCATTAAAAGTAGTTTTTATATTATTCATACTTAAAACAGTATTCTTACCATAAACATCCATAGAGTAATTGCTGGTTTCCACATTGTAAAAAAACAATTTAGAATAAGCTCCTTTGTATTTAAATTCATTAAAGTTATTGCTGAAGTTATGTAGGTAAGCTTTACTATTAAAATCATTAAACACTACATTCTTACCTATTTCGCCAATTTGAATTTTAGACGTTTCTGTATCAATTTTTGCATTAGAGACTGATCCAATTAACGCTTTAGACACATCTTTAAAAGTATAATCTCCTCCTTCTATTTCTTCTGTTTCAAAAACACCAAGTGTAATAAAAACTTTACTTTCTTCTGATGCTATTTTTTTGAATTTTAAAAACCCCTTAAATGTATTGGCTACCAATGGCTTGTTAATGTCATAATCAAATGTAATGTTAGAATGTAATGCTTTCAAACGAATGGTAACATTCTTAGGAACTTTAATTATAAATACTTTTTTGATTACTTTTTTATTTTTTAAAGATGATATATCAGATACATCTCGTTGCCTCATTTTATTTTTTTTAAGGAAGTCTTGAAGATTATTTCCTTCGCTGAATCTTATTTCATTGATTAAAGAGTCTTTTGTTTTGTATTGAATTCCATTTTTCACTTCTTTCTTCATGTAGCCTGTTATGGATGTTACTAGTGAATCCATACTGAGGTATGTTGTATGATGAAGGCCTAAAAACATAGAGTTATTGACATCTAAATTAATCAGATCTTTATCTTTTGTCACCTTTACCTGAGATTGTCTTGTAATCATTTCTCTCTTTCTTTTCGAATATCTTCCAAAAGTCATTGAATAATCAAAATGAATTTTCCCATCAAAAGATTCTTCAAAAAGAATTCCTACATTATCTAAGTTTAGGTTTAAAATTGTGTTCTCATTGGCTTTAAAGCTCTTCTTTAAAATCACTTCTTTTGTTTGTGAAAATGCCGCAGTTGTAATAAATACCAGAATCAGTAGTATTTTAAATGATAATCGTTTCATAGCTTTTGTTTTTTTGATTTAATTCTTGAATATGCTGTTGAATATTTTTTAGCAACTCCAATCTTCTTTGTAGGTTTTTTATCAGTTCCTCTAAAATTGAAATGTTATTAGTAGCCTTTTTAAACTGCTTAGAAATCTCTTTATAGCTAGTATCTAGGCTAGTTAACTTTTGTTCGTATCTATCTATCAGATTTTGATCATCCGTGTTTTTCACAAAAGCATTCCATTCTTTTTCAATGTTCTTCAAATATTCCTTTTCTATTTGTTCAACTTGAGCTTCTAATGATGGTTTTTGATTTTTACCATACTGGAAGTAAGCCCCAATAGAAAACAAAAGCACTACAAATGCGGCAATTCTTAAAAAAGAAACTCTTTTCTTTCTTTGAGGGGGTTTGTTTTTAATTTTTTGAAGCTTCTCTAAAAATTCTTCCTTGTGAGATTCAGGAAGTTTCTTTTTAGAGAGTTCTTCATTTTTAAATAAATCTCTAATATCTTGCTTCATGTCTTTTCTCTTTTAAAAATTCTTGTAATTGCAATTTCCCCCTTCTTAGATGTGTTCTCGATGTCTTAATTGGTATGTTTAAAATCTCTGAAATTTCAGTGTGATTATATCCTTCAATTAAATATAGATTGATCACTAATTGATGCTTTTTTGTTAACTTCTCTATGGCTTTTAGAATGTCTTCTTTTGTAATTTCTGTATCAAAAGTCCAATTATCATCATCTATAATTTCTAAAGGAGAGTTTTCCAGAGAAACTGTTTCCAGTTTCTTTTTCTTTAGTATATCTATACATTGGTTGATGACAATTCTCTTTAACCAAGATCCAAGAGCCTGCTCTTTGACGTTGACATCTATTTTTAAGAATGCTTTTAAAAAACCTTCTTGCATGGCATCTTTTGCCTCTTCTTCATTTTTAAGATATCGGCATGCTATAAAAAACATGGCTTCACAATAGAGATTGTAAATTTGCAATTGGGCTTTTTGATTCCCTTTTTTGCATTGCTCTATTAATAGATGAATTTCTTTCGACATGTATTTTGGTTGGTTCTACTATTAAAAACGAGAAAAGAATAGTAGGGTTTCAAATTGAAGTATTTTTATTGATATTTTACTTTTCGTAGCACACGCATTGCCTCTTTGTATTTTACGTAGGCTGTCTTATCTTCAATGCTTTTGATGTACCCTTTGGCTTTTCTGAGTTGCTCTCCTGAGTCTAAATATCCATGTAAAAAACAAATGAGGTAGTTTGTTGGCAATCGTAAAACATCTTCATGTTCTAAAACAGACAAGGCATCTCCTTTTTCAATTTTAGCAATAATGGAATTATTATTCTGATAAATATGTTGAATCATACCCTCATCAAACTGAGGTGCTTCAAATAAAAATTCGGTCACAATATCATGTTTCCCATTATCCTTGAAATTGATGATTGTTTTTTCTAATGGATAATGCTTTTCTTCCTTGTCTATTCCCAGCATGATGTACTCAGTAATAATAAATGCATGTTGATTGTAATTAATCTGAACATCGTCTAGAGAAGAATAAAACAACCGTACTTGTTCATTGATCAGTTCAATATCTACTCTCGTAAAAAACTCTTCTCCATTAATTACTTTCTTCTTACCGGCCCAACATAAAACAAATTGTTCGTTAAAGACTTTGTATTTTGGATTGTATTCTGGTTTATGACTGTTGAAGAAATCAAAAACCCCATCCAATGTCAACTCTATATTATTATCCGCATTTTTTTCAATTGCTTCAACAATAGATTTGTTGGTATTTCTAAGCTCAAACTTTTTAGAAGCTGGCATCGAATTACTTCCTCTTCTATAAAAGATCGTCTCTCTCCTGTACTTCCATGCGTTTTTTAATAAGGATGTGACCTTATTATTTGGATGAATAGTTACCAATCCAACAACTCTATGTCTTGGAAGCCTTGGAAAAGGCACATTTTCATATTGGATTTTTGGTGGATTCGTTAAATAAGCATTCACTAAGTTTTGAATCTTACTATCATCGTAAAAATCGACACCAACTATTTTATTTTCTTCATCTTCTACTCCAATTACGATATACGAATTATTCTCTGGATTGGAGTTAGACAAAGCGCATACATGTTTTAAGAACTTTGCTTTTCCTTCTTTTTTTCCTAAAGATAGTTTCAACTTTTTATCATAAAAGCTATTCTCGTCATTATGACTGAGTAAGTTTTTAATCAAAAGTCGTTTGTTAATCATTCCAGTAAAGCTATTCTTTTAAATCTGAAAACACCTTATAATCAACAACGTAACTTCTGTTAAAGTTTAGAAAGGCTATCTAAAACTTTCTCTAATTTTTTATGTTGACTTGGTCTTGGTGCATTCTTTGTGGTAATTGTTCCGTCTTTTTCTATTAATAAATATTGTGGTAATAACAAGGAACCTTTTTGTGCTGTTGTGTAATTCTCTGAAAAATGTTTGAAAAACGTTTTGTTGGCTAAATGATGATATCCTGATAAATCATAATATTTGATCATTTCAATCCACTTATCATAAGCACTTGCTCTGTCCACAGATATATATAATTTTTTATATCCATTTTTCTTTAAGGTCGTTTTAATTTTATCGCTCTCTCCAAATTCCACTTTACAAGGGCCGCACCAGGTTGCCCACATATCTACATATAGTTTTTGTCCTTTTAATTGCGCAAGTAGATCTTCAAATGTGTTTAAGTTTTTATCTTCTATAATTATCACGTTTTCTGGTAATTCTAACGCAATTTTCTTTTGATATTCTCTAATAGTAGAAATATCGTCTTTGAGATACTCTATAAAACTACTTTCTGGATAGGCCTTTTGAAAATCATCAAAAATGGTAATTAAGCTTTTTTCATATTTTTTCTGTTTTGCTGAGTTAATAATGTACTGAGCAATTAATCGTTCTCTAAAAGGTTCTTCCAATTTCTTTTTTATCGTATTTGTATACAAAAAATGGATGCTGTCTTTTTTATAAAGTTTATTTCTAACTTCCTGTGAATATTCATTTATAACTGTTCTTGTTATTTGACTACTCATTGTGTATTCTGACCAACTAGGGGGAATCAAGTTAGATTTATCGTATGGATATAGGTTTATGGTTTTAATAGATAGATCATTAAATGCCTTTTTTGAGGCATTCTTTTGCTCAGATTTATAATCACTAACACTTATAGTGGCTGCTGCATAATAATAGTCAATTTCTTTTTTTAAGAATGCGTAAAAGCTTTTATCAATTTGATTTTCTTTTAGTAATGAATCGATTTTTGAAAATTCTTTATTTTTGAAAGCGTGAATTTTTTCTGATACAAGCTGCGCTGTGCTGTCTTTTTTAAATCTATTTAGAAACACAAAGGTTTGTGCTGGAATTCTATCGAAGCTATTTAATACTTCCTGTCCCTTAGCGTTATCAAGTGAAAATTCTTTTGTGTTTTTTGTAAAATGTACTTGGTATTTCTGACCTGGAATAATGATTATAATTCCCCATTTTTCACCAACTTTCAGCCTTGCATATTGTAATTCTTTAGCTGAAAAATTTAGAACAAACTGATTCTTTTTTGTCTTAATTAAACTATCTTTTTTGTTCGACCATAAAGAAATTCCTTTTTCGGATCTATATACTTCAACATGTTGAATGCTTTCATCATCTATTGTTATTATGATTTCAGATTGTTGCTCAATATTTTGTTTTTCACAAGAAGAAAACAACAAACAAACAGTTATAAATAGTAGTATTTTTTTCATAATGCAATTAACTTTTATTTAGTGAATCGTAAATCTACTAAATTTTTAGTAGTTATTGTAATAGTTTTATTTCTCTTTCAAGATTTTGTCGAGCTTTAACCTCAAAGATATCCTGATATTTCTTCGTGAAGTACAACGTTTTTCTTTCTAAAAATCCTTCTAGAACCTTTCTTCTTCCTGGCCTGTATAAGAAATCGGGATACAAACTATATTCTTTACGAATATTGCGAATGTATACTTGATATACTTTCCAGTCTTGCCCTAAAATGTATAGGTCAAGGTCTAACAAAAAGGCATTGTCTTTATCTTCCTCTAATTTGATTTGATGTGCTTTTGTTGAAAGAATTAATTCATATACTTTGTTTATTCTTTCTTCCTCTATAGAGAATTTCTGAAGTATTGATTGGGCAAGCTTTGCGCTTTTTTCTTCGTTATCTTTTTTTGATGATTTGTAGACAATATCATGAAACCATATAGCAAACAAAACAGCATCCAAGTCTACTATTTTACCTTTGTTTTCTTCTGCTTGTTTGAGCATTGAAGAAATATGTGTGAAATTATGATAGTGTCTACTTTTCTGTGTGTAGTTTTTTTTGAGAACATCCCATATAGAATCTAAAAAGTGTACATCTTGAGAGTATTTTCCTCCCAATTTCATCCATTCTTTATGTAAATTATACTCACTCATATTGTTAGGGAACTTTATGTCCTTGATATGCAACTAATAACGAAAACCAATCTTCTAGCTCTAAGTCAATATCAATCGCTTTTACAGCATTTTCTATTCGTTGGCGATTGGTGGTTCCGATTACAGGATGAACTTCTGAAGGATGTTTTAATATCCAAGCCAACAAAATTTGATCGTCAGTTGCATTGTACTTTTCGACCAAAGTATCTAAAGTTTCTTTTACTCTAATATTTGCTTCATTTGCTTCTCTGAAAATAGTTCCTAAAGGGCTCCAAGACATTGGTGTAATTCCATGTTGAATCATTTGATCTAAAATACCGTTATGCATTGCTGAATGTTGTGTTAACGAAAACTCTATCTGATTTACTGTGATAGGTATTTTGTCTGCAATTAAAGCAACTTGCGATGAAGTAAAATTTGAAACACCAAAATCTAATATTTTACCATTCTCTTTAAGCTGGTTAATTGCTTCGGATATTTCATTAGGGTTCATTAAAGGGCTTGGTCTATGCAATAACAAGAGATCTAAATAATCCGTTTGCAAATCCTTTAATGATTTCTCTACACTCCAAATAATGTATTCTTTAGAGTAATTGTAGTGTTTAATTTTATTATCTCTACGGTCTCCTACATACTGAATTCCGCATTTTGAAATCAACTGAATGCTCTCGCGTTCAATTCCACTTTCAAAAAAAGCTTTTCCAAATTGATTTTCTGTGGTATAATCCCCATAAATATCTGCATGATCAAACGTGGTAATTCCTGCATCTAAAGTGCTGTGTATTTGAGAGACCATTTCTTGAGTAGAAAATTGTTTCCCCCATTGTCCCCAAGACATACAGCCAGCAATAATTCTAGAATACTTACTCATTTAGTTTTTATTTAATATCGTGGCACTTGCTTGAGCTGTAGGAAAAACGACCAAATCCTCAATATTCACATGGTAAGGTCTTGAAATAACAAAATGAATGATATCTGCAATGTCTTCAGCTTGTAATGCCTTATAACCAGAATATACGTTTTTAGCTTTCTCTGAATCTCCTTTAAAACGAACATCTGAAAACTCCGTTTCTACCAACCCTGGATGAATTGCCCCTACTCTAATATTATACTTATTTAAGTCCATACGCATTCCCTTATTTAAAGCGTTTACAGCAAACTTAGATGCGCAGTAGACGTTTCCGTTAGGATAAACTTCTTTCCCCGCTGTAGAACCTATATTCACGATAAACCCATCGTTTCTTTCTATCATCTGAGGAAGAATGGCTTTAGAAACGTATAACAAGCCTTTTACATTGATATCCATCATAGCATCCCAATCGTCAAGGCTTCCATTTTGAATCGGGTCTAAACCATGTGCGTTTCCTGCATTATTGATTAAAATATCTATTTGATAGAAATTTTTGGGTAAATTTTCTATCGCTGAAAAGACTTCATCTTTATTTCGGACATCAAATTGAAGCGTTGTAACTTCTGTTAGTTTCCCTAATTCTTCTTGTAATTGATCTAATCGTTCTTTTCTTCTTCCGCAAAGAATCAATCGAAAGTTATTTTTAGCTAATATTTCTGCTGTTGCCTTCCCTATTCCAGAGGTGGCACCTGTAATAAATACAGTTAAATTCATACGTCTTATTTTGCTTTTAAAGATAGCTGATTTTGAGAACATTTTGTGTTAAGATCCGATTAAGAAAGTAAAATCTGGACATGAAAAAACCGCTCTACCTCTAGAGCGGTTCCCTTTTAATTGGTTATTGAGAATAACCAACCAAAAATCAACTAACCAAACTTTATTTTAAATTTCTTTTTTCCTTTACTTTTCTTACTACTTTAGTTCGCTTTCTTCCTTCATTACTTACAGTAGATTCACTTTTTTGTGAATTTCTTAAGAATTGAATAAATCCTCTTCCTGTAAAATCATATGTCGTTCCCGAACTTACATGATACAAACTTACGTTCTGGTCATTATTAACGCTTAACTCAAACTCTTCAGTATCTCCTCCATCATAATTAAGTGTTAAAATCTTAAGATTGTCTATTCCGTTAACATCAAACACCTCATAATTCCCTACGAAATCCCATGAAATATCATCAATATTTGTGCCAAAAGAATCGTGAGATGAATAAAACGTTGTGTTATTTTCTGAGGTAAACTGCAGATAATGTTCATCGTCAAACACATTTGGTGTTCCTCCTATAGAAATACCTGTTCTTTCCCAAGCATCGTATTCCTGAAGGAAATATTCTATATTATCATAGAATAACATATCGTAATCAAAATTGGCTCTTTGATACCCTACTAAATAATAACTCACATTAAAATCTAGATGATCTATTCTAATTTCATTTCCTGATAATTGAACCACTCGAAAATCGTGTCTTCCATCTATGTCGTGAAATGTTTCTAAGATTCCATCAAAAGCACTGTAGTTTCCAACAATGATTCCTAATCCATTTCCTGTAAAACCAATATCAACAATATTATTATTTGCATACATGTTGCCGTTAAAAAACGATAAAGTAAATGCTCTAGATACAAATGGAATATCAGCTGTTCCTTGTGTTCTGTGAATATCTACATACCATAAATCATAGCTAGATAATAATTCGTTAAGGGTGATAGAGTCATCTACCACATCATCTATAATAATTGAGCACGAGCTAAACAAGGCTCCACTAAAAATGATAACTAAAAGTAATTTTACTGACTTCATACGCTTTCTGTTTTGGTTACATATACCTAATTTCAAATTGCGTGCCAAAAAAAATACCATTCAATTTTTGAATGGTATCTGTTTTATTATCAGTAATTTATATTATGGATAAAAATCTGTCTTCGTTTGTTTGATGTTTTCAATTTTAAAGAATTTCACCTTTCCATTTTTTAAATAAGAGATCACTGCTTCGTTTTCTTTTAACTCAAAAGGAAATTTTGGTTCAGGTAATTTATTTTTAATTTCTTTTTTAGAGTCTCTTTCTAAAATCATATCTTCTTTTTGTCTTGAAGAAGTATCTATATGACCTACTAAAAAAGTTTTATCTTTTCTATCATAAGCTTCTATTCTTCCTTCTTTTTTGGCAAAATAAATCTTTTGAAATTCAATATCTCCTTGTTTCTCGTATCCAATAATTACTCGAATCCCACTAACACCAGGCTGGCCTCCTACCCAATTATTAAACGTAGCACCTGTAATCTTAATAGGCGGTTTCGAATCAAACTGTGCACTTTTACATTGAACTAAAAATACGGCTACTAGTACGATTATAATGTTTTTCATGTTTATTTGTTTGTCTTATTAAACTCAAGAGTTGTACCAAAAATAACTAAAAGTTATTCTTTTATAAGGGTTACAATAATAAAAATGACGATTAGTATTATAAATACTACTAGCCTTCTTTTTATCATTTGCTTGAACAACTTACCTCCATCATTGCTTTCTTTGTACTTCTTTTTTGTTTCGAAATAATCATGGTTCAATTTCTTATTAATGGTCATACAAAGAATTTTAAACGCAAACATAAAAAAGCGCATCTATTAGATGCGCTCTTCAAATATTTTAAAGTGATTTAGTCACTATTTTTAATTATTCAATGCTTCAGCTCCACCAACAATCTCTAAGATCTCATTTGTAATTGCTGCCTGACGTGCTTTGTTGTATGTTAACAATAATTCATCACGTAATTCAGTTGCATTGTCTGTTGCTTTGTGCATTGCAGTCATACGAGCCCCGTGCTCAGAAGCAAAACTATCTCTAATTGCTTTGTACAATTGAGTTTTTAAAGACTTAGGAATCAATTCTAATACGATCTCCTCTTTAGATGGTTCAAAGATGTAATCTGAATTTGTGTTTACATCACCTTCTACAGGTTTGATTGGTAAGAATTGTTCTACTTGAGGTATTTGAGTTGCAGCGTTTTTAAATCTATTGTAGATGATCTCTATTTTATCATAGGTTCCATCAACATATAAATTCATCATTTTTTCTGCAATTCTTGAAACATTATCAAAAGTTAAATCATCAAAAACATCACTTCTAGCATCAATTACTGGATATGTTTTCGATAAAATATCATTTCCTTTTTTACCAATGCTCAATAAATCTACATGAGTACCTTCGTAATTAGATTCGATATTCTTAATGGTTTCTTTAATCACAGATGAATTAAATCCACCACACAAACCTCTATTTGAAGTAACAACAACTAATAATACTTTAGATACTTCTCTTTGTTTAGAATAAGCTCCTCCAGCATCACTATCTAATGTTGCACTTAAGTTTTGTAACAATTCAGTCAACTTTGATGAATACGGGCGCATTGCTGTAATAGCATCTTGCGCTTTTTTCAACTTTGCAGCCGATACCATTTTCATGGCACTCGTGATCTGCATGGTTGAACCAATCGAGCTAATTCTGTTACGTATTTCTTTTAAGTTTGCCATCTAAATGGGTCTTTAGTGATTAAGCAAATTTTGCAGAGATTTCTTTTGCAGCACTTTCTAATGTAGAAATTACTTCGTCAGTTAATTTCCCTGATTTTAAAGTGTCTAAAGCTCCTCTATGCTTCGCATTTAAATAATCGATATAATCTCTTTCGAACTCTTTTACCTTCTTTACAGGAACATCTTTTAACAAGTTCTTAGAACCTGCATAAATAATTGCTACCTGATCTTCAACTGTATAAGGATCGTTTTGTGCTTGCTTTAAAATTTCAACGTTACGTTGTCCTTTTGAAATTACGTTCATTGTAGCTGCATCTAAATCAGATCCAAACTTTGCAAACGCTTCTAATTCACGGAATTGTGCTTGATCTAATTTTAATGTTCCAGATACTTTCTTCATCGATTTAATCTGAGCGTTTCCTCCAACACGAGATACAGAAATACCTACGTTAATTGCTGGACGAACGCCTGAGTTAAATAAATCTCCATCTAAGAAGATCTGACCATCTGTAATAGAAATTACGTTGGTTGGAATATATGCAGATACATCCCCTGCTTGCGTTTCAATAATTGGCAATGCTGTTAATGAACCTCCACCTTTTACGATACCTTTTAAGCTATCAGGTAAGTCATTCATTTCACCAGCAATCTTGTCATCATTAATCACTTTTGCAGCTCTTTCTAATAATCTAGAGTGTAAGTAAAATACATCCCCTGGATATGCCTCACGTCCTGGAGGTCTTCTTAATAATAAAGAAATCTCACGGTATGCTACTGCTTGTTTAGATAAATCATCATAAATAATTAATGCTGGTCTACCTGTATCACGGAAGTACTCTCCAATTGCAGCTCCTGCAAATGGTGCATATACTTGCATTGCTGCAGGATCTGATGCATTTGCAGCAACAATTGTTGTATAAGCCAACGCTCCTCTTTCCTCTAACATGTTTGCAATTCCTGCAACTGTAGAAGCTTTCTGACCGATTGCTACATAGATACAGTATACTGGTTCACCTGCATCATAAAATTCTTTTTGGTTTAAGATGGTATCTAAAGCAACTGTAGATTTTCCTGTCTGACGGTCACCAATAATTAACTCTCTTTGCCCTCTTCCTACTGGAATCATTGCATCAATAGATTTAATACCAGTTTGTAAAGGTTCAGTTACAGGCTCACGATAGATTACCCCAGGAGCTCTACGCTCTAATGGCATCTCATATGTTTTACCTTCTATTGGTCCTTTACCGTCAATTGGACTTCCTAAAGTGTCAACCACACGTCCAACGATTCCTTCTCCAGCTCTTAAAGAAGCAATTCTTTCTGTACGTTTAACCGTTGATCCTTCTTTAACAGAAGTAGAAGCTCCTAATAATACAACCCCTGCATTGTCTTCTTCAAGGTTTAATACAATTCCTTCTAATCCGTTTTCAAACTCAACTAACTCTCCGTATTGTACATTAGATAATCCGTACACACGTGCAATACCATCACCTACTTGTAATACGGTACCTACTTCGTTTAATGATGCACTTGCATCAAAATTTGTTAATTGTTGCTTTAAAATTGCTGATACTTCAGCGGGTTTAATTGCTGCCATCTTTTATTATTTGATGTATAATTAAATTTTTGGAATATAATGACTGTTGTCAAATTCCTTTCTTAATTCATTTAAATGGTTCGAGATACTTGCATCATACTGCACATCTCCAACACGTAATACAAATCCTCCTAAAATAGTTGGATTTACAATGTTTTCAAGACTCGCCTTGTCGCCTGTTAACTCAACAATCTTAGTCATTATTTTCGTTTCTAATTCGTTGGTTAAAGGCACTGCTGTAGTAACCTTAGCAACTTGAATGCTTTTTAAATGGTCATATATAATTGAATATTGCTTAGCAATAGACAATAACATGCTCATTCTTTTATTCTCTTCTAACAAGTTGAACAAGCCTAAAGAAATATTATCAACTTTCCCTGTAAATAAACTATTTAAAACATTCTTCTTATCAGAAGCTTTAACAACTGGACTGTTTAGCAATATGTCTAAATCAGTATTCTCAGAAATTGTTGATGCAATCAACTGCATATCAGCATTCACTTCTATTTCAGCCTTAGATTCTTTGGCTAAATTCAAAATTGCTTTTGCGTAACGTAATGCGGGTCTTGCGTCTTTCATGCTCTTACTTTAACGTAACTTCTTCTAAAATTCCTTCAACTAATTTTAGCTGATCATCTTTAGAAGTTAATTCTTTTTTGATTACTGTTTCTGCAATACCAATTGACAAATCAGCTACTTGCTTTTTTAATTCTGCTAGCGCTGCTTGTTTTTCTTGCTCAATAGAAGCTTGTGCATTTTCGATTAACTTAGAAGTAACCTCCTTTGCTTCTTCTTTTGCATCGGAAATCATTTTATCTTTAATTTCGCGTGCTTCTTTCATTAATACATCTCTTTCAGCTCTAGCATCTTTCAACAACTGTTCGTTGCTAGCGTTTAAGTTTTGCATTTCTTTTTTAGCATCTTCAGCAGAAGCTAATGCGTTTTTGATTCCTTCTTCTCTTTCGCTTACAGCTCCTAAAATTGGCTTCCAAGCAAATTTCCTTAGGATAAACAATAGGCATAAAAATGTGATTGCTGTCCAAAAAACAAGACCTAAGCCAGGTGTAATTAAATCCATTCCTTTATTTTTTTAATAACTTCAAATTTTAAAAAATACAGAAGTAACCAACCGTTACTCCTGTATTCTTGTGTTTTACCCTTGTAAGAAAGCTACAACAACACCAAATAGTGCTACCGCTTCTACGAAGGCTGCTAAAATTAATGCAGAAGATTGAATCTTCCCGTGCATTTCAGGTTGACGTGCCATTGCTTCCATGGCAGATCCACCAATTTTACCAATACCAACACCAGCTCCAATAGCCGCTAAACCAGCTCCAATAGCTGCAATTCCAGTAATAGTCATAATATAAAATTTAAAAAATTAATGTTCATCTTCTGTTGCCATCCCAAAATAAAGAGCTGACAGTATTGTAAATATGTATGCTTGTATTGCTGTTACGATAATCTCAATTACAGTAATAAACAATGAAAATGCTATAGACACTGGTGCCACAGCATATGACTTAAAAACAAATATTAACGACATTAATGCTAAAATAATAACGTGTCCTGCTGTTATATTAGCAAATAATCGAATCATTAGAGAGATTGGTTTTACAAACATCCCTATAATTTCAATTGGCATTAAAAATATTTTCATTGGTACAGGAACTCCTGGCATCCAAAAAATATGTTTCCAATAATTTTTATTTCCGCTTACTGTTGTAATGATAAAAGTAATTAAAGCAAGAGTGAATGTAAATGCTATGTTACCACTAACATTAGCTCCATTTAATACAGGGATTAACCCAAATATGTTGTTAATCCATATAAAGAAAAATACCGTTAATAAAAAAGGCATATATCTTTTATACTTATGTTCACCTATCATTGGAATTCCAATTTCATCTCTTACAAAAACGACAAGAGGCTCAATGAATCCAGCTATTCCTTTAGGGACACCTTTTTCCGATTTTCTATAACTTTTAGCTGTTGTTAAAAAGATGAATAACAAAACTAATACAGAAACCCACATCATAAAAACATTTCTAGTAATAGAAAAATCTAAAGGTTTTACAGCATTTGTTACGTGGTGTTCAGCATCAAAAGAAACAGCAGTAGCCCCTTCGTTTAATTGATATATCTTTTCGTGAAATTTTACAAATTTTATTCCATTCTTTTCAACAATTATATGCCCTGTGTCATCATGATGAAACTCACTAGACATAAATGTTACCAAACCTTTGTCAGTCCATAAAATAATTGGTAGTGGAAGTGATACCGGTTTTTCATTCCAATCCCAAAGATGAAACTCATGCGCATCTTTTACGTGATGCAAAATCATTTCTTTTGGATCGAATTTTTCGTCTTGCTGCTTCTTTTCTGTTTCTGAAGAATATACCATTCCAGAAAATACTAGAAATATAGCTGGAATAAGTATGCTTTTAATGGTCTTAATCATCTTTGTATTTGTGTTGAAAATACCGTACTCTAAATTCGCTGCAAATGTACGGACATAAAGTGAATTAACAAACTATCTTTTAAAAGATTATTTTAACGATGATTTGCGCCTGAGAAACACTAAAAAAAGTAATCGATTAACTCTCTTTACGTAACATTTTTGTAAGAGAAAGTACTTCGAAAAAGAGAAAAAGAAAATACACTATAAAGAAATTGAAAACATCTGGTTCTTTTTCTAAATCTTTCATTAACAAAAGGGGCAATAAAAAAAGTATTGACAATATCATTTTTACAAATGTTCCAATCATAAAAAGATTGAATATTGCTGTTTTATCTTTAATTATTTTATAATTTAAAAAACTATATAACAAAGAGGTAATTATAATTTGAAATCCATAGATATGCCAAAGAGGAAAGAAAAATTCTGTCGTCTTAAAAAAATAATGAAGTATATAGCTATGAACGCCATAAAGTATAATAGTAAAAAATAGTATTTGAAGCAAAAAAGTAACCTGTCTCTTTAAAAAATCTGAATTCACTTGTTTTTTTCTTTTGATGTTGCAACAATTGTTCTTATCACAACTATTATTGATACAATTACTGAGGTTAAGGATAATGCTAAAGTGAATAATCTGTGTTTATTCGGGTATTTCTCATCTAATTTAACCCCTACAAATGTTCCTCCAAAAATAATGACAAGCATTTGTATTGCAATTCCTGATAATCTTGTGTACTTTTTAAGCTGTTTTTTCTGAGAGTTTTTGTTGTTGCTCATGTTGGTTGAGTTCTTTAACGGCTCCTTTCATAGAACAAGATGCATTAAAAGTAGCGCCAGGTTCTACAGATAATTTGCCTACTGTAACTTCTCCTGAAATATGTGCTGATGTTTTTATAGATAGTGTTTTTTGAACAATTAATTCTCCTGAGAATTTACCTTCAATATCTGCATTTGTAGACTCTATTTTTCCTTTAATAAAACCTTCTGCGCCAATAATAACTCTTCCTTGCGTTTTTATTGTTCCTTCTAAAGAGCCATCAATTCTAAAATCACCTTCAGAAATAATATCACCTACAATTGATGTGTTTTTTGCAACTACATTTCTTTCCATGACTTTTGATTTTTGTGTTTTTTCTTTATTTGTAAACATGAGGGACTATTTTTTTAATCGTTCTAAAATCTCCAACGCTTTCTTTCCTTCTTCAGTTAGAGGATAGTCTACCGCTACTTTTTTTAGGGCTACAATATACGCTTCTTTTTTTTGATACTTCCCTATAGCATAAGCTTTTAGAAGTTCAAACTTTGGAATTAAAATAGATTCTTCTAGTGTAGGAACCATTTCATCAACAAAACAGACTACGTCTTCAAATGAATCATCCTTATATAAATTGTAGGCTATTTTATACAAATCGGTCACCTCATCTACTTTTTCGTCTGAGACTAATTCTTTCTCTGGATTCACGATAATCTGAGCAAAAGGAGAATATGCATAATCATTTAAAATGCGATTCTTGTAAGGTTCTGCTTTCTTATCACCATCTTCTGAATACAGTTGATATAAATGATAGTTAGTTGGAAGAATCAACTCTTTAGTTGGCTCTGATTTTAAAAGCCTCTCTAAGTTGCCTATAGATTTTTGCTTGTTTTTGAACTGTTCCTTATAAATTAATCCTAATTCAAAAAGCGCCTGATTTCTATCGAACATTAAAGAATCGATCTCTTTAGGAGTAGAAGGAATTGTTTTTAAGTAGGTAGATAATTCATATCGTGCTGTCTTTTGACTAATTGCAACGGAATCTGTATTCTTATTTATAATTTGTGTTTTGTCTGACCATCTCCAATTGTCATCTAATGGTCTAGTTCCCCAAACTTTTTCGAATTCGCCTTTTCCAAAACCAACAGACTGTATGTTATAGAAATACCATTTTCCTTTCTTTTTAGAAGATTGAGTTCCTCCGCCAAAAGAGCTACCAAATGAAATAGAGTTTAACCTCCTCTGAGCATTCTCTTCGTCTTCTTTCTTCAGTTTATCTATGTAAGCTTGAAAAAATTCTTTTCTCTCGTCTTCAGTAAGTGTTGTTAATCTAAGGATACTATCATTTGTTTGAAGTACATTCTCATATTTAGAAAGAGTTCTGAGGTTTTTTGCTCTCCTTTCAATCTTTTTTATTCTAAGTGTCTGCTTGTTTTCAGCAACATTTAATACACTATCGTAATAAGAACCTGCTCTTACATAGTCTAAATCTTTAAAATAAATAGCTGCTAATCTTTCATAGCTATAGGTTTTTTGTTTTGCGCTCCCGTTTTTTGCTCTCAAAGACTTTTCATAATTCAGAATTGCCAAACCAATACTATCCCTACTTTCGTTTAATTCTGCAACTTGATAATATAATCCATCTAAGTAAGGGCGATTATCTCTGTTTCTAATTAATTTTCGAAAGCGCTCTAACAATGCAACTGTTGATGAGTCTGAAACCGAATTCTTTGCTAATTCGATATTGGCATGAATTCTATATTTATACGGAGCTTTCTTAAAATTGATCAGTTTTTGAAATACTAAAGAAGCAGAGTCTTTTTCCTTTTGCAATCCATATAACTGACCTAAAACAAATAAGTTTCTGGCATTTTGCACTTTGTTCTCAGACGTTTCAGTAGCCAACCATAAATACTTTTTTACCGCATCTATACTGTCCATTTTTGTATACGCCATAGCCAAAGCAGTATAGGCCTCTTCTTTTATTAAGTCTGGTAATTTGTTTTGGTTTAAGAGTATGTTGAGCGTCTCAATTGCTAATTCTTCATTTTGGATTCGAATATGGGCTTTGGCTCGCCAAATTTTTGTTTCGTTAATTAAACTCGCTCTAGGATAGTTTTCAATGATATAGTTGAACGCTTCTATTGCTGGAACAAAACGCTGTGTATAATACCTCGATTTCCCAAGTAACAAATAAGCATCATCAATTTGACTATTTCGTTCCTTTCCATAAATTTTCATGGAATGTTTTTGAATCGCTTTTACTGCCTTCTCTTCAGCTTTTTCAAATGGTGGGCTGTTTTGGTTCTGTTGTTGTTGATTCCCTTGAGGTAATCCTGGTCCTCCAAGATTTGAAGTAAGTTTTGGTACAACAATTTTACTTTCATCAAACTTTAGAGGCTCTATTGGAAGTAGTTCCCAAAAATCATCTTTATACTTCGAGTTGATTTCATCAATTCCTTGTTGAAATGCAACTTTACCATTGTATAGTACATTGAATTTTGTGGTAAGTGCCTGATAATTTCTGGCCACAAACGTATTCTTCTTGGTTCCACAAGAAGCTACCAGTAGCATTAGACTAAAAAATCCTATTTTTTGAATGGTTTTCATAGAAAGTAAAAACTCTTATTTACAACAGATTCAACGGGAAAATATTGCAATATAGCCTGTAAAAATAGGAATAAAAGTGAGAATCCCTTTCTTATGCAGAAAAATAGCTCTCTAAGTCTTTTAACGTTTCGGCAGAAGTTTGAAGATCTTTGACTACAATTCCTTTATCTAAAACCACAATTCTTTCACAAACTTCTGTGACGTGACTTAAGTCGTGACTAGAAACAAGCACTGTTATTTCTTTATCTTCGGTTAATGTTTTTAAGATCTTTTTTAGTCGAATTTGTGTTGTTGGATCTAAGTTAGCAAAAGGCTCATCTAAAATAACTACTTGTGGGTTTCCCATCAAAGCAGCAATAATTCCAGCTTTCTTTTGATTTCCTTTACTCAAGTCTCTTAAATATTTTTTCTTTCCTAAAATTTCTCCACCAAAGAACTCTTCAAATTGAGCCAAAAAAGAAGTAACATCCGCCTTGTTCATCCCTCTAAGTTCTCCAATAAAGTCAAAATACTCTTCAGGAGTTAAATATGTTATTAAAAAAGTTTCGTCAATAAAAGATCCAGTAAATGTTTTCCATTCTTCACTTTCATTCACAACAACATTATTATTTGTTATGCTTCCTGTTGTTGGTCTAATCAAGTCTAGTAAGACATTAAAATAAGTGGTCTTTCCTGCCCCGTTGTTTCCAACCAAACCAAAACTTTGGCCTTTAGGAATGTCTAAAGATTCAATATTAAGCACCTCTGCCTGTCCGTATCTTTTTGATATATTTTGTGATTGTATCATGGTGTTCTGTTGTTGTATTAGGTTTACGCTTTTTGATCAAAAGCTTTGATTGTTGCATATTTATCTCTGATATATTTTGCTTCAATCAAATTCATAAAATAATTTTTAAGTAATAATGAGATAATTCCGAAAACTGCAATAGCTATTAGCCCTGCATTAAAGCTAACTGTGGCACTAAATAGCCAAAAAATTAACATCGGCAATCCCATAATAGGAATGATAATTACAAACTGTGTTGCACTCGTTCCTTGCATGTTGGAAAATCCACTTTTCTCTAAATCAATTCGTTTTCTGTTAAACGATCCTGCATATAAAAGGAACAAAGAATTAAATCCAATGTTATAAATAGCTCCTGCTGTAATCATTAAAAACTCATTGGTTCCAAAAGCGATTAAGTATACTGTGCTTAGGATATATAAAACTCCTGTCATTGCAACCATTAAAAACCACTTCGACTCTAAAAATTTTCTATATCGCAGGTTTTGAGTCATTAACATTTTATAGTGTGAACTATCCCAGGCTGGAATAAATTGACCATAGTTTAAAACAAACCCTCCTGTCACAAACAGAGAGGCAAATATTAAAAATGCAGGCATTTTTTCTTGGTAGATTGGATTGTCAAAAAATATAAATCCATAAAGTACAAACAAGAATGACATTAGAAAAACGGTTTTCGTTCGTTTATTTCTCCAAATTAATCGGATGTCATTTTTTATAAATGGCGCAATATCTCCCAATCTTTCTGTCCAAGATAAATCTGCTGAATTGGCTTCTTTTACTTTTTCAGAAATAGCAGCGTCTAAGTATACTTTTGACCTAAGTTGCTTGTAATTGAAGTAGTATAAGGTTATTAGTAAAACAAATCCAAATAAAGATAGAATTGGGTTGTTATAAATCGTATCAAAAATTAATTGACTGTAGACTGTAACATCAAAAATTTCAAACCTTTGTAATAATACAAGTCCACCAACTATAGTCGCTGTAGACCAAAAAATAATATTATTCTTGTTGATTAAGAAATTTAAAAAATTAGAGCTTTGTATGATTAACAGCATTGTTAGCAGCCAACCTAATGAACCTGCTGTTGAATATCCTTCTTTAATTAATACAATTGAAAAAGGCACATAAAAAAACAACGGCATAATATTAAAAAAAGAGAACGAAGACTTTCCAAGTACGAAATGGACAAGCTTACTTTTTTTAATCGGTAATATCAACATCGGTTTAATATTCATAACCGGCAATTTTTGCATCATATATCTAAAAATAAGATCACCTAAAATTGCATATAGTAAATAAGAGTTTACCATATCTAAAGGATCTGTATCAGGGAATTCTTTCTTAATTAGATAATACCCTCCTACCCCAATAGCTAGAAAAGATAGCATAAAATATAAAGCAAAAAAGCCCATAATAATCTTTAGGGTAATTCCTGTTTGCCAGTATGAAGAACGGAAATACTGTTTCCATTCTAAGCGTAAAAAGTGTGAAATCATTTGTGGTTAATTAGTTTCAATACTACATATGTGTACAAAAAGCACTTTTTGTTACAGATGTTGATATAATTTATAGTCAAGTTACTAATTTTTAGCGCATAAAAAAGCCGAATCTGGTGATTCGGCTTCAATTTTTTTAGATTTCTACTTTTAAGACATCTTTTATAATCTCTTTCAAATTATGTTTTGGCATGGCGCCATTTGCCATTTGTGGTTGTTCGTCCATCGGGATAAAAAGCATTGATGGAATACTTCGAATAGCAAATGCAGCTGCCAATTCTTGTTGGGCTTCTGTATCTACTTTATAGATGTTAATCTTATCTCCATACTCTTCACTCAATTCTTCTAAAATTGGGGCGATCATTTTACAGGGTCCACACCAGTCTGCATAAAAATCTATAATTGCGGGTACTTTACCTTCAAAAGCCCACTCTTTATTCTTCTCGTAATTGAAGACCTTTTCTAAAAAGGTTTCCTTCGTTAATAATTCTGTCATAATAACTCTTAGGTTGCACAAATTTAGACGTTTTTATGGACTCATAATTACAGGAGTAAAATATAAGTCACAACCTCTCAATTTTATTTTTCGTAAATTGAAGCCTAACTATTTACTAACTAATTAATTATAATTATGAATTCAACTATTTCAATGATTGCTCGTTACCTTTTAGGTTTGGCTATGTTGGTGTTTGGCGCCAATAAGTTTTTACATTTTATGCCTAATCCCGAACTCTCTGCCGAAGCAGGAACTTTTATGGGTGCTTTAGGAGGAAGCGGCTACATCTTTCCAACTTTAGGGGTTATTTACATTTTAGCTGGACTTTTATTGGTGATAAACAAAGCAGTGCCTTTTGCGCTAATCATTTTAGTGCCTGTTTCTTTTAATATCGTTGCTTTTCATTTAGCATACGCTCCTGAAGGAATTTTATTTGCTGCTGTAGTTGCAGTTCTAAATCTTTTATTAATCTATGCAAATTGGGATCGATTTAAATCTCTTTTTGAGTAGAATAAAACGTTAAATTCTGTTAAAACCTCCTATATATGTAACATAGGGGGTTTTTTTTGTACTAATTTAGAAGCCAATTAATTATCTACACAATGAAAAAAGTTATCTTCCCTGTTTTTTGTGCTGCCATTATATTTACAGCATGTAAAGAGGAATCTAATCAAAGAGACATTACTGTGAGCTACCCCGAAACTACTAAAAAACCTGTTGTTGAAACCTATTTTGATACTGAGGTTACTGATAACTATCGCTGGTTGGAAGACGATAGAAGTAAAGAAACTGAAGATTGGGTAAAAACAGAAAATCAAGTAACATTTAATTATTTAGAAAAAGTTCCTTATCGAGAACAATTGAAAGATCGTTTATCGGAATTATGGAATTACGAAAAAATTACGGCTCCTTTTGTAGAAGGAGAATACACCTATTACTATAAAAACAACGGACTACAAAATCAATATGTCGTCTACAGAAAAAAAGGGAACGGAAAAGAAGAGGTCTTCTTAGATCCTAATACTTTTTCTGATGATGCTACAACCTCATTGAGTGGATTAACTTTTTCTAAAGACGCAAAAACCGCAGCATATTCTATTTCAGAAGGGGGAAGTGATTGGAGAAAAATTATTGTTATTGATGTCGAATCAAAAAAAATAAAAGAAGATACTTTAATTGATGTAAAGTTCTCTGGAGTTTCTTGGAAGGGAAATGATGGTTTTTACTATTCAAGTTATGACAAGCCTAAAGGAAGTGAGCTTTCTGCTAAAACAGATCAACATAAATTGTACTACCATAAGCTAGGAACTTCTCAGAAGAATGATCCTGTAGTTTTTGGAGGAACCGCTGCTGAAAAACACCGTTATGTTGGTGGTTATTTAACTGAAGATGATGCGTATTTAGTCATCACAGCTTCTACATCTACTTCAGGAAATAAACTCTTTATTAAAGACCTCTCAAAAAGAGACAGCAAGTTAATTCCTGTCATAGACAACTTTGATAGCGATACCTACGTCATAGAAAATAAAGGAAGTAAATTATACTTAGTGACTAACTTAAATGCGCCAAACCAAAAAATTGTTACCGTAGATGCAAAAAACCCTACGCCAAACAATTGGAAGGATTTTATTGCTGAGACAGAACACGTATTAAGTCCATCAAGTGGTGGGGGTTACTTCTTTACAGAATATATGGTAGACGCAGTTTCTAAAGTATTGCAATATGATTTTGATGGAAAATTAATCCGTGAAATTAAATTACCTGGTGTTGGAAACGCTGGTGGTTTTGGCGGTAAAAGAAATGCAAAAGTCGATTACTTTTCATTTACAAACTACAATACACCTTCAAGTATTTATAAATACAACATAGAAACAGGAGCTTCTGAATTGTATTGGAAACCTGAAATTGATTTTAACCCTTCTGACTACGAAAGCAAACAAGTTTTTTACACTTCTAAAGATGGAACCAAAGTTCCCATGATCATCACCCATAAAAAAGGAGTAGAATTAAACGGTAAAAATCCAACAATCTTATATGGATATGGTGGGTTTAATATTTCTCTATATCCGGCCTTTAGTATAACCAACGCCGTTTGGATGGAACAAGGTGGTATTTATGCCGTTCCTAACTTACGTGGGGGAGGTGAATATGGTAAAAAATGGCATGATGCAGGAACGCAGTTAAAAAAGCAAAATGTTTTTGACGATTTTATCGCAGCTGCAGAGTTCTTAATCAAAGAAAAATATACATCATCAGATTATTTAGCAATCCGCGGAGGCTCTAATGGAGGGCTTCTTGTCGGGGCAACGATGACACAACGCCCAGATTTAATGAGAGTAGCGTTGCCTGCTGTGGGTGTTTTAGACATGCTTCGTTATCATACCTTTACTGCTGGTGCTGGATGGGCTTATGATTACGGAACGGCAGAACAAAGTAAAGAAATGTTTGAGTATCTTAAAGGGTATTCTCCTGTTCACAATGTAAAAGAAGGAACTTCATATCCTGCAACCTTGGTCACTACTGGAGATCATGATGATCGTGTAGTTCCTGCTCATAGTTTTAAGTTTGCTGCCGAATTACAAGACAAACAGGTTGGCAACAATCCTGTACTTATTAGAATAGAAACAAATGCTGGTCATGGTGCTGGAACCCCGGTTGCAAAAACCATAGAACAGACTGCAGATATTTTCGGATTTACATTATTCAATATGGGATTCGACAAATTACCAAACCCTCCTAAGAGCAAAATCAAATCATAAATAAAAACCATAACAAAATGAACTCAACAAAAAAACTCCTATTCGTATGTGCTATCTCGGCACTAGGAATTGTCTCTTGTAAAAAAGAAGAGGTTGCTGAAAAAATTCCTGGTATTGTAGTGGAAAATATGGATACTAGTGTTCGTCCTAACGACGACTTTTTTAGATACGTAAACGGAAATTGGCTCGACAAAACAGAAATCCCAGATGATCAAACTTCTTGGGGAGGTTTTAACCAGCTTCGTAAAGCTACAGATGCGGATGTCTTAACCATTTTAAATGATGCAATTGCTGAAGACAACTTTCCAAAATTAAAAGATGCTGAAGGAAACTTAATTACTTCAGATCAACAAAAAGCAGTGTACTACTATCAATCGATTATGGATACTGTCGCAAGAAATGAAGCAGGAATCAAACCTATTCTACCTTTCTTATCAAAAATCGATGAGGTTAAAAATTTAAACGACCTTCAAGAGTTGTTAATCAACTTCACTCCTTACGGTGGGGCTGGATTCTTCAATTTTGGTGCTTTTAATGATTTAAAAGATAGTAATATGAATGCTGGATATATGGGGCCTGCAGGTCTTGGACTTTCTAGAGATTACTATGTAGATCAGGATGAAGATACAAAAGGAAAGAGAAAAAAATACGAAGCTCATATTGCTAGAATGTTAAAAGAGTTTGGTTCTGATGAAGCAAAAGCGAAAGCTGCCGCAGCTAAAATCTTAGCATTTGAAACTAGCTTAGCCACTCCTCAATTAACCAAAGAAGAGCAAAGAGATACTCGTAATTTATACAATCCTATGAACATAGACGAGTTAGCAAAATTAGTTCCAGCTATGAACTGGGATAACTTCTTTAAAGGAATTGGTGTTACTGATTTAGACAGAGTTATTGTGACTCAGCCTAAATATATGAAGGCGATGAATGAGATTATGACGAAAAGTTCAATAGAGGATATCAAATTGTACTTACGTTGGTCTATTATTAACAATGCTGCTGGTCTTTTAACAACGGATTTAGAAACTGCTAATTGGGAGTTTTATGCAAAAGAATTACGTGGTGCAAAAAAACAACGCCCTAGAGATGAGCGTGCATTAGGAGATGTAAATGGAGCAGTAGGAGAAGCACTAGGAAAATTATATGTAGATAAAAAATTCCCGCCAGAAGCAAAGAAGAAAGCTGAAGAAATGATTGACAATGTATTACTTGGTTTCGAAAAAAGAATCAAAGCATTGCCATGGATGAGCGAAGAAACAAAGAAAAAAGCTTTAGAGAAGTTAAGCAAGATTACTGTTAAGATTGCCTACCCAGACAAATGGAAAGACTATTCTGCTCTTGAAATGAAAGGAGTTAAAGAAGGAGGAACTTATTTTGAGAACTCTACGAGCCTTGCAAAATGGGAGTATGAAGAAAACATATCGAAGTTAGGAAAAAAAGTAGATCGTTCTGAATGGGGTATGTCTCCTCAAACGGTAAATGCTTACTTTAATCCATTAAACAATGAGATTGTTTTCCCTGCGGCTATTTTACAACCTCCTTTCTATAACTATCAAGCTGATGAAGCGGTAAATTATGGTGGAATTGGAGCGGTAATCGGGCACGAAATTTCTCATAGTTTCGATGATTCTGGTTCTCGTTTTGATGGAGATGGAAACTTAAATAACTGGTGGACGGAAGAAGATTTAACAAAGTTTACTGCATTAGGTAAACAATTATCTGCTCAATACGGTCATTTTACAGTGATTGATGATGTAAAAATTAATGGAGATTTTACCTTAGGTGAAAACATTGGAGATTTAGGTGGAGTTAGAGCTGCTTACGAAGGGCTTCAGATTTTTTATGAAAAAAATGGTAGACCAGAAGATATCGATGGATTTACTGCTGAGCAACGTTTTTTCTTGTCTTGGGGAACTATTTGGAGAACCAAGTCTAGAGATGAAGCTTTAAAGAATCAAGTAAAAACAGATCCACACTCTCCTGGAATGTTTAGAGCGTTTGTTCCATTACAAAATATAGAGGCTTTTTACAAAGCGTTTAACATTGTTGAGGGAGACAAGATGTATTTAAAACCGGAAGATAGAGTTGCTATTTGGTAGGTATTTATAAAATGTCATTTCGAGTGCCTCAATGACCTAAATAGAAAAGGTGACTGAGGTCTCTCGAAGTCACAAAATCATAGTATTTTTGCCGTAGACTGTTTAAAACAGTCTACGGTTTTTTTATGCTAAAAGTCAACAACATATCCTTTCAATACAACGACAAAACAACCGTTTTAAAAGATCTTTCTTTCACTTTAGATGCTGGACAACATTTATGTTTGATGGGAGAAAGCGGTAGTGGTAAATCTACCCTATTAAAAGCCATCTATGGTTTGTTAGATCTTAATGAAGGAGAGCTGTTTTGGAAAGAACAACAAATATTGGGTCCTGCACATCATTTGGTTCCTGGAATGGAGTTCTTTAAATATGTAGCACAAGACTTCGACCTAATGCCCTACACTTCTGTTTCAGAAAATATTGGAAAGTTCCTATCTCGTTTTTATCCTGAAGAAAAAGAAGCAAGAACTCAAGAACTTTTAGAAGTAATTGAAATGGTGGAGTATGCCAATGTAAAGGTAAAAAACCTAAGTGGTGGTCAACAACAAAGAGTAGCCATTGCAAGAGCACTTGCCAAAGAGCCTGAACTCATTTTATTAGATGAACCTTTTGGGCAAATAGATAATTTTAAAAAGAACTCGCTTCGTCGAAAGCTATTTGCTTACCTAAAAGAAAAAAACATTGCTTGTATTGTAGCAACACATGATGGAAACGATGCTTTATCTTTTGCGGATCAAATGATTGTGATTAAGAATCAACAAATTATCGTAAATGATTCTCCTAGGAACTTGTACGAACACCCACCCGAACATTATGTTGCTGCTTTGTTCGATGATGTCAATGAGATTCAAATAGGTGGTAAAACGGTTTTGTTATACCCTCATCAAATTAAATTGGTAGAGATCTCTAAACATCAAGCGGTTGTTCTAAAATCGTACTTTAAAGGGTTTTATTGGTTGATTGAAGCTGTCTATCAAGAGCAAAGCATTTTCTTTCAGCATTTTGAGAAAATTGAATCAGGAAATCTTTTGAATATTGATTTCTTTACCATTCAAAAATAACGTTTCCCCTTCTTTTTTTCCCAATAACAATTTTCCTATTGGAGAAGAAACAGAAATTGCAAAATAAGGGTTAGTTGCAACTGTTAGTTGCCCTGCGCTGATGCTTAGAAAGTAGTTTCCAAGATTTGTTTCTATTAAGGACCCTAAGCAAGCTACGGAAGATTTTTTTAAAATATCAACCTTCGCCAACGTCTCTTTCATTTGTTGAATCGATACTAACTGCTGACCCGCTTTTTCCATTTCCAATTGCAACATCGCTCTTCCTGTTTCGTGTTTATCTCCTGCAGAGCTCTTCGTTTCTGAAGACAATGCACTTCTATGCGATTGAATCGTTTTTTCAATCGTTAACATACGTTTGTTTACGTATTCAACACATAATTGTAAGAGCTGTTCTTTCAAGAGTTAAGAATTGTTAATTGCTCAATGTTAGCCGATTTTCCAATAGGAATAATAATTCCAGAATTCATTTCAACGTTTTCCTTACTAAAAGACTTTATGTTCTTTTTATTGATTACATATGATTTGTGAATCCTAACAAAGTTTTCCGATAACTTTAAAACGCTTTCTTTTAAACTTCCATAAACAATTATTTTTGAGTTGTCAGAGAGATAATATGTTACATAATTCCCTAAAGCTTCAATATGTTCAATTTGACCTTCATCTACATTATATGTTCTCTTGTTAGATTTCAACATCACCTTCTCAGAAACTATATTGTTTTTCTCTTTCTCTTCATAATAGTACCAAAGAACATAGCATGAAGAAACCAATAGGACCGTTGTGTTGATTAAAATGACAGATCTTAATATCAATCGGAAATCAAAAATCTTAACAAACTCAAAATAGGCATAATTGTCCCAGAAAAAGTGTAAGAAAAATCGCTGAATAACCCCAGCTGAAACTATTAATATAAAATAGTATACTAAAAATTTGACAATCTTTTTTTTAAGTAAAAACTCAGGAAGTAAATACAACGCTGTAAAATACACGCTGAAAATTCGAACTGGTAAAAGAATAAATTCAAGATAAAATGATGCTTTATAATTTCCATCCTTCATCCATATCATACTAAAAAGAGCATAATATACTATCCAAAAAACAACATGGATATAGGTCCTTTTATTTTTTGATGTATTGTAATTCAATTCCTCTTGTAAAGTCATCCTAAGAATCTACTCTTTTAAATAATAAACACATAGTTACATATAATTTTTAAAAAGCAAACCATGAACCAAATACTTTTAAGGAAATTTTAATCCATGAAAAATTATCTTTCTACTCTTTTTTTGTTACTATTCTTAAACACCGTGTTTTCTCAAGATTTGTCTCGAAGAGCTTCATTTGATGCTCAGATTTCATATCCTAAAAAAAATTCACCCGGAGCTATTATTCGTAAAATTAACGAAAATTCACCTTTACAAAAAGCTGGATTTAAAGTAGGTGATATTATTCTTAAAGTCAATGATCAACCAGTGATCAATCAAGAAGATTGGAGCGCGATAACGTATGCTATTAGAAGTGAAAAAAGCACTTTCGTTGAAATTAAAAGAGGGCATAAGAAACTAACAAAAAGAGTTCTACTAAAACCTCTAAAAAAAGAAACTCATGAAAATATTGAGACCTTTTATGAGTCTTTAGTGAATGATTACGGATTGAGACAACGTGTAATTATCACCAAGCCTAAAAAACAAGGCAAGTTGCCAGCTATTATTTTGATTCAAGGGTTGAGTTGTTCTACCATCGAAAAATATTCTGGGCGCAGTAATAATTGGGTTAAATTAATCAATGATTTGGTTGAAAAATCAAATATGGTCGTATTAAGAATTGATAAGCCTGGTGTAGGAGATAGTGAAGGAAATTGTGGTAAAATAGATTTTAAAACTGAATTGTCAGGTTATGAATCTGCTATAAAAATGTTGAAATCAAAATCTTATGTAGACACGAATCAAATCATTGTATATGGAAATAGTATGGGGAGTGCAATCGCTCCTTTTTTAGCAAACAAATATAATTTGGCGGGCGTCATTTCTGAAGGTACATTTTTTAAATCTTGGTATGAGCATATGCTTGAAATTGAAAGACGAATCTTGGTTATTGAGGGTAAAAAAGAATCTGAAATTCATGACCTTATCAATATGGTTTACATTCCTTTATACCATGGAATGTTGATTGAAAAAAAATCCTATTTCCATATTTTACAAAGAAATCCTCAACTAAAAAAACACCATAGACAAGGTCTGTATCATATGTATGGAAGAAGCATGGAATACTATCATCAAATTCAAGATTTTAATTTCGCTAAAGCTTGGGAAGAATTAAAAGTTCCTGTTCGAATTCGTTGGGGAACTAATGACTGGATCATGTCTGAATTTGATAATGATATGATCGTTAAAGTACTCGAGAGAAACAGTCATGATAACTTTAAGTTATACAAATATCCAAAGTTAGACCATTGGTCAACAATTCATCCAGATTATGCCTCTAGCTTTACATTCAAACCTGGAAAATGGGAAGATCAAATAAGTCAACAAATTATTGATTGGACTTGGGAGATTCTCAATGACAAGAAATAGTCTTTAAATAAGAATAAGTGAAAAAGCTCCGTAATTTCCATGATGTGAAATAGAGCAGGATTTTGTCAGTGGCTTGTTTTTATGATAATAACTTGGCACCCCATGTACAGTTTTTCTTTGTGAAATTTCTGATGCAAGAATCCCTGTGTCTTTTTCTAACTTTTTTTTGATTCTATCATCGATCCCAAAAGGGGATCCTATTTCAGAATAAATCTTAAGGTCTTTTTGTAAAGAAGCTTTTGTGTGTATAAAAAATTCATTCAAATGAGAATATGTGTAATACTTTTGGTCTTGAATGCTTACAACTCCCTCATCAATCTCATAAAGCTCGCATTCAAATTTTTGAGGAGCAAAAATTCTTTTTTTATTTTGTTGTACCCAAATTTTATATGCTGCTTCTTTCATGCTCCAAAGCTTCCATACCGTTTCAAAAGAGTCTTTTGCTTTTAATATGAGGGTTTGTTCTTTTTTAGTAAACTGCTTTTTTAAGAAACCTTCTCTTTGCCAATTGCTTTCAGTTTCTGCAAGGTTTAAATCTACAATGTCGTTACCAATCAAGATGCTTTCAGTTTGCATTCAATAATATCCATTGCAGCTTTTACAGAAAGCATTTTCTCCATAGAATCATTATCGATTTCAATATCAAACTCATCTTCGACATCTAATATCACATCTACTAAATTCGCAGAATTGATTTTTAAATCATTGATGAAATCCGTGTCTTCAGAAAGGTTTTTAAAAGCGTCTTCGTCTTGGATATACGGTTTTACAATCTTCTTTAATGTGGCGATGAGTTCGTCTTTGGTCATATTTTTATATTAATGTCTCCTCGAGCGCAGTCGAGAGTTCTTTTTGTTCTCGACTGCGCTCGAACTGACAAATCAATTATGTTTAATACTTCTTAAAAATAATACATCCGTTTACATCTCCAAAGCCAAAACTTGCTTTTGCGATAACATTCAGTTCTTTTGAGATCATTTTTGATGGAATCTTTTCTTTGTCAATCAATTTTAAAATTTCTGGGTGTACATCTTCACAATTGCTATTTGGAAATACAAATTGATGTTTCAACTGCAACACCGTAGCTACATTTTCAATAGCTCCTGCAGCAGCTAAACAATGTCCGACCATTGATTTTAATGAATTTATATCTGGGAAATCACGTCCTTTTCTTCCTAAAGCTTTCGTCCAATTTTGGATTTCAACGGGATCCTTAATCGTTGCTGTTAAATGCCCATTAATTGCGTCAATTTCTTCGGACGATATATTAGCATCATTCATCGCATCAGCGATGCATTTTTGCACAGCCTCAGAGTTTGGAGCCGTCATTGTACCTCCGTTTCGTTGACCTCCTGAATTGATATTGCCACCCAACACCTCTGCATAAATAGTCGCATTTCTCTCTAAAGCACTGTCTAAAGATTCTAACACTAAAGCTCCTGCTCCACTTCCTGGCACAAATCCAGAAGCAGTTTCGCTCATGGGGCGAGATCCTTTTTCTGGAGTTTCATTGTGTTTATAGGTCATCACTCGCATCGCATCAAATCCACCCCAAATGTATGCACCATCATCACTACAACTTCCCACCAACATTCGTTTTGCTTTTCCTACTTGAATACGTTCAAAGCCCATCAACAATGCTTCAGTTCCTGTGGTACATGCTGATGAATTTGTGGTTACTTGATTTCCCATTCCTAAGATTCCTCCTAAGTATGCACTAATTCCACTCGCCATGGTTTGAATCACCACGGTACTCCCCAGTCGTTTTACTTTTCGGTCATCAAGTTTATAAATCGCTTCTCTAAATTTTTCTACACCTGATGTTCCAGTTCCGAACACCATTCCTGAATCATAATCTATTGGCGAATTTTCATCAATGTTAAAACCTGCATCTTTCCACGCATCTATTCCTGCCATACATCCATATAAAATTCCTGAACTATCAAAACCTCGCAATTGTAATGGTGTTAAATACTGACTTTTCAATTCCTCAGAAACTTCTGGAATTCCACCAATACAACAGGAGAATTTTAAGTCTTGTAAATTTTGATGAAAGGTAATACCTGATGTTCCTTCTTGAATAGCTGTTAGAAAATTGTCCAATCCAACTGCATTGGGAGCTACAACACCCATCCCTGTAATTACGACTCTCTTTTTTGTTTTTACCATCTTTTTTCCAATTCTTCAAAATCCCTTTCATAAAAACAGATAAAGGCATCTATCGCATCTTGTTTTGTTTGTTGAGGAATTACACTGCAAAAGTCTTTATCATAGTAGGCCTTCTGTAACAAACGTAGAATTCATAATCATCTAATTCTCCAACAATGGAAGCTGATACTTCTTTCCCTTCAGAATCTTCAAGGTTTAACGACGGAGAAAAATGTACTTGTATTTCATTCGCACTTAGTTGTAGTTTAAGTAAGTTAGTCCATTCAAATTCCTTAAACTTTTTTATAAACTCTTCCTTGGTTAGGTATTGCTCATTGGTAACATAAGACTTTAAGGGATGAGATTCTGAATATTTTAATTTCATTTCTTCCACTTTTTTATTGCTTTAGCATTCCAGAAATCGTTCCTCTACTGACCAATTCATCTTTCTCATTAAACAATTGTACTTTACATTTCAATTTGTTAAATCGAAAATAAATTTTCTCTGATACCACCTTTACACGTTCTTTCGGGTGCACTGGTAAAAAGAAATCTACCTCGTTAGAGGTCAGCGCTATTTTTGGTTTTTGATTTTCAGAAACCTCATCTTTTAACAAATAAATCCCCAAACAAACCACACCTATTTGTGCCATCACTTCCGTTAAAATAACACCAGGAGTGATTGGGTTGCCTTTAAAATGTCCTTGGTAGAAATATTCATCTTCTTTAAATGTATAAAACCCTTCGACTCCTGTATCTGAAACACTGGTTAGTTCCTCCACAAATAAAAATGGAGATTGGTAAGGTAAGAGTTGTATGATTTTTTGGTGCTTCAATTTTTAATTATTTGTCAACTTATATGCTCCCCTCCATCTACAGGAATCACCGTTCCATTAATCCAAGCAGCTTCGTCTTTTGACAACAAATACACGACATTGGCTACATCTTCCGGGAAGGTCAATCGATTAAAAGGGTTTCTTTTTAATGAGTGTTCTTTAATTTGATCGCTTCCTGGAATCATTCGTAAGGAGGCTGTGTCTGTAACACCCGCCTGAATACAGTTTGCTCGAATTCCATACGGAGCAAACTCCAGTGCTATATTTCTTGTAATAGCTTCTAATGTTACCTTCGCTGCGGAAACTGCTGCATAGTTTTTCCAAGCTTTGGTATTTCCTTCGCTAGTAAAGCTGATCACTCTCGCATCACTTGCGAATAATTTTGCGTCAAATAGCGATTTTGTCCAATCAAATAAACTAATTCCCATCGCTTGAATGGTTAATTGGAAGTCGTCCGTTTGTAATTCAGTTATTGAAGACCCTTCGACAGGCTCAGGGTGACGATTCTTTCTTAAATCGTCAGAAACCATCGGTTTTAAATTCCCTTTGGCAACACTATGCACTAAAGTCCTAATTTTTCCGCCTTCTAATTCATTTTTCAAATCATCAATCAAGGCAGTTCTTTTTTCAGGATTCAAACCATCAGTATTATAACTTGCAAAGTCAACTCCTTCTTTGGTTATCTCTTTAAAAGCTGCTTCCACATTTTTTTGCTGAGAGCGAGAATTCCGATGGACAATGCAGATATTCATTCCGTGTTTGGCTAACTTTTTTGCAGTGGCTAAACCGAGTCCGCTCGACCCTCCTAAAATGAGTGCCCATTCATTTTTATCTTGAAATTCTTTTACCATTCTAATAATATTCGTTGTGCTGAAAAACCTGGTCCAAAGCTCAACATTAATCCTTTCTCTCCTTGTTTTCGATCGCCATCCATAAATCGTTCTAAAACATATAACACCGTTGCGCTCGACATATTTCCATACAATCGTAAAACCTCTTTAGTATCATCGATATTCTTTCCTAGTGACCCGAATAAATCCTCTACCGTTTGCACAATCTTTTTTCCTCCTGGGTGAAAAATTAAATGATCTATGTGTTCGATTGTCAATTCATTTCGTTCTAAAAATGGGTGCACAATCTTCGGAAAATGATTGGAAATTGTTTCAGGAACCGATTTGTCTAAAATCATCTGCAATCCTGTATTCACTAATTTGAAACCCATCATATGGGTAGCATCGTAAAAATGATACATGGCTTCATCTACGATTGTTGGCCCTTCATCATCTTCGTAAGAAGAAAGAATAACACTAGCAGCTCCATCTCCAAAAATAGCTGCGCTTACAATGTTCACCATCGAAAAATCTTCCAATTGAAATGTTGCTGTAGGCGACTCAACTGCAATCACCGCTGCTCGTTTATTTGGATTTGCTTTTAGAAAATTCTTCGCATAAATAATTCCAGAAACTCCTGCTGCACAACCCATTTCCGTAACTGGTAATCGCACAATGTCTTGCCGCATCTTCAAACTATTTATTAAATACGCATCTACTGACGGAATCATAATTCCCGTACAACTAACAGTAATAATATAATCAATATCCGTTGGCTTTAAGTTGGCTTTAGCCAAAGATTTTTTTAATGATTCTTCTGCCAGTTTTGTTGTTTCTCTAACATAAATGTCGTTCTTATCTTCAAAAGATGAATTCAAAAAAACCTCTTCAGCATCCATAATTGAATAACGTCGATCAACTCCAGCTCCTTCAAAAAGTTTGATTACTTTTCGTTGAAACCGTTCTTCTTGCCCAGACATCCACAACTTTACATAAGGCAAAATATCTTTTGTTTCCCTCGTGTACTTTGGTAATTGTTTTGCTACTGATGTTATTTTTACACTCATTATTTTTATCTCTTCAGAAGCTTGCTTAGAATGAAACTCATTTTACTAATTATTACTTCGTTTTAATTTTTTGAATCAAGATCGTTACACTTCAAGACTCAAGATTTTTAGATTGTCTTGATTCTAGTTTCTTTAAGCGAAGCGTTCTTTATTCTAACTTCTCCTTTATCTATTATACAATATCCATTGGTAACGAAAAGCCCAATTCCATTGAATCGTAACCTTGGCTTTTAGTTGGTTTGATATGTGTTCTAAATCTTTTCTTTTAAAAGCTCTTAAAATAGACGTAAGCCCATCTTCTCTCACCATCTTGTTCTTTATAAAAAGGCCAATAACTTTAAAAAGATAATAGGCTAATCTGTGTCTATGCAAATCATTTACAACCACTCCCTTTTTTGCGTTTTGCAACGTTGGTTTTAAAAAAGATGTTAATTGATCGTCTTTAAAATGATGTAAAAACAATGTACACAAAACGATGTCATACTCTAACTTCCTAAACTCCTTTGAAAAAATATCAATTGCTTCAAATGTTAGTTCAGGATATGCTTTCGATAGCTCATTTGCATATTCTATAGCATCTGGATTTGCATCTATCCCGATGAGTTTAAATGTATACCCGTTCTTTCTTCCAAACTTTGCAACGTCTCTTAAAATATCTCCATGTCCACAACCTAAATCAACAATCGTAAAAACCTTGTCTTTGGATTCATTTTTTAGAAGTTTTTTTACTCCTTTAATTGTTACAATGTTTCCTCCCAACAAGCGATTGATCGTTTCTAATTTGTCTAGCGTATCACGAAACATTGCCCCTTCTAATGTGAAGTCGTCCATGATTTCTGTTTCATCAGATCGCTGTGCTGTATTGACTAAAAAACTCATTCGGGATTCATTGTTTTACCATGGGTTCTTTTGATAATAAATGGCAATAAAAACGGAAGTCTTTTTAGTGCTGAATACGCCATTTCAGAAATGGTTCTATTTCGAAACAACCACGCAATAAAGTGCCCTATCCTCAGCCTTTTTTTAAACTCTTTATTCCAATCTCTAAGATAGGATTTTTCTAAGCCTTCTCTTGTTTTTATTTCACCATTTAAAAATTCTAGTATTCTTACACTAGCCAGCTGTGCGCTTTTAATTGCCATTGCCATTCCATTACCGCACAAAGGGTGAATCATTCCTGCTGTATCTCCACACATTATGATATGGTTCTCAACGGGGCTTTTCGTTTCAAATGAAATCTGACTAATAGTTAATGGTTTTTCAAAAACGGCTTTCGACTCTTGAAATATTTTTTTTAAGTGGTTATTTTTAAAAACAACTTGTTCTTGAAACTCTTCAATGTTTTTATAGTTTTTGAACGAATCATAACTCGTTATATAACATAAATTAATTGAGTCATTTTCTACTTTAGAAACACCACAATAACCTCCTTTAAAATTATGTAATGCAACTAGGTTTTCAGAAAACTCTCCTTTTACATGAATTTTTACCGCCAAGTATGGTGATTTCCTTTGAATAAATTCTCGATTCATTTTTACATCTAAAGACGATCGTTTTCCGAAAGCTCCAATCGCAATTTTGCTTTGAAAAGTGGAAGACTTTGTTTGAACGGTAAAGAGTTCTTCTTTAAATTCAATACTTTCAACAGAATCTTGCAGAATTGTAACACCATTTGAAATGGCTTTTTTTGCCAATAGATTATCTAGGCAGTATCTGCTCATTCCAAATCCACCCAAAGGAAGTTTCCCTTCAATTAAATTACTTTTTGTGGTCGTAATCTGAATTTTAGAAATCTGTTTCGCTCCATGAGTAATTGGATCAATTCCTAACGATTTTAAATAGGGTAAGGCTTCTTTAGAAATATACTCTCCGCAAACTTTGTGTTTAGGATAGCTATTCTTTTCAATGAGTAAAACGTGTTTGTTATATTTTGAAAGGTGGATAGCACTTGTTAACCCAGCCAAACCTCCGCCAATAATAATAACCTCAAATGTTTTTTTCTCTTTCAACGGCTATAAACTTCCTGTATAAATAACTTGAATTTTTACTTTTTTTGACAGGATTAAACTACCGCCACCTACTTTATAATCTTTTCGATTGATCATGAAATTTGCTTTCATTTTCATTGAGCTATCATTCTCCAAAACTTCTAAAGGAATTTCAATACTTTTCGTTGTCTTTTTAATTGTCAGATTAGCATACAACATAAAGTTCCCTTCTGACTTCTTTTCTATTTTCGTCGACTTTAACTGAATGATTTTGTAATTTGCCTCATCAAAATACCCTTTTTTCAAAATACTCTTGTCCCTCCCTTTGATTCCTGTGGCAATAGATTTTACAGCAATCTCTGCATTAATGTAGCTTTCAGAAAGCTTGTTCGAATTAAAATTTGTTTTGATTGTTACATCACTAAAATCACCATCAACATTTACTCCAAAATTCTTGATTTTAAACATAACTTTTGTTTGATCATTATTCTGAATTAACTCTTGCGATTGCGAAGGGATAGCGATTATTAAAAATAAGATTAAAAAAGCTTTCTTCATTATGGTATTAAAGATAAGGAATATCCTTATCCTATTCGTTGGTTAATCTTGCTAATTCCTTACCGATTAAAGAGCCTATAGCAACTCCCATTCCGCCTAGTCGTATTCCGCAATAAACGTTGCTTGAAATTTGTTTTACAATGGGTTTCTTTTGGTTTCCAACACCCATAATGCCACTCCAACGCTGATCTATTTCAAATTGTGTAGTGGGTAGAATTGTGGCTCTTAGAAGCTCTTCTAGTTTCTTTTGAACCAACTCTGTACGTCCAAACTCGGTAGTTTCCTCAGTCTTGAAATCAAGATTTCTTCCTCCTCCAAACAGGATTCGATTGTTTATGTTTCTAAAATAATAGTACCCTTCATCCAAATGAAAAGTTCCTTGAATTTGTAGATCCTGAATTGGTTTTGTTACCAATACCTGTGCTCTTGCTGGCTGTACTTTTTCTCCTAACAATTGTTTTGAAAATCCATTGGTAGCAAATAACAATTTTGATGTTGTAAAGCTCCCTTGATTTGTTTGAATTTTCACTTGAGCTCCGTCTTCAGAAAACTCTTCGACAGAAACATTGTTTAGTATTTTAATTCCTTTTTCTTGTGCTAATTGAAGTAGTTTTCCCATCATTTTCCCAGTATCTATTTGTCCTTCAAAATGATTAACAATATAGTTTGGGGTGATGTTTTGGAATTTAAATAGGTTCTCTGTTACTGAGAAAACACTTTCTTTAAATAATGGTTGTAAAAGAGTATTTAAGAAGTCTATTTTAGAGCGACATTCTTCGAAGAAGTTTTCATCTTTGAATAATTCATATCCTTTTTTATGTTGAAAGTCGATTGCTGTATCTCCTAGTGTTTTTCTTAACAACTGGAGTCCTTCCCAGCGTTTTTTTACGAGTTGAAAAACTTCCTCTTCAGAATGATTTTTTAAATCGCTTAGTAATTCGGAAGCGCTTCCAAAACATGCAAATCCTGCATTTTTTGTACTGGCTCCCTGTGGTAACAATCCTTTTTCTAAAACAAGAATTTTTGACTTTGGGAATCGTTCTTTTAATTCGATCGCACAATTCAATCCAACAATTCCACTACCAACAATGGTAAAGTCGTTGTTAGCAAACCATTCTTTATTTTCCCAATAACTAAAATTCATTATTCTAGTATTTTTTCAAAACAATTGCTTCCGGTTACTTCAGCATATTGTCCGTAGTTTGGTATTCTTACATACCCTAATTTATGATAAAATCGCACTGCTTCAACCTGACGATCGCCTGTTTCTAAGATACATCTTTGATAGCCTTCTTTCTTCGCTAATATTTCCAGCCTCTTTAGAATTTTACTCGCAGCACCTGTTCCCCTAGATGTAGGTTTCACATACATTCTTTTAATTTCAACCGTCTCTGAATTAAACTCCTTAAAAGCACCACAACCTATTGGTTCTTTATCTATGTATAACACGAGAACACATTCAATTTTTTCTAAACCATTGTATTGATTGTAAAAATCATGGTCATCACCATCTGTGATTTTTAGATAGGCATCTAGTTCCTTTACTAAGCTATGAAAATCTGAGTTCGTATTGTCAGTTCTAATTAATTTAATCATTATCTACTCTTCTAACATTACCCTTCGACAAGCTCAGGGTCGACTTTCTTTTAAAAGTCGAATTTTAGTTGAACCCAAACAGGCTCTTTTTTTTCTGTGTCTAAATTAGAAAAAGAAATACCCAATAGACGAACAGAATTCTTTAATTTTTCTTGATATAAGAGTTCTTTTATAATTTCCATAACCTCCTCTTTAGTTTGAATGAATTGAGGAATGGTTTTACTTCTGGTTTGCTGTGTGAAATCGCTGTATTTTATTTTAAGTGTGATCGTTTTTCCTTTGGTCTCGGAATTGATCATTCTTCGCTCTAGTTCTTCAGCAATTTTATTCAATTTTTCAAGCATGAATATTTCAGAAGAAATATTTTCAAAAAAAGTTCTTTCTGCTGCAATCGATTTTCGAATTCGGTTCGGCTTTACTTTGCTGTGGTGTATGCCTCGAACAATATTATAATAAAAGCTTCCTGACTTCCCAAAAAGTTTTGTCAACTCTTCCTGTGATTTTTTCTTTAAATCTAATCCCGTGAAGATTCCTAAATTGTGCATTTTAGCGGCCGTAACTTTTCCTACTCCATAGAATTTATTGACCGATAGACCTTCTAAGAAAGGGATTACCTCTTCTGGGTTGATTGTTTTCTGCCCATTAGGCTTATTAATATCTGAAGCTACTTTGGCAATGAATTTATTGATTGAAATTCCAGCGGATGCTCTTAACTCTAATACTTCATAAATACGATCTCGAATCTCTTGAGCGATCATACTTGCAGAAGGATTTCCTTTCTTGTTTTCTGTCACATCTAAATAGGCTTCATCTAATGAAAGTGGCTCTACTAGGTCTGTATATTCGTAGAAAATCTCTCGAACCTTCGTAGAAATTTCTTTGTATCGAGAAAAACGAGGCTTTACAAAAATAAGATGTGGACATTTTTGTCTGGCCAGTACTCCGCTCATCGCAGAACGGACGCCAAATTTTCTCGCTTCATAACTTGCCGCAGAAACAACACCTCTCTTTCCTCCCCCTCCAACAGCAACAGGTTTACCTCTTAGTTCTGGGTCGTCGAGCTGTTCTACAGATGCATAAAAAGCATCCATATCTACATGAATTATTTTTCGATATTGAGGTGTTTCGTTCACCCAATAAAGCTACAAAAGTTTCCGATTATAATAGAAGATCTATCAAGTTGATTATCCCTACCAATCCAGTAATAATTCCTAGAAACAAATCCATTTGATTTGCTAGCCGTTTGATCCTTTTTTCAATTTTGCTCGCCAACGTAGCATACAAGGAAAGTAAAAAGAAGGTTCCAAAAGAAGACCCTAAAACAAATAGTATATTGTTTATATGTTTAAATTCATACCATCCTGCCATAGCTAAAGAACTGGTAACCGCAGAATAAAATGGTATTGCGAACATGTTTAATAAAGAAAAAAGAATTCCTAAGACATACCCTTTTCGCTTGCTTTCTTTTTGTTTTGTTGGGTTCTTTTTTATGGTTCTTACTTGATTAAAAAAGTAAATTGACAATCCTAAGAAAATGATTACCCCAACTTTTTGAAGCGACATTAAATATTCTGAGTTGTCTAATAAATATTTAGAAAAAGCAACAGCAATGTAAGCTTGTACAATAACAATTGTTGAAACCCCTGCGGCAAACGAAATAGCTCTCTTTTTGTTTTCTTTTAAACTAATTTTTACAGTAGTCATACTTAGCATGCTCGGAAAAACGCTCCCTAGAAAAGATGTAATAAAACCTAATAAAAAATGTAAAAAGATGCTCATTGAAGGCTCTGTCGCTTGTGAAAAATATTGATTACAAAGATGTGCATTTTATTACATAAAAAAAGGCGTCTTTAAAAGACGCCTTTTTAATATCTATTTTAAGAGAGTTATACAACTCCTTGATCTAACATCGCATCAGCAACTTTTACAAATCCTGCTACGTTTGCTCCTTTTACATAATCTACATATCCGTCTGCTTGTGTACCGTAAGCAACACAAGAAGCGTGAATATCATTCATAATTTGGTGTAATTTACCGTCAACCTCTTCTCTCGTCCAATTGTAACGTAAAGAGTTTTGGCTCATCTCTAAACCAGAAGTTGCAACACCTCCAGCATTTGATGCTTTTCCTGGAGCAAATAAGATTTTTGCTGTTTGGAATGCTTCAATAGCTTCTGGTGTAGATGGCATGTTTGCTCCTTCAGCAACACAAATACATCCATTTTTAATTAATGTTTTTGCTTCGTCTCCATTTAACTCATTTTGAGTTGCACATGGTAAAGCAACATCACATTTAACTCCCCAAGGTCTTTCTCCTTTGAAGAATTTCGCAGATGGATATTTTTCAACATACTCATGAATTCTACCACGACGTACATTTTTAATTTCCATTACGTATGCTAATTTTTCAGCATCAATTCCGTCAGCATCATAAATATGCCCTGAAGAATCTGACATTGTTACTACTTTCGCTCCTAATTCAGTTGCTTTTTGAGTAGCATATTGTGCAACATTTCCTGATCCAGAAACAACCACAGTTTTTCCTTTGAAAGAATCTCCTTTGGTTTTCAGCATATTTTCTGCAAAATATACATCTCCATATCCTGTTGCTTCAGGTCTGATTAAAGATCCACCCCAAGATGCTCCTTTTCCAGTTAATACCCCAACAAACTCGTTGCGTAATTTTTTGTACTGACCGAACATGAATCCGATTTCTCTTCCTCCAACACCAATATCTCCTGCAGGCACATCTGTATTTGCTCCAATATGTCTGAATAACTCTGACATAAAAGCTTGACAAAATGCCATTACTTCTCTGTCTGATTTTCCTTTTGGATTGAAATCTGAACCTCCTTTTCCTCCACCCATTGGCAAAGTAGTTAGTGAGTTTTTAAATACTTGTTCAAATCCTAAAAACTTTAAGATCGATAAGTTTACTGAAGGGTGAAAACGTAACCCTCCTTTGTAAGGTCCAATAGCTGAATTAAATTCAACTCGGTACCCTCTGTTTACCTCTATTTCTCCATTATCATTTACCCAAGGAACTCTAAACATTAAAGTTCTTTCTGGTTCAACCATTCTTTCTAATAACTTCTTCCCTTGATATTTTGGATTCTCCTCAATAAATGGAATTACTGTTTCTGCAACTTCGTGAACAGCTTGTAAAAATTCTGGCTCATGGTGATTGCTTTGCTTCACCAAATCCATAAAAGCATTGATTTTAGCTTCCATTGATGTATTATAATTTAATGATTTGTTTGTTTTTAAAGTCGCAAAGATAGATAAATTCATACACCTAAATGTATTTTTATTTTTTTTGTATTGTGTCCAATAGCCTGAATTCAATCGTTTTCGCTGCGTTTTTTTGTTTCCTTCAAAAACAGTGAGGTATTCTTTTCAAAAAATGTAAATTTGTGGACTTATTTATTCGGTAACTAATGTTAGATAAAGTAAAAGGTTTAGTAGAGGAAGTAAAAGCATTTCATGCCAATTCAAAAGAAGAGGTAGAAGCGTTTAGAATTAAGTATTTGGGAAGTAAAGGTTTGTTAAAGGGTCTTTTTGCCGAATTTAAAAATGTGGATGCTGAACTTAGAAAAGATTTTGGGCAAGCTTTAAATCAATTAAAAAAGAGCGCAGAGGAAAAAGTAACTTCTTTAACGAATACCTTGGAAGATTCTGCTGAGGAGTCTGGTATTTATGGCGACTTAACTCGTCCTGCTGAGCCTATTCAATTAGGGTCTAGACATCCTATTTCTTTGGTGAAAAATCAAATTATTGAAGTATTCAACCGAATTGGTTTTACCGTTTCTGAAGGTCCTGAGGTTGAAGATGACTGGCATAATTTTACCGCATTAAACTTACCTGAGTATCATCCAGCGAGAGATATGCAGGACACATTCTTTATTGAGAAAAATCCAGACACATTACTAAGAACGCACACTTCTTCTGTACAGGTACGCTATATGGAAGAGAATAAACCGCCAATTAGAACGATTTCTCCTGGACGTGTTTTCCGTAATGAAGATATTTCTGCTAGAGCACATTGTATTTTCCACCAAGTGGAAGGTCTCTATATAGATACTGATGTTTCTTTTGCCGATTTAAAACAAACCTTGTTGTATTTCACAAAGGAAATGTTTGGGAAATCGAAAATACGTTTGCGCCCTTCTTACTTCCCTTTTACAGAGCCAAGTGCCGAAGTAGATATTTACTGGGGGCTAGAAACTGAAACTGATTATCGTATCACAAAGGGTACTGGTTGGTTAGAAATTATGGGGTGCGGAATGGTAGATCCTAACGTATTAAAAAACTGTAATATCGACCCTACAGTGTATAGTGGTTATGCTTTTGGAATGGGTATTGAACGTATTGCTATGTTATTGTATCAAATTCCAGATATCAGAATGTTTTACGAAAATGACGTTCGCTTCTTAGAACAGTTTAAGTCGGTACTTTAAGTTGAATTTATTTCAGCTTCTTCCATTAAATTATATAGATTGTTTTAAACAAGTTCAGCATATATGAAAAAAGACATTCAAATCCCTGAAGTTTCTGGTGTTGAAATCGCTGTTGTTTATGAATACAACGATATTTATGAGACAGACGATTGGAATGTCTATATCATAAACCACAAAGAGGTTGACCTAGAAATGGTAGTAATCGTTTCTAAAGGCTTTGGAGAAAAAAAAGAAACTTCAATTATGCGTAAAAAAATTGATGTTTTAACTGCAAATTCCTTTGCAAAGGTTGAGTGGATGCAACCAGATTTATTTAAACTTAACAATCAATTTCAGGTTACTTTTTTTGCTGACAACACTCTTTACGACAAGACATTTACGTTTCCTAAAAACACCATTAAAGAAGGAGCTCTCCGTATACTTCCTTTTTTAAATAAGCGCGGTATTCTTTCTAAATAGCTTTTTGCTTTTTCTTGTTTGTCGAGAAAAAAATCGAGTTTATCGAATTTTTTTCATTTTACTTCAATGAATTCTTTGGTTTACACCAGAAATTTTAAATTTATACTATTATGAAAATCAAAAATCTATTATTCCTCGTTGTTTGCTGTGTTTTCTTAAGCTCTTGCTTCGTAAAATCCTTGCATCCTTTTTATACAAAAGATACCATCTCCTTTAATGAAAGTTTAATTGGTTCATGGAAAGATAAAGAAAAAGGTGAATGGATTATCAAATCTTTTAAAGAAGAAATGTTTAAAGAACAAACCACAACAGAGAATATAAACGGAATAGATGTTAAAACAACTATAAAAATGGAAGAGCCTAAGCCTTCTTCTGATGATTTTAAATTTTATCAAAAGTTTAAAGAAAGTTACTACGTGAGCTATAAAAAGAAAGAAAAAGAATCTGTTTTTATTGCTATGCCTTTTGTTTTAAAAAATCAATTGTTTTTAGACTTTACACCACTTTTTGTAGATTCTGAGGATTTAAGTTCGCTTACGGAGAATCATTTAGTTCCTACACACTCTTTGGTGAAAATAGACATCTTAGACAATGGTGAAATTAGTATGAAATGGTTGGATGAATCTAAACTAAAGGAGTTGTTTAAAAAGAATAAAATTAAAATCAAGCACGAAAAAACAGGAGTTGCTGGTGATGATATTCTATTAACAGCAACCACCAAAGAGCTTCAGAAATTTATAAAGAAGTTTATGGCTTCTAAAGATGAAGATAAATGGAGCTCTGACACTAATTTTATTTTAAACAAAACAGATGTTCAGCCTTAAACCTTTTTTTAAAAGAGCAGACAATCACAATGTGTTTGTTTTTAACCTACTGTTATGGTTGTCTGCATACTTTATTCTATTGCTTGCCTTTTCTGATTCAGAAATTCCGCAAAAAATAGATTATATCTATACATCGTGCTTTATCGTCACGATTATTATTCCTGTTCTAATTAATTTATATGTTTTAGTTCCTCGTTTACTCGTAAAAGAAAAGTATCTTTTTTTTGGAGCTTTATTCGTGATCAATTTACTGTTGTTTACTCAAGTAAATAAATGGTTTTTCAGTTCCTTTATTGATGTTTTATTTCCTGATTACTATTTTGTTTCTTACCATTCTAACTCAACTTTATTTATCATTTTTAGTGTTTTTTTAGTGGTTACTACGTTGATTCGCTTGTCTGAAAATTGGGTTCGCTTAAACAAACAAAAAAATCGTCTTTTAGCCTTAGAAAATGTTGAAATTCAAAACCAACTATCTTCCTTAAAAGCTCAAATCAATCCGCATTTTTTATTCAATTCCTTAAATGTATTGTATTCTCTTTCATTAGAAAATAAAAAGGAAACACCCTCCGCTATTTTACAATTGTCTCATGTTTTACGATATGTTTTGTATGAAACAAACGACAAGCTGATTCCTATAGAAAAAGAAGTTGATTTAATTCGACAATACTTAGCTTTTCAAAAATTTAGATACCACGATTCTTCCAATGTTTCTTTTGAGTTAGGTCTTGATAACGAAGCTTTTGAAATTCAACCCATGTTGTTGTTACCTTTGATTGAAAATAGCTTTAAACACGGAATAAAAGGAGAGGTTAAAAACACATTTATCAATATAAAAATGACTAAAGAAGAAAATGTTTTTCGTTTTTACATTGAAAATAATATTTCCGAAGGCCCTTCTATTGATGATAAACAATATTCTGGATTAGGTTTAAAAAACATTCAGCAAAATTTAGACCTTATCTACCCAGGCCAACACTCTTTTGAAATTGAAAAAACTTCCGATAAATTCGCTGTATCCTTAAAAATTAATTTAAATGACCATTAGATGTTTACTAATTGACGATGAACCAACATCTCAATCTGTTCTAAAAAACTTTGTAAGTATGGTCGATTATCTCGAAGTAGTTGCTGTTTGTAGCAATGCTGTAGAAGGAATGACTGTATTAAAAAAAGAAGCTATTGATTTAATTTTTTTGGATGTAAATATGCCTAAGATCTCTGGTTTGTCTTTTTACAAATCGCTACAGAATCCCCCTTTGGTTATTTTTACAACTGCTTATTCTGAGCATGCTATTGAAGCCTTTAATGTGAGTGCGGTAGATTATCTTTTAAAACCTTTTTCTTTTGATCGTTTTTTAACTGCCACAAATAAAGCTTTAGACTCTTTAACTATTTCTGAAAGCTCTACAAAGTCGCCTTCGATATTAGTAAAGGCGGATAAAAAGCTTCATAAAATAGCAACCTCAACAATTTCTCACATAGAGGCTTGTGGTGATTATGTAAAAATCTATACCGACGATCGATTTATTATGACAAACAACACCTTTAAAAATATTTTAAATTCGCTTCCTGATAACTTTATTCAAGTGCATAAGTCCTTTGCGATTAACTTACAAAAAGCAGGTGCTGTAGAGGGAAACCAGATTTTAATTGGTTCCTATAAAGTTCCTGTTGGGCTAACCTATAAAAGCTCTTTTCTAGAACGTTTTAAAAAAGAGTAGTTCTTAATAACCTTACAAGCATCTTTCTTAAGATTACGTCTTTAGTTTAATGTATTTTTTGGCTCTTGTTTTTGAAAGAGAGTTTAAATCAACTTTAAAAAAACGTTTCTGAGGAAAAATCTCAAAATCATCTCGGGTATATCCTCCCAAAATATATAAGAAATCATCCACAATATAAATCTTTGAAGCATATAGAAAAAGGTCTATACTATATTCCTTTATTTCTTTTGTTTGGGTGTTGATTGTTAATAGCTTCCCGTTTTCAAAAATGAATATTGTTTTTTTATCCTTTGTAATTGCAGGCTGTTCAAAATTGTAAAATATTCTTCCGAGGGGTTTTAATTTTCCTGTGGTAAGGCTTAAAGACGTTATTGTATTAATGTTTTTATTATTATCAAATCCATCAAAAAAGTAAATCTTGTCATCTACTAAACAACTAACAGTTTCTTCAGAAAAAGGTATTTCTGCTAGCAGAAACCACTTGCCTGTTTTTGGGTTATAAGAATGTATTTTTTCGGAATAATATTTTTTCCCATTGTCTTTTTTCTTTATCGACCCACCAAAAACATATATTTTTTCCTTGTATACTATTGTCTGTAAATCTACAGCTTGGTGAGGGTTTGTATGATCTACTTCAACCGTCTTTTTTATAGGATCGAATACTTCAATTTTTTCATCTAAGTACTCTTGTCGCTTCGATTTTGTTAGTCTTTTCCCTCCTATCAAGTATATTTTATCTCCAACAAGTGCAGCAGAGTGGCTTGCTTTTTTTCTAAATGTAAGATCTTCTTTAATCCATTTCTTTTTGTTCAAATCATAGGTAAACAACTGATTACTAAATGAATAAAAAGGCCTATAATTTCTTGCTAAGTCAAGAGCTGCAATCATTGAAAGTTCTGGTCGTTCTTCAGTTACTTTTTTTAATGCATCTACCTCATTCGATTTATCTCCTCCAAAAACATATATCTTATTATTAAAGACTGTTGAAGCAAAAGAATATAGCTTCTGTGGCAATTCAGATAGCGTTAAGTACTTTAATTTTCTGTTTCCTAGTTTTCCAACAACAACAACATCATCTAGTAATTCTGCTTTTGGTTTTAAATAGATAATTCGTTTTTTTTTACCTTCATATTTAATTTCAAGAGGCTTGTATGAAACGTGGGTTACTTTGATTTTTTTATCCCATTTTTCAGGGACTGTATAAGAAAATCGTCCTTTTTCATCTGAAAAAAATATTTTTTTATGTATTTGTATGTGGGCTTTTTCAATGGGTTTCTTCGTTTCAAAATCTAAAACTCTTCCTTTGATTTTTTGAGAAAAGGCGGCATTATACATCAATAGGAAAAAGAAAGGGGCTATTATTTTTTTCATTTTTTAATTAACTATTTCATTTTTTAGCAGCAAAAATCATTCCTTTCTTTTGGTTAATCTGTGGAGTTTTCGTGCACCTCTAAATCCTTGGTTAAATCTAATTTTCTTAGTGTTGGGTTTACAGCTCCAGTCGTAATTACTGTAATTAAAGTCATTGTTCCTCCAAAAACAACAGCGGTTGCGGTACCCATTATTTTTGCTGTTAATCCGCTTTCAAAAGCTCCTAGTTCGTTAGAAGACCCTACAAACATTGAGTTTACAGAAGAAACTCTACCTCGCATATGATCTGGTGTTTTTAGTTGTAGAATCGTTTGTCTAATCACCATAGAAACTCCATCTGTTACTCCGCTAAAGAATAAGGCCACAACAGAAACCCAAAAAACGGATGAGAGTCCGAAAATAATGATGCATATACCAAAACCGAAAATGGCTATTAATAGTTTCATTCCCGCATTTTTACTAATGGGAATATATGCCGTAACCAACATTGTTAAAAAAGAACCTATTGATGGTGCGGCTACTAAAATTCCAAAACCTTGTGGGCCAACTTTTAAAATATCTTCTGCAAAAACAGCTAATAAAGCAATGGTTCCACCAAATAAAACAGAAAACATATCTAAGGTTAGAGTCCCTAAAATCGCTTTTGTTTTAAATACAAAATTAACGCCTTCTTTTAAGCTGTCTAAGACTGGCTCTCCTATTTTAGGGTTTAAGACTGGCTTCCTTTTGATTTTAAATAATACTAAAAAAGAGAATGTAACTAGCCCAAAAATAACACACAGAGACCAATGAACTCCAATCCAGTTAATAGAAAATCCTGCAAAAGACACTCCTAAAACACGAGCCATTTGCCATATAGAGCTGTTCCACGTTGCAGCATTTGGATATATTTTTTTAGGAACAATCAATGCTACTAGGGAGAAGATAATAGGGCCAAAAAAAGCACGTAAAAAACCCCCAAAGAAAACCAAGGCGTAAATTAAATATAAGATTGTCTGTGTAGACTGTGTTTGGCTAACACTTTTTGATGTTAGAAAAAAAAGACCAAAGCTTATCAAAGAAAAAGCAGCAATACATAGCCCTAAAAGGTTTCTTTTCTCTTTTTGATCTACAATGTGTCCTGCAAACAAGGCCATAGATATTGCTGGAATTACTTCCATTAAGCCTATTAAACCTAAGTATAAAGGATCTCCTGTAAGTTCATAAACCTTCCATTCAATAACAATAAATTGCATGGACCATGCAAATACCAACGCAAAACGAACTAGTAAAAAAATATTAAATTCTTTAATTCTTAAAGATGCATACGGGTCTTTTTTCATCTTTTAAGAATCTCTTCTTTTCATGTCCATTAAAATTGAAAATGTTTGATTGATGTCTTTTTCTTTCACAACAATCGTCATTTCATTGGTGGTAGAAATCACTTCTTGTAAAGGAATGTCTGCCCAGGCCAATTGCTTTAAAATGAAATAATAGATTCCTGATTGTTCTAAATTTTCTTTTGGGAGTTTAATTGTAATAGATGCTAAGTCTTGTACGTTGTTTATTAGTGTTTCTCCTTTAAAAAACTCTTCAATGTATTCTCTTAAGTTTTTACTAATAACAACATTTGTTTCAAAAATCCCTTGAGAAATTGTCAAGAAATAATCACTGTTTTCAGAAGTTTTGCTTAAAATCATTGCAATTTGCTTCAGCAAAGAAGGTGTATTTTTAAATGTATAATCACATAAATCTGATCGTACAATAAAATCTCCTAAAGACCGTGTTAGTTTTCTTACATTCTTTCGAATTCTTAAATCACTCGCTGGAGACAATCTATTAATAGACATCATTACCGCTCCAACTTTTACTTCTTTTTTAAGTAACCTAGATACTTCAGGCAATATAATTCTAGCCAAAGAAGATACGTTGATCAGTTTTTCGTTCAATGCCTCTTCTATAAAAGGTGTTTTACGAATTGTTTTTTCTACTGCTTCTTGAATTGTTTTCATTCAAATATATTTTGTTGAATTTATAACAACCTGTTATATTTTGTAAAAATATCAAATAAAATTGTACAACCAGCTGTCTTGCTTTTTTTTTGTGTAAAATTTAAGAGTATGATTGTAATGAAGTTTGGAGGAACTTCTGTTGGAAGTTCGGAAAGTATTGAAAAAGTTTTGGAAATTATTTCTTCTGAAGAAAGAGATAAAATTGTTGTTTTATCTGCCTTTTCTGGGGTTACAAATTTATTGGTTGAAATTAATGCGCAATATGAAAAAGGTGGTGAGAATATTCATGAAACTATACTTCAACTAGAAAGAAAGTGCTTAGAGGTGGTAAACCCTCTTTTTAAAACGGCTACTTTTTTACAAGTTGCTCAAAATTTTATCCTTTTAAAAATCGATGAAATTAAGGCTTTAATCCAACTTCCTTTTCAAGAAGAAATCACGAAAAAAATTGTGGCTCAAGGCGAGCTTATTTCTACCAACATTTTTCAATTTTTTTTACAAGAGCAAAAATTTCAAAGCTCATTAATATCTGCTTTAGATTTTATGTCTTTAGATAAAAATAAGGAGCCCGACCTCTCTTCAATTTCTACAGACCTAGCATCTTGTTTGAAAAGAAATTTTTCACAAACCTACATTACTCAGGGGTTTATTTGTAGGGATTATGATGGCAATATTTCGAATTTAGAAAGAGGTGGTAGCGACTATACAGCTTCGCTAATTGGGGCTGTATTAGAAGTAGAGGAAATACAAATTTGGACAGACATAGACGGAATGCACAATAATGATCCTAGATATGTAGATAATACCTTCTCACTTAAAGAGATTTCATTTGATGAGGCTGCTGAGCTTGCTTATTTTGGGGCTAAAATTTTACACCCTCAAAGTTTATACCCAGCAAAAGAGAAAAATATTTCTGTTCGATTGAAAAACACTTTCAGTCCAGAAAAAAAGGGAACTATTATTAGAAATTCAACAGTAAACGATGGTGTGACGTCTATAGCGGCAAAAGATGGTATTACTGCCATTAAAATTAAATCATATCGTATGTTGTTGGCCTATGGTTTTCTAAAGCAAGTTTTTGAAGTTTTTGAAACTTATCAAACACCTATTGATATGATTACAACTTCTGAGGTTGCTGTTTCTTTAACAATTGATAATGATAAATATCTATCAAAAATTAAAGCCGCGCTACAAGAGTTTGGAACTGTAGAAGTAGATACAAATTTAAGTATTGTTTGTGTCGCTGGTGATTTTTCTCAAAATAAAGAAGGGGTAAGTGCGCGAGTTTTTGATGCATTAAAGCATATTCCTATTCGTATGATTTCTTACGGTGGGAGTAATTATAATATTTCATTATTGGTAAAGACATCGCACAAAAGTGCTGCATTAAATGCACTTAACGATCATCTTTTTGAAACAAAAAAAAGTGTTCTAGTTTAGCTTATAGGTAAGTTTATCAAAGACTAACTTAGCTTCTTTACCGCCATACAAAACGCTATAAACTGCGTCTATAATAGGGGTCTTTGCGCCTTTTTCTTGGTTGATTATATAGGCGCTTTTTGTAGCATAATAACCTTCTGCGACCATGCTCATTTCAAACATTGCAGATTTTACGGTATATCCTTTTCCAATCATATTCCCAAACATTCTGTTTCTACTGAAGGTTGAATATCCTGTTACCAACAAATCTCCTAGGTAAGCAGAGTTGTTAATGTTTCTTTTCATTTTATGCACTTTTCGAATAAACCGTTTCATTTCGCGAATTGAGTTACTCATCAACACCGACTGAAAATTATCTCCATAACCTAATCCGTGACAAATTCCAGCTGCTATTGCATAAATGTTTTTCAACATTGCTGCATACTCTGTTCCTATAATATCATCAGATATTTTAGTTCTTATATATCTTCCTTTTAAACTATCTCCTACAGCTTTTGCCTTGTCTTGGTCTTGACAAGCAATCGTTAAATATGAAAGGCGCTCCATCGCAACTTCTTCTGCATGACATGGTCCTGTTATTACACCTATGTTTTCAAAAGGAACACTATAGGTTTCAAAAAAGTGTTCTCCAACAATATATCCAGATTCTGGAACAATTCCTTTAATCGCAGAAAAGATAATCTTTCCATCTAACGATTCTTTCAATTTATCCAACTCACTCTTTAAAAAAGCAGAAGGAATTGCAAAAATTAAAACATCGTAGTTTTTTACGGTTTCGTTAATGTCTATTGATAAATCTAGTTGTTCAGGGTGTAATTCAGCAGAACTTAAGTAACTTGGATTGTGTTTATTTCTCTTGATGTGTTCAACAGCATATACGCTACGCATATACCATCCTATGGTGTCTAGGTTTTCAGAAAGCATTTTTACAATGGCAGTTGCCCAACTTCCGCCGCCTAAGACCGCTATTTTAGGATGTGTATTCATGTAATTAGTAGTTTGTTGATTTCAAAAGTAATAATTCTAATATCTATTACACAAAACTAGGGTGAATTATTATATTTGTTCTTCTCTGATGCTTTGAATATTCTTTTAAAGAAGCATTAATAAAAGATAAAGATCACACCAATGAATGTACAAATTATCAATAAATCGAAGCATCGAATTCCTTCTTATGAAACTGAACAATCTGCAGGAGTGGATTTGCGAGCGAATATCAGTGAGGCAATTACATTAAAACCTTTGGAAAGAGCCATTGTAAAAACAGGTTTGTTTATTGCATTACCGGCCGGCTTTGAAGCACAGGTTCGTCCGCGAAGCGGGCTCGCGGCGAAAAAAGGAATTACTGTGCTGAATAGTCCTGGAACCGTAGATGCAGATTACAGAGGTGAAATCGGTGTTATTCTAGTGAATCTTTCAAATGAAGACTTTGTCGTTCAAGATGGCGAACGTGTTGCTCAATTAGTAATTGCTAAACACGAGCGTGTTGTTTGGAATGAGGTTACTGTTCTAGATGAAACCGAACGTGGTTCTGGTGGTTTTGGGAGTACCGGGGTATAAGCTTAAGGAGTATTTTACTACTTTTACAAAAAATAACTTATAAATTTAAAATATGATTTTAGGAGTTTGTGAATGGTTAAGTACAAAAACCAATTTTAGCGCTAAGGAAATTCGAATCTTTTTTGTTCTTGCTGTTCTTTTAGCGGGTGCAGGTATAGGAATATACCTTATTTTATTTCTTGTAAAGGCACTTTCTAAATAGTTACGCTTCTTGTTGTAGCTCTTTTGTCATTTTATACATTCCTTTATAATCTTCATATAATAAAGGAAAATCGAGGAGTGTTTTATCAACCTCTATAAAACCGAGTTTTTTATAAAAATGAATGGCTTGGGGTTGTTTTTCCATCACTTCTAACCATAGTTTTTTATATCCTTTTTTAGAAGCATCGTCTATCAACCAATTCATAATTGTTTTACCCAATCCTTGGTTTTGAATTGTTTGATCTAGGTATAAACGGTGAAGTTTAATATAGCTTCTATCAGCATTATATTCTGGATCTAATCCTTTTACTGTTCGTAGAATTCCTATGTTGATTCCGTTGAAAATAACAAAAAAGTAATCTGCGTGTGTTTCCTTTAACTCTTTATCAATGTTTTCTTTGTTATATAAGCCCTCTACATACCAATTCCCATCATCTTTCCAATAGTTCTCATAAGCAGGATAGTAAATACGGTTCATTAAACGATACAACTCTTCTGAATCTTCTTTTTTAATCTCTTTTAAATAAAGTGTTTCGGAGATTTTTAGATATTTACCTTCTATAAATTTCATTTCCATTAAAAACGGTTAACACCACTTTTGTTTGACTAATTTGTGTATTAGATATTGTAAAAATATCACGATCTAAAACTACAAAATCTGCTAGTTTTCCCACCTCTAGTGTACCAACTTTATTTTCTTGCCTCATTACATATGCACCATTAATTGTGTAGGCTTTAATAGCGTTCTCTAAAGAAATATTTTGTGGTGAGCGTGTAACTGCATTTTGAATTCCAACAAAAGGGTTGATAGAGCTTACATTCCAATCACTACTTAACGTCAATCTAGCGTTTGCATTGGTAAGTGATTTAATTGGTATTAAATTATTCGACAAAGCGCTTCCAACCAAATAATCATTTTCACTCCAAAAATGGGGTTGTGTAAATTCTCCTGCAACTTGGGCATCTGCTGTTACATTGAGTTGAGCAAATCTGCTTATATCTGTAGCATCTACCATTTCAACATGAGTTAATCGGTGCCTTCCATTAGATGTTCCGCTTTGTTGGATGGCGTTTAAGGCTTCTTTTACCCCTCTATTTCCAATGGTGTGTATATGAAAATCAAAACCTGTAGATTCTAGTTCTTGTATATACATCGCCAATCTATTTTGCGTGAAGTAGTTCAACCCATTATTTGTAGGTTGATTAAAATAATCTACTAAATAGTTTGAATTTAGCGCAGCTGTTGTGTTATGAGTAATTCCGTCTGAATACACTTTTATCTGATTTATTTTTAGCAAGCTGTTTTCATTATTGCTAAACAATGCTTTTAAAGATGCTATTTGAGAAAGGTCATCTTCAGCAGGATATGCCCATAAACCTAAATTAAACCGTGCTGTTAATTTTCCATCTCTTTCTAAGTTTTTCCATGTTTCATGTTGACCTCTTTTCCAATATGTTCTTGCATCAGAAACAGATGTTATTCCGTGTTTTGCAAGCTCTGGTAATACATAAGTTGTCATTCCTGTATATTCTCCACTTGCATCATTTAAAGCAGCAACAGCTTGTTGAAAGACAATGTCTCCAGCATTGTCAATTAATATTCCGTTTAAAACACCGTTCTCTTTCATAATAATCCCGCCTTGCGGGTTTGGAGTTGTTGTTGTGATTCCTGCCAGTTGTAATGCTTTAGAATTTACCCACATGGAATGAGATGTTTGTTCCATGATAATAACTGGTTTATCAGAAACCGCATCGTCTATAATTTCTAACGGACTTCTATTAGCATCAAACAACGTATTTATAGAATGCCCAAAACCGATAATCCATGCCGCATTTGGATTACTTGCTGCCGCATTTGAAATCGTTGATTTATAATTTTCTGCATTTGTTACTGTCTCACTCAAAGAGAAAGATGTTGTTGTAGACCCTACTTCCATAGGGTGCATATGTACATCATGAATTCCTGGTAATACAACTCTTCCTTGTAAATCTATTTTTGTTACTCCTTGTTCTGCGAATGAAGTTGCATCTGTATTGCTTCCAACAAATAAAATTTTATTGCCTTCAATAACTAAAGCTTCTGCCCAAGGATTAGAATCATTTATTGTAAATATTTTACCATTAAAATACATTTTCTGGCTACTTGTTGGTGTGACAACAACAGGTTCTATAGGCTCTTTATTTGAGCAAGAGGTTGTGCTAAAAACTATAGTAAAAAGTAGCGCTATTAGGTTCATTTTGTTTGATCTAGTTTTCATTTTGTTTTTATAAAAGTAGGTTAATATGTTAAAATAACAGGCTTGTCTTTAAATACCCTACTTGTAAAAACAAAAAAGCTGTAATCTATAGATTACAGCTTTTTAATATTATTATTTTAAAGTCTTTTATTCTTGATTATCAATAGCATCTTTTATTTTACCTTCTAACTCTTCCATTAGTTCTGGATTGTCTTTAATCAATCCTTTTACAGCGTCTCTACCTTGGCCTAATTTAGTATCTTCGTAACTAAACCATGATCCGCTTTTCTTGATGATTCCTAATTCTACTCCAATATCCAAAACTTCACCTACTTTAGAAATTCCTTCTCCGTACATGATATCAAATTCTGCAATTTGGAATGGTGGTGCTACTTTGTTTTTAACTACTTTAACTTTCGTTTGATTTCCTATCACACGATCTCCATCTTTAATTTGAGTTCTTCTTCTAATATCTAAACGTACAGATGCATAAAACTTTAATGCATTTCCTCCAGTTGTTGTCTCAGGATTTCCAAACATCACACCAATCTTTTCACGTAATTGGTTAATAAAGATTACTGTACAATTTGTTTTACTAATGGTCCCTGTTAATTTACGAAGTGCTTGAGACATTAAACGAGCATGTAATCCCATTTTAGAATCTCCCATTTCTCCTTCAATCTCAGATTTTGGAGTTAATGCAGCTACAGAATCAATCACTACAATATCAATAGCGCCAGAACGAATTAAATTATCTGCTATTTCTAATGCTTGTTCACCGTGATCTGGTTGAGAAATAATTAAGTTATCTATATCTACTCCTAAATTAGATGCGTAAAAACGGTCGAAAGCATGTTCTGCGTCAACAAATGCAGCAATTCCTCCTGCTTTTTGTGCTTCAGCAATTGCGTGTAATGTTAATGTAGTTTTCCCTGAAGATTCTGGTCCATATATTTCAATTACCCTTCCTCTTGGGTAACCTCCTACTCCTAATGCTAAATCCAACCCTAAAGATCCAGATGAGATTGCTTCTACTTCTTCTACAACACTATCACCCATTTTCATGACAGCTCCTTTTCCGTATGTTTTATCTAGTTTATCTAGTGTTAGTTGTAATGCTTTAAGCTTCGCTTGTTTTTCTTTATCTGCTGCCATAAATCTTGCTTGTTTTATTTTTTAAAAAGTGACCACAAGGTACAAAATTGAATAGTATTAATAAATGAAAAAATATTATTTTTGACATAAATCATCCTACTAAAAAACACATGTTTTAATGGATCAACACCGCCACTTTATTCTTCACAAACCTTACGGAACTATTTCTCAATTTGTAAATCCACATAAAAGAAAAAAGAAACTATTAGGTGAGCTGTTTGATTTTCCAGAAAAAACAATGGCAATTGGTCGATTGGATGTAAACTCTGAAGGCCTTCTTTTATTAACTACTGATGGAAAAGTAAGTGAATTAGTACGAAGTAAAAAAGTAGAAAAAGAATACTATGTTCAGGTTGATGGAAAAATTACTCCAGAAGCTGTTGAATTATTAAAGCTAGGAGTAGAAATAGGTTTTAATGGTAAAAAGTACCTAACTAAACCTTGTAAATCTTCATTAATTTCGCCTCCTAATTTTCCTAATAGAACTCAAAAAATACGAGATGAAAGACACGGTCCCACGAGTTGGATTTCTATCACGCTTAGAGAAGGTAAGTTTAGACAGGTTCGAAAAATGACTGCAGCTGTTGGTTTTCCAACTTTACGTTTAGTTCGTATAAGAATTGGACCTATTTTATTAGATGGTTTGGATTTAGGAAAAGTAAAAGAGATTGAAAAGTTACTTTAATTTCGAATCATTTTAATGTGAGGTATTCCATCTTCTAAATACCCTTCTCCTTCTTGAACAAACCCAAGAGAATTATAAAATTTAGTCAAATATGTTTGCGCAGAAATAAGAATGGTTGCTTCTGTAAAGTTTTTCTCTATGTAAGTTATTGATTCTTTTACTAGATCATAACCATACTTAAATTTTCGTTGATTCTCTTTTATTAAAATTCTACCCATACTCGGTAAATTAAAATAATCTCCAGCATCAAATAAACGTGCATATCCAATAAGTTTTCCTTCTTTAGTTCCCAGGACATGATATGCTTTTTGATCTTTATCATCTACATCTTGGTATACACAATTTTGTTCCACCACAAATACTTCTGATCGAAGAAGAAGAATAGTATACAACTCTTTAGTTGTTAATTCATTGAAGGTTTTAACAATGAACTCCATATATTAACAAGCAGGGATTTTATTTACTCTATTTTGATGTCTTCCTCCTTCAAACTCTGTATTTAAAAAAGTTTCTACCATTTTTAATGCTTGAGGAATAGAAGTATATCTAGCGGGGATACAAAGAATATTTGCATTGTTATGTTGTCTTATTAATTCAACAATTTCTTTTGTCCAACATAAACCAGCTCTTACTTCTTGGTATTTATTTGCTGTCATAGCAACGCCATTTGCACTACCACAAATTAAAATTCCAAAATCTGCTTTCTTTCCTACAATATCTTTTGCAACAGGATGAACAAAATCTGGATAGTCTACACTTTCATTAGAATCCGTTCCATAATTATTCACATCAATTCCTTTTGATTTTAATATTTCTACAATAGCAAATTTATAATCTGTTCCTGCGTGGTCATTTCCTATAGAAATTGTCATAATAAGTTGGTTTTAATGAAGTTATTTTAAACAAAAATACAAATACATGTGGTTATTAACAGTTATTAAAATTCAATTTTTTATTTTTTTTAATAAGTCTTTATTTTTTAACTGATTACGCTACTTTACGTAATTGTTAAGAACTATCTGTAAGTTTTAAAAAGTAGATTTGATTATTTAAAAATTTATTACAATACAAGAGTTCTTATCACATACACAACAAAACCTTTTAATTTTTAATGAACATTTATAAACATAAAATTTACGGTTTGTTTACATTAATTAACAACATAAAAGTAAAGAAAACTGTGTTGATTGATGTTTATATCTTTTGTTAATAAGGTAAAAAATATGTTGATTTCTAAGGCTTTAATCTTTTAATAACTTGTGCATCATTTTTAATAAATCAAAATTCAAAAAAAAGAGGGTATTATTTATACCTATTATTCACAATCTATTATAACCATCATATTTAAATTTAATTAAAAAGTAAAAAAAATGATAATACTATAGAATGTTAATAACGTAGAAAATAAATAAAAAAATTATACCGTTTTTTTCTCTTTCTCTAAAGAATGAGTAGAGTCTTTAGAAACTTCTACAGTTTCTTGTGGAGTTTTATGATCTAATTTTTTATTGATGGAAACTAAAGTTATTGTTGTTCCTGCAATAAAAATTAAAATAAATAAGGCAATTATTTTACGTAAGTCTTTCACTTAAAATTGGTTGTTTCTTATAATAAAGACGTACTTTTTTAACATATGTTACATTTTCCTTAAGATTTTTTTAACTTTTTTATTTTTTTTACTCTTACTTATTAATTAGTATCTTTAAAATAAAAATAAAAAATTATTTAGCTATTTTATTATTTATTACTTCAATTACTACGTTTAGTCAAACTCAAATAGGATTAGATATAGATGGAGAAAATCATGGAGATGCTTCTGGAGAAAGCGTTAGCTTATCCTCCGATGGATCTATTGTTGCAATAGGATCTCCTTCATCTAATGTAAATGGAACAGGTTCTGGCCATGTACAAGTTTATCAAAATATAAATGGCGAAAATGCAGGAGATTTTTTTGGTAGGTGTGTTAGTTTATCTTCTGATGGTTCTATCGTTGCAATAGGATCTCGTATTAATAATGTTAATGGGCCTTATTTAAGTCGTGTTCAAGTTTATAAAAACATAAGTGGTGTTTGAACTCAAATAGGCTCAGATATAGAAGGTGAAAATACAGCTGACATTACTCAAGAAAGTATTAGTTTATCTTCTGATGGATCTATTGTTGCAATAGGATCTCCTTCATCTAATGTAAATGGATTTGCTTCAGGTCATGTTCGTGTGTATAAAAATATAGGAGATGTTTGGACACAAATAGGACAGAATATAGAGGGGGAAAATATAGAAGATTTTCTTGGTTGGAGTGTTAGTTTATCTTCCGATGGATCTACTATTGCTATTGGTGTTCCTATTTTTAATGTAAATATTTCAAATTATGTAAGGATTTATAAGAACATAGGGGATGTTTGGACTCAAATAGGTTCAGATATAGAAGGGGAAAATGTAGAAGATTTTTTTGGTAGATGTGTTAGTTTATCTTCTGATGGATCTATCGTTGCTATTGGTGCTTATAATGCACATAGTAGTAATGGAAATAATACAGGCTATGTTAAAGTTTACAAAAATATTAATAATATATGGACTCAAATAGGACAAAATATTAATGGAGAGGCATCATTTGATCTCTTTGGTATGAGTATTAATTTATCCTCAGATGGATCTGTCGTTGTTATTGGTGCTCCTTTAAATGATGATAATGGAGATGCTTCAGGTCATGTTCGAGTATATCAAAATATTAATAATGTATGGACTCAAGTAGGTGTTGATATAAATGGAGAAAATATAGCAGATGGATCAGGATATAGTATTAGTTTATCCTCAGATGTATCAATTCTTGCAATTGGTGCTTATTATGCAAAAAATAATAATGGAGATATTACTGGTCATGTAAGAGTATATGATTTAAGTACTGTATTATCTCTAAATAGTTTTTCTCTTTCTAAATTTAATATTTATCCTAATCCTACTAAATATGAATTTTCAATTCAATTAGAAGAAGGTACTCAGTTAAAAAAACTCAATATATATAATCAACTTGGGCAATTCATTTATTCAACAAACACAAGTCTTGTAAAGACTAAAAAACTTTCTCAAGGAATATATTTTGTAGAAATAGAAACTAATAAAGGAATATCAACAGAGAAGTTAATTATCAATTAGGTATTACAAAAAGAATTGCTTTTGGAATAATACTCACTTTTAAAGATCCTTTTCCTAATAACTCACCATCAGCCTCAATAAAAGATTTATCTTCTTTAGTTTCTATAATTTCAAAAGATGATGTTTTATAATTTTCTACTTTTTTATTATGTACAATCTTTCCATTGTAAAGTTTAGGAAGATTTAAAATAAGATCAAAAAAAGATAAATTCTTAGCAATAGTAATATCTAATAAACCATCTTTAGGATTAGAATCTTTTGTCATTTGCATTCCTCCTCCTGAATATCTACAGAGACCAAATAAAACCATTAAACACTTTTCTTGAATAATTTTTTCATTGATTTTTATAGTGTAATTAGATTTTCTGTAAAATAATAATCCATATAAACCACTTAATAAATAAGCAATAGAACCAAAACGTTTTAAAGAATTTAATTTATTTACTACATATCCATCATAACCAATACCTGCTACATTTACATAATATTCTTCTTTATTTTCTCCATGTTTAATATATCCAATATCTTGAAAATCAGAGTTTTCTTGTTTAATTATGTTAATAGATTTTTCAATTGAATATGGAATATTATAGGTTTTAATCCAATCGTTTCCTGTCCCTAAAGGAATGACTCCAAGTTTTATATCTGAAGTTTTTGTATATCTTTGCATCATTATTCCGTTTACAACATGATGTAGGGTTCCATCTCCACCTACAGAAATGATTTTCCTAAAACCTTGTTTTATCGCTTCATCAACAAGAATAAGTTCATGTTTAGTATATTGAGTAAACGCAAAAGAAAAATGAATTTCTTTGGTTTTTAACAAATCCTGAATACAATTCCACGATTTATTAAAATTGGTATTTCCTGCATTAGGATTTACAATTAAAAACCAAGAATTTTTCATAAAAATAAATAATTAAACAAGCAAAGTACAAAATAGAATCATAACTGTTTATTAATAGAAGAAAGACATATTAATTTGTACTTTTCAATCATATAAAAAGAAGAAAGATTTATGAGTAGAAAGAATAAAAAAATCTACAAAAAGAAAGGAAGAGTAGTTAAAGATTTAACAAGAAATATCTTTAAAATACTAAATGAAGACAGTAGTAAATATTACAACTACAAACAAATTGCCGGAAAACTAGGTATTTCAGATACAGATGGTAAAACACAAATATTAAGAAAGTTAGTAGAACTAACAGCAAATAAAAAAATTAAAGAAATAGATAGAGGAAAATTTCAAATTAATGAAGATAGAAAATATCATACTGGAACATTAGATCTTACATCTAACGGAAATGGATATTTTATTTGTGATGATTTTGAAGAAGATATTTTTATACCCTCAATTAATTTAGGAAAAGGATTACAAAATGATCTAGTAAAAGCATACATCTATAAAAAAAGAAGAAGTAATAAATTAGAAGCCGATGTTGTAGAGGTCTTAGAAAGATCTAAAACAGAATTTGTAGGGACATTACAAATGAGTAAAAACTTCGGTTTTGTGATTCCTGACAATCGAAAAATGTATGCAGATATTTTTATTTCGAAAGGAAAACTAAGTACTGCAGAACATGGAGATAAAGTATTAGCTAAATTAACAGACTGGCCAGAAAATTCTAAAAACCCTTTTGGAAAAATAACTCAAGTTCTCGGAAAACCAGGAGATCACGATACAGAGATTCATTCGATACTTTTAGAATATGGATTACCCTATGAATTTCCTAAAGAAGTTGAAGAAGATGCTTCTACATTGTCTGTTGAAATTACGAAAGAAGAAATAGCAAAACGTAGAGATATGCGTTCGGATTTAACATTTACGATAGATCCAAAAGATGCAAAAGATTTTGATGATGCTTTGTCATTTACAAAATTAGAAAACGGAAACTATGAAATAGGAATTCATATTGCAGATGTATCTCATTATGTACAACCAAAAACTATTTTAGACGATGAAGCTTATGATAGAGCTACCTCTGTTTATTTAGTGGATAGGGTAGTACCTATGTTACCAGAAATTTTATCGAATGGAGTTTGTTCATTAAGACCAGAAGAAGAAAAATTGACTTTTTCTGCTGTTTTTGAAATGAACAACAAAGCACAAATTATAGATCAATGGTTTGGTAGAACTGTTACATATTCAGATAAGCGTTTTGCTTACGAAGAAGCTCAAGTAATTATTGAAAGCAAAAAGAAATTCATTCCTAAAGAAATCTCTATCACAGGAGATTCATACGAAGTAGATGAAAGAATTGTTGAAGCTACTTTAAAGTTAGATGAGTTAGCAAAAATAATGCGAAAAAGAAGAATGAAAGAAGGTGCTATCTCTTTTGATAGAGTAGAAGTAAAATTTAATTTAGACGAAAAAGCAAATCCAACAGGAGTTTATTTTAAAGAAGCGAAGGATGCTAATAAACTAATTGAAGAATTTATGTTGTTAGCTAATAGAAAGGTAGGAGAATTTATAGGTCAACATAAAGGAAAACCAACAAAAAACACATTTGTTTATAGAGTTCACGATGAACCAGATGTAGATAAACTAGCATCTTTACAAAATATAATAAGCAAGTTTGGATATAAAATAAATACAGAAACAAAAGAGAGTACATCTCAAAGTTTAAATAAACTTTTACATGATGTTCATGGAAAAGGAGAAGCTAATATGGTAGAAACTTTAGCAATTCGATCCATGAGTAAAGCTGCTTATACAACACAAAATATAGGACATTACGGATTAGCTTTCGATTACTATTCTCACTTTACTTCTCCTATTCGTCGTTATCCAGACGTGATGACGCATCGTTTGTTACAACATTATTTAGATGGAAAAACATCTCCAAAAGCAGAAATATATGAAGAACGTTGTAAACACTCTTCAAAACAAGAAGAATTAGCCTCAAAAGCAGAAAGAGAATCGATCAAATACATGCAAATTAAATACATGCAAGATCATAAAGATGAAGAATTTAAAGGAGTTATTTCTGGAGTAACTGAATGGGGAATTTATGTAGAAATAAGTTCAAATAAGTGCGAAGGAATGGTGCGTATTAGAGATATTAAAAATGATTATTACATTTTTGATGAAAAACAATATGCAATTGTAGGTCAATCTACACATCATATGTATCAACTAGGAGATGAAGTTGTTGTAAAAGTTAAAAACACCGATTTAGAAAGAAAACATTTAGACTTTACTTTGATAGAAGATTAGAAAAAATTTAACGCTACTGCAACAATAAATAGCAATGTTTGTCTTTATATTGGTATAATTGTTGAAAGATTACCTAACCAAAAATAAACGTAATGAGAAAATTATTGTTTTTAACCGTTTTATTAACGAGCCATTTTATTGTATCCCAAACAACAATCACAAAACAATTAGGTGATTTTGAGAAGTTAAAAGTTTACAATGGTATTGAAGTAGAATTAATAAAATCTGATGAGCATAAACTAGAAATTTCTGGCGATAAAGCAGAAAGGGTGAAGGTTAAAAACACGAAGAATACTTTAAAAATTAGTTTAAAATTTCCTGATTTATCAGCAGATGGAAAAGTAAATGTAAAGTTGTATTACAATAAAGAAATAAAAATTATTGATGCAAATGAAGGAGCTACAATTACAGGAAAAGAAATTGAACAAACACAATTAGAAGTAAAATCTCAAGAAAGAGCATTTATAAATTTAGTTATCAAAACCAAACATTTAAAAGTGAAATGTTCTTCAGGCGGAATTATAAAATTAACAGGAAGCTCTAAAAATCAAGACATCGATTTAGATTTATATGGGGTGTACCATGGTTATGGATTACAAGTTTCTGACAATACTTCTATACGTGCTGGATCTGGAGCTAAAGCAGAAGTAACAAGTGGAGAAACTTTAAATGCTAAAGTAAGTTTTGGAGGATCTATTTTCTACAAAGGAAACCCAGAAATTATCAAAGACAAAAAGGTTGCAGGTGGAATTATTAAACAAGTCAATTAATAAATTCCTTTTTGTATCTTTGTACTATAAATAGAAACAGAAATCATGAGTTTAAATATATTTCTTTTAGGAATGCCAAGCGGAGGATCTTGGATATTGATTGCATTAGCGATTCTTTTGTTGTTTGGAGGTAAAAAAATCCCTGAATTAATGAAAGGTTTAGGAGGCGGAATAAAAGAGTTTAAAAAGGCTTCTAAAGAAGAAAAAGGCAAAGAAGGCGAAAAACTAGAAGAATAGTTACAACATAAAAAAACCCGAAGAGATTCTCTTCGGGTTTTCTTTTATATAAAAAGGTTTATAATTTTACAGCAGTACCTGAAGCAGTAACCATTAGCATTCCTCCATGTGCACCAACAGTTTCATAATCTAGATCAATTCCTATAATAGCATGTGCGCCCAAACGTAATGCTTCATCAGTCATTTCTTTAATTGCAGTATCCTTAGCCTCTCGTAAAACACGTTCATAAGAACCAGATCTACCACCAACAACATCTCTAATACTTGCAAAAATATCTTTAAAGATATTAGCACCAATAATAGTTTCGCCAGTAACTAATCCTAAATATTCCTTAACAGGACTTCCTTCAATATTATTTGTTGTACTTAAAATTATTCTATTCATCTTTTTTCTTTTTAGAAGAGTTTTTCATTGCTTCACCAATTTGATTACTTGCTGTAAAACTAGCAACCATATCATTTAGCATTTGACTTCCAGCTTGTGGAGAATTAGGTAATAAAATTAAATTACTATTGGTTTCTTGACCAATAGATTGTAGTGTATCATAATGTTGTGTTACTACAATTAAAGCAGATGCTTCTTGAGAATTAATACCAACTTTATTTAATACTTCTACAGACTCTTCTAAACCTCTAGCAATCTCTCTTCTCTGATCAGCAATACCTTGTCCTTGTAAACGCTTACTTTCAGCTTCAGCTTTTGCTCTTTCAACAATTAAAATACGTTGTGCATCTCCTTCATATTGAGCAGCTGTTTTTTCACGGTCTGCTGCATTAATTCTATTCATTGCTGCTTTTACTTGTGCATCAGGATCAATATCTGTTACTAAAGTTTTTATAATATCATACCCATAATTTATCATGGCATCATTTAACTCAGTTTTTACAGCGATTGCTACATCATCTTTCTTTACAAAAACATCATCTAATTTCATTTTTGGAACTTCTGCACGTACCACATCAAATACATAAGAAGTAATTTGATCGTGAGGGTAGTCTAATTTATAAAAAGCATCTTCTACCTTATTTTTGATGACTTTAAACTGGACAGAAACTTTCAGTTTTACAAAAACATCATCTAATGTTTTTGTTTCAATAATTACATCTAGCTGTTGAATTTTTAAACTTAATCGACCTGCTACTCTATCAAGAACGGGAATTTTAAATCTTAAACCAGATTGACGAATAGCGATAAATCTACCAAATCGTTCAATAACAGCTGCAGTTTGTTGTTTTACAATAAAAAAGGTGCCTAAAGCAAGAAGTACTAAAACACCAATGATTATTACAGGAATATAATTTGCCATAACATTATTTTTTAAAAGTTAATAATTGTATAAAGATACTAGAATAAGTATCTAATTACAAGACGCAAAAAAAAGAAAACGTTACAGGCACTAAAGGAGAAAGTTATTTATTTCCCTTCTTTTTTAATCGTAATTTATATTTTCCCCACTTTTTAAACTGCTTTTTAGATAAGACAGCTTTTAATTCAGCATCAAAACTTTTGTCTTGCCGTTCAATTTCAGAAACAATAGGTTTAAAGGCTTCTAACATTTTTTTTTGGGTGCTTTCTATCAGAGAATAATCTTGTGTTTTTACTGCTTTTTTCTGGGCAGCTTCAACCGATTTTTTAATGTCATTAAATGTAAAAGAATTGATTCTTTTTATACCATTAAAAACACTGTTGTATTTAGTAATAATAGCTTTTACTTTTTTAACATCGTCTTTTTTTCGAACACCGATTTTTTTAACAACTTTGTCTGCATCATAAATAACCAATCCAACAAAACGTAAAGGTTGAAACTCAGGTAATTTATCGTTTTGAGGTCTTTGAGGTGATGTTAAGCGCCTATCCATCCTGCTATTTCTGTTAAATTGCGCTTCAGCAGATAATGTAAATAAAACAAGTAAAATTAGAATGCTATTTTTAATCATGATAAATGTGTTATACTGTTTTTAATTCTTGAAACTGTTTCTTCTTTTCCAATCATTTCAATAATATCAAATAAGTGAGGGCCTTTTAAAGCACCTACCAAACTTAATCGTAAAGGAGGCATTATCTTTCCAAAACCAACTTCTTTTTCTGTGATCCATTCCTTTACAACACTCTCAATGTTTTGAGAAGAAAAATCATCAATAGAAGAAACAACAGAAGTCAATTCATCCAATAACGTGCCAGTTTCTGGTTTCCATTGTTTTCTTGATGCTTTTTCATCGTATTGAGAAGGAGCTTCAAAAAAGAAAGAACTCAAATTCCAAAAATCAGCCACAAAAACAGCTCTTTCTTTAATCAAAGAAACAACTTTTTCTACATATAGCTCATCATCAGACTTTTGAGAAGAGGTATGTGTTTTTAAAATAGGAATATATAAGCTCGTTAATTCTGCATTTGTTTTCTTCTGAAGGTATTGTTGATTGAACCAATTTGTTTTATCCGGATTAAATTTTGCACCAGATTTACTAACCCTACTTAAATCGAAAGTAGCAATTAATTCATCTAAAGAAAAGAGTTCTTGTTCTGTTCCTGGATTCCATCCTAATAAAGACAACATGTTTATAAAGGCATCTGAAAAATAACCATCTTCCTTATAACCACGTGAAACATCTCCTGTTTTTTCATTATTATATTCTAAAGGAAACACAGGAAACCCTAACTTATCACCATCTCTCTTACTTAATTTACCTTTCCCAACGGGCTTCATAATTAAAGGTAAATGAGCAAACTTTGGAGATTCCCACTCAAAAGCACGATATAACAAAACATGTAATGGGAGGGAAGGGAGCCATTCTTCACCGCGGATCACATGACTAATTTTCATTAAATGATCATCAACAATATTTGCTAGATGATAGGTTGGCATTCCATCAGACTTAAATAAAACTTTGTCATCTAACGTATTGGTATCAATGGTAATGGTACTTCTAATTTCATCATTTAAAATAAGAGTCTCATCTTGCGGAGACTTAAATCGAATCACAAAATTTTCTCCAGAACAGATTCTTTTTTGTACTTCATCATCAGATAAAACCAAAGAATTCACCAAACGTCCTTTCTCTCTGTTATGCCAGTTGTAAATAAACGTTTTACCCTCCTGTTCGTGTTGTTTTCTATGAGTATCTAGTTGTTCAGAAGTATCAAAAGCATAATATGCATGTCCGCTTTTTATCAGCTGATCAGCATATTGCTTATAAAGATGTTTTCTTTCAGATTGACGATAAGGACCAAACTTCTCGTTCTTTCCTGGGCCTTCGTCAAAAGGGATTTCACACCAATCTAAAGAATCTATAATGTATTGTTCAGCATTTTCTACATATCTTGTTTGATCAGTGTCTTCTATTCTTAAAATAAAAGTACCCTTGTTTTTTTTAGCAAAAAGATAATTATACAAAGCAGTTCTTACTCCTCCAATATGCAAAGGACCTGTAGGACTAGGAGCAAAACGAACACGAATAGTAGATTCCATTAAAAATAAAGTATTTATAGGGGACAAAGATACTTTTCTAATGTTAGATATAAAAGAGGTTTTAAGCGTATAAAACAGATTGAAAAACCTTTAACATAAATTTTTAGAAGAACAGTTTTAAAAAGTGTTATTTTTATTGGTTCATGAAAGGGTTTAGCAACATAGAAAGGAAGTTAGAGAGTTTTCACAAAAAATACTATACCAATGAACTTATAAAAGGAACAATTTTATTCGTGTCTTTTGGATTGCTATATTTTCTTTTTACGATATATATAGAGTTTTTTCTTTGGCTAGAACCCCTTTCTAGAACCCTTCTTTTCTGGGTTTTTATGCTTGTAGAAGGCCTTTTGTTTTTTAAATTTATAATATTACCGATTTTTCATTTAGTAAAAATGAAAAAAGGAATATCAAGCATAGAGTCTTCAAAAATTATTGGAGAATACTTTCCAGAAGTTCAAGACAAGCTATTAAATATTATTCAATTAAAACAAGAGAGTAAGGAAACAGAGTTGCTTCTTGCAAGTATAGAGCAAAAAGCGAAAGAGTTACAACCTATACCTTTTGTAAAGGCTGTTAATTTTAGTAAAAACCTTAAGTACGCAAAATATTTAGCAATTCCAGTTGTTGTTTGGCTGTTCTCTTTAGTGAGTGGAACAAATAAAGAACTCTCTCAAAGCCTTTCAAGGGTTGTTAATTATCAAACAGAATATGAACCGCCTGCACCATTTTATTTTTCACTGGAAACGAATGATTTAAAAGTAATTCAAGGTAAGTCGTTTACTTTAGGTGTAATTACAACAGGAGAAGTACTTCCCGAAGAAGCAAAAGTGCTTTTTAAAGGACAGGAGTACTTCATGCAAGAACGTTCAAGTGGTGTCTTTTTCTTCACATTTACAAACGTTATAGAACCCATTGAGTTTTCTTTAAAAGCAAACGAAATAAGTTCAAAAAAATATAGGCTTGAGGTTATTAATACACCAACAATTCAAAACATAACAATGGATTTGGATTACCCTTCTTATACTGGAAGAAAGGATGAAAAAGTAGACAATACAGGAAATTTATTAGTGCCAGAAGGAACAAAAATTCAATGGGAAGTATTTACAAATCAAACGGACTCTGTTGTTTTTATTGAAAACACAAACAGAACACCATTCTTAAAAGATGCTGCTGAAAAATTTTCTCTTCAAAAAAGAATTCGAAGAAATACGTCCTATCAAATAACATCATCTAATAAAAATTTAAAAGACTACGAAAAACTACCGTACTCTATTAAAGTAATAAAAGATCAGTACCCTACAATTCTTGTACAATCTAATATTGATAGTTTAACCAAAGGAGATGCTCAGTTCGCTGGTCAAATTTCAGACGATTATGGAATAAGTAAGCTAGAATTGATTTATTATAATCAAGACACGCCAGACAATACAAAAAAACTTTCTTTAGATATTTCTAAAGAGAATATTCAAACGTTTTTTTATCAATTTCCAAATCAACTCTCTTTAAAAGAAGGTGTTGACTATGAGTTGTTTTTTCAAGTTTCAGACAATGATGGTGTTAATGGAAAGAAAAAAGCTATTAGCAAAAAGTTTAGTTATAGACAGAAGACAGAAGATGAGATTACGCAAGAAATATTGCAAGATCAAAGAAACACAATTAACAACTTAGAGAAAACAATTCAGCAGCAGAAAAAGCAAAAGGAAGACCTAAAACAAATACAGGAAGACCTTCAAAACAAAAAAGACATTAATTGGAACGACAAAAAGAAAGTTGACGAGTTTGTAAAGAGACAAGAGCAATACAATCAAATGATGCAGCGTCAGACAGAGAAACTGCAAGAAAACATTGATGAGAAAAAAGAAGAAAGTCAAACTCTTCAACAAAAGAAAGAAGAACTTAAAAAGAGAATAGAAGAATTAAAAAAACTAGACAGGCAGAAAAAGTTGTTAGATGAACTTCAAAAAATGGCTGAAAAGCTAGATAAAGAAGATCTTGTTCGAAAAGCAAAAGAGTTAGCACAACAAAACAAACAACAAGAAAGAAGTCTTGAAAGAATTTTAGAGTTAACAAAAAGGTTTTATGTTGAACAAAAAACAACTCAAATAGCAAACAAACTCGAAAAGCTTTCCAAAAAGCAAGACGCTGTTGATAATGAAAAAAAGAATGCAGAAGAGGAGCAAAAAGAAATCAATAAAGAGTTTGAAAAAATAGCGAAAGAACTAGATGAACTTCAAAAAGACAATGAGAAGCTAAAAGAACCCATGGATATTCCAGAAATGGAAGATGAGAAACAAGAAACATCAGAAGAACTAGACAAAGCCAAACAAAAGTTAGAGAAACAGCAAAATAGCCAAGCAAAGCAGAATCAGAAAAAGGCATCAAAAAAGATGCAGGAAATGAGTAAGCAGATGCAACAAGCAATGGCAAACATGCAATCGAATATGGTTGATGAAAACATCGGCGACCTGAAAAAGATTTTAAAGAACCTAGTTACCTTCTCTTTTCAGCAAGAAGATTTGATGAATAAGTTCGACTTAATTTCGGTGAGGCATCCAGATTTTGGAAAAGACTTAAAGAAGCAAAACGAGATAAAAACCTATTTTGAGCATATAGATGATAGCCTTTATGTTCTTTCTATGAGGACACCACAGTTATCTGCTAAAATTCAAGAAGATCTTTCAAAAGCACATTATAATTTAGATCAATCGCTAGAAAATTTTGCAGAGAATAGATTTAGTTCTGGGCTTTCGAATCAGCAATATGTTATGACAGCAGCTAATAGTTTATCCGACTTTTTAAGTGACTTACTTGACAACATGCAAAATAGCAGTATGAGTTCTTCTGGAAAAGGCAGCGGAAAAGGAAAATCATTTAGTCTTCCTCAACTAATTAAAGCTCAAAAAGGCCTTTCTAAGCAAATGCAACAAGGAATGCAAAAAGGAAAAGGCAAAGAAAAAGGAGAACAAGGTAAAGATGGCAAAAAGGGAAAAAACGGACAAAAAGGCAAAGAAGGGAAAAACGGACAGGGAGGAGATTCTAATGGAGATGAAAAAATGAATGGTGAATTATTCCGGATTTACCAACAACAAAGTGAACTTAGACAGCAATTACAACAAGCGATAAAAGAAGGAGCAAAAGATGGTAAAGGAAACGCAGCTGCCAAAAGAGCATTAAAAACCATGGAACAATTAGAAAATGAAATTCTAGAAAAAGGGTTTAACCAAGGAACTTTGCAACGCATGCAACAAATGGAATATGAGTTATTAAAATTAAAAAAGGCTGCTTTTGAACAAGGAAAAGACAAAAAAAGAAAATCAAACACCAACAATACTCAATATAAAAAGAGTACAATTAAAGACTTGCGTTTTAAAAAACGCTTTAACAATCAAATAGAGATATTAAACAGACAATCACTACCTTTGCAGGAAAATTTTGAGAAAAAAGTACAGAAGTACTTCTCTAAAAAGAAAACCTAGGTGATAACGTTTAATTACGAGACAGATTTTATTCTGAAAAATGAAGAGAAACTTTCTTCATGGATTTCAAACATTATTGATTTAGAAGAGTCAGAATTAGGTGAAATAAACTACATTTTTTGTGATGACAATTATCTTCTTAAAATCAATTTACAATTTTTAGAGCACGATACATTTACCGATATTATTAGTTTTGATTATACATTAGGAAAGGTGATTAATGGTGACATTTATGTTTCTGTTGAAAGGGTAAAAGAGAACGCTCAAAAATATAATGTTACCTTTGACAACGAATTACATAGGGTAATCATACATGGTGTTTTGCACTATTTGGGATTTAAAGATAAAACAGAAGAAGAAAAACAACAAATGAGAGACAAAGAAAACACAGCTTTATTGATTTTATCTGTTTGATAATCAGTTATTTGTGTTTTTTGTTTCACGTGAAACAAAGATGAGTTTATTTGATACTACATATGATGTAATTGTTGTCGGGGGAGGTCACTCAGGAAGTGAGGCCGCCGCCGCCGCCGCTAATATGGGGGCCCATACGTTACTTATAACTACCAATCTTCAGAACATTGCCCAAATGAGTTGTAACCCAGCAATGGGAGGAATAGCAAAAGGACAAATAGTTCGCGAAATAGACGCCTTAGGAGGTTACAGCGCTATTGTTACTGATAAAACAGCGATTCAGTTTAAGATGCTTAACAAGTCTAAAGGACCAGCAATGTGGAGTCCAAGAGTACAATCTGATAGAATGATGTTTGCAGAGACTTGGAGAACAATGTTAGAACAAACAGAGAATCTTGACTTCTATCAAGACTCAGTGAATGGTTTGTTATTTGAAGGAGATAAAATCGTTGGCGTTAAGACAGCTTTAGGTTTACAGATAAAATCAAAAACAGTTATTGTTACCGCAGGAACATTTTTGAATGGCTTAATTCATATTGGAGAGAAAACATTTGGAGGAGGTAGAGCAGGAGAAGGAGCTTCTACCGGAATTACCGAAGACTTAGTTGAAAAAGGATTCGAGTCTGGTAGAATGAAAACCGGAACACCGCCAAGAGTTGACGGAAGATCGTTAGATTATTCAAAAATGGAAGAACAACCAGGAGATGAACACCCTGAAAAATTTTCTTTTTTAGAGACCAAAAGGTTAACGAAACAACGATCTTGTTATTTAACATATACGAACAAAGAAGTTCATGATACATTAAGAGAAGGATTTGCTAGATCTCCAATGTTTAATGGAAGAATTCAAGGAACAGGGCCCAGGTATTGCCCTTCAGTTGAAGATAAAGTTGATCGATTTGCTTCAAAGGAAAGGCATCAAATTTTTGTAGAACCAGAAGGGTGGAATACTGTTGAAATTTATGTTAATGGGTTTTCAACATCTTTACCTGAAGATGTTCAGGACAAAGCAATTCGATTAATTCCAGGGTTTGAGAAAGTAAAGTTTTTTAGATATGGGTACGCAATAGAATACGATTACTTCCCTCCAACACAATTAAAACATTCTTTAGAAACGAAGATTATAGAAAACTTGTTTTTTGCAGGACAAATAAACGGAACTACTGGATATGAAGAAGCAGCAGCCCAAGGGTTGATGGCAGGAGTTAATGCGGTGCTTAAAATTCAAGGAAAAGAACCTTTTGTGTTAAAAAGGAATGAAGCTTATATAGGAGTTTTAATTGATGACTTAATAACAAAAGGAACAGAAGAGCCTTATAGAATGTTCACTTCAAGAGCTGAATATAGAACATTGTTAAGACAAGATAATGCTGATTTAAGGCTTACCGAAATTTCACATAAGATTGGATTAGCCTCTGATGAACGTTTGCAAAAAGTTGAACAAAAGAAACAAAAAACAGAAAAGCTAATAAAGTTTTTAAAAGAAACAAGTGTTTCTAAAGACCAAATAAATCCAATTTTAGAAGCAAAAAACTTAGCAACAATTTCACAATCAATGAAGCTTTATAAAATTGCAGCAAGACCGCAATTATCTTTATTAGATTTTAAAGATATTGAAGCGCTTGAAGCTTTCTTTTTATTAGAAGAAATTGATCATATAGTTATAGAACAAGTAGAAATACATTTAAAGTATTCAGGTTATATTGAGAAAGAAAAGTCCAACGCAGATAAATTAAACAGGTTGGAAAACGTAATAATCCCCCAGACATTTAATTATACAAAAGTAAAATCGTTATCATACGAAGCTAGAGAAAAACTAATCAAAATTCAACCAACATCCATTTCACAAGCTAGTAGAATTAGCGGAGTTTCACCTAGTGATATTTCTGTTTTATTAGTGCATATGGGTAGGTAAAAATTTCGATTTTAATTTATATGTTCCATGTGGAACATAATTTAAGATATCAAATGAAAGAAAAAGAACTTCATAGGGGAGTCGTTCCTTTTTTAAACTGCAAAGATCATTTAGTTTCTGATGAAACGTATGAGATTATGCTGAATCAAGAAAAAGAAATGCTGGTGACATCACCAATTCCTACCGACTTAGAAAAGTATTATAACTCTGAAGAATACAAGTCGCATCATAACTCAAAAAAAACATTTCTTAATTTCATTTACAACACAGTAAAAAAACGCTCCTTTAAAAAGAAACATACAATCTTTCAAAACGGAACAACCGATAAAACAATTTTAGATATTGGTGCAGGAACAGGAGACTTTTTAAAATACTGTAAAGACAATAATTTTAAAGTTACAGGAATAGAACCAAATGAAGGTGCTAGAAAACAAGCAAAGGAAAACGGAATACTGTTGCATGAAAAATTAGAAGGAGTTCTTGGAAAAAAGTTTGATGTTATTACCATGTGGCACGTATTAGAACACGTACCTAATTTATACGAATACTTAGAGCATTTAAAAAACTTATTAAAAGAAGACGGAAAACTCATTGTTGCTGTTCCCAACTTTAAAAGTTATGATGCGAATTATTATAAGGAGTTTTGGGCAGCATATGATGTTCCAAGACACTTGTGGCATTTTTCAAAGAAGTCCATTTATTCTTTATTTGGATCTGTTGATTTGGAAGTAGTAAAAGTCCATCCAATGAAGTATGATTCATTTTATGTTTCTCTTTTAAGTGAAAAATATAAAACAGGAAAGTCAAACATTTTAAAAGCTTTTTGGATTGGATGGAGATCAAATGTAAAAGCAGGGAAGACAAAAGAGTATTCTTCTTTAATTTATGAGTTAAAACACACCAAAAACTGATTTTAAAAAGGAATCAGCAGATTTTGTCCATTAAAACAGGCGAACACACCAAGAAAAAGAAAAAACAGCTTAAAACAGCTTAAAAAACAACAAAACCATAAGAAATTCTTATGGTTTTGTTGTTTTTGTATAAGGTTTATTTATTTTAATAAATTAAAGCAAACAGCCCTAAAATTGTAACGATAAAATAAACAGCCAAACTCATTGCTCCAGCATAATCTTTTGCTAGACGTTGACCAATTAATAAAAAGATTAATGTGAGTGCAGAAAGCTCAACTCCAATTAAAGCATAAAAAGATGTTCCGCTTGATAGAATTTCATAAATTCCATAAATCATAGATAAGCTAGCAATAATTTCAAGAAGTAAAACAACACCTAATAAAAAAGGAACTGCGTTTTTTAAAGGAGAGTTTTTAAAATGACCTTTAATAAAATCTACATTTCCATTCCAATCAGTAATTTTATCTATTCCAGATTGTAAAAAAGTAACAATCAAAAAAAGAAGTATTAATAGTTCGGCAGGATACTTTGTAATGATGTCCATAATTAAAACCAAGATTTTTTATTGACCTGATAAGTTTCAATAAACTCATCATCAGTTTTTGTTAAGTAAATAATTCCTTCTATTAAGCCAATTAGACCAGCAATTCCACAAGTTAAAACCGTAAGAATAAATTGAGTTATTCCTTCTTGTGTGTATCCTAGAATAAATTTGTGGACACCAAACTCTCCAAGTAAGATTCCGAAAATACCAGCGATAACTCTTTTGCTGCTTTCTTCTTTAATTGTATTTCCGTTTTCATCTACAATTCTCATCAATCTAGGTTTCGTTAATTACAAATGTAAATCTATAAAAAAGCGGCGTCTATAGGTTCCCATAATTCTATTTTATTTCCATCAGCATCAAGAATCCACCCAAATTTTCCATAATCGTATTCTTCCATTTTTCCAACGATGGTAACCCCTTCGCTTTCTAAAACCTTTAAAAGTTCGACCAAGTTTTCTACTCGATAATTAAACATAAAGTCTTTTCCTGACGGCTCAAAATATTTGGTGTCTTTTGTAAACGGGCTCCATTGTGTAGAACACTTATTTCCTTGTTCATCTTTCCACCAAAAGGTACAACCCCAATCGTCGGTGTTAAACCCTAGGTGTTTTTGATACCAATCCTTTGTTGTTTTTGGATCTGTAGTTTTAAAAAACAAACCCCCAATTCCAGTTACACGATTTTTCATACTTATTTGTTTTTTATAGCTGATTCATAGATGTTTACCCATTCTTTAACGGACATTTTCCCTAACAACTCCTTAATTAAATCATAGGGTATATCGTCTGTTTTCTTAAAACGAACACAACTCTTTCCCATGTCTAATTTGTATTTAGAATGTTTAGGGTATTCTTCAACAAACCAATCATACAATTCTTTTTTCGCATATACCCCCGAATGGTACAAGGCGATAAAGTTTTTTTGAGACGCAATATTTATAAACGGTAAAGGAGGAAAAGGCTTGCAATGATACCCAGGAGGGTAAATTGATTTTGGAACAAAATATGCGGGCATACCATATCCCATACCAGACTCTAACCCTTCTGGCATGTTCTCTTTAATAAGGTTGTGAAGTTTGGTCATAGGTGATTTTCGCTCTTCAGGAAGTTGATTGATATATTCTTCGGGTGAATTTGCTTCGTATCTCATAATGATAAAGTTATTTGCGTTGTAAAAATAATGATGACAATAAAGATATAATAAACCCAACAACAGTAACAATAGCAAACATAAAAAAAGCTAAAGCAGAAGAGGTTCCCATAGATTTCATTTGATTGGTAAAGTCTTCTTTTGCTTTCATTAACTCTTCGCCAGACAAGGTTTTTTCTAGATTAGCAATGGAATTTGCAGAAAACTGATCTATAAAACCGGGATTAATATATGCTGTATATAGGTAGTCGATAATAGCAAAACCCAAGGCGGCAAAAAGCGTAATTAGCATACCAATACCCAATGCTTTTCCAAAAGAAATAACACCATCATTTTCTTTATCTCTAAAATACTTTATTCCAAAAAAGACAAACGTAAGAGAGGCAACTATGGTTACATAACCGAGTACTGTTTGCGTTTCAAAACTTAAACTTTGCCCAAAAACTAAGGCGGATAAAAACAAAATTAAGGCCGTTAAAAAACTATAAAGACCGTAACGTAAAATAGATTTTTTCATGATTGTATAGTATTATATATGATGGCTTAAAAGTATGTGAATGAATAAAAAAACAACTCATACTAAAGTACCAAAATGCGAACTTTACGTATAAATCTATAAAATAATATTCATTTCCTTAGCCTTTTGCAAAGCTTGCGTTCTTCGCTTGGCGTTTAATTTTAGTAATAAATTAGAGACATGAGTTTTTATAGTGCTTTCCGATAAAAAAAGCCGCTCTCCTATTTCTTTGTTCGACAACCCTAGAGAAATGTGTTCTAAAACTTGATATTCTCGATCTGTAATTTCTAAAGATTTAATTTTCTGATAATCGATGATTTTTTCTTTGATAGCTTCTTTAGGGTATAGTTTTTTGTAGAAATAAAAACCAACAACAAAAAAACAAATTGCAATAACAACAAGTATAAACTCTAAAGCAAAATCACCATTAGCAACAGAGTATTTACTCAATTGAAATAATATCATTAAGGCAATAATGAGAGACCCAAAAACCACAACGGTCTTTTTCATTTCAGCAAGTTAACAAAATTTCCTTTTGATTTTATTGACAATTGTTTGTGCTAACTTTTCTTTACTTTCTTTTGTCCACCCAGCAACATGTGGAGACAAAAGAACGTTCTCAGATTGAATTAAATAATTAAACTCTTCTGGAATAGAAGATGTAAATAAGTTTTCAAAAGAAGACTTTTCATATTCTAAAACATCCAATCCTGCGCCTAAAATTTTTTGGTTTTTTAATGCTTTTACGAGGTCTTTTGTAACAACACTTTTCCCTCTAGCAGTATTAATGATCCAAAAAGGTTTTTTAAACTGATTGATGAAAACAGAATTAATCATTCCTTTAGTCAAAGTGGTTTCTGGAGTATGCAAACTCAAAACATCAGATCTTTCTTGTAGTTCTTCTAATGAAACTTGAGAAGCATTTTCGTTTCCAAGATTAGGACGAATATCATAGCACAAAACTGTTACATCGAAACCTCGAAGTTTTTTTGCAAAAGCATTCCCCATGTTTCCATAACCAATTAAACCGATTGTTTTTCCGTCCAATTCGAGCCCTCTATTTTCTTCTCGTAACCATAACCCAGATCGAACTTCTTTATCAGCTTTGTTTAACTTGTTAAAAAGAGATAGTAACATTCCTAAGGCATGTTCTCCAACAGCATTGCTATTTCCTTCTGGAGCAGCAATGAGTTCTATATCTTTTTGTTGAGCGTAATCGCAGTCGATATTTTCTAAACCTGCTCCAACTCTAGCAATAAATTTAAGTCGTGTTGCTTTGTCTAAAAAAGATTGATCAATGGAAAATCGACTTCGAATCACAAAGCCATCATATAGATGAATTTTGTTTTCTATTTCTGATTTTGAAGACGTATAATCTTCATGGTTTTCAAAACCAAAATCAGAAAGTTGCTGGATTAATAAAGGGTGATTGGTGTCTAAATGTAAAACTTTCATTGATACATTTTCTTATTAATCAACTATTACATTGATTTAATACTGTTCTTTTTCGTTCGGGAAGTCTTTACTTTTTACATCAGAGATGTAGCCTTCAAAAGCCTTTGTCATCTCACTATATAAATCCAAATACCTACGTAAAAAACGGGGATTGAATTCATGTGTCATTCCTAACATATCGTGTGTCACTAGAACCTGACCGTCTACACCACCTCCAGCACCAATTCCAATAACAGGTATAGAAATAGATTTGGCTACTTTTTCAGCCAAAGCCGCAGGAACCTTTTCTAATACTAAAGCAAAACAACCTAACTTCTCTAACATTAAAGCGTCTTGTAGCAACTGAGCTGCTTCTTCATCTTCTTTTGCTCTAACAGTATAAGTTCCAAATTTATAGATCGATTGAGGTGTTAATCCTAAATGTCCCATCACAGGAATTCCAGCGTTTAAAATACGTTTTATAGAATCTTTAATTTCCTTTCCTCCTTCTAGCTTTACCGCATGCCCGCCAGATTCTTTCATGATACGAATAGCCGAACGCAAAGCTTCTTTTGGATCTGATTGATAACTTCCAAAAGGGAGATCTACAACCACCAAACAACGATCAATAGCTCTTACAACAGAACTTGCATGATAGATCATTTCATTCAATGTGATAGGCAAAGTAGTTTCATGACCCGCCATTACGTTAGATGCAGAATCGCCAACTAGAATCACATCGATTCCAGCCCCATCAACAATTTTTGCCATGGTGTAATCATAGGCAGTTAGCATTGATATTTTTTCACCATTTGCCTTCATTTCTACCAATGATTTGGTAGTAATTCTTTTGTATTGCTTTTTAGCTACAGACATAATTGTTGATTTTGATTTTGTAAAAGTAGTAAATATCAACAGAACCAAACCTAGTTAATCTTACGTTAATGTTAGTTCGGTTAGAAGACAGGATACTCAAAAAAATGATAGCTTTATCGCCTAAAATCAACAAACTATGTCTAGAATTATCGTTTTATTGCTTTTACTCGCTTCGTCTTCTGTAGTAAAAGCACAACAAAAAGAGAAAGAAAAACAAGCTATAAAAAAAGTAATTGAAACTTTTTTTGAAGGATTGCACAAAGGAGATTCAACGATTATGAAGCAAGTGCTCCATGCAGAAATTAAGATCCAAACAACAGCAACTAACAGAGAAGGGAAAAAAACACTAAAAACAGAGCAACGTCAAGAGTTATTAGTAGGCATTGCGAATAAAAAACCAACCGATGTTTACTTAGAAAAATTACTTTCTTACGATATTAAAGTAGATGGAAACCTGGCGTCAGTTTGGACGCCTTATGAATTCTATTATAATGGGAATTTTAGTCACTGTGGCGCAAATTCTTTTCAGCTATTTAACAACAACGGGAAATGGGAAATTATCTATTTAGTAGACATGAGAAGAAGGGGAAATTGTAAGGCTTTGAAAGATAAAAAATAACGTATATTTGACCTTTTAAGATTAATGAGCCAACCAACCGCAATAGTACATAAATTAGACCCTAACAAGTGGATAGATAATTACTCAGATTATCTATTCAACTATGCTATTGTTAGAGTTAATAACCATGATTTATCGAAGGACTTAGTTCAGGAAACCTTTTTTGCAGGATTAAAGTCTGCAAAAAACTTTGAAGGAAAATCTACTGAAAGAACATGGTTGATTTCCATTTTAAAAAGAAAAATTATCGATCATTATAGAAAGATTAATTCTAAAAAAGGTCAAGCTGAAGTAAGAATGAGTTTTTATGAAAGCGGTGATAATGAAGGGAATTGGTTGGAAGAAAGAGTTCCACAGTCATGGGACAATGAAGCTGAAAAGAAAATAGAATCGGTAGAACTTCACAATCAGATAGATGATTGTATCGATCATTTACCAGAAAAATATGCGATGGTTTTTAGAATGAAAACCATTCAGGAGTTTGATACAGAAGATATTTGTAAGGAACTAGATATTACGCCGTCCAACCTTTGGGTTATTATCCATAGAGCAAGAACTCAGCTAAGAAAATGTTTGGAAGAGAACTGGTTTAATAATTAATAGAATGGCTAAGAATAGATTACAAATATCGTGCGATGAAGCAACCACCATATGTGACAAAAATCAATATGGGGAAGCTACTTTTTTCGACAAACTAAAGCTGCAAATTCACTTTTTAAAGTGTAAGATTTGCTCATTGTACACAAAGCAAAATATGTTATTAACCAAGGCATACAATAAGAAAGCTACATCAGACAAAGCTAGAACAGCAACACTTTGCATGAGTGATGAAGAAAAAGAAAACCTTAGAAAAGAATTTGAAAAACTAAGCGCCAAATAATAGATAGACATAACGTATATACTAAGAAACGAAATTTATGAATTTAGATTTCGTTTTTTTATGACCCTCACTGAGGGTTTTTGTATTTTAGCACGATCATATCATTAAAATAAAAATGAACTTTCTACCAGAAAAAATCGACCAATATGTAGTAAATCACTCTCAAAAAGAACCTATTCTACTGCAAGAATTGAGCAAAGAAACTTGGCAAAAGGTATTAAACCCAAGAATGTTGAGTGGTGCTTTTCAAGGGAGAGTTTTATCGATGATTTCTAAATTGACTCAACCAAAGAATGTTTTAGAAATAGGAACTTACACGGGTTATTCTGCGATTTGTATTGCTGAGGGACTAGCGTCTAATGGACATATAGATACCCTAGATAAGAATGAAGAATTGGAAGATTTGCAGAACACCTATTTTGAAAAATCGGGGTATAGAAATCAAATTCAACAACATTTTGGAAATGCGTTAGATATTATTCCTACTCTCGAGAGAACATATGACTTAGTGTTTATAGATGCAGATAAGTCAAACTATAGCAACTACCTTCATTTAATCATCGAGAAAATGAACCCAAGAGGTGTTATTTTATCTGACAATGTATTGTGGAGTGGAAAAGTTGTAGAAAAATTAGATCCAAAAGATGTAGACACAAAAGCGTTATTGGAGTACAATCTATTACTGAATACAGACGATAGAATAGAAACAGTTTTATTACCAATAAGAGATGGACTAACGATTAGTAGAGTGAAGTAATTTTGTTGTTCCTATAACGATTGGGAACTTATATAATAATTACATGTTTCGCTTGATAGGCCCGGTCATATCATCGATATTTTCCTTAACCCCATCAATTTCTTTTTTAATGTCTTTAGCTAAATCGGTATCAATTCCTTGACTTTTAGCACTTTCATTAATTTCTTTTTTGATGTCGTTGGTTGCATTTTTTATTTGACTCATTCCCTTTCCTAGACCTCTTGCGATTTCTGGAATTTTGTCTGCACCAAAAACCATTACTACAATCAAAATAATGACAAAGATTTCTGGACCACCAATAAATAGAAAAGTACCTATCATAAGACCACAAAGATAGTTATTTTTTCACCAACATTCGTTTGATTTCGTTCAGCTTCATCAATGCTTCAATAGGTGTTAACGTATCTAAATTTGTAGATAAAATTTCTTCTCTCAAATCTTCTAACAAAGGGTCGTCCAACTGGAAGAAGCTCAACTGCATATCTTCGTGCTGTATGTCTTTTAATGTCTCTTTTACTTCTTCATTGGTATGATTTTTCTCTAGTTGAGAAAGAATTTTAGAAGCCCTATGGATTACCTGATTTGGCATTCCAGCAAGTTTGGCAACATGTATACCAAAACTATGATTACTTCCTCCTGCGACTAACTTGCGTAAGAAAATGATGCTGTCTTTCAGTTCTTTAACAGAAACATTAAAGTTTTTAATACGCTCAAAAGTTGCTGTCATTTCATTCAACTCGTGATAATGTGTTGCAAATAATGTCTTCGCTTTTGAAGGGTGCTCGTGCAAATATTCTGCAATGGCCCAAGCAATGGAAATTCCATCATAGGTAGAGGTTCCACGACCAATTTCATCCAACAAGACCAAACTTCTTTCAGAAATATTATTAAGAATTGAAGCAGTTTCGTTCATTTCTACCATAAAAGTAGATTCTCCCATTGAAATATTATCGCTGGCTCCTACTCGTGTAAATATTTTATCGACAATTCCAATTCTAGCATTTTGAGCAGGCACGTAGCTTCCCATTTGCGCTAACAAAACAATCAACGCAGTCTGACGTAGAATGGCTGACTTACCAGACATATTAGGTCCAGTAATCATAATAATTTGTTGTAAATTTCTGTTTAAAACGACATCATTAGCAATATATTCCTCCCCAATAGGGAGCTGCTTTTCAATAACGGGATGTCGACCATTTTTAATTTCTATTTCAGTACTATCATCTACTATAGGTCGCACATAATTATTGCTGATAGCTAAGGTTGCAAAAGAAAGCAAACAGTCTATTTGGGCAATGGTCTGTGCGTTTTGCTGAATGGGCTGCACATATCGAATGATGTATTGCACTAAATCAGCAAACAACTGGAGTTCTAGTTCTTGAATTTTCTCTTCTGCTCCTAGAATTTTTGTTTCATATTCTTTAAGCTCCTCAGTAATATATCGCTCAGCATTTACCAATGTTTGCTTACGAATCCACTCTTCAGGAACTTTGTCTTTGTGTGTATTTCTTACTTCAATATAGTAGCCAAACACATTATTAAAGGCAATTTTTAAACTAGGAATGCCCGTTCTTTCAACCTCACGAGTTACCATACTATCTAGGTATTCCTTTCCAGAGTTTGAAATAGCACGCAAGTCATCCAACTCTTTAGAAACACCATCAGCAATTGCATTTCCTTTATTAATATTTACAGGAGCTTCATCATAGAGGGTCGTTTCAATTTTAGAAATGACTTCAGAACAATCTAAAAACTGATTCCCTAACTTCTTTACAGCATCATTTTTGCTAGCAATTGTCTTTTCTTTTACAGGAATAATAGCCCGTAGAGAGTTTTTTAATAAAACCACTTCTCTAGGGGAAACTTTTCCAGTAGCAACTTTAGAAATTAACCTTTCTAAATCGCTAATTTGTTGTAATTGATATTGAACAAGCTCTAGGAAATCGTCATTTTCAATACAGTACTTTACGAGTTCATGTCGTTGATGAATCTTCTTGCTATCTTTTAAAGGAAGCGCTAACCATCTTTTTAATAGACGCCCTCCCATAGGAGAGATTGTTTTATCAATAACATCTAGTAAGGTAACTGCATTGATAGAGGTTGAGTTATATAACTCTAGGTTACGAACCGTAAACCGATCCATCCATACATAATGATCTTCAGCAATTCTATTGATGTTTTGAATATGCTGTATTTTGTTGTGCTGTGTTTCCGATAAATAATGCAAAGCAGCCCCGGCAGCAATAATGCCTTCTGGAAGCCCATCAACACCAAAACCCTTTAAGGAGTTTACTTTAAAATGCTCGCTTAGTATTTCAAAACCATAGTCTTTTTGAAAGACCCAGTCTTCTAAGAAGAACGTGTAAAAACGATCTTCAAAGAGTTCTCGAAAACGTTGCTTATGTTGCTTTTGAACTAAAACCTCTGAAGGATTAAAGTTCTGTAGAAGTTTATCGATGTACTCTTCATCTCCTTGAGCTAATAAAAACTCTCCTGTTGAAACATCTAGGAAAGAAACACCAATAAGTCTTTTTCCAAAGTGAACAGCTGCTAAAAAATTATTGGACTTTGATTGTAAAACTTCGTCGTTTAAAGAAACACCAGGAGTTACTAACTCTGTGACTCCTCTTTTTACAATGGTTTTAGTCATTTTAGGGTTTTCCAATTGATCGCAAATAGCAACTCGCATTCCTGCTTTGACTAGTTTTGGTAAATAAGTATTTAGAGAATGATGCGGAAACCCTGCTAAGGCTGTTTCACTCTCACTCCCTGCTCCTCTTTTGGTAAGAATAATCCCCAAAACATGAGCAGCTTTTTTAGCATCTTCACCAAAGGTTTCGTAAAAATCACCAACACGAAAAAGTAGCATTGCATCAGGGTATTTAGCCTTGATGGTATTGTATTGCTTCATTAAAGGAGTCACCTTTTTGGTGGTTGATTTTGCCAAAAGTTTGGATTTTTTCAGTTAGTTTTACAGCTGTTTTAATAAGTGTTTAAAAGTACATGATTTTTTTTATTTGTCTTATAGAGAATTTTTAAATAAAAAAAATATATGAACTAGCGAAACGGTTACTGAAGCACAATTATACTTTGTAATATAATTACAACTAAGGATAGATTTTTACAGAAGAAAGATAGAACTTTTTATGAGAAAACTAAGGAATAATGAATTAGGAAGAATCTCTGTGGAGGAGTTTAAAAATACAGATAAAACACCTTTGATTGTCATTTTAGATAATATTAGAAGTTTGAACAATGTAGGGTCTGTTTTTAGAACAAGTGATGCGTTTTTAATCGAAAAAATATATCTCTGCGGAATTACTGCAACTCCACCGAATAAGGAAATCCATAAAACAGCTTTAGGCGCTACAGAGTCTGTTGATTGGGAATATAGAGAAGACACCTTAGAATTGATAGAAGGGCTCAGGAAACAAGACATAGTGATAGCTTCCATTGAGCAAGCAGAAAACAGTACCATGCTCGATAAATTTACACCAGAACCCAATAAAAAGCTGGCTGTTGTTTTTGGAAATGAAGTAAAAGGAGTGCAACAAGAGGTGGTTTCTGCATCTGATTATTGTCTTGAAATACCGCAAATTGGCACCAAACATTCACTAAATATCTCTGTAAGTTGTGGGGTTGTGCTATGGGATTTATCTCAAAAAATGGCGTAAATCCTTTGATTTTTCCTGTGAATCCGCTACTTTTAGAGAACAGGGTTGCTTTTTTTTACAGAAAAGAAACCGTTTATTAACTTAAAAACTTGTAGATATGGATTACAAAAAGCACAACAATGGGGGAATGTTAGTTAATCATCGTAACCCAGGAGGGGATGGAACAGGCACAGGAACAGGCACAGGAACAGGAACAGGTGGAGGCACAGGAACAGGTGGAGATGGAAAACATTAACAAATAAACACCTGAAAAGGTGTTTTTCTTTTTATGAAATTACTCCCTATACTTCTTCTTTTTACATCAACTTTTTTTGCTCAAGAAAAACATCCTGATAATCAGGCAAGAGATTCTATTATTGATTATGGGTTGAATTGTTACTTTAAAGGTGACACAATAGAGCTACTAAAATCAAAAAAGCAGCTAGACTCTATATATTTTAAAGATAAAGACTCTTTTGCTTTAGCTAAAGCATACTTTTTCAAAGCCCTTAAACATAAGGCAGTATACAGATTAGACAGTTCATACTATTATTATCATAAATCTAAAGGTATTTCTACTCTAATAAAAGATTCTATAGAAGCCGGAAGGAGACTTTTAAGCATGGGGTTGATGCAAAGGAATGAGAATGATCTTGTAGGGGCAGAATCAACCTTAATAGAAGGATTAACTTATTTAGAGCCACTTAAAAATGAGTTTAGGTTTACAGCTAGTACATATAATAACTTAGGGTTAGTTTTAATTGATTTTAATCGTTTTGAAGAATCAAGAGAGTATTTTATAAAAGCTTATGAAACACATAAAAATAATAAAGATATTAACTCAAAACAGCGAGGAACATTAGATTATTACAATAACTTAGGTTACTCTTATTTGAAAGAAAAGAGGTTTAAAGAAGCAATACAAGTTTTAAATACAGGGATAAGTTTTAAAACGAAAATAGATCATAGTTTTGTTAAACAAGCCCTAATAGGGAATCTTGCCGATTGTTTTTATGAATTAGGAGAAAAAGAAAAGGCGCTAAAAAGCTTTTTAAGATTACTTAACCTTAGAAAAAGAAGTAAAAATGTTTTTGGAGAAAGCCTTTCTCATAATGGGTTATCACAATACTATTTAGAAGTAAAAGAAAATAAAAAAGCATTATATCATGCAAAGAAAGGATATGAATTGGCAAAAAAAGTCAATAATAACTTAACTAGACTTTCTGCTCTTACAAAGTTGGCAAATCTTACCAGAGGTGCTGAATCCAAAAAATATTTTGATGAATATGTAGGATTGAATGATAGCTTAATCAATCGTGAAAGGTATCTTAAAAATCAGTTTGCGAAAGTTCGTTACGAAACAGAAAGAAAAGACAAAGAAAATGCAGGTTTAAAATTAAAGGATAGTCAAAATCAAGCAATTATAGAAAGCGAACGACAACAAAAAATTATTGGGTTTCTGTTTTCTGTAGCAGCTCTGTTATTACTTGGCTTAAGCTTTACTTACTATAGAAACAGAAGAAAGAAATTAGAGTATGAGGGACAAATTCAAAAGGCAACGGCGAGAGAAGAAGAGCGTCAGCAAATTGCAAAATCATTACATGATGAAGTGGCAGGGGATTTACGAATGTTACATCAAAAATTAGAAAAAACAGACCTCGGAGAGGAGACAAAAAGCATTGAAAAAATTAAAGAGAATGTGCGAAGCTTATCACACCAATTAAGTAGTGTGAGTTTTGACGAGGTGTCGTTTAAAGATCAAATGATTAACCTAATGTCAGATTACTTTACACCGTCTTTCCGAATTGCCATCGAAGGAATTGATGATATTCCATGGAGCGAAATAAATAGCACAATTAAAAGAACCTTATATCTTTGTGCTCGAGAAAGCCTTCAAAACACGTTAAAATATGCCGAAGCTTCTCAATTTTTTATTCTTTTTTCTTTGGAAAAGAAAGAGATTATTTTACATTTAAAAGATAATGGAAAAGGCTTTGACCAAAAAAACAAGAAAAAAGGAATAGGACTAAAAAACTTGAAAGAGAGAGTAGAAGAAATTCAAGGATCTTTTGATATAGAAACAAGTGAAAAAGGAACAAGAACAGCAGTAAGGATTCCAATGCATGGAGGATAAAATAAAAATTTTAGTAGTAGACGATCATAAGCTTATGTTGCAAGGAATATGCAACGCATTAGGCGAGTTTCCGAATTATGAAACCAAGTGTCTTAATACTTGCGATGATGCTTATGCAGCCATAAAAGAGGCAGAAAGATCAGATCCATTTGATGTTCTTTTTACAGATTTAAGTTTTGATAATAAAACTAGCACTACTGTTTTAGATGGAGGTGAAGCATTGATTGGAAAAATCAAAAAAGATGAAATAGCAATCAAAACAGGGGTTATCTCAGGACATTCTGAAACCAACAGAATTTTTAATGTGATTAACAACCTCAACCCAGATGCATACATTTTAAAAAGTCATTGCTCTGGTGATGAATTGAATTTTGCTGTTCAACAAATGATGAAAGGGAACTCCTTTTACACCCACGAGGTTCATCAAAAAATACAAAAAAGAAAGGTGGTTCACATCTTAATGGACGAAATCGCTATTCAGATCTTAAAAGAACTTCCAAAACAACCTAAAATTGGGAATCTAGAGGGAATCATTTCAAAGTCAGACGGAACCTTACTGAAAAAGAGAGCAATAGAGAATAAATTAGCTAATTTAAGAATCGATTTAGGCGCCAATAACAATACTGATCTTGTCATCAAAGCGAAAGAATTAGGGATTATCGACTAACTCTAGTGCGGAAATCCACATTTTTAAGTGCGGTTTTACGCACGGTCACCTCCTCAACAGTTTATATGTTTGTGACTCTGATGTATTAGAAATAATACTGAAGAGGGAATATTGCTGGTTACTATTAGGGGACGGTAATCAGAAAAAAGAAAAAGGGAAATGCCTCTCAGCTCAGCTGAGAGGTATATTTTTTTTATAAAAGCATTGCTTTTGCTAATAAAAAGAACAAGAAAATTCCAAAAATATCATTGCTTGTTGTGATAAAAGGACCCGTTGCTATGGCAGGGTCAATTCCCTTTTTATCAAGAACGATAGGAACAAAAGTTCCTACCAAAGCTGCTACAATGATAACACACATCATAGAGATAGAAACAGTGAGGCTATAATAAGTAGAGATGCCCAATCCCATTAAAGGAGCTACTGCGATGAGTATAATACCTAAAACGGTTCCATTAATTAGGCTTAGCCCCACTTCTTTTAACAAACGTTTCCATAAACTTCCTTTTACATTATCATTTGCCAAACCTTGTACAATAATTGCCGATGATTGTACGCCAACATTTCCAGCCATTGCTGCTATTAACGGCGTAAAGAAGAATAGTGTTTTATAGTTTTCAATTTCTTTTATCGATTCATCAAAGCCATCCATAATCAAAACACTTCCAATTCCTCCAAATAAACCAAGGATTAACCAAGGAAGGCGTGCTTTGGTTAGTTCTAGAATGGTATCATCTGCTTCTACGTCTTCAACTAGACCGGCAGCTAATTGGTAATCTTTATCTGCCTCCTCTTTCATAACATCAACAATGTCATCAATGGTAATTCTCCCTAATAAAACGTCATTTTCATCAACAACAGGAATAGCCTCTAAGTCATATTTTCGCATGATGTTCGAAACATCATCCAAATCATCATCAACCTTTACAAAGTCGACTTTAGGGATGTAAATTTGAGAAATAGGAGTTCTAGTTGATGCAATTAATAAGTCTTTTAAAGACAAACGACCTTTGAGTTTTCCATTATCATCAACTACGTAGATAGAATGCACTCGTGTAACTTCCTCAGCTTGAATGCGCATTTCTTTCACACATTTAAGTACTGTCCAGTTTTCATTGACTTTCACCAATTCTTTCGCCATTAACCCTCCAGCAGAATCTTCATCATAGGTAAGAAGTTCTTCAATTTCTTTTACATGCTCCTCATCTTCAATCTGAGACATCACTGCCTCTTGTCGTTCTTCTGAAAGCTCTCCAATAATATCTGCAGCATCATCAGAATCTAGTTCTTCTACCTCTTCAGCAATCTCTTTGGCTGATAAACCTTTTAAGATTTTTTCACGGACATCATCATCTACATCCATCAAAACTTCAGATGTCTTTTCGCTATCTAAAAGTTTAATAATGTATACAGCTTCATCAAAAGAAATTTCATCTAAAATTTCAGCAATATCGGCATGATGCATCTCATCAAACAACTGATTTAAAGCAGTATCGTTTGATGCACTTACATACAATTCAACGTTTTCTAAAAGTTCTTTAGTGATTTCAAATGACATCATTTGCGATTTTACGCGTCAGCTCAATAAACTCGTTCACAGACAATTGTTCTGGACGCATCGCAAATATAGTATCTTCTTTTAAGGTATCCGAAAGATTGAAAGATTTTAAACTCCCTCGTAGCATTTTCCTTCTTTGATTGAATGCTGTTTTCACCACTCTAAAAAACAACTTCTCATCTACAGGAAGAGAGAAATCTTTTTTTCTTGTTAGCCTGATTACTCCAGAATCTACTTTAGGTGGAGGATTAAAAACTGTTGGAGGAACTGTAAAAAGATACTCTGCATCGAAAAAAGCTTGTGTAAGTACAGATAAGATTCCGTACGTTTTACTTCCTTCTTTTTCTGCAATTCTTTGCGCTACTTCCTTTTGAAACATTCCTGAAAACTCAGGAACATATTCTCTGTTTTCAATGGCTTTAAAAACAATTTGAGTGGAGATATTATAAGGGTAATTTCCAATAATAGCTACTTGTTTTTGCTGAAAGAAAGAAGTTAAATCTTGTTTTAAGAAGTCACCTTCAATAATTTCAAATTTATTGGAAGAGGTGTCTAAGTTAACGTGCTCTTTTTTAAAATCGTCTTGCAAATAAGCAACAGATTCAGAATCTAATTCCATGACGGTTATTTTTGCTTCTCGTTGCAGCAAATACTTTGTTAAGACACCCATTCCAGGTCCAATTTCTAAAATATTTTGGTACTCATTTCCTATCAATGAATCCGCAATTTTTTTTGCGATGTCTTCATCTTTTAAAAAGTGCTGCCCTAAATGTTTCTTTGCTCTAACCGACATTATTAATTGCTTGTACTCGTTGGGTAAAATTCATTCACTACTTTTAATTCTGTTCTAAAAGCAAGCATTTTATCTGCAAATCTTTTTAGCCCATCATTTCTTAATTTTGGAGCATCTTCCTTGTAGTATTGATCTAAATCCTCTCTGGTATTTGCTGTATACTGAACAGAATATGTAAAGCCACCCATTTCTTCTTCTACCAAAACTTGAGTTAGTTTGGCCGAAACAAATTTACCAGTCGCTAAAACGTCTTGTATATGATCTTCGATCCAAATGAGCCATTCGTTATGAACAGACGCATCAATGTTAATCGTAATGTTGTATATGTACATTTTAGTGTAATAATGTTTTAATGTAAAAATGAATCAATGATGTACTATCATTAATAAAAATGTTTACCAAATGAGATCATTGCTTAATTGATAGTATCGCCTCGCAACTCTCTGAACTTTTTTCTAGCGTCGACAAGGTAGATACTAGAAGGATATTCAAAAATAATCTTTTGATAGTATTCTTTAGCTTTTTCTACCTGATTTAAATGAATATTATAGATTTCAGCCATTTCATAGTAGACATCATCATTTAAAATTCCTTCAGGATCTAAAGCAACTACATTGGCAAAGATGAGAATAGCTTCCTCATACCTTCCTAATTTAACAAGGAGCTTTCCTTTTTTAAACAAAACATCGTCTTCAATAGACTCTCCTTTATGTTCCTTGAAAATTTTATCTAAAAGAACAATAGCTTCAGAATCTCTATTTTGATAAGCAAATAAATCGGCTTGGGCATATTCTTTTAACCCAGAAGGAATAGAATCCTTAGGGCCGTTAGCTGAGATGAGTAAAAACAAATCCACAGCGTCATTAGCAATCAACTGGGTAGTAGATCCTTTGAGTACTTTTAACTGTGACATAGCCCATTTAAAATCGCCTTTATAGTAAGATGTTTGCGCCACTTTAAATCTTGCTTCTTGAGATAGCGGATGGTTTTTAAGTTGTGTTTGTACTTGAGAAAAATAAATAAGAGCTTTATTAAATCGTTCGGTAAAAATGAGAACCTCTCCTAGCTTCAATTTAATCCGTGCTTTTTGAAATTTTGATTTCGAAAAGGTCAATGCATTTTCTAAAATCTTTTGCGCTTTTTCGGGTTCATTTTGGTTAAAGGTTAAAAATTCAGCATACACTATTTGAATAGGAATCGTAGTTGTGTTGACACCATATTTTTTAAGGGCTTTTTCAAAATTAGAAACTACTTCTTTCTCTTTTAAAGCAACGCCTATTTTTAATAAATACAATTCAGCACTTAATTTTTCTTCTATAAAATTGGTGTTTTTAAGGATAAAGGAAAAGGCGTTCTCAGCAGCATTGTAGTCATGGTCGTCAAAAGCAACTCTTCCTAAGGTTTTGGTATTCCTTAGAAATTCAGGGTTTCTTTTAAAAAGTGCCTTGTTTTGAATAAACGCTTTTGCATATTCTTTTTGTTTTGTGAACAACCAACTTAACAATTCATTCCACACGTTTTTAGGATTGCTGATTGATTTTCTTAACAAGGATTTTTTCAGTGCTACATTGTTTTTATCGGAAGGATCATCTGTAATGTACCTGCTAACTAGCCGTTGTACTGTTCCAATATAACTGTCGTTTTTATCTACGAGTGTTATATAAGCATCAAACATTTTTTCAAAAGCTCCTTTTTCACCATAAATTTGAGCGATTTGAAATTGATAGTTCGCATTTGGATTCAACACTGTTGTTTTAGCATAGGCATCTAATGCATAGTCTAACAAATTGTTTCTGCGAAACATATTTGCGATGATTCCTCCTAAGCTTGGGTTTCCATCAATTGCTTTTAACGCAGCTTGATATTCTTTTTTAGCGAGATCAGCTTTTTGTTGCCTTTCATAGTTATATCCAATTTCTACATACAAATATTTTTGTGTAGGATTGGTTTCTAGTGTCTTTTCGAGAGTAGCTTGTGCTTTTTCATATTCGTCAGATTCTTGTAAACAAGTAACATACCTCTTTAAGTAGGTAGTATTAAAAGGACTTTTCTTTAATAGCGTTTCGTAGAGCTGAGATGCTTTTTTATATTCTCCTTGGCGAAAATAATTCTCAGCAATCAAAAAATTGTTCTGAGCATAGCTCAAACTACTGATAAATAAGAAAAAAACAAGAAAAAAACGCTTCATATTGAATCAAAGATAACCAACTTATATGTTAATTTTTTATTAAACCTACCAGTTTTGACTCGTGGCTTTGTAACATTTTGGCACAATAGTTGTCTATACTAGTATATAACCAATCGGAAATTAAAATGAAAGACTTAACCAAACAATACGAAACAGCAAAACAAGACTCGATAGAGTTCATGAGAACAGGACAAATAAGCGATTACTTTAAAGCTTTATTAGAAATGAACAAATACAAAAGATTAATGGTAGCAGTTGTTGCTAATTAATCAATCTTATCAAAACCAGTATAAGGAATCAAGGCTTCCGGAACTTGAATTCCATCTTCAGTTTGATAGTTCTCTAAAATACTTGCTAATATCCTAGGCAAAGCCAAAGCGCTACCATTTAGCGTGTGCGCTAATTGATTTTTCCCGCCTTTATTTTTAAATCTCAATTTTAATCTGTTCGCTTGAAATGTTTCAAAGTTAGAAACAGAGCTTACTTCTAGCCATCTGTCTTGTGCAGTTGAAAACACTTCAAAATCGTAGGTTAGCGCAGAAGCAAAAGTAACATCACCTCCACACAAACGTAACACACGGTAAGGTAATTTCAACTCTCTTAAGATTTCTTTAATATGCTCAACCATTCCATCCAAAGCATTGTAAGAATTATCTGGATGTTCTATTCGAACAATCTCTACCTTATCAAATTGATGCAAACGATTTAACCCTCTTACGTGTGCCCCATAAGAACCTGCTTCACGTCTAAAACAAGGAGTATAACCTGTACAAGCGATAGGAAAATCTTTCTCTTGTAATAAGTCACCTCTAAAAATATTGGTTACAGGAACTTCAGCTGTTGGAATTAAATATAAATCGTCTGCTTCTATATAATACATTTGCCCTTCTTTATCAGGCAAAGACCCTGTTCCAATTCCAGATGCTTCATTGACCAAAAGAGGAACTTGATATTCTGTATAGCCAGCCTCGGTATTCTTATCTAAGAAGTAACTAATTAAGGCACGTTGCAAACGAGCTCCTTTTCCTTTGTATACAGGGAAACCTGCTCCTGTGATTTTAGTTCCTAATTCAAAATCAATAAGATCATATTTTTTTGCCAGTTCCCAATGAGGAAGCGCACCATCATGAAGTGTTGGTATTTCAGCTTCTTTAAAAATTTCTACATTGTCTTCGTCCGACTGTCCATGAGGAACAGATGTATGAGGAATGTTAGGAATTTGAAACAACAAATCTCCCAATTCTTTAGAAGCAGCATTTAATTGCTCCATTAGATCTTTAGAGAGATTTTTTAATTGACCACTTTTTTCTTTAACGATATTCGCCTTTTGAACTTCTCCAGATTTGAAAAGTAATCCTATTTCTTTGGATAATTTATTGGATTCAGCCAAAGTGTTGTCTAATGAAACTTGAGTTTTTCTTCTTGTTTCATCTGCTTGCAAAACTTGTTGAACAATTTCTTCTGCATTGGCAAAGTTTCGTTTTGCCAAACCTTCCAAAACAGTTTTTTGATTGTCTCTAATAAACTGAACCTGTAACATAAATCGTGGTAATTAATAAGCGGTCAAAGATACAGGATGTGAATCAATATAACAATCGATCAAACAAGATTGTTTTTTAAGAAATTCAAAGCAGATTCTTTGTCTTTCTTCAACTGAACAATTAGATGATCGACTGAGTCAAAACGTTGTTCATCTCTTAAAAAATAAAGCAAACTTACCGAGAGCTTTTGGTTGTATAAATCACCATCAAAATCAAAAATATGGACTTCAATTGTTTGATGCTTTCCATCTACAGTTGGTCGAAATCCAATATTCATCATTCCAAAATAAGGATTTCCGTAAATGTTGGCTCGAATGATATAAACTCCTGTTTTCGGAATTAATTTATAATCTTCTTCGATATGAATATTTGCCGTAGGGAATCCAATAGTGCCTCCTAATTTTTTACCATTAACAACAAGTCCATTCAACATGTATTCATAGCCGAGGTATTTATTGGCGGTTTTTAACTTCCCTTCTTTTAGTGCATTTCTGATTTTGGTTGAACTTACAGCGACATCATCAATGTCCTGAGCAGAAATTTCTTCTACCTGAAAGTCATATAAGGAGCTATATTCTCTAAGTTGATTGATATTTCCCTCTCTGTTTTTCCCAAAATGATGATCGTATCCAATAATTAATTGAGAAGTATTGAGTTGATTGACTAAAATATCACGAACAAAATCTAAGGCAGTAAGCCTTGAAAACTCTTTACTAAATGGATGAATAATTAAATAATCTAAGCCCATTTTTTCTAATAAATCCGACTTTTCTTGAATGGTATTTAACAGCTCTATTGAGACGTTTTCTTGCAAAACCATTCTTGGATGTGGGAAAAAAGTAAGTAAAACGGACTTCTTACCTTGCTCATTAGCAGCGGTTATTAACTTTTTTAGAATTTTTTGATGCCCAATATGAACACCATCAAAGGTTCCAATTGTGACCATGGAGTTTTGGTCAGAAATAAAATTAGAAACAGACTGAATAACTTTCAAAAAGAATAGAATTAAAAAACAAATTTACAATTCATAAGTTAAAAACTTCACACAATTCTGAAGAATAATAAATTCACAAAAAATCGCCGAAACCCTTAATAATATTGGAAAATTAAGGGGTTTTTATTTCATAAATCAAAAAAAAGTGTATTTTCGTCTGTAGTTAACAAATAATTCACATTATGATAAAAAAGATAATTTTCTTTGCATTTGTTATGCTTGGTAGTATTACGATGGTTGCTCAAACAACAATCACAGGTACTGTAAAAGATGCAAAAACGGGGGAGACATTACTGGGAGCTAATATTAAGATCTCAGGAAAGGCTGTAGGAACAACAACAGATTTTGATGGTAAATTTACTTTAACCGTCGCTGATCAACCTCCATTTACAATTGAGGTTTCGATGCTAGGTTTTCAAACATCGAAAGTAGAAATTACCAAAAACAAGCAAGATGTAGAGGTTGCACTTAAAGAGAATGCAACTGCTTTAGATGAAGTAGTAATTTCTGCTTCTAGAACTCCAGAACGAATTCTGGAATCGCCTGTAACAGTTGAAAGACTGGATGCAAGAGCAATTAAAAATTCAACAGCACCTTCTTTCTATGACGGGTTAGAAAACTTAAAAGGTGTAGACATTAACACAAACAGTTTAACATTTAAATCGGTAAATACACGTGGTTTTGCAACGTTTGCAAATACACGTTTTATGCAATTGGTAGATGGAATGGATAATTCTTCTCCAGCATTAAACTTTGCCATAGGAAACCTTTTAGGAATTTCTGAATTGGATGTTGCTACAGTTGAAATTTTACCAGGAGCGTCTTCTGCATTATACGGGGCAAATGCGTTTAATGGTATTATGTTTATGACAAGTAGAAATCCTTTTGAAGATGCTGGAATAAGTGTTTCTTATAAAAACGGATTAACAATTCAAGATGCAGCTGGAGACAATGATTTCTATGAATTTAATGTTAGAATGGCGTATGTATTTTCTGAAAAGTTTGCTGCAAAAGCAAACCTTACAGTATTAGAAGGTACAGAATGGCATGCTACAGATTATAGAAATACATTTAATGGAGCGTATGCTGCCGGAAACAGACAAACAGACCTTAATTACGATGGATTAAACACCTATGGTGATGAGGTTTCTACAGACATTAAGGGGGTTGCTCAAGCTTTAATTGGTTTGGGAATTTTACCTTCTGGAGCTGATGCTTTGGTTCCAAGTGTTAATGTAAGTAGAACAGGATATGAAGAGCGTGATTTAATGACGTACAATGCAAGAAGTGTAAAGTTTGCTTCATCACTTCACTATCGCCCATATGGAGACGATCGTTTGGAATTGATTTTAAACTCAAAAATTGGTGTTGGAAATACTATTTATCAAGGATTAAATAGATACAACATCAACAACTTCTTCTTAGAACAACACAAAATAGAAGCAAGAGGGAAAAACTTCTTTGTTAGAGGATATGTAACAAGTGAAGACGCAGGAGATTCGTATGATACTCGTTTTGCTGCCATTAATATTAACAGAAGATGGAAAGATGACAATACTTGGTTTGGTGAGTATGTAGGAGCCTTTGTTCAAGGAACATTAGGAGGTTTATTGCCTGCACAAGCGCACGTATTAGCAAGACAAACAGCAGACACAGGAAGATTAATACCAGGAACTGCAGGTTTTCAAGCTGCTTTTGATGATGTTACTACAGATCCAAATTTAACAACGGGATCTAAGTTTCAAGATCAAACAAAATTATACCACGCAGATGGAAATTACAACCTAAGAGATCTGATCGATTGGGCTGAAATTCAAGTAGGTGGATCTTATAGAACCTATTCTTTGAATTCTAACGGAACAATTTTTACAGATTATGACGGACCTATTAACTATAGTGAATATGGTGTTTATACACAACTACAAAAGCAATTCTTAGAAGAAGATCGTTTAAAGTTAACGGCTTCTATTCGTTATGATGGAGCTCAGAACTTTGACGGGAATTATTCTCCAAGAGTATCTTTAGCATATGCAGCAGGTGAAAATAAAGAGCACAACTTTAGAGGATCTTTCCAAACAGGATTTAGATATCCAACAACACAAGATCAATATATTGGGTTGGATGCTGGTAGAGCGTTATTAGTAGGTTCTGCACCAGATAACTTAGATAGATTTTTAAGCACACCATTATCAGTTAGTGGAGGCGGACAAGCATTCACAGGATCTGCAACGGTACAATTATCAGGTAGATCTGCTTATGAAAATGCATTTTCTTTTGCTTCAGTTACAGCAGGAGCGCCTACGGCAGCAAATGCTTCATTGGTAGCACCAGAAAAAGTAACAGCGATAGAAGTAGGATATAGAGGAATATTGGATGTAGCTGAGAGCAAGGTAACTGTAGATTTAAGTGCTTACCATAATACATACCAAGACTTTATTTCAACTCAAACAGTAATTGTTCCTTATTATGGACAAGTAGGAGATAACTCATTATCTCTTTTAGCATTGCAAAATGGAGATTTCAAACCTTTCTCTGCGTACACTAACTCAGCGGCTGATGTAACATCATACGGAGCAGCAATAGCAGTGAACACTAAAATCTTTGAAAACTTTAATTTAGGATTTAACTATACGTATTCTAAGTTTGATTTTGATCAAGCTTCAGATCCAGATTTCGAGCCATCATTTAATACGCCAGAGCATAAATTTAAATTACAATTTGGAAATCCAAACTTGTTTAAAAACTTTGGTTTTAACGTGAACGTAAGATGGCAAGATGAATACTTATGGCAATCTACATTCCACGATACAGTAATTGATTCTCGTACAGTATTAGATGCTCAGGTGAACTATTCTGTTCCTCAATGGAAATCAGTGTTCAAATTAGGAGGAGCAAACTTAACAGGACAAGAATACTTTAGTGCACCAGGAGTAGGAGCTATTGGTACTCAGGTTTATGTTTCATGGACAATTAATAACTAAACAGAAAAGAAAGATGAAAAAATATAAATATATAGGGTTGATGCTTTTGGCAGTTGGTTTTTCTGCTTGTGACGTTAACAATGACTTAGATGAAATACCAGAAGAAGTAGTTGTACTTCCAACGGCAACAGCAGGTAGTGCTGACTTTTCAAATTATGTAGCAATTGGAGCTTCTTTCTCTGCTGGATTTTCAGACGGATCGGTTTTTTTAGCCGCTCAATCTAGATCTTTCCCTAGCATTATGGCCAGTAAAATGGCTGTAGTTGGTGGAGGAGCTTTTACACAACCTTTAGTTAGTGATAATATTGGAGGGTTAACCCTGGGAGGAAATCAAATTTCGAATGCAAGGTTGTTTTTCAACGGAGCAGGACCAGCGGTATTACCAGGAACACCAACAACGGAAGTTTCGAATATATTAACAGGACCTTTTAATAACATGGGAGTTCCTGGAGCAAAAAGTTTTCACTTACTAGCACCAGGTTATGGAAGTGTTGCTAATGTGCCTTTAGGTTTAGCGAATCCTTACTTTGCTAGAATGGCTTCTAGTCCAGCGACGACTGTTTTAGCAGATGCTGTAGCACAAAACCCAACGTTTTTCACCATTTCTGAAATTGGAGGAAATGACGTGTTAGGATATGCTACTTCTGGAGGAACAGGAATGGTTCAAACGAATAATTTTGATCCAACTACGTACGGAGGAAATGATATTACGAGTCCAGTTGTATTTAATCAAGTATTTAGTGCTACTGTAGCTGCACTTACTGCAGGAGGAGCAAAAGGAGCTGTGGTTACAGTTCCATCAATTGTAAACCTACCATTTTTTACAACGGTACCTTACAATGCAATTCCTTTAGATCAAGCAACGGCGGATTTAGTAAACGGAGGTTATGCAACATACAATGCAAGTTTAGCACCAGCAATTGCAGGAGCTAATGCTTTAGGCGGTTTAGGTTTAACACCAGAACAAATTGCTGCTGAAGTACAAAAAAGAACCATCAATTTTTCTGCAGGACAAAATGCTGTTGTTATTATTGATGAAGACTTAACTGATACATCAGGATTAGGGTTACCTCTATACAGACAAGCAACAGCAGATGATTTTCTAGTCTTGACAAGTTCAAGTTTCTTAGGAACTACTGTGGGAGGAAATCCAACATTAATTAATGGAGTGAGTGTTCCTTTAGCTGATAACTGGGTATTAACCCCTGAAGAGCAAAATAATATTCAAACAGCGGTAGATGCATACAATGCAACAATTACTGCCGTAGGATCAGCAAATGGATTGGCTGTAGTAGATTTAAATCAATTATTAAACGATGCAGCAAGTACAGGAACTCAATTTGATAACTTTACGATGACTACTAGCCTTGTTTTTGGAGGTTTGGTAAGTTTAGATGGAATTCACTTAACCTCTAGAGGTTATGCCTTAATGGGGAATAAAATTTTAGAAGCAATCGATGCAACTTATGGATCGAACTTTAAGGACTCTGGGAATTTAGCAAAAGCTGCTAATTATCCAACAAATTATCCTCCTGGAATTTAATTGATATTATCATTCCCATGAAAATGGGAATCTTATAAAATAAAAAAGCGGATGTGAAAACATCCGCTTTTTTATTGGGTTAAACTTTTTAAATAGTCAACCAATTCTTTTAGTTCTTTTGGGGGGTTGTCATCATCAAAAGAACTACTCTTGTATATCGTTCCTTCTGATTCTACTTCTAAAGAAGCAATTAGAGAACGATCAGATTGATGATTCTTTGAAGGAGGTGTAATTTTATCAATAGTATTTAAATCAATTCCCTTAAGCGATTTGTAAATAGCTTTAGATTCTTTCTTTGAAAGCGCTCTTTGAAATACTTCTTTATTGTTCTCGATATATGTTAGTGTTCCTTTTTGTAAAGTAATTTGAAAAGAACTACCTCTTGTCTGAGCTTTGTAATCAATTTTCTGAAACGCAGAAAGTTCTTGTGATGATAGACACCCAAAAAAGAACAAAGAACAGAAACTGAGAAGAAGAAATGTTTTTTTCATGATGATGATTTTAGTAAAGATAAAAAAAGGCGCCGAGAGGACGCCTTTTTAGGTTTGGTTAATTAATTTCTAGTGATTAGTTCCCCGCAAGAGATGCTCTCCCTCCACCAGAAGCAAAAAGAGCTCTCATTCTGTTTCTTTGACCGTCAGTAAACATATACATACAAGCATCATCAGTATAATCCATATAGTTCATTGTCATGTCAGTTGACTTACAATTTGTTGTAGGGAAAGAAGGACACCCGTAGTTAGGTCCATCAGAAGAAGGTGTATCAGTAACAAAATCGTCTTGTCTACATCTTCCATCACCCCAAATATGACGTAAGTTTAAATAGTGACCAACTTCATGAGTTGCAGTTCTACCTTTGTTAAAAGGAGCAGAAACAAATCCTGTGTTTCCAAAGTACTGAGGAGAAATTACAACACCATCAGTAGCAGAATTCCCACCAGGGAATTGTGCATACCCTAAGATACCACCACCTATTTCAGCAACCCAAATATTTAAATGAGTGTCTGGAGTTACTGGAGGATAAGCAGATTTAACTGCATTGTTTGTTCCCCAAGAAGATCTAGAGTCAGCGTGTCTAAAAGTACCAGCCAATGTAAATTCGATTTCTGCATCGGTAGCATCGTTTTCAAACGTTGAACCTGCAGGCAAGTTTAAGTCGTTGTTCGCTTTTCTAAAATCTTCGTTTAATACATTGATTTGAGATTGAACTTGAGTATTGCTAATGTTTTGGTTTGAATTGCTATATACAACGTGCACATATACAGGAATTGTAACAATTCCTAAACCATCATCTATAGGTAATACGTCTACGTCAGTGTCTCCACCACCGTTTCCACCACCACCGTTTCCGTTTCCTCCTGGTTTTCCTTTGGCATTATTTTTAAGGAATTTTCTTGTAGCGTACTCTACATCATACATTTTTTTGTAAAGTCCAGGGTTTTCTTGTAGTTGTCTGTTTAACACAGTCATGGTGTGACACTGGTTAGCACCAGCAGTTCTACTGTTGTCATCGTCGGTGTGGACATAGAAGTCAGACATGTCAACTGATTGTGTTTCAAAGTTTACTTCTTCGTTGTCTTGACATCCAACAAAAATTAGTGCTGTAATTAACAGCACTCCATAAATTTTTTTCATAATTGAGATTAGTTTAGTTAGTAATAATGTGTTAAAAACCTTAAATTTTTAAATAAGTCGAGGGAGGACAATTTAAATTTTAAACAATATTCTAAAAAACTGTTAAATTTTTAACACGTCGCAATATGGAGAAAATATTTTAATCTCACAATCCCTGTTTTTAGGGATGGTTTTTATCCCCGTTTTTAGGTAGTGAAAAAGCAAAAAATAATTTAAGAAAGCATTAAAATGGCTCTTTTTAAGCCTTTAATAAATATGTCAATTTCTTCTTTGGTATTATAGAAAGCAAAAGAAGCCCTTATGGTACCTGAGATTTTATAGAAATCCATGATAGGTTGCGCACAATGATGCCCAGTTCTCACCGCAATTCCTAACTTGTCTAAAATAGAACCGATATCGTATGGATGAATTTCATGGACGTTAAAAGAGATGACAGATGTTTTGTTGGAAGTTCCGTAGATTTTTACGCCTTCAATTTTCTGAAGTAGTTGTGTTCCGTATTCCAATAATTCTTGTTCATATGCTGCAATAGCTTCAAAACCAATGGTATTCATATAATCTACAGCAACTCCAAAAGCGATTCCACCGCAAATGTTAGGAGTTCCTGCTTCAAACTTGTGAGGCAATCCAGCGTAGGTCGTTTTTTCAAACGTAACCGTTTCTATCATTTCACCACCACCTTGGTAAGGGGGTAGTTTCTCCAACCACTCTTGTTTTCCGTATAAAACCCCCATTCCCGTTGGACCACAAACCTTATGAGCAGAAGCCACATAGAAATCAACATCCATGGCTTGAAAATCTACTTTCATGTGTGGAGCAGATTGAGCACCGTCAATTAAAACAGCTGCACCAACAGCATGTGCTTTTTGGATCATCTCTTCCACAGGGTTAATCGTTCCTAAAGCATTAGAAATATGATTACAAAACACCAATTTTGTTTTGTTTGAAAGAAGTTCATCATAAGTTTCCATGACCAAAGCTCCTTCTTCATTCATTGGAATGACTTTTAATACAGCACCTGTTCTTTCGCAGAGCATTTGCCAAGGAACAATATTAGAATGATGTTCTAAGGCAGAAACAATGATCTCATCACCTTCTTTAAGTAGATCAGAAAACCCTGAGGCCACCATATTAATACTTTGGGTAGTTCCAGAGGTAAAAATCATTTCATATGCGTATTTCGCATTAAAATGCTTTTGAAGCGTTATTCTTGCTTGCTCGTACTTATCGGTTGCTTCCTGACTCAATGCATGAACACCTCTGTGAATATTCGCATTATAATTAGCATAGTAATCTACAATTGCGTCAATCACAACTTTAGGTGTTTGAGATGTTGCTGCATTGTCAAAATACACCAAGGGCTTTCCGTTTACCTCTCTTTGTAAAATGGGAAAATCTGCACGAATTTTTTCTACTGGAAACATCCTTCTCGTTTTGTTTTACAAAGGTAGGGTTCGAAACGCAAAACTTACAATAAACCAATGATTTAATTTCCTCCTTCACATTTGCTTCGGAGGACAAGAAGATGATTCTTTTTTGCTTATTAAAACACGATTGACTAAAATTCCTGAATCAAGACCGCTCCTCTGTTAGAACAAAGACAATAGACGATTTAAAGGTTCAATTATTTTGCTTTAATGAAAATAAATAGGTCTTAATTCTTGACTCTAAAAGCGTAGCGATCTTTTTTAAAATGCTTTAAGGTTAGCAATATTAAAAAAAGGGAGTATTTAATTAGATTGAACAGATAGGTGGTTTATTTCCTATTTTTGTAAGAATCAAAAAACCAAATCTTGTGAAAATCCTTAAACGAATTCTTCTTCTTCTTGCAGTAACAATCATTATTGTTGTTGTCATCAACTATCCAAGGCTAAATATTATTTCTGGTTTTTCAGCCAAAAACATGAGTTCTTCTGTTTTCTTAGCGGAAAGAACATTGGAGTTTACAGATAGTACAGATAATAATTTCTCTCCAATTAATTTGGCGGAAGACAAGATTAATACCGAAGAAAAATACGCGACCTCATCTACACTTGGATTGTTGACAAGAAAAGCAGTGTATAGAGAAGGTTTGGGAAGTGTATTGGTGACAAAAGGGTTTGATTTGGATGAAAATCCTTTGGTGCCGAAAAGAAGCGCACCAGATAATTCGACTCCATACCCTTATGGAAATGCAGCGCAAAAAGATTCTGTTTTCGAGAATGTAAACTACAATCAATTAAACACAGCTGTTTCTTCTCTCTTTGAAGAAAAGTACGAATCGCGAGCGGTTTTAGTGATTTATAAAAATCAGATTATTGCAGAACAATACGGAAAAGGGTTTACCAAAGATTCTCGAATTTTAGGTTGGTCGATGACCAAAAGTATTACAGGTACAATCTATGGGATTTTACAGCACCAAGGTAGAATCAATGTGCAAGACAAAGCTCCGATTTCAGAATGGCAGAACGATGATCGAAAAGACATTACATTGCACAACCTGTTGCAAATGAATAGCGGATTGGAATGGGATGAGAACTATGATAAGATTTCTGACGTTACAAAAATGCTATTTCTAGAAGAAGATATGACTGAAATGCAAAAGCACAAACCATTGACAGGAAAACCAAATGCATCGTGGAACTATTCATCAGGAACCTCTAATTTATTATCAGGAATTTTACGTGATCAATTAGGTTCGCAACAAGAATACTTAGATTATTGGTATAGAGAACTGATCGATAAAATTGGAATGAACTCTATGGTTGTTGAAACTGATTTAGCGGGACATTATGTAGCTTCTTCCTATGCTTGGGCAACACCAAGAGATTGGGGGAAATTTGGATTACTGTATCTGCACAAAGGAGATTGGAACGGGTCTCAGATTTTTGACTCTGAATGGGTAGATTATGTAACCACTCCAACTCCAACGTCTAATGGCGAATATGGCGCACAGTTTTGGTTAAATGCCGAAGCGAATATGAAAGACGTACCGACCAATATGTTTTATGCCGATGGTTATCAAGGACAACGCGTGTATATTTTTCCAGATCAAGACCTAGTGATTGTACGTTTTGGTTTAAAGAAATATGATGAAAATGAATTTTTAAAAGGGATTATCCAATCAATAAAATAAATCAATAGTAACATGAAAAAAGTAGTTGTCAGAAGTTTCTTTTTAATTGCTTCCGTAGTAGTTTTTGGACAAAAAAAAGATGGAAAGATTAACAAGTTATCAGAACAAATTGAAGAAAAGGTAATTGAATGGAGAAGACATATTCATCAAAACCCTGAACTTTCGAATCGAGAGTTTAAAACAGCAAAATACATAGAAGACCATTTAAGAAAACTAGGAATTACTGTACAAACGGGAGTTGCGAAAACAGGAGTTGTTGGAATCTTAAAAGGAAAGAAGCCAGGAAAGGTCGTTGCGTTAAGAGCAGACATGGACGCCTTACCTGTAACGGAACGAAATGATTTACCGTTCAAATCAACAGTTACCTCTAGCTATAATGGAAAGAATACAGGAGTAATGCATGCATGTGGTCACGATTCTCATGTGGCTATTCTAATGGGTGTTGCAGAAGTGTTATCACAGATGAAGAATGATATCCGAGGAACCGTAAAGTTTATTTTTCAACCTGCTGAAGAAGGAGCTCCAAAAGGAGAAGAAGGTGGCGCAAAGCTGATGGTAAAAGAGGGTGTCTTAAAGAACCCTGATGTAGATGCAATTTTTGGATTGCATATTAGTTCTGGTTTGGATGTTGGAAAAATCACTTACAAACCTGGAGGAATTATGGCTGCATCTCAAGGATACGAAATCAATGTCACAGGAAAACAAGCCCATGGTTCTAGACCTTGGGGAAGTGTGGACCCGATTGTAGCCTCTGCACAAATCATAACGGGATTACAGACGATTATCAGTAGAGAATCTGAGTTAACAAAAGAAGGGGCAGTTATTACGGTTGGGATGATTAATTCTGGGATTAGAGGAAATATTATTCCAGAGAAGGCTAAAATTATTGGAACGATTAGAACCTTAGATTATGACATGTAACGATTCATTAATAAGCGAATGAAAGAAATGGTTCCTGCTATTGCAAAAGCCTATAGAGCAAAAGCAACGATAGAAATTTCAAAAGGATATCCTATTACTTACAATCATTTAGAATTGACAAGTGAGATGCTTCCTACATTTCAAAGAATAGCGAAGAAAGAGAATGTGATCGAAATTGACGCCATTACTGGCGCCGAAGACTTTTCTTTTTTCCAAAAGGAAATCCCTGGGCTATATTTCTTTCTAGGAGGAAAATCATTAGACGTAAAACCTAGTGAAGCAGGCGGACACCATACCCCAGATTTTAAGCTTGATGAAAGCGGATTTATTTTAGGTGTAAAAACACTTACTGCGTTGGCACTGGATTATTTAGGTCAGTAAAAAATTAAAAACAATTAAGTAACAAAACCATAAAAAGAGGTACTTATCTATACTAGGTAAGTTATATATCATTTTTTGAGGAACTTACTTTGTCCTTAAAAATTGCGAATGACTTTATACAAAGGCTTTCTTACGAATAAAATACAAACCTTCACTATTGAGAGAAGTAAACTCATTATTGGAGGGGGCGTTTTTGTAATTCTGGCAATATTATTATATAACTTCCTAAATTTTATACGAATATTTTCTATACTTACGAGTTCTCTAATTCAACATTCTTTTGAGCCTGTTTTTTTAAAATCAGAAGAACAGTTTTTATATGACTTGTTATTCTCTTTTGTTTCGGTCTTTTTCTCTTTTTCTATGGTTTATAATTATTGGTTTGAAAGACCAAGGAAGTTTTTAAGCAGATTTAACTATAAGAGAAAAACAGCTCTTAATCAACAACGTACTAAAAATTGGTATTTTATTTCTTGGTTTATAAAAATAGCTTTTGTTCTAAGTTTTTTTGCCTTCTATTTTAGTGAAATAAATTTCTACATAGAATACAAAAATTTTGTAATCATTTTCATGATTGCCTTTACAGGTCAAATATGGATTTCTATAAGACACATGATTAGAAAAAGAAAAATCATAGCGTTTCTTATGACTTTCTTTGTCATTTTTTCATTGACTTTTATCATTTCAAAAACAAATGTTATAAACCCTGAGGCGATGCAAACGAAAATGCTTCAGAACAACCTTATTTACAAAAACGATATTCATGTTATTCATTCTCCCATTTATATAAAAGCGAAGTATAGCAGACTTAATTCTGATATTGTTATCCCAAAAAATAAAAAGGGAGAAGTATTATTTTTTAATGAAGAGAAAATTAAATTTGAAGATTTAGCAGTTAAAATCTTTACAGAAAGAGATTGGTATCCAGAATTTGAAATTCCTTTTCTTAGATACACCTTATTTATTGATAGACAAGAGGAGATGAGTACTGTTTATGAACTAAAAAAGAAACTGAAAGAATTGAATGTTGAACGAATCTCTTATTCTGTTAAAAGAGAAGGCTCTGAAGTGCCTTTTTACTACAAATCAAAATATGTTTATGGATTTTATTTACCCAATAATATTTTAGAAGGCGATGCAGATATTACCAATAAAAAATACCTTAAGTTTTTGGGTAATGATACCTATCTTTTTAACAAAAAAACGTTAGAGAAAAATGAAGTAGCAAATGAGCTAAAAACATTCTTTTTAGAGAAAGGAATACATTCTATCCGCCTTTTGTTAAAGAAGAATACCTCTTTTGAAGAATATTTTGACGTCTTTCTCTCTACTAGAGCAGTTATTAATGAAATGAGAGATGAGTATTCAAAAAAGAAATATAATATACCTTTTGATTCTTTAGATCGCAAAACAAAAGAGTCAATAAAAGAGATCTATTATTGGCACGTTTATGAATCGATTCTTGATTAAGTTCTATTACTAATTCCCATTCGTTGGAATAAAAATGCTTTTTATTCGCGTAATCAATCCTTGTAAAAGGCTAAAGATCGTATCAGAAGAAAAACCACCTACTAACGCTAATAAGCTTTTATTCATCAAGTTAACATCTTCAGCGCTACTATGAATATAAGAAGATAGAATTTCAGACAATAGTAAACCTGCGATAATTCCTAGTAGGACTTGTGAGATATAGTTGACTGACTCTTCAGGAACTAATGTGCTGTTTTCTACGGAGGTACTGATTTTTTTCAGTAGATGAAATAAGACTCCTAAACCAGAAATAGAGGCTAAGAAACCAAGATTCAAGAAAAGTTCCCAAACATTATCAAGGCTACTAGTCCCTAATATTCCTTTGTCTATACTTTGGTTATTTACTTGTGGAAATAAGCCGAAGCCTATGTATAACACTAAAAAAATAATGGCAAGTACAACTAAATTTCGGACCAAAGGAATTTTATTAAAAATAGACTTTCCTTTTCCGCTACGTTTAACCTCTCTTGTGTAGTCAATAGATTTTGGTGTGGCCGGAGCTACACTCTTGGACATTAAATTATGTGCGTTAATTAAATCGTCTACAGTATTGTTTGCGATGAGTGTATTCACATTGGTATCTATTTCCAATCCATTATGAGCGGCAAAAGAAATCATATCATTTACCTCTTCAGTCAAGTCATCTATAACATCTTGGGAAAAACCAGGTAACACTTTTGCTTTTGGAGCAGGAGCTACAGGAGTTTTCTTTGGTGTTGGAACTTCTTTTGGGTCTGGAGTTGGTGTTGGATTTGCCATAATAAATACATTTGTTCGTAAATGTAGGTACTATACAAAACAAAAAAACAGGCATAATTACCTGTTTTTTAATATGATATGTTACTTGAGGTTAAATATCGAAACCGATATTCACATTTAATTTGTTGGCAATCAACTTTGTAATTCGTTCCTTCACCTCAGGAATTTTTACACTCTCCAATACGGTATTTGCAAAAGCATACATTAACAACCCGCGAGCTTCTTTTTTAGGAATCCCTCGTTGCTGCATGTAAAACAATGCTTGATCATCTAATTGACCAATGGTACAACCGTGAGAACATTTTACATCATCAGCAAAAATCTCTAGTTGAGGTTTTGCATTAATGGTAGATCGATTGCTCACCAAAACATTGTTATTTTGTTGGTAGGCATTGGTTTTTTGAGCCTCTTTCTCAACAATCACCTTTCCATTGAATACTCCAGTAGAACGCTCATCGAAAATTCCTTTGTAATCTTGATGACTTTCACAATTAGGCTCTATATGATGCACTAATGTATGATGATCTACATGTTGTTTTCCTTCAATAATGGTAATTCCTTTTAGGATAGAATCGATGTGTTCTCCTTTTTGAAAGAAGTTTAAATTATTTCTGGTAATATTTCCTCCAAAAGAAAATGTATGAACAGAAACAACACTCTCAGACTGTTGCTCTATATAGGTATTGTCTACCAAAGAAGCATTTGCATGATCGTTCTGAATCTTGTAATAATCTACGGTAGCATGTCTATCCGAAAAGATTTCAGTCACCACATTGGTTAGCACAGGGTTTTCTGTTAAACTCTGGTGACGCTCAATGATTTGCACATGAGCATTTTGTTCAACCACAATTAGGTTTCTTGGCTGTACCATAGTAGCGGCTTCCGAACCTGTTGTAAAGTTGATAATCTGAATTGGTTTTTCAACTTCCGTATTCTTAGGAATACGAATGTAAGCGCCTTCTTTAGCAAAGGCAGTGTTTAACGAAGTTAGATTATCTTGTTTTGCAGCTTTATTGAAATAGTTTTCAATAACAGGCTTGTATTTTGATTTGGTTAATGCCGAAGACATCAAACAAACATCTACTGTATCATGCGTAGTTTCAGATAAAAACGAACTGTATTTTCCATCAATAAAAACGACTTTATAAGAGTCGATATCGTGAATGAAATACTTTTTTACATCTGCTAACTCAATGGTATTTTCATGATCAGGAAAGATGCTATAATCTTCTTTTAAAACTGAGTTTAAGGAAGTGTATTTCCAAGCTTCCAATTTCTTAGAAGGAAATCCTAACTTTTCAAAGTTTTGAAATGCTTTTGAGCGAATTTCATGCACATCAGAATTGATGTTTACACCATCTTCAAAAGCAACATAAGAAGAGACTAATTTTTCTTTTAACTCCATTTGTATTAGTTTTAAAGTTGCAAGTTTTTAAAGTTTTAAAGTTGAGATTTGTACCCAACGTCTTTACTTTTCTAACTTTTCAACTTTTTACTTTTCAACTATATTAAACCAATTCTTCTTTAATCCAATCGTATCCTTGAGCTTCTAGCTTTAATGCTAAAGAAGCATCACCTGTCTTTACAATTTTACCATCGTATAGTACATGAACAAAATCAGGAATGATATGATCTAATAAACGTTGATAGTGCGTAATTACAACAACAGCATTATCTTCTGATTTCAATTTGTTTACTCCATTGGCAACAATACGCAAAGCATCAATATCTAACCCAGAATCTGTTTCATCTAAGATGGCCAATTTAGGCTCTAACATTGCCATTTGAAATATTTCATTACGTTTCTTCTCTCCTCCAGAAAACCCTTCGTTTAAAGAACGAGATAAGAACTTTCTGTCGATCTCTAACAATTCAGATTTTTCACGAATCTTTTTCAACATATCTTTAGCAGGCATGTCTTCCAATCCTTGTGCTTTTCTAGATTCGTTGATGGCGGTTTTAATGAAATTAGTTACCGTAACACCAGGAATCTCAATAGGATATTGAAATGATAAAAAGACACCATTATGAGCTCTTTCTTCTGGAGCTAATTCGCTAATGTCTTCACCTTCTAATTCAATAGATCCTTGAGTAACTTCATATTCTTCTTTACCTGCAATAATAGAAGCTAAGGTGCTTTTACCAGCTCCGTTAGGCCCCATAATTGCATGAACTTCTCCTGCTTTTACTTCTAAGTTTAAGCCTTTTAAAATGGCTTTATCCTCTACATTAGCATGTAAGTTTTCAACTTTTAACATGATCTCTTTTTATTTTTGATTGACTAATTTTTTAATACGTGCTAGATCTGCTGGTGAATGTTGAATAAACACATCAGCATTTTTTTCCTTAGCAAAAGCTTCAAACCTATCCATGCTTTCTAATGTTTGTTTTACATCGTAATTGAAAGAAGGAACTCCTCTTGAATCTCTGTTTTCTTGAAAATGGTATAAATCTCCAGTTAATAACACTGGCTTCTCTAAACCTAAATCGATATATAATACTTGATGTCCGATTGTATGTCCAGGCATCGATTTGATTACGACAGTTCCGTCTCCGAAAACATCATAATCTCCATTTAACTTTTGAACCTTGGTTAAATCTTTTACAGCGGGTGCTAAAGTTGAGTCTTTTTGTATAAAGTCATATTCATTTTCTTGTACCAACCAAGTGGCATCTTTCATACGGTTTGCATGTCCTGTATGGTCAAAATGTGAATGAGACATCGCAAAGTATTTAAAATCTTCGATCTTAAATCCAACAGAAGCTAACTGATTTACTAATGAATCAGGTCTGCGGACCGTAAAAGCACCTGGAGGAGGAGTAATCGCCTCAGGAAGAACTAAGCCTTCAGGCAATCCTGCATCCCACATTAAGTTTCCTTTTGGATGAGAGATTACATAGTATGCATCTGTAAATTGTTTACTCTGCCCTGTATAGGTTGTGTCTTGAGAAAACAACTCTAATTTATTCACTAAAATATCTCCACCGACTAAAGCATATAGTTTTACATCAGCTTTCTTAGCCGTTTCTTTTTTCTCAGTGTCTTTACAACCAATAATACTAATTGCAAGTGCAATAAAAAGTAATTTTTTCATTGATATATTTTTAAATAAACTCATTGGTAGATTAACCTACACTTCCTTCTAAGCTGATTTCTAATAGTTTTTGTGCTTCAACAGCAAACTCCATAGGAAGCTTATTCAGTACTTCTTTACTGAATCCATTAACGATTAAAGCAATTGCTTTTTCAGTGTCAATTCCACGTTGGTTACAATAGAACAATTGATCTTCACCAATTTTACTGGTCGTTGCTTCGTGTTCTATTTGTGCCGATTGATTTTTTGATTCGATATATGGGAAGGTGTGTGCTCCACAGGCATTCCCCATTAACAAACTATCACATTGTGAAAAGTTTCTTGCGTTATCAGCACGAGAATTAATTTGCACCAATCCACGATAACTATTTTGTGATTTTCCTGCTGAAATTCCTTTTGATATAATGGTCGACTTAGTATTCTTTCCTAAGTGAATCATTTTTGTTCCAGTATCAGCTTGCTGATAGTTGTTGGTTACTGCAATTGAATAGAATTCTCCTACAGAATTGTTTCCTTTTAAGATGCAACTTGGATATTTCCAAGTAATTGCAGAACCTGTTTCTACTTGCGTCCATGAGATTTTCGCATTATTTTCACACAACCCTCTTTTCGTTACAACATTATAAACGCCTCCTTTTCCTGAAGCATCTCCTGGGAACCAGTTCTGAACGGTTGAATACTTTATTTCAGCGTCATCTAAAGCAATGAGTTCTACAACGGCTGCATGTAATTGATTTTCGTCTCTTTGCGGAGCAGTACATCCTTCTAGATAAGAAACATAACTCCCTTTGTCGGCCACCACTAACGTTCTTTCAAACTGTCCTGTTCCTCCTTCATTTATTCTAAAGTAGGTAGATAGCTCCATTGGGCAACGTACCCCCTTAGGAATATAACAGAAAGACCCATCAGAAAAAACAGCAGAGTTTAAAGCCGCATAAAAATTATCGGTGGTAGGCACTACAGTACCTAAGTATTTTTTAACCAATTCAGGGTGCTCTTGAATGGCTTCAGAAATAGGCATAAAAATAATTCCTTTTTCACCCAATGTTTTTTTGAAAGTAGTGGCTACAGAAACAGAATCCATCACAATATCAACAGCCACATTTGCTAGTCTTTTTTGTTCCTCTAAAGAAATTCCTAACTTCTTAAAGGTTTCTAATAAATCAGGATCCACCTCATCTAAACTCTCTAATTTTGGCTTTTGTTTTGGGGCAGAATAATAAGCGATTTCTTGAAACTCAGGTTTCTTATACGTCACATTTGCCCATTCTGGTTCCTCCATTTGAGACCATACTCTAAAAGCTTCTAAACGCCACTCCGTCATCCACTCAGGTTCGTTTTTCTTTTTAGAAATAGCTCTTACCACATCTTCATTTAACCCTTTAGCAAAGGTTTCACTTTCTATATCTGTATAAAAACCATATTCATATTCTTTGGTTTCTAACTCTTCTCTTAAATCGTCTTCTGTATACTTACTCATAATTATTAAAAGATTGAAAAATTAAAAGATTTAATTAATCTCGCTTCTTTTTAAATAGTTAATGAATTTTGATAATTGTTTTGAAATGTTTTCTACTTCAATTATCAATTCTTCTACTGCTTTACTTTCTATGTATTCTAACTGCTCACAAATTTTTAATAAACTTCTTACCTCTCCACTAGACCCTTTAGAGATGTATAAAAATTTAACAAACTGTTTATTTGACTGTAATTCAAAACCTTCTGCAATATTTAACGTGATAGATAATGCTGCTCTTTGAATTTGGTTTTTAATATTGTAATCAAACGTTTTAGAACTAGTTATTTTATAAATTCTAATTGAAAAATGAAATGCTTTTTGATATACTTCTAAATCTTCAAACCTTTTCATTTTTAATTATTTAATCTTTCATTTTTTGAATAGTTTTTACAATGAAAAACTTTCTCCACACCCGCAGGTCCTATTAGCATTAGGATTGTTAAACACAAACCCTTTACCATTTAAGCCTCCAGAGTATTCTAAAGTGGTTCCTACTAAATACAAGAAACTCTTTTTGTCTACAACAATTGTTACATTATTATCTACAAATAACTTATCGCTTTCTTGTTGTAATTTGTCAAAAGTTAAGTCGTATGAAAGCCCAGAACATCCGCCACTTTTCACACCAACTCTCACAAAATCTTTTGTAGCGTCAAATCCATCATCGGTCATTAACTCGATGACTTTCTTTTTAGCTGTATCTGAAACTTTTATCATAACGTTAAATAGATTAAGTCTAAATTGTGGATGCAAAGATACGATATAAGTCTAAAATTACTACTGTAGCTTACATTATATTGAATGATTTGACAATCAATAAAATTGATTAGTTCTGAAAATTTGGATTATTGACAAAATTATTGTCTGTAAGAGATAACAAAAAAGCCTTTAAATCAGCCTTGTCTTGGGCGGACAACTGTACGCCTCCTTGATTTACTTTCTTCATTAAAGGATCTACTGTAGGGGAGTTTTGCAAGCCTTCTGAATAATGATCAATGACTTCTTCTAAAGTAGCAAACCGACCATCGTGCATATAGGGTGCTGTAAACGCTAGATTCCGTAAAGAAGGGGAACGAAATTTCCCATTGTCATTGGGATCTCCAGTAACCGCACCCAAACCAAGATCTGTAAACGTAGCGTCTAACCCATTGTTATGGAAGTCGTTGTCTGTCCATAAAGGATTGTTGTCACTTCCATGGCAATGAAAACAATCGCCTCTAGCTTCATCCATAAACACATTAAAACCATTGAGCTCTTGTGGGGTTAATGTAGCGGTTCCTAAAAGGTGTCGGTCAAACTTCGAATCGCCAGAAATAAGGATTCTTTCAAACTGAGCAATCGCCTTTGTAATTAACGTAGAATCGATGGTAGAAGTTCCAAAAGCTTGTAAAAAAAGTGTTGGATATGTAGCGTCTTGTTGTAATTTATTGGCAACACCCCTCCAATTGCTATGCATTTCTATTGGGTTTCGAACAGGCTCTAGCGCTTGTCTTTCTAAACTGAGTTCTTTTCCATCCCAAGCAAATCGCTCTCCAAAATTCCAAGCTAAATTGAACAAAGGCATTGAATTTCTAGTTCCAAAAACACCATCAACTCCATCACTAAATCGTGTGTTATCTGTAAAAGCGTTTTGCGGATCATGACAAGAAGCACAAGATTGTGTGTTGTCTCTAGATAATTTCTTTTCGAAGAACAATTTTTTTCCTAATGCGACTCCTTCTTCTGTTAATGGATTCGTTGAAGGGTTTAAAGGCGCAATTAACTTATCTTGAAATAATTGTGGAATTTCTAAGGTATAGGGAACAGGTACATAAACATCATCCATTCCATTTCCCGATTTTGAACAAGAAGTCAAAATCATAAGAAGTAAAATCAAGAGCACTCCTTTTTTCATCCTACTGTGTTACGTTCACCAAACTAAAAACACTTGCTCCATTAGCGTTCATCATTATTTGAGCATTAAAATTAGGCATCAAGACCGTATTCAATACATTTAAATCCCACGTATTTGGGCTTTTAAACCACTCAGAAATATCCATCTTTATATGAATTCCTGTGTTGCTTCCAATAGTAACGGCTCCTAAATTCACAACAAATGAGGTGTCTTGAAAAAGCAAGTTATTTGGATCTGCAGTATTTACCGCTCTAATAGCATGATAATTAAATGGAGCTTCTGTGCTGCCATCCAAATATTTTCCATCAAACTGCATGTAATGATAACCACCACCCAGCATTCCAGGAACGTTAAAATTGGCAGTATTTAAGTCTTGATAAGCACCATCAATATTGATGCTGTTTTCGAAACCAAAACGGAAAGAAACATTCGTATAATTACCAGGAGTAATCACAGAAGAGGTTGTAAAAGAAAGGTTTGTATTGTTGGTAACATCTACCAAATTGTATCCGTTAAGAGTGTAAGTAGATCCGCTTTCATGCGTTAATACAATTTCAGAAATCAAATAACGCAATCGTTCTATACTTAGTAGTTCTCCATTCTCATTGGTAAATTTAAGATCATTAAAATCTACACTGGTTACAGGCGTGTCTCCCCAAGAATGTGTGAACCGAACGGAAATACCTACCGTATTTACATCATCGTCATTTGAACTAAGGCAGCTATTCATTAAAAAAGCAATGCATAAAATGAGTATGTGTTTAAACTTCATAATTAATTTAGTTTTACAATTAATAGGTCGGTAAACCCTTTGTTTTCAGTAATATCTCCATCACTGCTACTGGTTTCTCCAACAGCGATGATAGATCCGTTTTGTAGTTGAACAGCGTCGTATCCAAAATCAATATCAGAACCACCAATAGTAGTTTCCCATACCAATTGACCACTGCTATTTATTTTAACAACCCAAGCATCATTCTGACCTTGATTGTTGGCAACATTTCCATTAGAACTTCTAGAGCTTCCTGCAATGATATATCCGTTATCGCTAGTAGCACTAACAGATCTTGCAACATCAAAACTAGAACCACCAATAGAACGATTCCATACTAAGTTTCCAGCTTCAGAGATTTTCATCACCCATAAATCTGCAGCACCATTGTTTGATGATACGTCTTGTTCATTACTTCTGGTATCTCCAACAATTACATAGTTGCCATCACCTGAAGAAATGATATCTCTAGCTTCGTCTATTTCAGAACCACCAAAAGATTTTTCCCAAACCATATCTCCGCCAGCATCTGATTTAACAACCCAAAAATCATAGGACCCTTTGTTATTGGAAATATCTACATCATTGCTATCTGATGATCCTGCAATGATAAATTCGCCGGCATTTGTTTCTATTGCTCTTGCTGGAGTATCTGTGAAAGAACCTCCGTAGTAGCGAGACCAAACCATATCTCCAGAGGTAGATACTTTAAGTGCCCAATAATCGCCGCCAGCATGCCTATTAAAATTTCTTCCAAAGTTGCCTAATCCATTAGAAGCTGTAACATCTAAAACACCAGAAACAAGAAAGTGATTGTCTGAAGTTTCAATCAAGCTTGTTCCTTGATCAACTCCTGAAAATCCAAAAGATTTTTCCCAAAGAAGTGTTCCAGAAGCATTTAGTTTTGCAAGCCAGATATCTCTACCACCATTGTTTTGAGAAACATCACCATCGGAGCTATCACTATATCCTAAAATAGCAAAACCGCCATCTTGAGTTTGGATCAAATCATTCCCACGGTCATCTCCAGAACCACCATAGGTTCTGTTCCATTCCAAGTTCACGTTGGAGTCAAATTTCAGCAGCCAATAATCAAAGGAATCACCTGTTTTATTGCTTACATCCCCATCGGAACTTTGTGTATACCCTAAAACAGCAAAACCTCCGTCTGATGTTGCGACAACAGAAAGAGCAACATCATTTTTTGACCCACCAAATGTCTGAACAGTTTCTATAGCTCCACTGGAAGCCAAAGGATTTGTTGTCGTGTCTGGATCATCGTCTTTAGAGCAAGCAACAACAATGAAAAGAACGAAAAAAGGCAACCATTTTTTTATAGGGTTAAAATTTGCCAAAGCTCGGTTCATATTAAGTTCCGCTTTTTCTTATGATAAAGAAACCTCTGTCTATGTCACTTAGAATAATATTACCACTAGAGAAAAAAGGATATACGTTCCAAACACCATTAAAGGATGCATTGTCATTGAGTGGATTTGTATCAAAATAACCAACTTCAGTCATCCCCCCAAAACCAATATTTGTAATGTCTATCATTCGAACTCCAGCAGAATAATTTGCTAGAAAAAACGTATCATCTTTTACATATCCATTGTGATCAATGGCCGTTGTAGGACCAATATAATCAACATGAAAAACAGGATTATCTAAGTCTGAAAAATTAAAGACAACACTTCTTGTATTAATTCCAAAGTTACGCTCGTCCAATTCATCACCAAGAATAAAATAGCGCATATCTTCAGTAAACCATCCTTGATGAGTATATCCAATGTTTGTATAGTTAATAGTAGAAATTCTAGTCGGATTTGCTTTGTCGGTTACATCTACAATCACAACTTCATCTTCATTGCTTCCAATTAAAATTTCTCTTCCTGTATAATCTGTATCGGGCCCGTTGTAGGTAACCACTTGGGCATCATGAGAATATGCGTCATTTGCATAACCACCAGCTGCAACAGGATTTAAAGGATCAGAGATATCTACAAAATGTGGCCCTCCGCTAAAGGTAGAGGTCCCTACTGCATAGGCATATCCGTTTGCTTCATTAATTACCATATTATGTGCGCTTCCAAAACCAGTGTAATGTGCATCAGCAGTAAAAACTTGCGGAGTACTGGTAACACTTCTTAATCGTGTTAAATCAAAAACTTGCATTCCATGTCCGGCAGCTTCACTAACAACAAAAGCGTAGTTATTGTACACTTTTACATCACGCCAAGAGCTGTTTACTGTCGCTGTGGGTAGTCTTCCTAAAATAACTGGAGTAAACGGGTCGGAAATATCAATGAATGATGTTCCGCTACTTGTACACATCAAAGCGTATTCTTTTCCGGTTGATGAGTCTGTCCATCCCCAACTATCATTTCCACGAATACCAGGACTAGGATCTAGATTACTTAAAGAGATAAAAGAGACAAGATCATAATCATTACAAGGATAAATATCAGCAAATCCATTTTCACAAGGAAACGAAACTTGACCTATTGGATCAGGATCAGGATCGGGATCATGGTCTATAATTAGAATATCGCTAGGTAAATCTGATTTTCCGCACGAATAAATAACAAGCAAAAGGACGAGTAGAGAAATGTATTTTTTCATAATGAATCGATAAGGGTGGATTCGTTTTTAGAATCAATTGGTACTAAAACGCACTTTCCTCTAGATATATTGGAAAAGAAGAAAAAATCTTTTCATTGATGATAGAGGTTAATCACAAAGGTAAGAGAATCTTAGCATTAAAATGTTAAAGGATATTCCTTAAAGAGATATACCAATTATTTTGAAGATGTGTCTATCTTTGCAGCATGTTAGAAGATAAAAATCAATCAAGAACATCATTGTCTGAATTAGGAGAATTCGGATTGATCAACCATATTACAAAGCACTTTAAAATTTCACAAGAATCTACTGTAAAAGGAATCGGGGATGATGCTGCTGTTTTGGATGCGTCTGAATTGCAAACCTTAGTAACTACAGACCTTTTGGTTGAAGGCGTGCATTTCGATTTGAGTTATATGCCTTTAAAACACTTAGGATATAAGTCGGTGATGGTGAATCTTTCCGATGTATATGCAATGAATGGAACCGCAGAACAGGTAACGGTTTCTATCGCTGTTTCCAATCGTTTTCCTTTGGAGGCAATTGAAGAATTATATGCAGGTATTCAGCTGGCGTGTGAAACGTATAATGTTGATTTGATTGGTGGAGATACTACTTCTTCTACGAAAGGGATTTTGATTTCTGTAACTGCCATTGGAAAAGCAAAAAAAGAAGATGTTGTCTACAGAGATGGTGCAAAAGAAACAGATTTAATTGTTGTTTCAGGCGATTTAGGAGCTGCGTATTTAGGGTTGCAAGTTTTAGAAAGAGAGAAGCAAGTATTTCAGGTAGATCCAAACAATCAACCTGATTTGGATGGATATTCATATTTGATAGAACGTCAATTAAAACCTGAAGCAAGAAAAGACATTTCAGGTCTTTTAAAAGAAATGGATGTGAAACCAACTGCGATGATTGATATTTCTGATGGTTTGTCTTCAGAAATCCTGCACATCTGTTCTCAGAGTAAAACAGGATGTAAAATTTATGAGGAGAAATTACCATTAGACCCACAAGTAATTTCGACTTGTGAAGAGTTTGATATAGACAGTACAATGATTGCTTTAAGTGGAGGTGAAGATTATGAATTGTTATTTACAGTTCCTATTTCCGATTTTGAAAAAGTGAAAGGAAACCCTCACCTTTCAATTATTGGGCATATTACTGAACAAGCAGCTGGAATGAATTTGGTCACTCGTGCCAATCAAGAACTAGAACTAAAAGCACAAGGCTGGAATGCGTTGAAGAATGGATAAAGTATTTTTCTTCATATTAATTGGGTTTTTATCTTTGACTGTTTCAGCTCAAAAGAAGATGAAGACGCCTAAAAAAGCGATTCAATTTCTAAAAGAATTTAAAGAGTTCGATAAGTTTGAAGAAGATTTAATGTTGGAATATTCAGGAATTTCAGATGAATTGTACAAGCCCGAATTAACAAAACTCATCAATCTTGCTGCGGATGACTTTATTGAAATTGCTAAAAAAGAAACCCCAACTCGCAAAGCATATTGGGAAAAAATCAAAGATGGACTTGTCCGATTTTCTGATATTTACCCTGACTTAAGCGCTAACGATATTCAAAGAATTATCGATTACTACGAAGAACTGATGGACTTCGTAGATCTACGATCTTCAAACGGTGAACTGAGCAAGTTTAAACGAGGAATTGGGTTTCGAAGGAATTAAGAACCCTTCACAAAGGTCTTCAAGGCATCAATCAACTCATTTTTGTTTTCAATATGACTCATATGTCCGTCATCAAAAACAACAGTTTCTGAGTTGGTTTTTTCAGCCTCTTCTAAAGACCGTTCATAATTTAAGACGGAGTCTTTTTTCCCAATAACAATCAGTTTTTTGAAAGAATTGTTTTGTAAAACAGCCATTCTATTGGGACGAATTCTCATTCCTTCTTGTCCAGCGATATATCCTTGTAGCGGAGTTTTTAACGCTTCTTTTAACGCCAATTCCATTTCTGCTTTGTACAACGTTCTGCTTCGTTCACCAAACAAATTGGTAAAAGACATGCGAACCATATTGTTAAAATTGTTCTGAACCATTTTGTTTGCTCTTTCCCTTAAGGCTTTTAACTCAGCATCATCAGCAAAAGAGGTGGAATTCATCAAACAGAAACCTTTAATTGTTGCAGGATATTTTTCTGCATACGCCAATGAGGCATAACCGCCCATAGAATGTCCAATTAATGTGACTCTTCGAATTCGTAACGATTTTAAAACAGCATCTACAGCTTCAGCCATCAATTCCATAGAATGCACATATCCTAAACAAGGAGTATTTCCATGTCCTAATAAGTCAATCGCAATGACTCTATTCGTTTTTGTAAGAACAGGGATAAGATCGTTCCACATGGTAACGTTTTCTAAAAATCCATGAAGTAGTACCACTACAGAACCTTTTCCTTCATCAGAATAAGAGATCGGAATGTTTTTAAAAGAGAGGGTCTTTTGCATCGTACAAAAATATGTATCTTTCGTCTTTGCCACGAGATTTAAATCATGTTTTTATCACCCTTTTCTAAACTTAGCTCGAATCAAGAAAAAGTACTTACAAGAACTCTTTTCGTTTTGGTGCTCGCTTGTATTGCAGTTTTAAAATACTTTGATCAATTTCTAATCAATGATATCTGTACAGGAGGAATTATCTCTTTTGAATTAGCAGGCGATTTAGAAACAGCAACATCTTATTTAAATTCCTGGGGAGGGCAAGGGAGAATTGCAGCCTCATTGAGCATGGGGTTTGATTTTTTATTTCCTATAGTATATACTTCTTTTATTGCATTATTAATTCATAAACTGAACGTGAAGCTATGGAAGAATCATGCTTTCTTTAAGATTGGAAACCTATTGATTTTGGCAATATTTATAGCCGGAATTTTTGATTACATAGAAAACATCGGATTAATTAACCTGCTTTTAGGGAACTTAGAACAGTTTTGGGTATCCATTTCTTTCTATTTCGCCACAATTAAATTTATTATCATTTTGATTGGAATTCTTTATATTTTGATCAATTTCACACTCTTTTTGATTAAAAAACGTACATAATGAACAAAAACAAAGAAATTTGGATTACTGGATTTGCTCTTTTTTCGCTCTTTTTTGGAGCAGGAAATCTATTATTACCTCCTCTTTTAGGATACAATGCAGGAGACCAATGGTTTTGGGTAGCAGTTGGGTTTATGTTGACAGCAGTTGCAATTCCAGTTTTAGGGATTTTAGCCCATGCTCGGCTGCAAGGAACCATGTATGATTTTGCAAAGAAAGTTTCACCAACGTTTAGCATTATCTATTGTGTTCTTGTGTATATGATTTCCATTGCTATTCCTTCTCCAAGAACGGCATCAGCAACACACGAAATAGCAATCCACCCTTTTTTTGAAACGAGTCCATTATTAACGAGTAGCGTTTATTTTGGTTTGGTGCTATTGTTTGTTTTGAATAGATCCAAGATTATTAATTTCATTGGAAAATTTTTAACTCCACTTATTGTAATTATTCTATTGCTTGTGATTGGAATTGGGCTGTTTTCAAGTGGGATGAATATGAATCCAAGTGAATTTTCAACACCTTTGGTAGCTGGGGTTTTAGAAGGATATCAAACGTTTGACGCTATTGGAGCTGTAGTTGTTGGAGGAGTCGTTATTATTTCATTGAAATTAAAAGGGCATAGTTCTCCTGTTGCGAAAAGAGAATTGATTCGAAAATCAGGATTTATTGCAGGAACAGGTTTGTTTATTATGTATGCGGGATTGATAGCGGTAGGAGCATTTTTTGGTTCTGAAATTTTTGTGGATACTGGTTTAAGTAGTGATATGCAACGAGCAAATTTATTAAGAGGAATTAGCATTGCATCACTTGGAAATATTGGGACAGCTTTTCTAAGCGTTTTAGTTGCCTTAGCTTGTTTTACTACTGCTGTGGGAATAGTAACTGGGACTGCTGATTATTTTAAAGGATTGTTTAAGAACTCTCAAAAAGCATATGTAATTACGGCAGTTATAGGTTGTGCTGCTGGAATTTTAGTTGGACAAATGAACTTTCATGACATCATCGTTGTTGCATTGCCAATTTTAATGTTCATTTATCCAATCACAATCGTATTGATTTTACTAAATGTCCTGCCAGAAAAGCGGGCATCAAAAATGGTTTTTAGAGGCGTTGTTATTGTGACCTTTATTTTTAGCATTCCTGATTTTCTTGGATTTTTTGGATTCAAAGAAAACTTAGATATGATAAAAGAATGGATTCCTTTGTCTTCTCAAACTTTGGGCTGGGTAATCCCTGCGTTTTTAGCATTTATTCTATTAAATCTAGCATCGAATAAATCGATAAAGACCTAGCTAATTAGCGTATCTTTGCGATTCATATTTTTACATGCTAAACCATTACATTTACGAAAATAAAACCACCAATAAATGGGTGATTTTTGTTCATGGAGCTGGAGGAAGTAGTTCTATTTGGTTTCGTCAAATTAGAGCATTTAAAGCTGAGTTCAATGTTTTAGTCTTAGACTTAAGAGGACATGGAAATAGCAAACCTACCTTAAAAGATACATTCAACAGCAAATATACCTTTGATGCTATTACGGAAGATATTGTTGAGGTTTTAGATCATCTAAAAATAAAAAAATCACACTTTATAGGGATCTCTTTAGGGACCATTTTAATACGGAATCTAGCAGAAAAAAGACCAGACTTAGTAGAGAGCATGGTCATGGGAGGCGCTATTTTGAAACTGAATTTCCGATCGCAAATCTTAATGAGAGTCGGAAACATCTTTAAATCGGTAGTTCCTTATATGTATTTGTACAAGCTTTTTGCATTTATAATAATGCCTAAAAAGAATCACAAAGAATCTAGAATTCTCTTTGCAAACGAGGCTAAGAAACTTTACCAAAAAGAATTTATTCGATGGTTTAAACTAACAGGAGAAATCAACCCTTTGTTACGTTTTTTTAGGGCAAAAGATATTCAAATACCTACATTATATATCATGGGAGAACAAGATCATTTATTTTTACCTTCTATCAAAAGAGTGGTTAAAAACCATGGAATGTCAACTTTATATATTGTAAAGGATTCTGGTCATGTTGTGAATGTTGAAAAACCAGAAGATTTCAATACGACAACAGTTCATTTTTTAAAATCGTTGTCTATAACCTCATAAGTGTAAACAAATACACTTTTTTCGACCAAGAGTAAAATAAGTTTTATGGCTGCTCAAGACATTGTTACGTATCAATTTAAAAACACTTTTTCATTAAGTGTTGTTGAATTTGAAAAAGCGTGTGTTGTTAATCAAGTAGAACAGATAGATTCGTATAACATTTTCTGGATTAAAGAAGGAAAAGGTACGTATCATATCGACTTTAAAGAATATTCTTTTGATGGGAATGTGATGTTTTTTCTTTCTCCGGGACAAGTCTTTTCAGTAGATTCAGAAAAAATTAAAGAAGCATATCGCCTATCTTTTGTTCGAGATTTTTATTGCATTCAAACACATGATAGAGAGGTTGCCTGTAATGGTGTCCTCTTTAATAATGTTTATAAAACTCCATTTGTAAAGCCTTGTGAAAGCGATACAAAAAAACTGGACTTCATTCTAGAAAGTTTAATTGAAGAGTTTCAGAATGAAAGCACAGCGCAGTATGATATGCTACAATCATATCTTAGGCAGTTTATTATTCTTTCAGTTCGAGTAAAGAAAGAATATGACACACTAGAAGAAAATACCGAAAGTAAATTGTTTAAAGACTTTAGCACACTGGTAGAATTCAACTTCAAAAAATTGCACTCTGTCACCAACTATGCAGAACGATTAGGGATCTCTCCAAAATCGCTGACAAAGCATTTTCAGAAAATAGGAACACAAACCCCAAGCGATTTTATTAAGAAGAGAATTTTGCTAGAGGCTAAACGTAAATTAATTTACACAGATGCTTCCGTTAAAGAAATTGCATTCGATTTAGGGTTTAATGACCCAGCATATTTTACAAGATTTTTCACAAAAACCATCGAAAAGTCACCACTTCAGTTTAAAAAAGACTTCAAAAACTAAGAAGTCCAAGCACTAGGAACTTTTGTCCATTTTTAATGGATACTTCTCATCGCATCTTTGTACCAGAATACAACGAGAGGCTTTTTAAAAGCATTTCAAATAAATGTCCTTCCCGTGAAAACGGGAATAAAAAACAACAAAGATGATTTCAAAAACAAACATACAATGTCCAAACTGTTGGGGCTATCAAGAATACGACAGAGCAGATGTCATTCAAGGAGCTGAATGCAAAAATTAAACACATTATTAAAAAACAAAATAGAATATTATGAGTACTAGAATTGAAACATTAAACCCAGAAACTACCACAGGAAAATCAAAAGAATTATTTGATGCAGTTCAAAATAAACTAGGATTTATTCCAAACCTAATTAAAGTTTTTGGAAACTCTCCAGCAACATTACAGAGCTATTTAAGCTTAGGAGAATTAACAGGAAGCGGAAACTTCAGCAATAAGTTTAGAGAGCAATTAGCATTGGCTATCGCAGAAGAAAATTCATGTAACTATTGCTTATCTGCACACACGGCTATCGGAAAAATGAATGGGTTAACCGAAGAACAAACAGAAGAAAGCAGACAAGGGATTGCAGCAAATGCAAAAGAACAAACAGCATTACTATTTGCTCAAGCAGTGACTAGAAATAGAGGACAGGTTTCTTCAGAATTAATTCAAGCAGTAAAAGATGCAGGTTATAATGACGGAGACATTTTAGAAATTATCTTAAATGTAGTGTCTAACACATTAACAAACTATGTAAATCACATTGCAGAAACAGAAGTAGACTTTCCATCTGTTGAAGCAGGGAAGTTTGCAGTAACTCAATAATTAACATCCGAAAACAAAAAGAAAATGAGCGCAAGTATAGAGAATGCATTATTGGATTTGAAAAATCTTTTAGGAAAAGGGCAGTTTTTAGAAGCAATGGACAAATATTTAGCAGACGATGTGGTTTTGCAAGAAGCCAATGAAGAACCTAAAGTAGGGAAAGACGTTTGTATTGCTGCAGAAAAAGAACTGTTAGCTACAGTTACAGAATTTTATAGATATGAAATAAATAACGTAGCCATCACGGGAGATGTTTCTTACTATGAAGCAATCATGGAGTTTAAAACGAATGATGGACAACGTCACAAGTTTGAACAAGTGAATAGAACACAGTGGAAAGACGGTAAAATCATTAACGAACGTTATTACCACGCTTAAAGAATATCCCCCTGAAGTTAAGGTCTTAATCAAGTATTAAGGCTACTTCAAGGAAACCCGCGCTAACAAGTGTGGGTTTCTAATAACACAATTTTTAAAACAATTAAATTAAAATAGAAGATCATGAAAAAAATTATCGCAGTAATCGTATTATTTGTAGGATTTGCATTCACAGCAAACGCACAAAAAGTGAAGACAGTCGCTTTAGAACAAACAAAAGGAGAGTTTACTCAAAAACAGATCACCTTGTCTGAAGGGACCTATGTTTTTGAAATTGCAAACAACAATGTTGGGCATAATGTAGGGTTTGTATTAGCACCAAAAGCTGATGTAAAAAAGCACATTAAAAGCGCTTATGTGAAGAAACAAGTAGCAAATAACACAAAAGGAACTTCGAATAAAGTAACCTTAAAAAAAGGAGCCTATGTGTATTTCTGTCCGTTAAACCCAACGCCACAGTATACATTGATTGTAAAGTAATTTAGGGGCTTATTTTACAATAAAAACCGCACTCGGAAGAGTGCGGTTTTTTGCTATAGATTATTTAATTCTCTTTAAATCCATTGGAGAATCGACCCCTATAAGTTTGATCGCTTCATTTTTTTTGTTGAAAACAAACTGAATTCGCTCCCCAACATTTTCAACAACAAATACATGATCTTTCTTTGGAATTAGTTTTAAAGCACTGCCTTTCCCTACTATGGTAGCATAGAGTTTTTCACCTTTTATAGAGATCACAATTTCTGCAATAGCCCCTTTATAAGTACCTACATACTTTTGAAGTTTCTCTTTGCTCAGTGCTATATTTTTGTTTGTGTTCAAAGCGATGAGTTTTTCATAGTTTGAAGGATGAATACTATCATTACGATTCTTTACAGATTCTAAAGCCAATTGATACCCTTTCGAAAAAGCATCATCACTCTTAACTTTAATCGTTGGAATAACACCTACTTTTTCAAAACTCGTTTTGGTGACTGTATTGATGGTTTCTTCACTAGCAATGGTTACAGTAAATTCATCATTTACCCGATGCGCCATCGCTCCATTACCTGCTCCAGCAGTCGTTTCACCAATTACAGTTGCTCGCCCTAAATGTTTCATCATATAAGCAAGCGATTCAGCAGCCGAAGCCGTTCTTTTATTCACCAAAATGTAGACAGGAAGCTTAGGGAGTTTAGGGCCAGGAATGTCAACGGTAGTATGTACACCATAACGTTCATCGGCATATCGATAATAATAGTCAGATAAGTGAATAGATTCTCCGTCAAAAAAATGACTAATTAAATAAGCAACAATCGATTCAAACCCGCCACCATTGTCACGAACATCAATCAACAAAGCATCGGTGTTTTTTAAACTATTCATTGTAGAAGTGATGACTTTTTTAGCTGCATCAAAGTATTTCCATTGGGTGAAATGTTTAATTTTTAAATACCCGATGTTTCCTTCCAAGATTTTAATTTCTTGGAATCCATAATTTGTCCATTTTCCATATCGATTCACCTTGTTAGATACTTCCCTCCCTTTTTTAGTTTTGTTCTTTAATCGATACTGTACGTACATGTGTAAGTCACCGTTAACAGAACGCAAGTCGGCAGTTAATTGATTGGCCAGTTTTTTTGGGTCTAAGATTTTCGCATATGCCCCAGCTTTATTCTTATCGAGAAGAACCGTAGAGATCTTTTCACCAACCTCTAAAGAAACATAGTATTTCTTTACCAGTTTGGCGATAGAATCGACCATGAGAGATGTTTTTTCTTGAGCAATACTATTTGAAAAAATAAAGCTAAAAGAGATACATACAATGAGCGTTTTTAATCGAAGGGTTTTCATAATCTGTAATTGTTTTACAACAAAATTATGAGGAATACCTTTTTAAAAATAGAATGAGGTTAGCGGATATTGATTAAAACTGTTGGAAGTGTTTTGGTAAAAAACCTGTCATCTTTTTAAAGTTTCGAATAAAGTGACTCTGATCTGTGAAACCGCAAAGAAAAGCAACTTCAGTCAATGATAATTTTGACTCTTTGATGAGCTGGATGCTCTTTTCTATTTTCAATTTACGTTGATATTCTCCTAAGGTACAGGAGAAATATTTTCTAAAATATTTAGAGATCGTAACAGGGTGGGCACCTACAATAACAGACATTTCTTGCAAGGTCATTTGCTCATTCCAATTGTCGTGAAGCAATTGCCTCAAAAGCAGCACCCAATTAGGAGCCTTTTTAATGGAGCTCTTCGAAGAGGTGATCAATTCTAACAACAAATTTTCAACCGCAATAGAACTGTTTTCATCGTCAAGAAACATTTCTTGTTGCATTTTTATCATCAAGGTTTTGGCGCTTACATTCTGTTGAATTGCTTTTTTGATGTCAGCCTCAGAAAGATTGTAATTGTTTAAAAACCCTTGTCCAATCTCAATATTAGCGCTTTTTGAAACTGGGTTTGGAGAAATCCAACGGTGCTTTTCTTGTGCGTGATAAAAGAAGATACTTCCATTTTTTTGTGTGTAAGACGTTTCTTTAATTGTCTCTGCTTTTCCTCCTTGAAATACAAAGCAAATGTGAAGGTTTTCATGATAATGCCATTCAGGATTGTTCTTTTTAGAAGAGTAATGTGTGGTCGTAACAATACTATCGTCAATCGTCATTTTACTGATAATTTCCCCAGTATATTCTCCTTTATTTAATTGTTCCATGGATGGGCACTTAAGTTGGCTATATATAAATACACGATTGTTTAGAGATGTTGTTACACATTCTTCAGTGCATCAATCAACTCATCAATATCTTTTTTGGTGATGTAGATAGCAAAAGAAAACCGTAATGCATTCAATCCAAAAGTAGACATAGGTCGGCAATCAATTCCATAGTTGTCGAAGAGTTGCTTTTTCACATTCCGAACATTTTTACCTACAACTTCCACCACTTGAATTGCACCAGAAAGCTTGTCGGATGCTGGAGTTTTTAGTTTGAATTTCGGATTGTTTTCTAATTTCGATCGGAAGTAGGCTTTCAATTCGAAAGTCCGATTGTTAATTTTTTCTCGTCCAATAGAATTTAAGTACTGTATACTAGCTCCCAAGCCCAAAACTTCAGGCAAGTTTCGAGTGTTGTAATTCTCCAATCTTCGAATGCTTGTATCGTTATGACCTCTAGCTACCATCAGAGGTTTTAAATGATGTTGACTTGCTTGTTTTGCATAAAACACACCGACCCCTTTGGGTGAGAACAACCATTTATGTGAACTCGCAGCGTAGAAATCGCATCCTAGATCGTGAAGGTTAATAGCAAACATTCCAGCTGCTTGCGCCCCATCAACAGCAACTAAAATACCTCTTTCGTGAGCGATTTTAGAAACTTCTTTGATGGGCAAAATCATTCCTGTGGTGTTGATGATATGGCACATAGAAATGATTTTTGTTTTTGAGGTAATCGCTTTTTTGTAAACAGCCACAACTTCATCAACAGTTTTTGGCGTAATGGGTAGTTTTGGACGCATTATTTTGATACCTTTTGTTTCTTGCCAGTGTTCCCAAGGAATTGTTGCACTTGCGTGATCGTGATCGGCAATAATTATTTCATCATCCGCTTGTAAATCGAAACTTCTAGCAATGAGATTCATCCCTTCGGTAGTATTGTGAATGAGTGCAATCTCTTCTTTATCTACAGAGAGAAAATCGGCAACACCTTTACGAGTTTGTTCCTTTTCTTTACCCCATCCACCCCACATATATTTAGAAGGAAAATCATCCAATGTATTTCTAAAATTTTTGGTTGCAGTTCGTATCGGTATGGAAGAAGAACCCAAAGAAGCGTTGTTAAAATAGCGAACATTGGTCGCAAAATGATGTTGTTTTTTTACACGTTCCCAAAAAGCTTCAGAACCGTCATCTATAGTATTTAGAAAAGAGTTGTTAATGTCTGCCAAAGGATTTTCTAAGGAAGCTCCAAAAGCAGGTAAAACAGCCAGTCCAGCAACTCCAGCGGTTAATGATTTTATAAATTTTCTACGGTTCTTATTTTCCATAAAAGACATTAATTTAAAAGTGCTACAATTCGTAAAGGACTTCCGCTCCCTCCTTTAATTTTCATTGGCAATGCAATGATGGTAAATCCTTTTTCTGGAAGCAACTCTAAGTTGGTGAGGTTTTCAAAAGCAGGAATATTTTTTGATAATAAAATGACGTGACTTTTAAACAGCGTCGATTGTCCATAGTCAATGCTTGGTGTGTCAATTCCAATGGAATGAATCTTTCTGTTTTCTGTAATCCAAGAAGCTGCTTCTGGAGACAATCCGGGGAAATGTAATAACTCCACGGCTTGCTCGCCTCGTTCATCTGTTCCCATGTATTTTACTTTGTTTGGATAATAGGTAGAAAACCCTGTTTGTAGTAAAACAATACTTCCTTCGGGAATCTGCATGCTATGTTTTTCTTCCCATGCTTTTAAATCGTCTACCGTGACCAAATAATCAGGATTGTTTAAAGCGTTTGCTGAAACATCTACTTTAATAGCCGAACCAATAAGGTTTTTAAGAGGGATTTGATCCACGGTTTTTGCGCCTTCAGCAAAATGAATAGGAGCATCGATATGTGTTCCTCCATGTTCAGCAGTTTCAAAATTATAGGCAGAATAATAGTATCCCTTGTCTGTTCTTCCTTGAAAAACCGTATCCATTTTAAACTCTTTTGCTGTCACCCAATAGATGGTTTCAGGAGAGTAAGAATGTGAGATATCTACAATTTTAGAGTTGGATAAATCTAGTTTTTGATTAGATGTTTGTTCTTTTTGACAGCTTACAAAGAGAGCTGTGAAAAAAGAAAAGAGAATAATGATAAATACCTTGCTAACTTTCATGTCAACAAGGTATTAATTTTTAAAGAGAAAAAGAACTAAATCAAGACTAAGCCTTGTTCATAATGTCTTCAATCTCATCTGCTTCAATAGGAATATTACGCATCAAGTTAAAAGGCTCCCCAGTTTCTTGAATCACCACATCGTCTTCCAAGCGAATTCCAAACCCTTCATCAGGGATATAAATTCCAGGCTCTACTGTAAACACCATATTGGCCTGCATTGGTTCGTGAAGCAACCCATAATCATGTGTGTCTAACCCCATGTGATGAGATGTTCCGTGCATAAAGTACTTTTTATATGCTGGCCAACTTGGGTCTTCATTTTGTACATCAGCTTTGTCTAGTAAACCTAATCCAAGAAGTTCAGAAGTCATAATTTTTCCAACCTCTACATGATAATCTTCCCAGATAGTCCCAGGAACTAAAAGTTTTGTAGCATCGTTCTTTACACGATTTACCGCATTGTACACGTCTTTTTGACGATCAGTAAATCGACCAGAAACAGGAATTGTTCTCGACATGTCAGAAGAGTAATTCGCATATTCTGCTCCAACATCCAATAAGATTAAATCACCAGCTTTACATTGTTGATTGTTCTCTATATAATGTAAAACGTTTGCGTTATTTCCACTCGCAACAATTGGTGTATAAGCAAATTTCTTAGAACGGTTTCTTAAGAACTCGTGCATGAACTCAGCTTCAATTTCAAATTCCCAAACATCAGGTTGAACAAAGTTTAAAATACGACGAAACCCTTTTTCAGTAATATCACAAGCTTGTTGAATTAAATCCAATTCAGTTTGATGCTTTACAGAACGTAATCGCTGTAAAATAGGATTACTTTTTGCTACATTGTGCGCAGGATATTTGTTTCTTAACCACTTTGTAAATCGGTCTTCTCTGGTTTCCGTTTCTACATTAGCTCTATAATGTTCGTTGGTATTGATGTAAACAGTGTCAGCTTGAGTCATCAATTCAAATAGCACTTTTTCTAGATCTTGCAACCAATACACCGTTTTGATTCCCGATGTTTTTAGAGCAGCCTCTTTTGTTAGTTTTTCACCTTCCCAAACTGCAATATGCTCATTGGTTTCTTTTAAAAATAAGACTTCTCTATGTTTTTCTTTTGGGCAATCTGGAAATACAACTAAGATACTTTCCTCTTGATCTACCCCACTTAAATAAAAGATATCTCTGTGTTGTTCAAACGGCATTGTGCTATCAGCACTAATAGGATAAATATCATTTGAATTAAAAACGGCCAAACTGTTTGGCTTCATTTGAGCCATAAAGTTTTCTCTGTTGTTGATAAAAAGTGAATTGTCTATTGCGTGATACTTCATTGCTTTTACTTTTAGAAATTAAGTGTTCTCAAAAATAAATAAAACAATGATTTAAAGAAGGAGCCAAATGGCGTTATTTTATGTTTTTCCGAATTCTGGTCATGTGTCGTTTCGAAATACCTAAAAAAGAAGCCAAATAATGAAGCGGGACTTCTAGTAACAACTTCGGTTCGTTTTCCAATAACTTTTTATAACGTTCCTCAGGAGTTAACGTCAGTAAATCGATGCGATAATCATCAATTAGAAAGATTTGCTTTTCAATCAAATTGAAGTAAAATTGATGGAACGCAGGATTGTTTTTTAATAGAGAATTAAAAGTATCAACGTTTATATTCAGTAAAGAACAATCACTTAATGCTCTAATGCTTTTGCGAGAAGATGTTTCTTGAAGGAAGCTTTTTAGTGCGGAAGTACATGAGTTTTTCAACGCTAAATAAGTGGTTTTTTCTTCTCCCAAAATGTCAATAGAATGCTGTAGAACACCACTTTCTATAAAGCAAAAGAAGCGACACACTTTTCCTTTTTCAACTAGAAACTCATTCTTATTTAAGTTCAAAGGGGAAAAAGAATTTACAATTTCTTGTAGATGAGAATCTAAAGAATCATCATTGATAATTCCTTGTAAATAGGTATGAAAAGTTGATTTAGAAATATTCATCCATAAGTACCTTAACGACGTCTATTTCTTCTCGAGTTTCTTTTGTTTCTTCCTGAAGAATTTGTTGGCCTGCCTTCACGAGGCGTATGATTCTTCTTTTGTGGTTTTTTCCCTGTTGATTTTTTAAAAGAGCCTTTCTTTTGAGTTGAAGCTCTTTTAGGAGGAGCTTCATCAGTAGGTTCGTATCCAGGAATTATCTCAGTCTTTAATTTTTTACCAAGGAGTTTCTCAATCTCTTTTTGATATTCAGTTTCTTCACTGCAAACTAAAGAAATAGCTTCACCGCTTGCTCCAGCTCTACCCGTTCTTCCAATTCTATGTACGTAGTCTTCCGGAACATTTGGCAATTCAAAATTAATAACATGTGGTAAGAGCGGAATATCCAATCCACGAGCTGCAATATCTGTTGCAACTAAAACACGAATGTCATTTGTTTTAAAGTTTGATAAGGCTTTTGTTCTTGCACCTTGACTTTTATTTCCGTGAATAGCGGCGGCAGTAATTTTAGCCTGAATCAGTTTTTTGGTTAATTTATTAGCACCGTGTTTGGTTCTTGTAAAAATTAGAACTTGATTCCAGTTACCGTCTTTGATTAGGTTTGTAATTACCGTTGTTTTTTTACTCTTGTCTACTTCATATACTTTCTGACTTACCATTTCAGCAGTTGAGTTTTCAGGAGTCGCTTCAACGAGTACAGGATTTCTTAAAATCCCTTGAGCTAATTGTTTTATTTCTTTTGAAAAAGTAGCAGAGAACAAAAGATTTTGCCTTTTTGAAGGCATAAAACTGATCACTTTATTAATGTCGCGAACAAACCCCATGTCTAACATTCTATCGGCTTCGTCTAAAATAAATACGTCAATTCGTTTAAAAGAAACAGCTTTCTGATCGTGCAAGTCCAATAATCTTCCGGGTGTAGCGACTAAAATATCTACACCTCTACGCAACGTTGCAATTTGAGAAGCTGCTTTTACACCACCAAAAACAACAGCAGAACGAATGTTCAAATGCGCACTGTATTCTCGAATGTTTTCATGCACCTGAGCCGCCAATTCCCTTGTTGGAGTTAGAACCAAAGCTCTTAATGGTCTGTATTTTGGATGCTTTGTTTCTGACAAGTATTGAAGCACAGGAAGTGTAAAACCTGCTGTTTTTCCAGTTCCTGTTTGAGCAGAAGCCAATACATCTTTTCCTTCTAAAATACGAGGGATTGCTTTTTCTTGAATTGGAGAAGGAGTTGTATATCCTTTATCTTTAACAGCTTTCAATAAAGCGTCATTTAACCCTAGGTCTTTAAATTGCATGTATAATGTTTAAGAAAAAACGGATATTGGTCTTTTCTGAATAGTATTGCAAATGTACACCGATTAATTGTGTACCAAATTTATTGTCAGATTTTTATTCTTTGAAACAAAAAAAAGGATTCGAGTTGTACGAATCCTTTTTATAAATTTTAAAATGAGCTAGCTATTTTTTAATAAGACCAGCGATAAAAAGGATGACGACAGCTCCAATAACTCCGGTAATAAGGTCGTTTACTATTTCACCTGCAAAATCAAAACTGATTCCAGCAAGTCCAAACAACCAGCTCCCTACAAAGCCCCCTATAATACCTAAAATGATATTGATTAAAATTCCAAAACCTCCGCCTTTCATGAGCTTCCCTGCTAGAAAACCAGCGATAGCCCCAATAAGTATACCGTATAGCATAATAAAAATTTAGTTAGTTAATACGTTGTAAATTAATCAAATAAAACAAACAAGCCTAAAAGAGTTATTAACAGTCGGTAGAAAAGCAGAACTCACTTTTATTCATTATTTTTGGTTTTCTCTTTATACAAGGGGAACATTTAGACTTAAAACTTTACCCAATGAAAACAACTTTCCAATTCTTATTTCTATTTCTTAGCGTTTCTTTATTCGCACAGCAACCAGCTACAAATGCAACTGTTATAAAGAAGGCATTACAGGAAAAAGAGACACTTACAAAAAACTCAATAATTAAAAACGTTCCTTTTACGAATGTTGGACCCACCATTATGAGTGGGCGTGTAGTAGATATTGATGCGAACCCAGAGAACCCTACCGAATTTTATGTTGGATATGCTTCTGGGGGCTTATGGTATACAAACAATAATGGAACTTCATTTACTCCAGTCATGGATAATTCACCAACTCAAAATGTTGGAGATATTGCTATCGATTGGAAAAATGGGACGATTTGGGTTGGAACAGGAGAAAGTAATTCATCTCGTTCATCCTATGCCGGAATTGGAATTTTAAAATCTTCAGACAAAGGGAAAACATGGCAACATATGGGATTGTCAGATTCGCACCATGTAGGCCGTATCATCATTAATAAAAACAACCCAAATGAAGTGGTTGTAGGTGTGATAGGCCATCTATATTCTTCAAATAAAGAGCGAGGAATTTACAAAACTACTGATGGAGGGAAAACTTGGAAGAATGTATTATTTATTAATGAATCAACGGGAGTCATTGATATTAGCGTTTCACCAACGAATCCAAATGTCTTATTTGCAGCTTCATGGGAACGTGAAAGAAAAGCTTGGGATTTCGATGGAGATGGAAGTGGTTCTGCAATTTACAAAAGTACAGATGGAGGAACTTCTTGGGCAAAAATGACAACCAAAGGGAAAGGGTTTCCTGTTGGAAATGGAGTTGGACGTATTGGGCTGGCTTCTTTTAATGACAACGTAGTATATGCTTTCTTAGACAATCAGTTTAGAAGACCAGCAACTCCAAAGAAAAAAGGAAGCGGGCTTCAGAAAGATGATTTTAAAACAATGTCGGTTTCTGATTTTATGAAATTAGAAAACAAACAATTGAACAGGTATTTACGAAGCAACCGTTTTGATAGAAAAGAGACAGCAACTTCTGTGAAATCAGCAGTCAAAGAGGGAACATTAAAGCCAAGCGATTTAGCGAGTTATTTAGAAGATGCAAACTCTATGTTGTTTGATTCTCCTGTTATTGGAGCTGAAGTATACAAATCTACCAATGGAGGAAAAACTTGGAAGAAGACACATAAAGGATATTTAGATGGTGTGTATAGTTCTTATGGATATTATTTTGGAATCATTGGTGTGAGTACATTAGACCAGAATAAGATTTATATAGGAGGTGTGCCTTTATTAAAGTCAGATGATAGTGGAAAAACATTTTCAAGTATTGGAGGAGCCAATGTGCACTCAGATCATCAAGCGCTTTGGGTGAACCCAAATAAAGCGGGTCATGTTATTAATGGAAATGATGGTGGAATCAACATCACCTTTGACGATGGTCAAAACTGGTCTAAAAACAACCCTCATGCTGTCGGTCAATTTTATGCAATTAATGTGGATAATAAAAAGCCATACAATGTATATGGTGGTTTACAAGACAATGGTGTTTGGTATGGGCCAAGCAGTTATAACTTTTCTAGAGGATGGGAAGGACGTGGGGCCTACCCTTACAAAGGAATTGGTGGTGGAGATGGAATGCAAGTTCAAATAGACAATAGAGATAATGAAACAGTCTATTCTGGATCTCAGTTCGGATACTACTATAGAGTGAACTTAAAAACAGGAGAGCGAATTTCTATTCACCCAAAACATGAATTAGGTGATTCTCCTTACCGATACAATTGGCAAACTCCAATTTTACTATCTCCTCACAATCAAGATATCTTATATATGGGAGCTAATAAGTTGTTACGCTCTATGGATCAAGGAAAAACATTCCAAGTGATTTCTGGAGATTTAACTACTGGAGGGAAAAAAGGAAATGTTCCTTATGGGACTTTAGCAACTATTTCAGAATCTCCTTTTCAATTCGGATTGATTTATACAGGTTCGGATGACGGTTTAGTATATATCACAAAAGACGGAGGAAATTCATGGGATAATATTTCAGGGTCTTTGCCAAAAGACTTATGGGTAAGTAGAGTAATTGCTTCGAAACACAAAAAAGAACGTGTGTATGTAACGTTAAACGGATATCGTTGGGATGATTTTAAAGCTTACGTATATATGTCTGACGATTATGGGAACACATGGAAGAATATTTCGAGTAATATTCCAGCATCTCCAGTAAATGTAATTCGTGAAGATTCAGAAAATGAGAACCTTTTGTATGTTGGAACTGACAATGGATTGTACGCCTCCTTTGACAAAGGAAATGCTTGGCAACCATTCCACAAAGGATTGCCAAATGTAGCAGTGCATGACTTGGTAATTCAAGAGAGAGAAAAAGATTTAGTAGTTGGAACTCATGGTAGAAGTATTTATAAGGCTTCAATAGCAGAATTACAGGTGCTAACAGATGAAGTATCTTCTAAAGACACTCATGTTTTTGCACTTACAAACCAAAGAAGAAACCCAAGATGGGGTAGCTCTTGGAGTCAATGGAGAGACCCTTTTACACCAGAAATGACAATTCCTTTTTACCTAAACGGAAGTAAAAAAATATCTGTCGATATTTATTTAGGAGCTATCAAAGTAAATTCAATATCTGTCTCTGCAGACAACGGATTTAATGAGTTAGCTTTTGATGTATCCTTCTCTAAAAAAGGAAGAAAAGCATATGCAAAAGCAAACCCAAAAGCTAAAATAAACAAAGCTCAAAATGGAATGTATTATTTGCCAAAAGGAAAATACACGGTAAAAATTGGAAACGCTAAAGGAGGTTTTCAAATTAAATAAGAATGAAGCTCTAAACTTAGAGCAGTTCTAAACAAGAACTCTATTATGTTAAAATAAACTTAATTAACAAAAAAGGGTTGTTTGTAAAGGCAATGAATGAATTAGATTCGCTGGGTGAAATTTTTTTCAAACAGCGAATCTATGTTAAAGAGAACTATTCTTGTCTTTACTTTCCTTCTAACCCTTATTGCTCATTCACAAGAGAAATCGGAAGGCCTTAGAATTTTTATTGATTGCAACAGGTGCGACAATCAATACATACGACAGAATTTAGGGAATGTAGAATTTGTAAGAGACCAAAACTTAGCTGAAGTCCATTTATTTTTCACCACACAACGGAATGGTAGTGGTGGAACTGAATATGTTGTAGATTTTATAGGAAGAGAGACTTTTGCAAATCTCAAAGATCAGCTAACGTTTAATACTAATGCGAACATGACGAGAGATGAGGTGAGAAACTTAACGCTGAAGTATATTAAAATCGGACTGGTACGTTACTGGGCTAAAGCAGGAAAGTTAGATGGGATAGATATCTATGTTCAAAATAAGCCAAAACTAGAAGAAGATAAAGAAGAACAAGTAGAAGATCCTTGGAATTTTTGGGTGTATAGAATTGGAGCAAATGGAAATTTTAGCGGACAAGAAACACGAAGAAATAGCAGAATTAATACAAATATATCAGCGAGAAGGGTTACTGAAAAAAATAAACTTTTTATTCGTGTTGGATACAATGAAAACAAAACAGTTATTGATTTTGATGGAGAAGAAACGACTACCATTAGACATTCAAAAAACTTTAATATTAATGACGCCATTAGTATCAACGATCATTGGTCTATAGGTGCTTTTGGAAGTCTTAGAAGCTCAGTATTTAGTAACTTAGATTTTTCTTGGAGTTTTAGGCCTGCCATAGAATACAACTTCTTTAACTATGCGGAATCTGCTAAAAAACAAATAACAATCTCTTATAATAATGGAGTTCGATTTAATGATTATATCGAGTTGACTGTTTTTGGAAAAAATGAAGAATATTTATGGGAGCATCGTTTGGCCCTAGGAGCAAGCATCAATCAAAAATGGGGTAGTCTTTCTGGGCAAGCATCTTTTGATCAGTTCTTACAAGACCTTACTTTGAATTCATTAAACTTTCGAATCAATGCGAACGTTCGTGTATTTAAAGGATTCAATTTCAACGCAGGAGCTCGTTACAGTATTATCAATAATCAAGTAAACTTATCAGCAGGAGGAGTCACTTTAGAGGATTTATTGCTTAATCAACAACAATTACCTTCTTCATTTAATTACAGCCTAAACATTGGATTCAATTATACGTTTGGATCTATCTATAATACCATCGTAAACCCTAGGTTTGGTTTTTAGAGTTTAGTAATCAAATTCTAATAACAAGAATCATTCTAAATACATAGGAAAATACTTTTTAGGATTTGTTCATCAAACGATTGAGTTGTACCTTTGTGCGACTATAAATAAACTACAAGATGAGCGGATTTTTTAAATCTTCAATTGGGAGAAAAGTAGCCATGGCGCTTTCAGCTTTCTTCCTCATGTTTTTCTTACTTCAACATTTTGCAATTAATATCTTATCTGTTTTCAGTGCAGATGCATTTAACGAAGTATCCCATTTCATGGGAACCAACCCACTAGTACAATATGCATTACAACCCGTTTTAATTTTCGGAGTTGTCTTTCATTTTGTGATGGGGTTTGTTCTAGAAATCAAAAACAAAAAAGCACAAGGAGTGTCCTATGCAAAAAACAATGGTGCTGCAAATTCTTCTTGGATGAGCAGAAACATGATTTGGAGTGGTGTGGCTATTTTGGCATTTATCATTTTACACTTTATTGACTTCTGGTTTCCAGAATTGAATACTAAATTCATACAAGGAGATATGTCTGGATTAATCAATCCTGATGTTGCTGATAGCGGATTTAGATATTTCGAAGAGCTGGAGCATAAATTCCACGGACATATTAGAACCATTGCATATTGTATTGCATTTGTGTTCTTATCATTGCACTTGATGCATGGATTTACCTCAGCCTTCCAATCGATGGGAGCAACTGCAGGAAGAAAAAAGACCTTGAAAAATATTGGAAAAGCATATGCTATCATTATTCCTTTAGGATTTATATTCATTGCATTGTTCCATCATCTTAAACACGTATTATCATAACTATGGCTTTAGATTCAAGAGTACCTAAGGGTCCAATTAAAGATAAGTGGACGGATTATAAAAATCATATCGATTTAGTAAATCCTGCAAACAAGCGTCATATCGATGTGATTGTGGTAGGAACAGGTTTAGCGGGAGGTTCTGCCTCTGCAACTTTGGCTGAATTAGGATACAATGTAAAAGCATTTGCTTACCAAGATTCTCCAAGACGTGCGCACTCAATCGCAGCACAAGGAGGAATCAACGCAGCAAAGAATTATCAAGGAGATGGAGATTCTACTTACCGTTTATTTTACGATACCGTAAAAGGAGGAGATTACCGTTCTCGTGAAGCAAACGTATACCGTTTGGCGGAGGTATCTGCAAACATCATCGACCAATGTGTGGCACAAGGAGTTCCTTTTGCACGTGATTATGGTGGATTGCTAGACAACCGTTCTTTTGGAGGAGTGTTAGTTTCAAGAACATTCTACGCAAAAGGACAAACAGGTCAGCAATTACTACTAGGAGCATATTCAGCAATGAACAGACAAATAGCTCGTGGTAAGATCGAGATGTTTAACCGTCATGAGATGTTAGATGTTGTGATTGTTGACGGAAAAGCAAGAGGGATCATTGCTCGTAATTTAATTACTGGAGAAATAGAACGTCATTCAGCACACGCAGTAGTCATTGCTTCTGGAGGATATGGAAATGTATATTTCCTATCTACCAATGCAATGGGATCTAATGCAACTGCCGCTTGGAAAATACATAAAAAAGGAGCGTACTTCGCAAACCCTTGTTATACACAAATTCACCCAACCTGTATTCCACGTTCAGGAGACTATCAATCAAAATTAACATTGATGTCTGAGTCATTACGTAATGATGGACGTATTTGGGTACCGAAGAATATAGAAGATGTAACGGCAATTAGAGAAGGTCGTAAAAAACCAACCGATTTGTCAGAGGATGAAAGAGATTACTACCTAGAAAGAAGATATCCAGCTTTTGGAAACTTAGTGCCACGTGATGTTGCTTCTAGAGCTGCAAAAGAGCGTTGTGATGCCGGATATGGAGTAAATGCAACAGGAGAAGCGGTGTACTTAGATTTTAAATCTGCGATTACTCGTTACGGAAAAGAGCAGGCAAAAATTCATGGTATTTCAAATGCTTCTGATGCAAAAATATACGAGTTAGGGAAAGGAATTGTTGAGGCAAAATATGGGAACTTATTCCAGATGTATGAGAAGATCGTAGATGAGAATCCGTACGAAACGCCAATGATGATTTATCCAGCAGTTCATTATACTATGGGAGGTGTTTGGGTTGATTATAACCTAATGACTACTGTAAATGGATTGTACTGTATTGGAGAAGCAAACTTCTCTGACCACGGAGCAAATAGATTAGGAGCTTCTGCACTAATGCAAGGATTGGCAGACGGGTATTTTGTATTACCATATACAATAGGAGATTATTTATCTGATGATATTCGTACTGGGAAAATTTCTACAGATACTAAAGAATTTGAAGAAGCAGAGAAAGAAGTAACCGATAGAATCAATTTCTTTGTCAATAATAAAGGAAGCAAATCTGTGGATTATTTCCATAAGAAATTAGGAAATATTATGTGGAACAAGGCAGGAATGTCTCGTAATGCTGAAGGTTTGAAAGAAGCAATGGCTGAGATTAAAGCCTTGCGTGAAGAGTTTTGGAAAGACGTTAGTGTTCCTGGAACTGCGGATGAAATGAACCCTGAATTAGAAAAAGCAGGACGTGTAGCGGATTTCCTAGAATTAGGAGAATTGTTTGCGAAGGATGCTTTAGAGCGTAACGAATCTTGTGGAGGTCACTTTAGGGAAGAATCTGTTGAAGAAGACGGAGAACAAAAAGGGGAAGCAAAGCGTAACGATAAAGATTTTGCTTTTGTTTCTGCTTGGGAATACAAAGGAGAGCCAGCAGATGCGGTTTTGCACAAAGAAGAATTAGAGTTTAATGATATTGAATTAAAACAACGTTCATACAAATAAGAAAGAAGATGAATTTAACACTTAAAATTTGGAGACAAAAAGACGCTAGTACAAAGGGTCGAATGGTTGATTATAAAGTGACTGAGATTTCAGAACATATGTCTTTCTTAGAAATGATGGATGTTTTAAATGAGCAGCTTATCAATACCGGTGAAGAGCCAGTAGCTTTTGATCATGATTGTAGAGAAGGAATCTGCGGAATGTGTTCTATGTATATCAACGGAGAAGCTCATGGACCAGACAGAGGCGTAACAACGTGTCAATTACACATGCGTATGTTTAAAGATGGAGATACCATTACGATTGAACCATTTAGAGCAGCTGCCTTTCCAGTAATTAAAGACTTAGTCGTAGATCGTTCTTCATTTGATCGTATCCAACATGCAGGAGGATATATCTCTGTAAATACTTCTGGAAATACACAAGATGCAAACGCAACACCTATTTCTAAACATGCAGCAGACGAAGCAATGGATGCAGCAACTTGTATTGGATGTGGTGCCTGTGTAGCTACCTGTAAAAACTCAAGTGCCATGTTGTTTGTAGGAGCAAAAGTATCTCAATATGCTTTGTTACCCCAAGGACAAGTAGAAGCAGCTGATCGTGTGCAAAACATGGTTGCTCAAATGGACTTAGAAGGTTTTGGAAACTGTACCAATACAGGAGCTTGTGAAGTAGAATGCCCAAAAGGAATTTCTTTAGAAAACATCGCTCGTATGAACAGAGAGTTGATGAAAGCGAATTTTTAGAAGAACATAAGTTTTTTAAAATATAGAAAACCCCTAGCAATTGCTAGGGGTTTTTGCTTTAGACACTTTAAAAGATCTTTGTATATTGCTATATTAATCAAAATCAATTCTATGAAAAAAACCATCATTTTTACAATCTGTTTCTCCCTTTTTCAATTTACACTTCAAGCTCAAAAAAACTTTGAAGGAGTGATCAAGTTTAAAGTAGATTTTAAAGATAAAACTGGAGAGATGACTAAAGAGCAGATAGAAGAGTATATAGGAAACGAACAAACGTATTATTTAAAAAAAGGGAGGTATAAATCAGAAATGAATGGTTCATTAAAAGTGACAACCTATTACAATGGAAACGATACACTTTTCATGAAAACTTCAACAATTAACTCGTTGATGTATACTTTAGTAACAAATGAAGACGAAAAAGTACTGTCATATAAATTCTCGGATGTTACAGAAACAATAGCAGGTGTAAAATGCAAACTTGTTATTGTAAAAACAAATAAAGGAACTCATAAATACTATTATAGTAAGGATGTTAGAATTAAACCTAAATTCTATAAGAAACACAAAGCGGGGTTATGGAGTTACTTTATGAAAATTACAAAAGGAGGAATCTCTATTAGAAGTATTGCCGATTTAGACGGTTCATATAACAGTATTGAAGCCGTTTCTATTGAAAGAAAAAAATTAGATGATTCAATTTTTGACAGACCTAACTTACCAATAACTATAATGCCTAGAAATTAGTTAATAAAAAGATATGACGAAGATTATTTCTAGCACAATAAACACCTTGTTAATTGTTTATCTATTGTTGGTAAATCAACATGAGTCCTTTATAGCATCATTATTATTCATGATTTTGGCGATTTTTAATTCAATTCTTATTGTATACATCAGTAAAAACGAAGAAATTAAAAAACCATTTGTGCAATTAATTTTGATTTTACTGATATCTAGTTTCCTGTTTTATTATTTGATTCAGAGATATTACGAAGTATCATTAATGATTACAAAGTTAGGATTGATAGCATATGGATTAAACATAGCTTCTGGAGTAACTTACTATTTATATCTAAATTTTGGTAAACGACAGAAATAAGAATACATAAAAAGAGAAAAGATTATATTTGAGTTAAAAGAACCCTTCATATGGAAAAATTGACCTTTGATAGATCTAGGATTATTGGCTTTTCAGATGCCGTTTTTTCAATTGCGATGACCTTACTAGTATTAGAAGTTGTAGTGCCTAGTTATAGTACATTGAATGAATCAGGAATATGGGGAGTATTAGCAGAAAGAATTCCCAATTTTATAGGGTTTGTTGTCAGTTTTTTTGTGACTGCTTTTTATTGGATTGATTATATGAAAATCACCAAATATTTAACAAGCTTTAATCCAAAAATACTTTGGATTAATATTTTCCTACTCTTCTTTGTGGTTTTATTACCTTTTTCAACAGCCTTTTATGTGAATGGAATCAATTATGTAGGCCCTTTTGTATTTTACTCAATTAATCTTTCATTAATTGCATTGATGATCCTTTTTATGATTTATGCCGTAGCTAAAAAAGAAAAAACAGAAACAGGTTTAGACAATCTTCGTAGAAATTGGGAAGCATTAAGAATGCTAAATACAGTAGTTATTTGGAGTTTGGCTGGTCTTATCGCTTTTTTCTCTATAGAAATAGCTAGATTCATTTTCATTTTCATTTTTATATTCAATCCTATTATTGACCGATATTATAAAAAGAAGATAGCAAAGAAAGAATTATCTAATTAACTTTTACTTCCTCCCAAAATCAGCAGGAATTTCCCCCCAAGCTTTGGTTTCCCATTTTAGAATTGGGTTTTGATACGAATTGTTTTTCAACCACTTTTCAGCACGATGAATAAGTGTAAGCAATTCGCTATTAGAAGAATCGAAGACAACATTGGTTCTACATTCTTTCTTTTTTAACCAAGACATGGCAATTTTAGAATCGGAATAAATAGGAAGTTTGTGGTACCCTTTACTTTTTAGCAAAGCAATTCCGTGTACCAAAGCCAAGAACTCTCCAATATTATTGGTGCCATTTTCATAAGGGCCTTTTTTGAAGACCTCTTTTTTATTGTGATTTAACACTCCTCGATATTCCATCTTACCAGGATTTCCGCTACAAGCTGCATCTACCGTTAAACTATTCTCAAGTGGAGTTCCATATTTGGCTTTTTCCGTAGCAGATAAAACAGTTTTTTTAGTGCTCTTTCCTTTGTAATCGAAAAAGGTCTTTTTAAAAGCTTTGTCGGCTTCTTTTTTGTCAGCAAAAGCTTTGTATTGGGCGCCATCAAAACCTTGAACAAGCTTTTTCACTTTATCCCAAGAAGAAAAAACACCTGTTTCTTTCCCTTTCCACACGACATAGTATTTCTTTTTAGCCATTTTTCAGAATAGTTTCTTCAATAACTCTAGGGAAATGTTTGTACTCTAAACCATGGATCTTCTGTGCAATATCTTCAGGAGAATCCGATGATTCTAATTCAGTTTTCGCTTGAAAAATAATAGCACCGTCATCATAATGTTCGTTTACAAAATGAATAGTAATTCCAGTTTCCTTTTCTTGATTTTCTTTCACAGCCCTATGCACATGCATTCCATACATCCCTTTTCCACCATATTTAGGGAGCAAAGCAGGATGAATATTAATGATTCTATTTGGAAAGGCTTGAACGATAGATTTTGGGATTTTCCATAAAAAACCTGCTAGAATAAGATAATCTGCTTCTTTTTTTAATTGATTTAAAACCACATCAGAATGAGAGAAATCAGTTCGAGAAAATAGTTCACAAGGAACCCCTAGTCGTTTGCAACGTTTAAAAATACCAGCTCCTTCCTTGTTACTTAGTACTTTAATTACTTGTATGGAAGCACTGTTTTTAAAGTAGTTAATGATCTGTTCTGCATTAGAACCAGAACCCGAAGCAAAAATGACAATTCGTTTCATTGATAATGATATTCAATCACAAAAGAAAGAATAATAATTCAGATTGTAATTTTTAAATAAGAGATTCGACAAAAATTGTCTACTTTAGAGTTCATTTTTTAGGTAAAAATTCGTCAAAACTAATAAGATTTGTATTTTTGCCTCGATTTTAAATTTAAAAATTACAAATTATGTCAGACATTGCATCAAGAGTAAAAGCTATTATCGTAGATAAATTAGGAGTAGACGATAATGAAGTAACTACAGAAGCTAGCTTTACGAACGATTTAGGAGCAGATTCTTTAGATACTGTTGAGTTAATTATGGAATTCGAAAAAGAATTTGATATTCAAATTCCAGACGATCAAGCAGAAAACATTGGAACTGTAGGTCAAGCAATCAGCTATATAGAAGAAGCTAAAAAGTAACATTTATATGCAATTAAAACGAGTTGTAGTAACTGGACTTGGTGCATTAACACCAATTGGGAACAATATTGAAGAATATTGGAACGCCTTAGTTAACGGAGTTAGCGGGGCTGCACCTATTACACATTTTGATGCTACCAAGTTCAAGACTCGTTTTGCATGTGAAGTTAAAGACTTTAATGTGAATGATTTCATTCACAGAAAAGAGGCTCGTAAAATGGATAAGTTTACGCAATATGCAATGGTGGCTTCTGATGAAGCGATTGCAGATGCTGAATTGAACTTAGACACAATAGATAAATTACGAGTAGGAGTTATTTGGGGAGCAGGTATTGGTGGTTTAGAAACATTTCAGAACGAAGTACTAAACTTTGCTGCTGGAGACGGTAGCCCAAGATTCAACCCTTTCTTTATTCCAAAAATGATTGCAGACATCGCACCAGGAAACATTTCTATTAAGAATGGATTTATGGGGCCAAACTATACAACAGTGTCTGCCTGTGCATCTTCTGCGAATGCAATGATAGACGCATTAAACTATATCCGTTTAGGTCACTGTGATGTGATTGTTACTGGAGGTAGTGAAGCGGCTGTTACTATTGCAGGAATGGGAGGATTTAATGCAATGCATGCCTTATCTACTAGAAACGAAAGTCCAGAAAGTGCTTCAAGACCATTTGATGCAGAAAGAGATGGGTTTGTTTTAGGAGAAGGAGCTGGAGCTATTATCTTAGAAGAATACGAACACGCCAAAGCAAGAGGTGCTAAAATTTACGCCGAAGTTATTGGAGGAGGAATGTCTTCTGACGCACACCACATGACAGCGCCACACCCAGAAGGAATTGGGGTGATTGCTGTAATGAAAAATTGTTTACAAAACTCTGGTATCAATCCAGAAGATGTAGATCACATTAATACACACGGAACTTCAACTCCATTAGGAGATGTTGCTGAATTAAAAGCGATTTCTCAAGTTTTTGGTGATCACGCAAAAAACATCAATATCAATTCTACAAAATCCATGACAGGTCACCTTTTAGGGGCTGCTGGAGCGATTGAATCTATTGCCTCTATCTTGGCAATGAAACATGGAGTTATTCCTCCAACAATCAATCACAATACAGTAGATGAGAACATCAATCCAGATCTAAATCTGACATTGAACAAGGCCCAAAAGAGAGATATTAAAGTTGCAATGAGCAACACGTTCGGATTTGGAGGGCATAATGCTTGTGTTGCATTCAGAAAATTAGACTAATACTTAATGAATTTTATTCGCAAAATAGTAAGCCCGTCGTCCAAAGGAGATGATGAGGGGTTTTATTATGCTATGCGAGATTTATTAGATTTCAATCCTAAGAAAATTGAATTCTATGATATGGCGTTCACCCATCGATCATTAAAGAAGTTAGACAAAGATGGAAAACCGTTTAATTATGAGCGTTTAGAGTTTTTAGGTGATGCTATGTTGGGTTCTGTTATTGCTTCGTATCTCTACAAAAAAGTACCCAATGGATCTGAAGGATATTTAACACAGATGCGTTCTAAAATTGTAAGTAGAGACCATTTGAATGAATTAGGAAAAGATCTAAACCTCATCGACTTTGTAAAGAGTAATATCTCTCAAGATAACGTAGGAGATAACATTTATGGAAATATTTTTGAAGCGTTAATTGGAGCGATTTATTTAGACAAGGGGTACAACTATTGTAAGAAGTTTATTTATGAAAAAGTAATTGTTCCTTATGTAGATATTCCTAAACTTGAAGGAAAAATTACCAGTTATAAAGGATTAATTATAGAATGGTGTCAGAAGCAGAAGAAAAAATACTATATAGAAACCTATGAAGATACTGGAAATGAATCTATAAAACATTTCAGTGTTAAGATCAGTATAGACGGGGAACAGGTGGCGAAAGGGCGTGCAACTTCAAAGAAAAAAGCAGAAGAACAAGCGTCTAAAAGAGTTTATTATGTATTCCAAAAACAGATAGAAAATTCATAACACGATAACGATTTCGTTATTTTTTGCCTTCCTTTTTAAAACAATCATTAATTTTGTTAGCTAGGTTTTACAAGTAATTTAGCTTAACCTCCTTATAAAATGCAGATTCACTCATTAGACTTAGAGGATTTTTGTGAAGACAATTATACATTAATTGGCATTCATACTGCATTAGAAGATTTTAAGTTAGCATACCTTTTAAATAACAATTTAGACATACACTTTTCAAGAGCAAGCTTTAGTTTAGATTTTCAAAGTGAAGAGAGTAAAGCTTCATTTTCTATCTATCAATATGTGAATGAAGAGTATGATTTTGATTGGTACCTAATAGCGAATAGTTTCGCTGAGGAAAAGAGAAATGAAAGCGATACGTTGGCGTTTGCAACAGAAACAAAAACCTATCTTATTCCCGAGAAGAAACGAGTTGATTATTTTATAAAAATAGTGGGAGAGTCAAGTCAAGATTTGATTTACAAAACGGTAAACGAGATAAAAAAAATCAATCAAGTTGTTACTTCCTATATCGTAGATACAAACACATTGAAATCGAAAGATTTCTTAATTTTTTAAGCATGCCCAAGAACAAAAAAACAAAAATTGTTGCGACGCTAGGTCCAGCAACAAGTACAAAAGAAACCCTTACTGAGTTAGCAGTATCGGGAGTGAATGTTTTTAGAATTAATTTTTCTCACGCAGATTACGATATCGTAAAAGAGCGAGTAAAACAGATTAGAGAAATTAACGAAGAGAATTCCTTCAATGTTGCCATTCTAGCCGATTTACAAGGCCCAAAATTACGAGTTGGCGTTATGGAAGAAGGTGTTGTTCTAGAAGATGACCAAGAGTTTGTTTTTACTACAGAAGAATGTATTGGAAACAAAGAGAAAGCCTATATGACTTACCAAAGTTTTCCAAGAGACGTAAAAAAGGGAGAACAAATTTTAGTAGATGATGGGAAGCTTTTATTTGAAGTTGTTTCTACAGATAAAAAATCGAAAGTAGTTACCAAAGTAATTGTAGGAGGGGCATTATCCTCTAAAAAAGGAGTGAACTTACCTAATACAGATATTTCTTTACCTGCGCTAACCGAGAAAGATAAAAAAGATGCCATTTTTGCATTGAGTTTAGATGTAGATTGGATGGCTTTATCTTTTGTAAGAACTCCAGAGGACTTAAGAATGTTACGTGATTTAATTGCACAACATTCAGACTATAGAGTACCAGTAATTGCGAAAATTGAAAAACCAGAGGCGGTAGAAAATATAGATGCTTTAATTCCATATTGTGACGGATTGATGGTAGCTCGTGGAGATCTTGGGGTAGAAATTCCAATGCAAGAAGTTCCTTTGATTCAGAAGAAACTAGTAATGAGAGCCAAAAGAGCTCGTATTCCTGTGATTATTGCAACTCAAATGATGGAAACAATGATTACAAATTCAGTCCCTACAAGAGCTGAGGTAAACGATGTTGCAAATTCTATTATGGACGGCGCTGATGCCGTGATGCTTTCTGGTGAAACTTCTGTTGGAAAACATCCAGTACGAGTAATTCAGAAGATGAAGGAAATTATCTTAGGTGTTGAGAATTCGGATTTGATTAAAGTTCCAGTAGAAGCACCACATATTAGAACGAATAGATTTATTACAAAATCTGTATGTCATCACGCAGCTTTGATGGCAAATGATACAAATGCAGCAGCAATTTTAACGTTAACTAATAGTGGATATACTGCATTCCAAATTTCTGCTTGGCGACCAAGAACACATATGTTGGCTTTTACTACAGAGAAAAGAATCTTAGGAAAATTGAATTTACTTTGGGGTGTAAAAGCGTACTTCTACGATGAAGATTTAAGCACAGACGATACGGTTCAAGATATTAATACAATCGCCAAAGAAAAAGGGTTTGTAAAGCCTGGAGACTTAGTTATTAACCTAACTTCTATGCCTGTTGAAGAAAGAGGGATGGTAAATACACTTCGTGTTTCTGAAGTGAAATAAGAGTTCTTAAAAACTGAGTTGTCGAGTACAGATAATAGCATTGTTTGTTATGAAAGGCATTGTCATCATCTCTTCTGTTCTAGGTTGAATAGTGAACAACGGATTTTCTAACAAATCATAGGATATTTCATTCATAAAGAGATGAAGCTTGGCTTCTTTTCCAATGGTTAGTGAAACCGACAAGCTATCATCTGAATTTCCCATGTGATATAACAAGAAACTTCCTCTTCGAAAAGTAATGGGCTCCCCATCATTATAAAGAGAATTATTAACAGAAATCTTTTTGAATAGAGTCGTATCTATAACTCCTAATTCGTATTTGTTTATTTTCCTCTTAGGAACGAGGCTAAACTCTAGCATTCTATCTTCCCCAACAATAGTATCTCTAGTGACATGAATAGCTGAAGTCTTAATAGCCTTGTTTTCGGCTTCTGCATGATAGCTAAAACGACTGTTGTATTTGCTTTTAGAGCTTGCATTGGCGATTCCCCCTTTTTTAGGATTATCACCTAGTTTTTGAGAAATGTAGGAATCTAAAACTTGATTGTAGGTTCCCCAATAAGCAGTAGAATCGTTTAGGTTTTTAATATATACTAAGCTATTCGGTTTCTTTTTATCAATTGTAAAACCAGATTGAAAAGTAGCCACGGCAAAAAACGCAATAGCGAGAACACCAGCCAATTTTGTAAAGGCATTTCTAGATTTTGAAGCAGTTAATACAGGTAATAAAAGCCCAAAAACAAGGGCTAAAATAATTCCACTAATAAAAAGAACTTTTAAACCTAATCCAACCGGAAACATTTTAATTAAGGGTGCAAAAATATAAACTGTTGGTATGGATATAATGGCAAAAAGAATTGCGTAATTTTTATCAATTGGCTTCTTAAAAATAGTAATGGCTAAAATAATTTCGGCGATCAAAACTGGGATGATGAAAAATCCAGCTCCCTTAAAATCTTCAGGTATAAAGAAGTTTACGAGCAACCAAATAACAATAGGTGCAATTAATAAACTCGTACTATTATCTCTTTTTATAAATCGCTTGTAGATGAAAAACAGTATCCAAATGTTTAGACAAACAAACGCTGCGATATACCAATATCCATTGTAGGTAAACCCGTGTAAGATGTCTAGGTAAGAAGGATGTATTAAAAGAATTCCTTTCCATAAGAGAAAAGAAACGCCCCCACATAAAATGATGGAGAGTAGCGATGGAATAAACCCAACAAGCAACTGCTTGACATCTATTTTATTTAATACAATTCCGAAGAAAATTAAGATAATCAGTAAAACAACAGCAATAATTACCATAGGTGTTACCCAAGAAAAAGGGTAGATTAATAGTTTGACAAAAGGAAAATTTACGTAAACAAAATCTACATCACTATCCATATTCTCAATCTCTGAATTTGCAAAATAAGCAAGAGTTGTCATTAAGTAATCTCCTTGGTGGGCAAGCGTGGTTCTGTCTAACCTTTCATAGGTGTCTTGCATGGTATGATAATCGAAATGATCTCCGATGAATGCAAAATTGAATCCATTAATATTTCCATTTTCTCTAAATACCGTTAAATCGGTATCGTTAGGGAGTTTCTTATAGATGCTATATAATAATGAGTTTGACGCTGGGTAACCAGGGTTTGCTTTTAAAAACTCAGAAATTAATCGGCTGTTTTTGCCATTCGTTTCCATCAACATATAACTAGGACCACCACTTCCTCTAGCTTCGAAGTTTAAAACAAGTTCAACCTCTTTTGCCCATGGGTGATGTTCTACAAAAGCTTTTGCTCCTAAAAGCCCCAGCTCTTCGGCATCTGAAATTAAGATGATAATATCGTTTTTAGGCTGTTCTCCTTTGGCAAGAAAAGCACGGACACTTTCTAAAATAGTTACAACACCAGATCCTGCGTCACTGGCTCCAATAGCCAAATTAGGACTGGAATCATAATGAGATAAAAGTAAGAGCGCTTTTCCATTTTCTTTTCCTTTAATCTTAGCAATAATATTCTCAGTAGTTGTTCCTGCGTACCATTTTTTATTAATGACAGTTTGTGTTTGTATGGTTGGGTTTAAACCCATTTTCTGAAGCTCACCAAAAAGGTAATTCTGAACATTTTTATGCCCTTCTGTTCCAACATAATGAACTTCTTTGGTAATATTTTTCAAATGTAATAATGCATTGTCTATTGAAAACTCAGTATCGCTTTTGGGTTGAGTTATGCTTGTAGGGCTTAAGTCGTAAAATCCCCAATAAGCAGAAATCAAAACGATGATTAGCGAGATAATAGATGCATATTTTTTCATGAGAATAGGTATTAATTATTTTTTAACTCCTAAAGATATTGCCAATGATTTTAAAAATAACTTTAAGTAAAAAGAGGTTTTCTTTTTTGCATGATGAAGTTCAATAATTTGGTTCATCTTATCTTGAACAAGCCCAGGATGAACGATATTTTTAACGTGACTGTATACAGGGTTGTTTTTAAAAGTGTATTCTTTTGGGGCAATAAAAACCATATTTTGTCGATACCAGAAAGGAATTTTATCATTATCCCAAATAACAGACCTAATAATATCATGAACTACATAACCATGTTTTGAGAATTTTTCTTCCCAATAGGTAAGAGGTTGCTCATTAATGTGATTTTGGCCTCCTTGCAAAGGAATCGCGGCTGAGAATAGAACTACTTCACCGGCATTTACAAGTGTCTTTACAATTGTATCAGCCGCCTTTTCATTCAAATGTTCAGCAACCTCAAGATTTACTGCTAAATCGTATTTTTTATCCAGAACGATTTCTTTCTCTAGATCCCATTCTAAAAATTCCTCTTGATCAATATATTTAAACAACAATTCTTTTTCTACCCACGGACCGTTGACCCCTAAGATTTCTTCCACACCATTTTGCTTAAAAACATGGAGAAAATTTCCCAATCCGCACCCTATATCTACAACACTTTTAGGAGTTATAAATTTTAAAACTTCAGGAACAATAAGATTTGGGCTTTCTAGGTTGTGTAAACTTTTATTATCGTGCTTAAACTTGGTCATTATAATGTTAGGGTTTTTTTAATTCTAAATAAGAACTTAATAGGCTATAAATGTACTAAATAAAAAAAAAGAGAAGGGAGTAGTGTAAATATTTAAAAATCAGTAACTTTAAAGAAACCAAAACTTTTTTCATATGGGGATTATCAACTTTCAAGGGAAGAGAGATAAGAATATCTCAAAACCAGTAGAACAAATACTAGTATCTGATTACATGACTACGAAGCTGATTACTTTTAAACCAGAGCAATCTATTCATGATGTTATTAGTACGCTTATTAAATATAAAATTTCTGGAGCCCCTGTTGTCAATGAAAAAAATGATTTGGTTGGAATTATTTCTGAAACAGATTGTATTAAGCATATTTCTGATAGTAAATATTATAATATGCCAATGGATAATAGCCATACTGTAGAAAATAATATGGTTTCTGAAGTCGAGACCATTGACAAGAATATGAATATTTTTGACGCAGCTAATAAATTTATTAGTTCAAAACGTAGACGCTTCCCTATTGTTGAGAATGGAAAATTAATTGGTCAAATTAGTCAGAAAGACATTTTAAAAGCGGCAATAAAAATGAAAGGAAATACGTGGAAGTAATTTCTTTAATTGTCTCTTTTAATCAATAAATATAATTCGTTTTCTAACGCTAAATACCCTTCATCATATATATAGAAATAGGTGCTTCCTTTTTTTGTTGTGTAAATAGAAGTAAATAATTGAAAATCAAATCCAAGATCATATAACTTAGTTCGAGAAACTTTTGTTTTTCCTGACAGGTTTAATTCGGAGAGGATTTTGTGATTCTTCCGAAGTCGGTTGTTTACGTTCCTAATTAAGTTTTTACTGTCTTTATTTACTTTGTTGTTATAAGAATTTCGACAGTAATCTGAGCAGAACTTTTTATCGATTCTCCCTTTTACAGGATCTCCACACTCTAAACATTTTTTTGTTTCCATAGATATATTTTGCGCTACACAATATAGGAAATATATTCGTTTACAAACGATTACAAGTATTTACAACCGAAAGTAAGCGCTTTATAACCGAGTAAAATTTGGATGCCGTCTGATCTTTGCAGAGTCAATTAATACTGAATTCGTTTTGGTATTTCTGACAAAAGGTTCTGAGAGTTGCTCAGGAAAAAATTAAAAATAGTTGAATTTTAAGGGTTACAAACTCATAAAAAGTACACTATAAAAATAAAAACTAGAATTATGAATGCACTAAGAAACAGAGTACAGTTAATTGGAAATTTAGGAACTGAACCAGAAATTATCACGTTAGATAGTGGTAAAAAACTAGCAAAATTTTCGATTGCTACAAATGAAACGTATAAAAATGCAGAAGGCGAAAAAGTAACAGATACACAATGGCACAATGTAGTAGCTTGGAATAAGACTGCCGAGATTATTGAAAAGTATGTACAGAAAGGGAATGAGATTGTAGTTGATGGAAAGTTAACCTCACGTAGTTACGAGACTAAAGAAGGCGAGAAAAAATACATTACGGAGGTTGTTTGTAATGAGTTGTTGATGTTAGGGGGCAAATAATGTGGGGAGTTTTGCTGTGAATGAAAAGCCACTCAATTGAGTGGCTTTTTTAATTAAAGTAAAAGACCTTCTCTAGAATAAGCATCCACTAAATTTGCTATTTTCAGTTATATTTATATATTTGGTAAACCAATCTGGTAAACCAATTTAATATGAAACGTTTTTTATTACTCTTTGTTCTATGCATTACTACTTTTATGTATTCTCAAGAGCAAACTAGTGTCTCAAATATTGAAGAATTTAATACTGCCATTAAAAAAGCTGTTCCTGGTTCTACCATAGTAATGAAAAATGGTGAGTGGAAAGATGTTCATTTAAAGGTTTTCGGAATCGGGAAAAAAGATGAGCCTATTACTGTAAAAGCTGAAACAGCTGGTCAAGTAATCATCACTGGAGATTCTCGAATGAATATTTATGGGAAGTATTTGGTCGTAGATGGATTATGGTTTAAGGATGGTACTCCTACTAAAAAATCAGTGATCTCTTTTAGAAAAAACTCTAAGGAATTTGCCTATAATTCTAGATTAACTAACTGTACTGTTTCTTATTTTAATTCAACAGATCAAAGTTTGAGCACTCATTGGGTTGATCTTTGGGGAAAGAATAACCGCGTTGATCATTGTAATTTTACAGGCAAAACAAATCATGGAACTACATTGGTGGTTTGGTTAAAAGGAGATGCTCATATTGAGAACAATCATCAAATTGACTATAATTTCTTTGGATTTCGTCCTGACTTGGGGAAAAATGGAGGGGAAACTATTCGTATTGGAACTAGTGCAAATTCCATGAAATCTTCCAAAACTCTTGTTGAAAACAACACATTTAAAAACTGTGATGGAGAGATTGAAATCATCTCAAATAAATCGGGAGATAATATCTTTAGAAACAACCTGTTTTTAGCAAGCAAAGGAACGTTGACTTTACGTCATGGAAACAATGCTTTGGTTGAAGGAAATGTGTTTCTAGGAAATAACGTGCCAAAAACTGGGGGAATTAGAATTATTAATGAGGGACATATTGTTAGAAATAATTTACTTGTTGGTTTAAAAGGAGATGGTTTTAGAGGGCCAATTGTTGTTATGAATGGAGTTCCGAACTCTCCTTTAAACAGATATCACCAAGTAAAAAATGTTGATATTCAACACAACACTATCATTAATTGTGGTCCAGTTGAATTTGCAGCTGGTAAAGACGATGAAAGAAGTTTACGCCCTATCAATACTTTGTTTGCCAATAACCTTATTAGTAATACAAACAAGGCAAATATTTTTAATGCTTATGATAATATTAGTGGAATCTCTTTTCAAAACAACGTAGTAGACTCTGAAGCTACGGTAGACGAGAAATATTTCACCAAGGCAAAAATTGCTTGGAAAATGCTTCGTTCTTTGCCAATGCCTATTGCTCAAAATGAAGTTTTAATTTCTGATTTTAAAAATGAAAATAGCCCAGCTTTAGACATGGCAAGAGTTCCTCGGAAAGTAAATACTATTGGAGCTTTCAATCTAAATAATGGAAGATATCCTACAGCATTAATGATTAGAACTGGACCTAATTGGAAACCTAAAATCGTAGCTCCTAAGGTTATCATGAAAAAAGAAACTATTACTGTTAAATCTGGGATAGAAACATTAGGAAAAGCAATTAAAAAAGCTAATTCTGGAACTACATTGCAATTAGCAGATGGAATTTATTTTGTAGACAAAACGCAAAAAATTAATGGAGATATTACCATTGTTGGGACAGGAAAGACGATAATCAAAGCGAATGATAAGTTAGCGAAACCTTTGAACTACTTTTTTAGAGTGCAACAAAAAAGTTCTCTTAAACTTCGTAATTTGATCATAGATGGTGATAATGATACCAAAGTAAAATATGCTGTCGTTTCACCTGACAAAAACAATGCTGAAAAATACAATCTATATATTGACGATGTTACGTTTCAAAATTTCAATAACACAAAAGGAGGGAGTATTTTTAAAGCTTATACAGGAACTATGGCTGATACAATTAGCATTGTCAATTCAAAGTTTATAGATAGCTATAGAGGGCTTAATTTATCGTATGAAAAGACCTTTGGAAAATACAATGCCGAAGTTATTCTTATTCATAATAGTGTTTTCAAAAACATTACTGAATTTGCAATTAATTACACCAAGAATGGTTCTTTAGGGGCAAATAAAGGAAAGTTGATGGTTAGTAACTCAGTATTTAGTAAAGTAGGGAACTTTGAAAAAGGAATTGTGATTAAAAGTAAAGGAATTCCTGTTGTTAAAATTTCCAATTCTGTTTTTGTAAACAGTTACAATCAAAAACACCCTGTTAATCTATCTGGATTTCTAAACAGTATTGAAAACTGTTTAATTCACACTTCTGGGAATGTCAAAGTAACTAAAGGAGCTACTAAAAAAAATATTCTCTATCGAAGTCCAAAATGGAGTGACAAAAAGAATTTTGTTCCTGGTAAAAAATCATACTTATTAAAAGAGAATAACAAAATAGGGACTATTGGACTTTTAGGAAACTAGTCTTAAAAAACTTGTATAAGCAAGTTCTTTGGTAGCCTCTAGAGTAAAATTATTTTTTGAATGATAAGGAATTTTCATGAAGTTCTGAACAGGATTGATCTGATATTCAGTTTCTTCAAATGGATTGTTAGAGAATAGTACAATTCCATCTACACTTCCGTCATTTACCATACGTATGCATTTTTTCTCTTTCTCTTTTTCTTCAAAAGATTGTAGTACAAGAATTCTATAATCTAAAACAAATGCTCTTTTTTGTATTTCAGAGACGAAAGCACCAAAGTACGCTGTTGTTATTTTTGGAATAATAACAGCGAGAACTTTCGTCTTTTTATTTCTTAATGATTGAGCAGCTCTATTGGGAATATAATTATTCTTTTTAGCGATTTTCTTAATTTTTCTTTTCGTAGAATCTTTAATCTCATAACTCCCATTGAGTGCTTTCGAAACTGTTGAAACAGAATACCCAGACTTCAAAGAGATTTGCTTTAAGGTGGTTCCTGCAAACATATAATTAGCTTTTTAATTTTTGTATGATCTCTAGTGAATTACGAACTTTAGATTCTATCTCTAAGTAATTGAATTTTCCTTCAGCATCTTTTTTAATCAATTTAGATCCCATTCCAACACAGGTAACACCAGCATTAAACCAAGCTTCTAAATTTTCTTGTGTTGGCGACACCCCTCCTGTAGGCATAATACTTGTCCATTTACATGGACCTTTGATGGCTTTTACAAAATCAGGACCATAAATCCCTCCTGGAAATAATTTTACAACTTCACAGCCTAATTCTTCCGCTCTTGCAATTTCAGTTAAAGAACCGCAACCAGGAGACCAGAGTACTTTTCGTCTATTACAAATAGTTGCAATGTCTTCTCTTAAAACGGGAGTAACAATAAAGTTTGCACCTAATTGCATGTACAAAGAAGCAGCCCCTGCATCTGTAACAGATCCAACACCCATAATCATTCCCGGAAGTTCTTTGATTGCATATTTTGTAAGTTCACCAAAGATTTCGTGTGCAAAATCGCCTCTACTTGTAAATTCTAATAGCCTTGCTCCACCATCATAACAGGCTTTTAATACTTTTTTACTGACTTCAATATCGTCATGATAAAACAAAGGAACTAACCCAGTTTCGCCCATGGTTGTTGCTACATGTATTCTAGAAAATTGTGCCATTTTTATCTATTTTATCGTGCTACTCTACCTGAAGAATCACCACCCATTAATTTTTCAACTTCTGATACAGTTACTAAGTTTGCATCACCTTTAATCGTATGCTTTAAACAAGAAGCAGCTACTGCAAAGTTTAATGCATTTTGATCATCCTCTGGGTACTTTAATAATCCATAAATTAATCCACCCATAAAAGAGTCTCCTCCACCTACACGGTCTACAATATCAGTAATTTGGTATTGTGGCGATTCGTACATGGTCTTCCCATCATATAAAACTCCAGCCCATGAATTGTGTGATGCAGAGATAGATCCTCTCAAAGTTGTAATCACTTTTTTAGCTCTTGGGAATTTTTCCATCATCTGAGTACAAACTGATAAGAATGCTTCAGCCTTTACATCATGACCTTGTGTAGTAATATCCAATCCTTCAGGCTTGATTCCAAAGTGCTTTTCTGCATCTTCTTCGTTTCCTAAAACGATATCACAATACGATGTCAATTCTGTCATTACTTTTTCTCTGTGAGCATCATCACAATATTTCCATAGCTTCGCTCTGTAATTTAAATCTGTGGAAATAGTAACTCCTAATTTGCTTGCTGCTTTTACAGCTTCTAAACAAACATCTGCAGCTCCTTGAGAAATAGCAGGTGTAATTCCTGTCCAATGGAACCATTCTACGCCATCAAAAACAGCATCCCAATCGATCATTCCCGACTTCACTTCTGCAATAGCAGAATGTGCTCTATCATATACTACTTTGCTTCCTCTACTTACAGCTCCAGTTTCTAGAAAATAAATTCCAAGACGATCTCCACCATATACAATTTTATCTACACCAACACCTCTTTTGCGCATTTCCATCATAGCACATTGTCCAATATCATTATCAGGTAAACGTGTTACAAAATCCACAGGAACCCCATAATTTGCTAATGAAACTGCTACGTTTGATTCTCCTCCTCCGTATATAACATCAAAGCTAGATGTTTGAGAGAATCTTAAAAATCCTGGAGGAGCTAATCGTAACATGATTTCTCCAAAAGTGACTACTTTTTTCATTTGTACTATATTTTAATTTTATTAGATATTTACTTTTGCTTAAACGTTTAAGCAATTCTTTAAAAATAAATCAAAACCGAACTTGTTTTGATTTTTATAGTTAATATACTACTTTTGCTTAAACGTTTAAGCAAATATATAAAAACTAAATGAAAAAAAAAAGAACTACGATAAAAGACATTGCAAACGTTTTAAATATTTCTGCTGCTGCGGTTTCTAAGGCAATGCATGGAGATTCAAGGATCAGTGCAAAAACAAAAGAAGCGGTTCAACGTGTTGCTAAAGAATTGAACTATCAACCTAACCATTTAGCAAGTGCTTTACGAAAAGGAAAAAGTAACTTAGTTGGAGTTATAGTTCCTAAAACCAATAGCAATTTTTTTTCTTCTGTAGTTCAAAACATGGAAGAGGTTCTTAATAAAGCAGGATACAACCTCATTATCACTCAATCGAATGAGTCATTCCAAAAAGAATGTAACAGTATAGACACCCTATTATTTACGCAAGTCGATGGGATTATTGCTTCTATGGCAAATGAAACTGTAGATTTATCTTACTATGAAAAAATTAAATCGAAGGGTATTCCTTTGATTCTTTTTGATAGAGGGGAAAATGATTTAAATGTGGATTACGTTGGAATTAATGATTATGAGAGTAGTCATATGATTGTTGAGCACTTAATCTCTAAGGGTTGCAAACGAATTGCACACATAGGGGGCTATAGGCGTACTCGTATTTTTAACAATAGAATTAGAGGTTATATTGACGCTATTAAGAAAAATAATTTACCTCTAGAGAACAACCTTCTTGTTGAAAGTGATTTAACTCTTGAAGATGGAAGAGTAAAGATGACAGAGTTATTAAAATTACAAAACAGACCTGATGCTATTTATGTTGCGAGTGATTATGCTGCTCTAGGTGCTTTACAGATTTTGAACGAGCAGGGTGTTAGTGTCCCTGACGATATAAAACTAGTTGGTTTTGGAAATGAACCTTTTACATCTTTGGTAACACCAACAATTACAAGTGTACATCAGCATAGTTCTCAAATCGGGAAATTAGCTGCTGAAACATTTTTGGAACGTATAGAAAACCCTACTGTAAAACAAACGTTGAATAAAATTATTCTTGATGCCGAATTAATTGTTCGGGATTCTTCAAAATAAAAAAGCGTTCTGTGAAAACACAGAACGCTTTTTAAATTAACAAATACTTATATTAAATACCTAAAGCTTGCCCTCCACCAATCTGTATAGTTTCTGCTGTAATAAATTTTGCATCAACACTGGCTAAGAATGATACTACTGATGCAACCTCTTCAGGTTGACCTAACCTTCCCAACATAATATTGTTTTTCCATGAAGCAAACACTTCTGGTTTTGTTGATTTAATTTGAGCATGAAAAGGAGTATCTATAGTCCCAGGAGACACAGCATTCACTCTAATTCCGTATTCGGCTAAATCTTTTGCCAATGCTCTTGTAATTGCATGTACACCAGCTTTAGATGTTCCGTAAATACCTGCTCCAGGACCACCTGCATTCCAACCAGCATTTGATGTATAGTTGATTATAGAAGCATTCTCTCCTTTTTTAAGAAATGGAATAGCTGCTCTTGAAGCAAAGAATGTTGAATCGAGATTTAGTGCCATTACAAATCTATAGAATTCGGTAGTCATCTCTTCAAAACGAGATCTTCCACCTAATCCACCTGCATTGTTTACAAGCGTATCAATTTTTCCATATTTTTCTCCAATTTTAGTAATGTTTGAAGTTACTGCTTCTTCATTAGTTACATCGAATCCATAGTATTCAGCTGTGATTCCTTCTTCAGTAAGTTCTTTGGTTTTTTGAGCTCCAGCTTCATCATCAATACCGTTTAAGATAACAGTATATCCATCTTTCCCTAGTCTTTTTGCTACTTCAAAACCGATTCCTCCTGTAGCTCCAGTTACTATGGCTACTTTACCTTCAGATTTCTTCATTTTTTAATTTTATTTTTTTGTTAGTTAATTCGTTATTTATTTTTACGTATTTGTATTATGCCCTAATTTTTTGACTTTAAAGGCTCAATTTTAGGAATCAATATCCATACACTAGCTATTACTATAAATGCTAGTACAGCTCCAATTATAAAAGCAGGTGCATAATTACCACCTATAGTTAACATTGGTACTAAGGATACTAAACCAGCACCAGATAGTTTTGCTGCTGTACCTGCAAAACCAGAAAGTGTACCTACTGTTTTCTTTCCATACAAATCACTAGGTAGTGTTTGCACATTTCCAATTGCTGTTTGAAATCCAAAAAGAACAACAGCCATAATTATTACTGCTGTAAAAGGTGAACCTGGGTTAGATAAAGCCAATAACGCTGGAAGCATAATAACACATCCAAGGGTTATTACTATTTTACGAGTCTTGTTAATATTCCATCCTGCTTTAAGTCTGTTTTGCGCTAGCAAACCACCGAACCACGCACCAAGCATAGCTCCAACATAAGGTACCCATCCATAAATACCAATTCCTTTTACGTCCATACCATATACTTCTGAAAGGTATATAGGAATCCAAAAAACGAATAGCCACCATATAGGATCAATAGCTGCTGAAGCAATAATAACACCCCAACTTTGTTTGCGTGAAAGTAATTCTCCTGTTTGAGGATTATATTCAACTAATTCTTCACTTTTTTCTTTATTCTCTTTTACTTTTTGACCACCAAGGATATATTTTTTTTCATCTTCTGTCAACCATGGATGACTTTTTGGAGGTGCTTTCACTATTATTAACCAAGGAATTAGCCATAACAGACCTATAAGACCAACGATAATAAATATCATTTGCCAACTAAAATAAATTGTTAGGAAAGAAATAGTTGGTATCGCAACAATTCCACCTATAGCAGCACCTGAGTTAAATAACCCTTGTGCAAAAGCTCTTTCGGTTGATGGGAACCATTCTGAATTCCCTTTTGCTGCTCCTGGCCAGTTTCCTGCCTCAGATACTCCTAGAATAGCTCTAAAAAAAGCAAAACTCAATACGCCTTTAGCTAAGGCATGAAGAGCTGTAGATATAGACCAAAAACCAATTGATAAAACAAAACCAATACGTGTTCCGACTTTATCAAATATTTTTCCAAAAATAGACTGGCCAAAGGCATATGAAAACATAAATACGACTGAAATTAAAGCATAAATCTCTTTTCTTTCAGTAATTGATTTATCTGGATATAAATCCTCTGCTATACTAGGCCATAACACTACTAAAGCCTGTCTATCTATATAGTTAATTACTGTTGCTAAAGCAATCAAAGCTATTACCCACCATCTAAGTCCTTTTATTTTCATTTTTTAAAATTAGATTATAGATGCTTTAATAGCATCATAATTTAAAATAAACAGTATTGTTTATCTCTTTTTTGTATTAATCTTGAAGTATATAACAGTGCGAGAAAACGCAAGAATTAAAAGTACTTAGTTTGATTAATGTTGTTAAAAACTCCCTCTTTATTTTTTATAAGTAGTAAGAATCGTGCACTTACTTAACTACTTGTTATATATTATAACAATACTGATATAATATTTTAAAATGAATTTTCATTTTTTCTTTTGCTAATTTTGGATTTTGATCCACAATAGCGTCGTATATCTCTCTATGTTCTTTAATTCCTTTATGTGATTGATTATCATCACAAACATGGTATTTCTCAAAATTGGTAATAATCTCTGGAGTAATAATTAGCATGAACGTATTCATCGTACTATTTCCGCTAGCTTTCGCTATTGCTAAATGAAATAACAAATCTTCTTGTACTGCATCTTCTCCTTTTAATACTTTATCAGCATATGCATCTAAAGCATCTTTCATTCGTACTAAATCTTCTTCTGTTCTTCTTATTGCAGCTAACCTTGCTGTTTTTAATTCGAGAAGGATTCTAGTTTCAACCAAAGATTTAAAATCTGGATCTTCTAACCGTAGAATATCATCGATCATTCCATTCATTGCAGTAACACCTATATTCGCAACAAAAGTTCCACTTTGAGGAATAGAGTTTAAGATTCCATAAAACTCTAATTTCTGAATGGCTTCTCTGATATTTCCTCTAGTAACTTCAAATCGTTCAGAGAGCATTCTTTCTGAAGGTAATTTATCTCCAGGCTCTAAGTTTTTAACATTAATCAAGTCTTTTATTTTAAGAATAATTGAGTCTTGAATGTTTTGATTTTCTGTTTTCGTGATTACTTCTAACCTCATATAGTTGATTTCAGATAAAGTGGTTAACCAAATTTATATTTTAATTGTATAAAAAACTAATTTGTGCTGTTATTATTTCATTATTCATGAGACACTTCTAATGAATAGTACTCTATTTTGGACTTTGCCCAACTGTCGTGAGTTGCTAAATAATTGCCTGCCTTAAAATAGTTTTCAAAAAGCCCCCATTTCTGTATATGTATATCATCATACACTTTAGAGTCTCCATTCATAATTACTTCCATTCTCCCGTCAGAGACTTTTACTTCCAAAGTGAATTTATCAAAGCCTACATATTCTGGAAATGTATATCCAACATCATCACCCCAAGCAGATGTATGTAACATCTCTGTATTTGTTGCATTTAAATCGATAAGCTCTTTCGTTTTTAGCCGAACTTTACCATTTACCCAATAGATTTTTAACATAGGAGGGGCGTTATTATCGTCTTCTCCTATTAAATCTCTTTGCTCATTCGTTAAACGACCATGTATTTGCATAATAATCGTTCTATGATAGTTGTCATTTGCGTCTTTGGTGATTTCTCCCATGGCTAATTCACCTCTTAAATTCCCACCTTGGGAGAAAGTCCAATTTGTATGGTTACTTCCTGGAACCATTTGCTCCCTTAATTCTGTTCTAGAATATGACGAGTTAGCAGTGGAAGCTCCTGGGTAAGTATAAAACACCAAAGCTCCTTTTATTGAATCGTTATACATGAATGGTTTTAATGTCTCATTCGTAGCATAATTTAAAATAGCAGGAGGTTTTACCTCTGTTGGATTCCCAACAGGTAAAGTTACCTTCCAATGATTTAAATCAATGTCTGGTACTTTGTAGGTAACTAGATTTGAATCATCTATATCAACAGTAAGATCATTCTCGCTTACACAGCTGCTTTTAAAAAAAACAACCGCAATAAGAAACCAAAATGTCGATATAGATTTCATCAAAATCTAAATTAATTAGCTGTTATAGTTACATTATCAACTCTAATTTCTTCATCACCGCTATTGTATCCAAAGCTACCACCTCCACCACCAGAAGCAGGTCCTCCAATACCTCTCATGAAGAGTGCAAGACTTGTATTGTTTCCAGAGTTAAAGGTGTATGTATACGTAATATAACCTGTATCACTTGGGTTACTTATTACTTCAGTTAAAATATTGTTTGCCGAAGTTTCTACTGCTCCTATAGAAGTATATCCATAATTATCTTGAGGGAAATCGACAGTGTTTGTATAATATGTTGGTGTGTAACCACTGTCATAACCAGAACCAGCTAAGACTCTTATTTCAAACATACTTGGGAATGAACCTCCACTAGTTAAAGATTTAAAAGAAACAACTACATTCATTGTATAATCTGCGTTTGGTGTAATTTCAAATTCTTGGTATACATGATCTGGTTCATTATTGTCAAACTTCACAACGTTGTCAGAACCACCATTTCCAGAACTAGATTCCCCTTGGTCTCCTATACTCTTGTTAATCCAAGCAGAACAAGCACAATCAGAACCTGATGATTTAGGAAGTTTTGCAAATTCTGAGTTTACTAAAGTTGGATCAGGAATCACTACTGCGATAGGTTCTACAACTTCAATAACCAAAGAGAATGTACTTTCCACTCCTAATTGATCACTAGCCGTTAAGGTTACTGTAAAAGTACCTTCGCCAGGGAACGTATTAAATGGTTCAAAGTCTCCAGAACTATTCCCATCTCCAAAGTCCCATGCATAATTTGTAGCTCCAGATGATTGATTCGTAAAACTATACGTTTTCCATTCATCATTTGTACCTATTCCTTGAGTTGCTGAAAAACTAGCTTCAGGAGGAGTTAAATCTGGAACTGATCCTATTTCAGGTAATGTGTTGTCCTCGCACGATGAAAATGCGATTAGCGTCACTAGAATAATGAATCCGCTCATTATTTTAGTTGGGTTATATTTTTTATTGAATATTTTTTTCATGATGCTTATATTTTGCGTTTTATTGAATTAGTAACCAGGGTTCTGAGTTAATAATCCGTTACTTAAACCTATTTCTATTTGTGGTATAGGTAATAAAAGATCTGTTCCTGAAAACCCTAAACCATTTGCTGTAGAAAAAGCACTTAGAGTTTGTTGAGCAACGCCAAAACGAACTAGGTCAAAAAAGCGCTGATTTTCAAAAGCTAACTCAACTCTTCTTTCTTCTATTAATTCTTCTTGAGTGATACTTGTTACTGGTGTAGTTAATCCTGCTCTATCTCTTATTAATTGAAAAGATGCTAAAGCGTTAGAACTCGTTGTTGAAAGACCTCCAGCCATAATAGATTCTACGTGCATTAAAACTACATCTGCATATCGCAATATAATCCAGTCATTTCCTGCTGACGTTGGGTCTGTTGATGTCACTGGAATTCCTAGGGTTGAATCTCCATCTGGCAAGTATTTTACAACTTGATATTGACCTGCCTGACTTTGATCTTCTCTATATGAAAACATTGTTCTATTCCCTCCGTTTGTATCTAATGAAACCCTTGCTTCATCAGTAACATAGTTTACACCACTTGTTCTACCAACAGCGTTTAGCCATTCAGCAGAAAAGTTTTGACTATCATCATTTGATCCTGCTACATAACCAATCGCAAAGATCACCTCGTCATTTCCTTCGTTATAAAAGATATCTTTGAAATCACTTTCTAAAGCAAACCCTCTAGATGGATTCATAATGTCTTCACACAAAGATTGAGCTTCTCCGTATCTACCAAGAGTTAAAAATACTTTAGCAAGCAACCCTTGAGCAGCAGCTTTACTAGCTTGATCTTTAGATCCACCATCACTTAAGCCATTCACTGCATTTTGTAAATCACTTACAATTAATTCATAAATAGTAGTGGTTGCTACTCTTGTATAAGCCGTTTCTGTATCCAATGGAGCAATCACTTTATCTACTAAAGGGACATCACCAAATAATCGTACTAAGTTAAAGTAAGCATAAGCCCTTAAGAATTTTGCTTCAGCTTCATATCTAGCTACATTTCCAGGGGAAGCTGCTGCTAAGTTTTCTAAAATAAGATTTGCTCTAAAAATCACATTGTAATAACTTCTATAGTAATCGGCTACAATACCGTTAGTAGATTCTATTGTGTATGATTCGAATTGAGCTGCTTCACCTTCACTACTTTTTGTACGCGTATTATCGCTACGCATTTCTGTAAGGTAGAATTCAACTTGAACTCCATGATTTAAACTTGAGTTTGTAAACTTTAATGCATTAATTCCTTGTACTGCATCATAAACACTCAAAACTCCTGTTTGAATTTCTTCGTCTGTTGTATAATAATTATCTGCGTTAATCCCTGTTTCTAGCTCTGGTGATAGAAAGGTCTTCTCACATGAAGTGACTAAAACTGCTATTAGTAGTAAAGTCAAAAATTTTATTTGTTTCATAATATTTTCCATTTTAAAATTAATAGTGTTCTTAAAATTGAAGATTAACACCTAATGATACTGTACTAAACACTGGAGACCCTGCTCTCTGGTAACCAAAAGTAGTAGAGCTTGTATTGTTAATTGATTCTGGGTTAAACCCTGTATAATCACTTGCCGTTAGATAAAAGAGGTTTTGAGCAGATACAAACACTCTCGCAGTTGAAAGTTTCATTTTCGACAAAAAGTTTGGTTGAAAATTATAACCTACATTCAAATTACGTAAAGCAATATAAGATGCGTCTTGAATAATATCATTCGTAAAGATCTTCTGTTTGATAAAACCTTGATCTGGCGTTGTAGCAGTATTAAAATCTTGCGAACTGTTAAAGTGATTAAAGATATACTGATCTCCCATGTTTCTTACCTCGGCTCCATGACTTCCTTGTAGCATAAAGCTAACATCAACATTTCCAATTTTAAAATCGTTTGTAAAACTCCAAACTAAATCTGGGTAAGGACTACCTAGTATCGTTTTGTCATCATCATCGATTAAACCATCACCATTGATATCTCTTACATAAACATCTTGTGCTTCACCTCCAATAGGGTGGTAAGGGTTATTAATGAATTCTAAAGGAATATCTCTGTCTACAACCCATCCATAAAAAGAGGATATTGGATTTCCTTCTAAATTGATCCACTCTGCAGCTCTCTTAGAATCTACATTCTGAATTTGCCCATTTGAATCTGCAAAATCTGTTAATTCGTTTTTGTTCTTTGAAGCGAGTAGAGTAGAAGACCATCTAAAGTTTTCATTAGAAACATTTCTTGTTCTTAATTCTAATTCGATTCCTCTATTTTGGACCTCTCCAAGATTTACCAATGCATTACTAAAACCAGTAGTACTTGAAATAGGGTTATTTAGTAGTAATTGATCACTTGTTCTTGTATAATAATCAATAGATCCAGAAATAGCATTGTTAAAGAAACCAAAATCGATCCCTGGGTTAAACTCTATTTGTCGTTCCCAAGTTAAATCTGGATTTGGAATATTTAATGGATTTACAATTAAGCCTTGGCCTCCTCCAGTAACTGCAGTTGTTGTGTTGTCTAAAATTGCTAAATATGGATAGTTGTCAACTAATTGATTTCCTGTTCTGAAATCGTTGTTTCCTGTTACTCCATAACTAGCACGGAACTTTAAATTGTTTACAACATCACTATCTTTTAAGAAGTCTTCTTTAGAAACATTCCATCCAATAGAGATTGCTGTGAAATTACCGTATTTAACATTTGGACCAAATACAGAACTTCCATCTCTTCTAAAACTAACAGAAGCTAAGTACTTGTCGTCATAAGCATAATTTACTCTTCCAAAGAAAGACAATAATGTTCTTTCCCATTTGAATTCATTTTCATCTGTAATACTTGCAGCTGCATCTATAAAAGGTGAACTATCGTTAGCGAATACCGATCCTTGAATACTTTCAAAAGTTCTTCTTCTTCTTTCTATAGATGTTCCTACTACTGCATTAATGTCATGCTTGTCTATTGTCTTGTTAAAAGTTAATGTGTTATCTGCAACTAACCTTACAGTTCTTTGTCTTGTACTATCTAACCTAGAAGCACTTGCTCCATTTCTATTTGATTGCACTCCTTGATAACGAGAACCTCTAGTAAACTGGAAGTTGATAGAACCACTAGTTCTTAATGTAAGATTGTCATTGATTTTATACTTGGCATAAATACTAGCCAATAACTTATTTCTATACTCATATCTGTCACGCTCTAATACTTTAGCTCCAGGATTGGTATTAGAAGTATTACTAATATCCGTTCCACTTCCTGTACTTGGCATACCAGCAGCGAGGTCGTAATCATCAAACATACGTTGAATTGCATAATCTCCTACTTGAGCATCAGCATATTTTGCACCATCTCTAAATCTATTTACAAACTGAATGCTATTATCATCTAGGTATAATGGCAACCAAGAAGGTTGTCTTAAAATATCGTGCGTAGATCCATCAAATCTTCTTCTTACAGTGAAAGATGGATTTGCTTTAAACCCTAATGTTAGTTTTTTATTAACCTTATGATCTAACTTTACATTAATATTATGTCTATTAAAGTTATCAGTTAATAATACACCTTCATCATCTAAATAATTTAATGCAATATTAAATTTGGTTTTATCTGATCCTCCACTCATGGTAAAAGAGTGATCTGTAAAAATCCCTCCATCAAAAATAATATCTTGCCAATTGTTGTCTACTCCTATAAGTTGTTTGTAGAGAGTTCTATCTGAAAGAGTACCAGTAGCAGCCATTTCAATAGCTACAGCTTCAGCCACACTTGTATGATAAGCATCACTTTGTCTAGCAGTTTTATACCCTGTTAGCATGTTATAACTAAACCTTGTTTCTCCAGCCTTTCCACTTTTTGTAGTAATAATGATTACTCCATTACCCCCTCTAGAACCATAAATTGCACTAGAAGCTGCATCTTTTAAAATTTCAAAAGATTCAATATTGTTCATATCAATAGACCCTAAGAAGTCTTCATCAACTGGAACACCATCTACAACTACTAGAGGTCCTGAATTTCCATTAATAGAACCCGTTCCTCTAATTCGAATAGTAGGAGCAGACCCTGCTTCACCTTCTGTTGCTTGAATGTTAACTCCAGAAACTTGACCTACTAATGCATCGTCTACCCTTGCAACACCAATTTGATCTAACTTGTCATTAACAACTTTGGATATAGACCCTGTTAGATGAGATTTCTTTTGTGTACCGTATCCAACAACAACAATTTCATCAAGAACATTTTCATCTTCCTTCATGCTAACTGTTAATTTGTCTTTACTGGTTACAACAACTTTTTGTGTAACATAACCTAGATATGAGAATTCTAGGGTGTCTCCATTCTTTACTGTAATTTGAAAGTTTCCATCCAAATCAGTAATATCACCTTTAGAAGTATTAAGTATTCTAATGGTAACTCCTGGAAGGCCCATGTTATCTGCTTGAGAAATAACAACTCCTTTCAGGTTAAAGGTCTCTTGAGCAAATACCGAAATGCTCATGAACATCATAAAAAATAATGCTGCTTTAAATTTTAAATTCATAATATATTTTATGTTTAAAAGTGTTTGGTTCATTAACCTACAGAGTCTTTCTGCAAATTAATCTTAAAGTACTTTCACATAAACCTTATTTATAACCACAAATCAACCTAATTTCTTAGATTGTTTTTTGTATTTTTGTTTTACCTAATGCTTAACTAAGGTTATGTGTTTGTTATACTTCCCTCGAAAGAAGTATTTTTTAAAAGGATAGGCGTGCACCTATCCTTTTTTGCTTTTGGTTAATTCAAATAATCAATGACTTATAATTTACTATTGGTTTTCCAAACTGGTTTACCAGATTGGTTTACCAAATATACTGGTTTTTTTGAGAAATCCAAATTATTTGTTAAAATAACCTTTAAATCAGGTCAATTATTTGAAAATCAAAAGGTCGTGGAGGTGTTTTACTCCATGAAATCCTCACGGATTGGGCTAAAAACATCGATTAAAGTTCCAGCTTCTGTGCATATAGCTCCATGTAAAACATGTGGTGGTATGTAAACAGAGTCTCCCCCTTTTACTGTTTTTGTTTCATCTCCAATTGAAAAATCGAATGATCCACTTTCAACATACGTTACTTGAGAGTGATGATGTTCATGTTTGTATCCAATTCCTCCTTCATCAAATTCTACAACTACGAGCATGATTTTATCATCATACCCCATAATTTTACGTTTTACTCCTTCGCCAACTACTTCCCATTCTAAATCATCTGCCAAGAGAAATTCTTTACTTGCTCCAAATTTTTTCATTTGTTTATTATTTGATTGTGGTTAATTGATAAGGTCCAATCCATTCAAACTGCTTATCTTTTATTATGTGTTTTGTATTATCATTTATAATGAAATAGACATTTCTTTGATTGAAAAAAATTGCCGATTAACAAGGCGCTAATCGGCAAAAAATAATCACACCCAAAAAACACTCTAATTTTTAATAATTTTCTTTATTGTACTATTTGCTCCACTAGTAATTTTTAAAAGATATACTCCTTTAGATAATGAAGATATATCTACTCTATTGTTAGTTAATTCGTAAGTTGAAGACACTTTTTTCCCTATCAAATTAAAAACTTCTACTGAGTCAATATCTATGTCAGTTGATAATTTTATAAAATCGTTTGTTGGATTTGGATATATACTGAAGTTCGTTTCTGTAAACCTTTCAGTAGACAATACTTCTGCTGTTGGATTTAAATCTCCATATACATCTTTGATTCCTTCCCAACCAAGAAAAGCATCTGGATAAACTTTACTTGACGAAGTACTAAAGATCCAATTTGGAACACTTGATCCAGAGCCATTTGCAGAAACAATCCAATCATTTTCTGCATACCCAGTTTTTGTACCTTGTCTTAAAATATAGTTAGCATCTGAAGTAGTATTAAAATCTACAATAGTTGCACTTGTTGTTGTAAAATGTTTTGCTGAATGTAAATTACTTTGTTGAGCATAAATAATTTGACCGTAACCAAACTCTCCATTTTCTCCACTATCAACATCATCATCATCCATATAGGTAACAGAGTCATAAAGAGTCCAAGAAGTATGATCTCCAGTAGCATTAATAACACCATCTGCATCACTAGCATCACTAGTTCCATCTATTCTTACCCCTTTTGGATCTGAACTAGCACTAACCAGCATATACGTAGCAGTAGCGTCAATTAAATTACCATCATAACCAATATCTGGAGTTTGTGTATCTACAGCACTTGAACTACTACTAGTAACATCAGTTCCTGTAAGTGCAATTTCAATAATGGTTGCGCTTGAAGATATGATACTTAAATAAGGACTAGCAGTAACGCTATTGTCATCTGTATCTGTATAATTTGCAATAACAACTAACATTCCATTAGAACCGAAAGTTCTAGTACCATCACCTAATAAAATCGCTTCACTTACCTTTCCTCTACTTGAACTATTTCCATCACCTTCAATAGTAATAAGGTATAAATCATTAGGAACAGTTGCATTAGCTGTACCTCTTATCTCAATATATTCATTGGTTAAATCCGAACCTGAAGGACTCGCTATTAATTTGTTTATATAAATTCCACTTCCAGTTGGAATATTGTCAAACACCTGAGAATAACCCAAAGATGTTGTTAATAGTGTAATTATTAATAGTAATGTTTTTTTCATGATTGTATTCTTTAATTTGTTGATCTTTGACTTGTTTATTATTTACAATAATTGCTTCAAAAAGAAGCTTTAAAATTGGTTAACCTTATTGGTTAACCAATCTGGTTGACCAAAAATACAATTTATAATTTCATATCAAAACATTTTAACAAAAAAAATAATTTTTTAAAACCTGATTATCAATTGTTTATGGGATTATATCAAAAACTAATAGATTTTTAGTGTTTATAATTGTTTAATTATAAACTAAATGATCGTTAATTTTTAAGCTTTCCTTAGAGGAATTATATTAGTATGACTAGTTAAGTATAAGGATCATACTTAATAAAGAACTACATGTTATATACACCCATTTTACTTGTGTTTCAATATTTTGATTTAAAATATCGCGATACCTTTGTTTTAAAGCAGAGCACACAATTATACAATTGCTTTTTTTGAGTTGCTTTATTGCCAGATTATTTCAAACCTCTAACCAACTTTGTCTGTAATTATCGTTCAGAGGTTGTCCGTTAGACATTTTTTCAATATTCTTTTTCGGGTGAAAATCATCTCCATCAAAGAAAGGAATGTTGGACTTTTGCGATAGTAATTTCCCAATTGTGTTTTTTCCAGAACCGGAAACACCTATTATGAATATTACTTTATTCAAGATTTTTTTAATGCTTTTTTACAGGCTCTCCTTTACCTACTGTTGCTTCTCTAAACCATACTTCTGTGTAACAACCATTTTCATATTGTTTAGTGATATCACCTCCATAGGTTTCTGCGCCTGCACACCATACCATATTAGTTTCAGGACTTTTTCCATTGGTTTGGTTGTATGCTCCTTGCTTAAAATAATTTAACTCTCCGCTATAGGCATTAACACGTTCGGTACCATCTTGCCCTATAGGTACAAATAGTTTTTTCACCTGATCAGGTAAGTCTGATTTTTTCACATATTCAGATGAGATGAGGTTTTTAGTAAATGTTTTGGTCTCATGATTATCACTTTTAAAGGTCACATACATAATACCCTTGTATACATTTATTTCATAGCTGAATTCTTCACCTAATTCTATTCCATCTTCAGGTTCTGTAGGATAATCATTTTTACTTTTACCAACTATAGACATATCGTGCCCCCATACAGCGGTTGAAAAATCCCATCTTCCAGAATTATCATCTCCAGCGGTATTAATTTCATAATTCCAGAATACAGATCCTTTGGTTTGTCCTGGGAATTTTTTGTAAAATATTTTGATAGGTTCATTTTCATGCCCTTCACCACTGTGAATTTGTCCAATTACTGTTGAGTAAGAAGCTGCAACTCTGGCGTCACCAGAAGTAGAAACATGCATCACCTTACAAGTACCTGTAAGTTTACCTCCTTGTTCAGGAGTCCATTCTCTCTTTTCATGTAGTTCAGTTCTTGTATTGCTAGAGTTTTTTGAAGTAACTCCAGAATTAGGTGTTTTGTAAACAACCCAACGTCTTGTACCATCAATGACTGTATAGAAAAAATCTTTGTCTTCAAACTCGGTAATATCCTCTTTAGATTTTCCGTTACCCATTAATATTTTGAACTTATCCATAAAAGGAATCACCTCATTAGGGTACACCACTTTTGCACTTAAACCATCATTTGCTTTAAAATAACCTTCATTTGAAATGGCGTCATCACTGATTTCGATACTAGCAGAGTTAAACCAAACTTCGGCATAGTTTCCATCAGCGTATTGTTTTTGAATATCACCTCCATGAGTTTCAGCACCTGAACACCATACTCTATTTACTTGAGGGTCTTTTCCATTTGTTTGATTGTAACAACCTAGCTTAAAAAAGAGCCCTTCCTGTGTGTATGCTTTTTCACGTTCTACACCATCTTGGCCTATAGGCACAAATAAATCATTGACTTGTTGAGGAATATCGGATTTCTTAGAATATTCAGAGGAGATTAAATTCTTGGTAAATGTTTTGGTTTCATGTCCTTCGCTTTTAAACGTAAGGTGCATCATACCGTCTTTAACTTCCACTTCGTAACTAAACTCTTCACCTAAAGCGATTCCATCTTCTGGCTCAGCTGGATAGGTATCCTTATCGGTTCCAACAACAGAAAAGTCATATCCCCAAATAGGGTAGGAATAATCCCATCGTCCTGAATTGTCATCACCTTTGGTATTGATCTCATAATTCCAAAAGACAGAGCCTTTTGTATGACCTGGAAATTTTTTATAAAAGATTTTTAATGGTTCGTTCTCGTGACCATCTGCACTATGAATCTGTCCAACCACTACTGAGTAGGTTGCTGCAACACGAGCGTCTCCTGTTTTGGCAACATTCATTACTTTAAGGCTAGCGTTCATTTTACCTCCGGTCATTGGAGACCACTTTTTTAATTGGGCTAATTCAGTTCTTGTATTGTTGGAAGTACCATGAGTGTTCCCCGCATTAGGCGATTTAAAAACTACCCAATCTTTATTATCATCTTTGGCAGTGTAAAAGAAATCTTTATTCTCATAGTTGATTGCCTGTCCTGCATTAGAGCCATTACCTAAGATTAAGTTCCAATGTTGGAAAGTGGGTATAATATCGTTGGCACTAACACCTATGACTTTATTTTGTTTTTTGTTTCCTTCAGTACAATTAAACAGTAAAAAGGCACTCATAATTGTTAGACAGTATACAAAATTTGATTTGGATGTTTTAAAACTCATAGGATACAATATTTTAGAAACTAGGCCAATAAGGTTTTATAGATGCTATCCGTTTAGCAATTAAAATTGGTTAACCAGATTGGTTCACCAAAATTACAATTAAAATTGAATTATCAAAATTTTTTCTATTAAAACCGTATAATTCATATGTTTTATGCCTTAAAGTAAAGGAAATCTCTCTAGTCTAAACGTATTGGTTGTTGACCATTTAACCATAGAATTATAAACTTTTTTGTTGGACTAGCAAAGAATATTCCTTCCTGAAATCAAGCTATGGGGAATATTTTCGTAAGACTCGATTGTTATTTGTTCTCTATATGCTCTGTAAAACCAGAGACTAAAATTCCAGTAGGTAATGCAAACAGGCCAATTCCTAAAATGGCAATAACACCGGCTAAAATTCTACCCATATCTGTAATAGGGTACATATCTCCATAACCGATGGTAGAAAAAGTAACAACTCCCCACCACATGGTTTCGGGAATGCTCGAAAATTTTTCAGGTTGTGCTTCATGCTCTAAATGAAACATGATACTAGAAACAATCAAAAGCATAAATATGATAAAGACAAGACTGATAATTAACTGCGCTTTCTTTTTACGAATAACCGCCGAAATTACATCCAAAGCTTTTACATATCGTGCAATTTTAAATAAGCGGAAAAAACGGAAGAGACGTAAAATTCTCAAATGACGTAAATCAATAGCAAAAGAAGCAAGGTAAAAAGGGAGTATTGACAATAAATCGATAATTGCCATTGGCGTGAAAGCAAAACGCAACCTACCTTTTACAGGGTGTTTGTATTTATGATGTTCTACAATAGACCATACTCGCGAGAAGTATTCTAAGGTAAAAACAACAATTGAAAAAGTTTGAAAACCATCAAAGAGATCGCTATAAGAATCATGAATAGATTGAACAGATTCTAAAATAACAGCAATAATATTGAGGCATATGAGAAGAATTAAAAAGAGGTCCAAATACTTTGGAAGCCCCTTTTTATCTTCTACATTTTCAATAGCATTGAAAATTAATTGCCTAATCTTCTTCATGTACTATTACACCTCCTTTAAGGTTTGAAATAATTCCTGTCATCAGGAGCTTCATTCAAGGTAAATGTGTGTTGGTATTCTGGGTCGTATACACTTAAAATAGTATAGGTACCTGATGTTTTCCAGTTTCCTTCTGTCCAGCTTCCATCGTCATTTAAAACTTTTTCAATATGCTGTGATTGGATAAGCACACGACCCCAAAAGAGCCATTTTCCATCAACATTGTGCACATAGTACACTCTTACAGGGTCTATTTGAAAAATACGTGCACTAGGCTTGTCTTTAAATTCGAAAACTTTCCCTTCTACATCTTTTAATGTAACCGGATTTTTTCTGTGTTTTTCTAAATCGAAAATATCTGATGGAAACCCTTGCTCATCTGTTAACTGAAGGGTATCATTAATTTCTACGAAACTTCCCATGTTTTTAAAATTTTAAATTGTTTTTATATTAACTAATAATTTTTCCTCCGTACATTTCAATGAGTCCGTCGAAACCATTGTGATAAAACTGAGTAAGTCCATCTTCAGAATAATAGAAGGTAGATGACCATTGTACAATACAACTTTTATCTAGTTCTTTTTCTATCACTAATATTTGGGCATGATATTTTTGGATCATTTCACCCCACTCTCCTTTGTGCCATTTGTATTTATAGCGCATATTTTCATTATCTACAAATACCAATTCTTCCCATGTAGGAGGTTGTCCTGGAAATGTTAGTTTTCTTCGAATGTTTCTGTTTTTGTATTGCCCTTCTGGTACTTCAGAAATAGCAATATCTGGATGCCATTGATTGATGTTATAAAATCCACCGACCATATCCCATACTTCAGCTGCAGATGCATTTAATTCGCAGGTAGTCACTACTCGCCAATCTTTGTATTCTTTGTCGCTCATAATATATTTATTGTTATTTGTTTATAGCATTCTAAAACAAGGTCCATATGTTTGTCCTTCTTTGTTTTCTGGGATTGGAATTTGCATTAAAGGCAGTGCAAATTTCTCCAGTTTGAACATTACTTCAATAGCATTCACTAATGCTGCTTGCCCACGTCCGTTAATAGCCCAAGCATCTTGTAGAAGCTTTACTAAATCAGTATATGTTTTATCAAATTCATTTACCAAATGCCATACTTCTGGGGTTACATCTTTTTCTAAATAACCTCCTTCAGGAACTCTCGCTACATTAATTGTTTCTGGTCTAGGGAAAGGGTCTTTAAAGTAGTATTTACCTTCTTCCTGAACAATTCTTTTCTCATAATAAACCTCCCAAAAACGATAGAAGTGAGCCATGTCATCACCCCAGCCAATATCAACTTTATCGGTTAATGCAGCTCCTTCTCCCTGTTCTTTAATCATTTCAATTGCTTTAGAAACACTGTAAGCATCAGCCATTACCCACCAAGACAATGGACCCGCAAGTTGTCTTTCTACATCCATTTCCGGTTTTAATATTTGAAATAACTCATTAATCTTATCGTACAATTCACCAATAGTCTTACTTTGTTCCTTACTATGATCGTGATGATGATCTCCTTGAGACCCATCTTGATTACACAATCCTCCTAAGGTTACTTTTTCCTTCGTTTCATAATCGTAAATGTCTGCGATTGCATCTGGCAATTCAATTTCAATGAAGTTTCGTAAAGAACAATCGTTCAACCCTTCTAAGTAAAGGAATAATTCTGGGTGTACATCTCCAGGTAATCCAGATGGGAATTTTAATCCATTTTCTGGGTCATAAATCTTAGGTTCTTCACCAATTCCTACAAGCATATTGCAAACCATCGCCATATGTAGCATCTCTTCTTGAAAGATATTACGAATAGATTTTGCTACTTCACCATTGTTGTCTTTAATAGACCACATGGCCTGTAAATAAATTGGAATAGTGGCAAATTCTAGAACTACAGCAGTGTTTAATAATTTTTCTAGGTGTGCACGATGAAAAGCTTCAGTATCAGTTTTTTTCGCTATAAAATCACTTGGAGAAAGCTTAACTAATTCGGTTAGATTAGTTATGCCTGATATTTTCTCTTGAAAAGTATTTTTTAAATTTTCTATACTCATTGTTATACGTTTAATTTGTGAATTAGCTGTTTTTTTCGATTAAATGATCTACTAACCTAAAAGCCATAGCCGTTAATGTTAATGTTGGGTTAACAGCACTTCCTGTAGGAAAAGCAGCATTAGAACATACATACAGATTGTTTGTTTCATGTACTTTCATGTCTCTATTTGTTACACTATTCTTAGGGGAAGTTCCCATACGAGCGGTTCCAGTTGTATGATGCCCTCCAGGTTTATCTACTTTAGAAGAGGTAATTTCTAACCCCATTTTTTCAAGAACCTCTTCAAGCAATCTTAAGCGGTCGTTAGCGTTTTCCATTTCCCTAGTTGTTCTACTAAAGTGAACAGTAGTTTGAGGCAAACCAAAACGGTCAACTCCATCTCTTGCTTGTAAGCGGTTGCTGTGTTTTCCTTTTTCTTCTAAAAAAGCTTGAATATTAACGGTCATTTCTCCATAAACAATGGCATCAATTTCCTCTCTGGTTTTCCCTTTGATCATTAGGTCAGCAATGTTTGTATTTGGAGTGGTACGATTTTTAAACATAAAAATCTTTCCTTTTTTCTGATGTTCAGGTGTGTTGTAACTATGAGACATTAATGTTGGAAAATCATATTCTTGAAACAATCCATCTGGATTTGATTTTGCCTTTCCATACACGTTTAACATCGAGTGGGATACAACATATCTCCCTACTAAATCTTTGTCATTTCCAATACCATCTTTCCAAAAGTCGCTTTTAGAAGCCATCAAAAGTTTGGGGACATTATAAGCTCCTGAAGCAAGAACAATAGTATCTCCATGAACGGTAATTACTTCACCATTCAAATTATTGGTATAGGTAACCGAATCGATTTCTGATTTGCTTTTAGCATTTACTTTATGAACAGGAGAGTTAATACGAACTTCAAAATTGACGAAACGAGCATCATTTTTTAGATCATCTAATACGTATTGTGCATTAAATCTTCCTCCAATCGGACAGTATTTACAGGTTCCTGTAGTCATACATTTTCTGTAACGAGCAATTGGCATTTTTCCAGATTGGATTTTTCCTTTCTTCTCTGGAATGATATCTCCATCTTGATAAACAACATCTAATTGTTCCCATGCCTTAATCATTTCACCATCAGCGGCAGTCCAATCAAAAGGAGGAACAGGATAAGGTTTAGACCTAGGGATCCATTTCTCATTATCGTCTCCACAAACAGATAAAAATGCTTCTGCATCATTATAAAAAGGTTCTAACTCTTCATAATTCAAAGGCCAATCTGCTCCTTCACCTGTATTTGTGCGTAAGTTGAAATCTTCTGGGCGGAAACGCAAACACCAAGCTCCCCAGTGCATCGTAGAACCTCCATAGGCTTTTACACGAACACCATCTGTTTGATAGTCAATATTTCCAGTAGAATCCGCTTCAAACTTTTGATCGTACGTAAATGTATAAGGGCGTTCGCCTCTAGTAATATAATCCCACCAAAAACGTCTGTCCTTGGCAACAATTTCTGGTCCAGCTTCTAAAATTAATATAGAAGTATCATGTTTGTTTTCTAATAACCCTTTAGCAACTGTAGCAGCGGCAACACCTCCACCAACAATTACATAGTCAAATTTTTCGTTCTTTTTTTCCATGATTAATCTTCTTTAGAATTATTGTCTTCTGGTTTATAAGCACGTACTCTAGAAAGACGATTATATCGAGACCCTCCTAAGAACCCATGGTAATTTCTGGCTTGCTCGCCTCCATATTTGGTTCCCCAACTCTTAAATCCACCTGCCATTATTTGCATACGAATGAATTCATTCACAACAAACACTTTACAGTGTGCAAGCCTTGTTACTGGTGGGGCATCGTTATCTACGCCACTTTCGAAGAAAAGTTTTTTGTAAGCGCCACCTTTTCCGTACATCGCTTTTAATTCATCTAGTACGTAGATAGCATTTACATATTCTCCTGTATAGTTAGGAGCATTTTCTGTTTTAGCTTTTAGCATTTCATACCAAGAACTTCGTTGGTTGTTGGAATCGTAAATGGTGTTTGACCAATTAATTCCTATGGCTTCAAAGATTTCCCATAAAGCCTCTTTATTTTGGTGTGTAAGATCTTGACCTTCAGCAAAAATTAAACTTGCTGAGAGTTTCTCATTACATATTGGACCTCCAATCATAATCAAGGATAGTTTTTAGTTAATTTAATTTTGTTATTCTAACGGAACAGTTCACGTTCCCTTAAGTGATGTGTTCCTTTTGTGAAATAGATGTCCGTCCAAGAATCATCTGTTACTAAGAAATCACTGAACCTATCGTTATCTTCACCTTTTCCATGATTTGCCATTTGATCTCTAAACTCAAAATGGTTAAAAAGGCGTGTAAATTCGGTCAAATAAACGTCTACTACGTTTGTATTTCCTCTAATAATAATCATGTTTTCATCATTATTTTTAGTTGAAGCTTCCGAAAAATTAGCAGATCCAGTAATTAAGATAGGATCATCTGTTAAAGGATCTATAAATAGGTACTTGGTGTGTAAGTATTTTACGTGATCATTCAACCCTGTTAAATGCTCAGCTTCCCAACCAGACAAATGTTCTTCTTTTACTTCAGACTCATTAAGCACGGCTCCTAAAGCAATTTTATTATTAGGTGTATCTTTAAAATCATTAAATGTTTTTCCTTCATGTTCTAATAAGATGTATCGGAAAGATTCATCTTCTTTACTCATGATATCTGCAAAATCTTGATTAACACCAAACGCTGCTGTGAAACCAATAGATTGATCCGCTTCTACTATTTGTTTTCCATACCATTCTAATGCACTTAAATCTGGCCTAGGACTAAAAATAGGGGTAATTCCTTTTTCTACACCCTTTGTAGGTGTTGGACTATGCTCTTGATTCATTGGACGAATCTCCTTCATGTCAGGATTCTTAGAGAGTCGTGTCCAATACTGGAAGTAATCTTCTGCAATGGTTTTATCTCTTACAATATGCCCCACATTCGATTGACCAAAAATTCCTCCTTTGGTAAAATTGGTAGAACCCATCCATACTTCTACAGGTTCTCCTTTGTGAAGTAAAACAATGTATTTGTTGTGTTTGATGGAAGAGTTTGCAGATCTAGGAATCATATGTTCTTTTATCCCTGGAACTTTAGCTGTTGCTCTATCTGTGCTTTCCCAAGGACCTCTTTTAGATCGATCGTAAACTATTTTAACATCAGCACCTCTTTCTACAGCATCTTGCAAAGCTTGTATTACAGGAACATGGTCAAATTCATAAGCAGCAACTCTTAAAGCATAATCTTTATTTTTTGCTTCTCCAATAAAGGCTAACATTGCTTCTTGTAATCCTCTTGATAACCACTTGTATGCTTCATTATTTGGAACTTTATCAGGGTTCTTGTTATCAAATTTCCTAGCATAGGCTTGTCCAACTGTACCACGGTTAAAAAATACTCCGTGCGTTCCTGAATTTGGATCTTCAGTAGAAATTTCTACATTGATTTCTTCTCCATGTTTTAAATCACTAGGAGAACCATAAACAGGTGTTGCACTATAGATATATTCAGTATTAGGAACAGCAGTATAATCTCCCCAAAGGAAAGACTGAATTAAATTGGTATCACTTTCTTTTCCTTTTTCCTTAAACTCTTTAAATCCGCTTAAAGGAGTTACTTTTTCTGTTTTTACATCTTTACGTGTTAAAAGGAATCCTAGTAGTCCTTTTCGGGCTTTCGTGTCTACATCTAGACATAGTAATACAACATGGGTTCCTGCTATTACATGCAATGAAACTCCATTTGCTTGATTACGTACTCTCATAAGTTTTAAGTATTAAGTCGTTGGGTGAAATTGAATCTTATAAAAGTAGATAGGAGCTTAGCAAATGTCAATAGGTATATATACGTGTTTTAAAAAGAAAAGCCACTCAGAAGAGTGGCTCATACATCAATAATTATAAAATTCCCCCGAATTTTAAAAGTTACTATTGTTATTACTTCGACAAAGTAACAAAGGAAGACAGGGGTTTGCCAACTTAATATTTGTAAAGTGGAAAAATAGGTGTTGAAAAGGAATTATAATATAAACTATAGCTGTAAATAAAAGGTCGCATGAAAACCAAAAAAGAAATTCCCATCTTTAAAATTGAAAGGTTTTCTTGTTTGAGTAATAAAAGCATCTTCTACAAAATTTCCATTATTGGTCATTTTAAATTGAAGCATGATGTCGCTTAATTCCCAATTGGCACCTAGAGAAAAAGCACCATATGTTTCTATTCGTTTTAAAGGATTGGTAACATGGTAGTATTCTGAAACGATAGAGAAGTGTCCTCCAAGTTTATAACGTCCTCCAAAACCAATTGCGAATTGACTTTTATCATCCCATGGAGTGACAGGGACATTCCTAGTAATGAGGGTTGGACTTATTTGTAAAGAAAGGTTTCTTGTAAATTTTCTCGCTATTAAAATTTGTGAGGTAAATGCTAGTTTATCACTAAACGAGCCCTCTGTTGAAGAAGCATATGGGCCTCCTTTAACATCCGTATGAGTAGCTGTTTGTAGCAGCGTAATACTAAACTTATTTGGACCGTTGTCTTGTTGTCTTAATAATCGATACTTTAAAAAAGTATCCGTGATATTATTTAAGGTAGAAAAACCAACTCCCCATGTTAATCTATCTGAAAACGCATAGTCTAAACCAAACCGATTTGAGAGTTTATCAGCTATAAATCGATTTTCTGTTCTTACTGGAAGATTCCAAAAACGACTCATCACCGAAATTTCAAAAGAATTCTTTTTACGTGTCTCCACAGAATGACCAATGGAGATTCGAGTAGACTTAAAGGTGGCTAATGTATATGAAGGATCGTTTTTAGATTCTGATTTTAATCTGTCGAGAAGACTTTGTCCAGCTGAAAAGTGTATCGCACCGACAATAAATAGGAGTAGAATGTGGGTTCTTTTATTTTTCATAAGGAGTGTATTGAAAGTTAAAAGAAACTTGAATTTTTTTTGCAATGTTAGGAGATAATAATGCCGGAACTTTAATCTCATAATCTTTAATTTTCACTTCCAGTTCTCCTTTTATTGTATATCCATTCTCTGTTTTTGTTATTTCTGCTTTCACCTCAATAGGCTTTGTAATGCCTCTTAGTGTTAGATATCCTTTTACAATTCTGGTTTGTGTTCCTTCAAAGTTGGGTTCAAAATCTATGATGTCGCCTTCTAATTGGGCACGTGGATACAAATCAGTTTCGATATAACTTTCATTGAAATGTTCTTCCATTAATGATTTCTTAAATTTAAAAGCCCTCATTAAAACCTCGACCGCAATTTCTTTTTTGTCAGGATTTATAAAAGTACTAACAGTTTTGTTTACTGCTTGTATGTTTTCTACGGAGGTATAAGAAAAGAATTCTATTTGACCGAATCGATCGAAATATAATTGCTCCTTTTTATTAGTAAAGCTCGTGCATATCACTAATAACAATAATAAGATTCCTTTATTCATAAACTTCTGTGTCAATAAGAATACAGTTTAATAAGATTGCATCTGTTAAACTGCCTTTGTATATACCTTTTATTACAACTTCTTTTTCAAGATCTAAATTTTGAATTTTGGAAGCTTGATCGTTTTGCATTTGGCACAAGATAAATTTAGTGTTTTTATTGCCAGCGAGCAACAAAAGATATGTATCTCCTTTAAGATTTATTTCCTTTAAAACTCCTTTAATTTCAATTGCCTTTTCAATATATGAATCTAGGAATTTACTGTCTTCATTATCAAGTAAGGAAATCATTTCATTACTGGTTAAACTAACATGTGTGTCAATTAAACGCGTATCAGGAGTTTCTTTATTGATGATAAAAATAAAAACGATTAACAATAAAGGTAAAATTAAAGAGAGGCTTTTTTTTATTTTTTTTATAAAATAAGGATTCATTATAGTATCTAAAGAATTTAATCTTCACGATTTTAAACGTAAAAATGATCATAAAAGTAGGATACTTAACTCTTATAGAAGAAATAAAGTTTAAAAAAATAAGTCAAAGTGAAAAAGGAAGCTTAAAAATGAACTTTAGAAACTGAATAGATTCTCTATTGAGAATCAAAATTGTATTTTCGTCTGAACGATTATCATTTACACTCAATGAAAAATTATCGATTTTACTTTTATACTGTTATCTGCTTGTCAGTGTTTTTTACTATGGTTTCAATATTTGGAATCCCTTATTTATTGAAGAAAAACGGAAGCTCACTTTTAGAAAACGATATTGAATCTGCTCAACAACAAGCATCGTTAATTGCATCAATGAGTGCGAATGCATTTGATCAAAAAATAGAGGAGCAGACCATTATAGATCAAATAAACCAAATGATTGACAATACTCAAAAGCAAAACATTTTCATTTCTGTTTATGATTGGTCAGGTAAAATTATAAGTCATCCAGAGATTGTTCTTGTTGTTGATAAAGTAAGTCAAGAAAATCCATTTGCTAAAAACGTGGAAACTACGGCATCAGCTGAAGAATTGTATAACTATATTATCTCTTTAAACGATGAAGATTTGGCCTCAAAGCCATCAGAAGTAATTTACTTAACACCTGTTAAAAGTAAAGGATCCGATTGGGTAGTAGCCGCACATCTAAACATTCTAAATACGGCAGAAAAGATTCAAGAATGGAGAAGCCAAACTTATTTGGTTTTTCTAATTATAGCTCTTTCTATTTTGATTATTGTTTTAGGAGCTATCCGTTTTATTAGTGGTTACTATGAAGGTCAATTGGCATTAAAGAATAGCCGATTAGAGGATGGAGTATTGAGTATTTCTAAGCTGAATGTCTCTCTTGAAAATTATCAAAAAAACCTTTCTGAAATTACATTAACAACAGAAACTGTAACACCTTCCAATGCTAGCACTGAGCCAATAAAAGAGACAGAGAAACAAAGAATTTTAACCTATGTTAGAAATGAATTGATGCCTATTTCTACGGAAGACATTGGTTATATTTATGTAGAAAACACCATTACCTACATTGTTAAAAAAGATGGCAAGAGATCAACAACAAGTGAGAGTTTAGATCAAATTTATTCGTACTTAAATGAGAAATCTTTTTTTAGAGCAAATAGACAGATTATTGTTGCCATTTCTGCGATAGATAAAATCACCAAATTTGGTAATAGTAAATTAAAGATTCAGGTAAATCCACCTTCTGAAATAGATATTGTTATTGGGAAGAATAAAGCTTCTGCGTTTAAACAATGGTTAGATTTATAGAAAAGTAAAGCCATAAAAAAAGCGCCCTTTCGAGCGCTTTTTTACCAATTCTAAATAATTATAAAATTTCCCCAATACAACGAAACTAGTTTCGTATAAGTTTAATGCTTTTCGTTCCTAATTCAGTAGCTATTTTTGCTAAATAGATACCACTTGGTAGCTTGTTACTTGGAATTGAAACTTCACTATTGTTAGGAGTTAAAGTCATGATTTTTTTACCAAGTATATTATATAGTTCTACCGTTTGAATTGTAGTGTTTTGCGTTTTTACTGTCCAACTTGTGTTCGATGGATTTGGATATGCAGAAGATTCGATAAGATCAAAATCTCTAGTACTTAACGTTGTATTTTTGTGCACATATAAGTTATCATACCATACTGTACCATTAAGGTTACTAGTAATTCCAAATTCCTTAAAACCATCAAAACCAGTTAAATCTACAGGAAGATCTAAAGAAAGCCAGCTACCAGCTGTTAAAGCAGGTGTTGACGCAACATTTAAATTGATTTCAAGAGCAGCACCTCCAGGTTGCTGTACAAATTTTAGGTTAAAAACTGAAGACGTTAAGTCGGTACCAGCTGCGATATAAATATCAACATGCAGTTGAGTAAATGTACTTACATCTACACCAGCATCTAATACGATACCTTGACAAGCATTTGCTAAGTATTTTTGAGTTGCGTTTCCAGCAATCATCACTTCTTCTACAGAAGATCCACCACACCAACCAGCGTCAAAATTACTTGTAACATCGGTATAAGCATCACTATATAGAGATACTACGTCTGCTGCAGGTCTATTAGGTGGTGTTGGAGCAGCTGTTGTTGGTGTAACATCAACGGTAAAAGAAACCGTATAGGTTTTCATTGTTGTACCATCTTGAGCAGTCACAACTACTGTACCATCACCAGGAACAGCTGTTGCTTGAGTAATCATAGTAGTAGCTGCACCTTCTGTGGTAGTTGCTGTAATTACTGGAATAGCTGCACCAGATGGCACAGAATAGGTATAGTTTTCATTTCCAGCATTAAAACCATCAATGGTAGTACCATCAATTTTTAAATCACTTAGTGTTGCATCATTAGCACTAGTTACTGGAGTTTTCCAGAAATATAAGTTATCTACATAGATAGCATCAGTAGTTCCGTTACCCCCGTCAAATTTGAACTGAATAGCATTGGTAAGATCCCCAGTAATTCCAGCTACAGGAATATCTACACTTGTCCAAGTTCCAGATCCAGCATTTGTTATTGGGTGAGCTATTTCTCCACCTGAACTAATCACAAAAACATTTGGGTTAAAAGTTCCATCAATCCATATGTCTACATGCAAAAATTCCATTCCAGAAATATTTTGAGCACTTCCAAACTGATTTCCTTGGTAATTGAAATTTGGATACGCCAATACTAGGTCTCCTGTACCAGGATCAAAAGCAGGGTTTGCCGTTGCTAAACCAGCTTGTCCCCAGTTTGGGTTAAAATCTGTTCCGGCAACATCCGTATACGCTCCACTAAAAATGGAAATTACATCCGCTGCATCTCTTGATGGCGGAGTAGTTGCATTATCAGTTGGTCCTTGTGCAAACCCCTGAGTATATGCCATTAATAATAATAATAGTAAAGTAATTTTTTTCATCATAAAGTGTTATTATCGGTTAAGTATTATTTAAGTATTTGAATATCAGATAAATATATTAGTTTAATTTGTGATATTTTTAAAATCAACTACAACAAAAAACATACATTAGTTTTGGGGCAATATTTTTTGCGGGAATATATTTATTTATCTGATTTTCAGTATTTTAAATTTAATTTTGTTTTTAAACATTATCAAATGTTGTAGTAATGTTGTGGTCTGTATGGTTTTTTAAACCAAAAAGATGATCACATCAATATTTTAATTTTTCGTTTTTATCCCAGATTCCCCAATAAGCACCAACATCTCCTTCATCTCCAACCTTCCAAGATTCATCAAATGATGAGAAGTAAAAAATATCGATATCATCTTCTTGAGACCACTTCTGTGTATTGATAAAATATTTGATTGCGTTCTCTTCAGAAGGATATGCTCCTTCTAAATTTGTTCCTTGGCTTGGCCATCCTGTTTCTGTGATAATTACTTTTTTACCATTTCCTGCACGTAGCGCTCTATTGTACATATCTTTCATATAGAGTAAGGAATAATCTTGATCACATCCTTCCCAGAATGGATAGCAATTGGCTAAGATGATATCACAGGCTTCTGTAATTGCTGGTCGCTCTGTGAATTCATAATAAGCATCAACATACCCTACAGGAACATCTGTTTTGATTCCTCCTTTAACTTCATGAATGAAGTCCAATAATTGATCTTCTGTTAAATCACCACGATACATAACTTCGTTACCTACGGCTGCAATGTCTACATATCCTTCGTTCGCTAATTTGATTAAACCAGCGATTTCCCTTTTATTGATTTCTGGGTCATCACCTAACCAAGCACCTACCAATGTTTTGATTCCTAGCTCCTGAGCTATTTTCGGAATCAACTCGTTTCCATCGGTGCATGAAAATGAACGAATCCATTTGGTATAGGGCTTAATGATCTCTAACCGTTTTCTTATTTGAGCTTCAGATAACTGATCTCCAGGTTCTTGACCTTCTTCATAAGGGCTTGAGCATATTCCATGCATACCAGATTCTAACGACTTCCTAAATAGCTCCCTTAATTCTTTAATAGACATTCCAGCATAATCAATGCTCGCTAATGCTAAAAATTTTTCTTGCCTAATTGACATAACTTTATTCTATCTAATTTTAATTATAATTCTCCTCTTCGTTTTACGAGTATTTCTTTGATCTCTTTAGATCTAGTCTCGTTTAAATTATATTTCCACATAATCAAAACCGCTATACCTGCTGTGGCAGCTGGAATAACAATATCTGCAATACGTAATTTTGTCATGGTTTCGGCTGTTTGAGATACAGCGCCTTCATCAAAGCCGACTAAACTTAATATTGCACCTCCAAGTACCAAAGCAATTGCTTGACCCAATTTCACAAACCACCAATAGATGGCACCAAATGTTCCCTCTTTACGCGGCATTCCGTTTTCTAATTCATCCAAGTCACAAACATCTGCAGTCATACTCATCATCAGTGTGAAAAGACCTCCCAAACCAAAAGCCATTAATGGAATAGGTAAGAACATTAGCCAAGGACCACCTTGACTTGTATCCATACTAAACCACGACATTCCAATACTGTCTAAAAATGGATTAATAGCCTCAAAAATTGAAGCGACTCCATTGTTTAATGATTGACCAAAACCACTCTGATTGAATTGATCGTTTAATCCATTGTCAAAGCCCCACCATTTAAGGATATATCCAACGATGGATATCACTGTAGAAATAATAAAAGCTTTACGTTTTCCCCATTTATTAGCAATGCGAGAAACAATAGGAATCACCATAAAGGCAGTAATTAATGCAGTAAGTGAAGCAAACCATGCTGGCCAAGTACTTGCTAAGCCATAATCACCATTGTAGATGTAAAAAACAATAATGAAAAAACTAAACGATGCCACCATTTGAAATCCATTAAAGACTAAAAATGTAGCTCCACATAATTTCATAAAAGGTTTATTCTTAAATACTTCTTTTATACCTAACCATAATTCTTTAAAGCTAGATGATAGTGTTTTAAGACTTATTGTTTTTCTATTTTCCATTTTTCCTGCATCGATTCCTTTACAAAAGAAAGCAGGTAAAATTCCTAGAATAGCACAACCAAGTCCAACTAATAAAGACAAGTTACGGACACCTGTAGCTTGTAATTTTTGAGTAGTCATTTTTGTTAATTCATCACCAGATAAACCCATTTCTCCAATATTCCTGAGTGTTTCTTCACTTAACGGGAATACAGTAGGGTCTGCAATCACAACCCAAAACCATGGTACTAACATCCATGCTACTTGACCGATAGTATTCGCAAAAGCCATTAATCGTGTTCTCTCATTATAATCAGAGGTCATTTCATATCCTAAACCAACTAAAGGAGTTGCGAACATGGTGTTCCCAACAAGAAAAAACAAAGACATCATAAGGAAATACCAAAAGTTGAACATGACAGAATTGTCTTCATTCATTTGGAATAAAAGCGAGAAAAGGATACCACTTAAAATGGCTCCTACAAAAATATACGGCCTACGTCTTCCCCATTTTGACTTCGTATTATCTGAAATGAAGCCCATGATAGGGTCAGTTAAAGCGTCAAATATTCTTGGTAATCCACCTAAAAGACCTGCTAAAAAAGGATCCATTCCAAAAGCAGTGACCAAAAAGAACATGAAAACTGCCAATGCTCCTGGTAATAAGTTTAAAACTAAATGACCAGATCCAAATGCTGATTTTTGCCAAAAAGGCACCTTACCTTTTCTAGCTGTTTTAATAGTTGACATAATAGTTTAGTTTTAGTTGATTAATATTGTTTGTATTGCTTGTGGGCTAATCGATATGCTTTTTTCTTTTTCAGTTAATTTTAGATTAAAGTTTTTTCCTACTTTTCCTTCATTGAAAATTACGATAGCAATGGATCCATCAGGGTTTTTAGCTGCTGTAACCATCAAGTCTTTATCAGAGTTTTGTGCATCAATCACTTCTGCACCAGGTCTGATGTATTTACTGAAATGAGCCATGGTATAGTAAAGAGGAGTGAAGTATACCTCGTCTTTTTCTGGATCTACAATCACTGGAGCGACACACCAGTTTTCAAACCAGTTTGGTCCTCCTTGTGTATCTAATACCATATTCCAATCTACCCAACCATCGACCCAGTTGTTAAGACATCCAATGATATCTCGAGCATAACGGTTTACGGGTGAATATTTAGGGTGTAAATGTTTGTCTTTCTCTGATGCCCAATCCCAACCCCAGTCGGTTGCTTCTTTTCTCCAATACCAATCATCATCATTCCATTTAGGAACTTCAGAGTCTACACAACCTTCAGTTTCTATTAAGTATTTGTTAGGTGCTTTGTTGTGGGCATATTGTAATGCATCAGGGAAAAAATCATAGGTGCTTTCATACCAGTGAATAGCTGTTCCATCAAAATATTTAGAGGAAGATTCACTTCTATACATTTCATCTACCCATTCTTTTAAACCTGCTCTATTTTGATCATACCCTAAAATAATTTTATCTCCATAACCATCAGCTTCTAATTTTGGTCCTAGATGAAACTCAACAAAATCTGTCATTTCTTTTGGTGAAAAATGCATGCTCTCCCAGTTGTCACCATTTCCATGGGGTTCATTTTCTACAGTGAAACCCCAGATAGGAATTCCTTCAGCTTTGTAAGCGTCGATGTATTTAGAAAAGAACAATGCCCAAGTATCATAATATTCTGGAAGTAATTTTCCACCAACCCATTTATTGTTGTCCTTCATCCATGGAGCTGCGGACCAAGGAGATGCGAAAATGTTAAATCCATCTTCAGAAATAGCCATGGCATCTTTAATCATAGGAATTAAATCATCCATATCTTCTTTGATAGAAAAGTGCTTTAGTTCTTTATCGCCAGCAACAGGAGTATAAGAATAGTTCGTTAATGAAAAATCACACGAGTTCATATGTGTTCTTGTTAACGAATAGTTAGCTCCTTCTTTTGCGAAATAAGCTTTTAAAATTGTGTCGCGATTCTTCTTACTTAACTTGTTTAACAAGTAGGCTGAAGATTCTGTGAATGCACCACCAAAACCAGAAATTGTTTGGTATTTTTTTTCAGGGTTTAAAACAATTGTGGATGCATTTTCTGAAACTGAAAACTCAGCAACTGCAGTTAATTTATTCCCACTTTGTGAAGTTTCAAAAACTTCTACAGACAATAGTTTTTCTGATGTACAAGAGGTTATGATCATTAGTGTTAGCATAAAAAAACCGAATTTTTTGAGTAGTTTCATTTTAAATAGTTTAATGAGTTAATGACATTTCTTTTTTTTGAGGTGGTGTTAAAACCTTAGACATTAAGGCTTCTTTATCTCCATCAAAAGTTTTAGAGATTGAATTTCCATTTCTGGTAAGGCCTTTAAATATTTGGTTATCAACTAAATCCCAAAGAGCATATTTTGCTTTTCCCTCTATCGTGAACAATCCAAAGTGATTTTCAGATCCCAGTTGATTTGCAGCATCTTTCCAACGTTCATTAAAAGCTTCAAAGTAGAAACATGAAATCCCTGCTTCATTGGTCCATTCTCTTAAGTGCTTGTAATATGCTGCCTCTTTGTATTCATCTGTGGCTCTAGAACCTGTTGGTCCATAATGACCATTTGATACTGTTGCCCAACCAGTTTCTCCAATATGAATAGGTTTGTCTACTCCTAGGCTTTTTACATAATCAGAAACAGCTTTGTATTGATTCATTGCAAACTGCTTTGCACGAAGCATGGCTGCATCAATTTTTTGAATGTCAGAAAGGGTTTTATCTTCTTGTGGAGATTGCCAAAATTGTGGATTGTAATGAGTGTTATGATATGCATACGTATGCATAGAAACATAATCTACGGCTTTGATTAAATCTTCTAAATCTTTGGTGTGGTATGCTGGATCTCCGCCGCCCCAAGAAGCAAAATCATCTGAACTGGTAATCCATAAATCTTTTGGTAATTCTCCAGATTTCTTTAAGTCTTGCAAATGGTTTACCCATTTTAAAATTACATTGGGTTGTACGAAATAGCTAGTTGCCCATTTCACCATGGCTTCGTTTCCTACGGCAATAATCTTTACAATTTCTGGATACTCATTTGCTAATGCAACAGCTCTTCCTATTTCTCCTTCGTTTTGTTCACTTTCTACATTATGATCTGGTGCTTTGCCTGTCCATGCATTCTTACAGTCTATCCAAGCTCCTAACATGACATACATTTCAAAACCTGAAACTTCCTTTTTTAATTCACGAATAGCTTTTAATAAATTTGGAGCTTGGGCTAATTGAACATTATAAGTTCTTAGAACTCTAATGCCCATTGCAGAGAGAATTTTTAAATCTTCTTTAATCTCTGGTATGGTAGGTTGAATATCTCTTGTTGTTTTGCGATAACCTCCATAAGAGATTGCTAAATAATCTGGATTCCCTAATATATCTTTTGCTGTCAATTGTGTTTTCTGTTTAGATTCTTTTTGCAAATTCTCTTTGCTTTTTTCACTCTTACAAGACCATAGTATGCTTGAAACAATTATTGCGTATACGTGTAATTTCAACTTCATGGCTTGTGTCTTTTATTTTAGATAACTAGATTTAATATGTGCAGTAATTTGAATTACATCACCTGTACGTTTAAAAATTTGATTACTTGTTGATTGATCAATTGTTAAATTGTCAATTGTCCTAGAACTACCATCTTTCAATGCTATTTCTAAAGCATCGCTTTCTGCAATTTGGTAGACTATTGGTACCTGGCAATAGGTGAAACCTAATGAATTTTCAGACATTTGGATCGTTTTCTTTTCCTTGGAAATATTGATGTACTCAAAAACTGCTGGTTCTTTAAAGAACTCTTGTCTTCTTAATAAACAAGGGTTAAAGAATAGCTTTCCTTCTTTTACGAAGATTCCTAATTCTCCAAAACGACTCAAAATATCTTCTTTCACCTGACCTGTCATTCCAGGTTGTTGTGCACCTTTTCCTCCAGGAGTATGTGAATAAGGATCGGTTGGAAAAGCACCATATAACGATGGTGATTTATGAACCCCGATTCCTTCATTAATTTCATAGAAATGCTCTAGCAAATGACCTATGATAATTTCATTTTCTCCATCATTTACAGCTTTTACACAGCATTCTTGAACGGCTAATAGTAATTTAGAAACCATGTGCCAGTAGATAGAACCTAACCCTTCATATCCATAGAATGTCCCAGACCTCCCTGTAAATGCTTTGTGATTAAAAACGTCTTCAAAAGCTTGTAATACTTTTGGAGAATCTGATGCTAATAATGATTCATACTTTGTGCTTGAAAGTTTTTCTAAAGCTTCAGATACATCACCGGCATTTTTAAAGTTTCCGTTAAAGTGGTATTCTCCGTTTACATCCTTTTCAATGATTTGAACATTACCATCACTTAATAATTCTTGCAATAGTTTTGATGATAAAACAGCGTCTTCAGAGATCGTATTTCGATCCAAGAACCCTTTTAACTCTTTATTTGGATATAGTAAATAACTGTATTGATCTTCTCTAAAAAGCTTACTCGATTTTAAAGCATTTAATACATTGAGTGTTTCTTTAGCAGTTAGATACCCAGAACTTAAAACGGCTACCTGTCCTTCTAACATTTCGCTTAGGTATGAAATAGATACTGAGTTATCAGATTCTACTGTCATTAAGTTGTATGCATGATACAAGTTGTCTGAACGTTTGTTTGCTTTTATAGAGTGCTCTAAATATGATTTACTAACGCTTACAAAATCTTTTAACTTGCTGATAGAAAGAACGGTTTTTCTTCCTGAAAAAGCATGCTCATAAATTTGTGTTCTGTAATCGCTACCTGCTTTTCCTAAGCTATCTAAGATCGATTTTTTATCTGCATCATTAATAGACGATGCTAGCAAACCTTTGTTGTTTTCAAAAGTTCCTAAAATGCTGGTAAAGAAGTCGAAAACTTCAGTAGAAACTTCTACTTCATCAACATTTGTAGTTGCTAATAATTCTTCAAAGAAGTTAAAGAACCTGCGTAAGTAATACAAGGTAACCATGGAAACTCCATTCCCTACCAATGCATTGTTAGCATCATTCCACTCTGGACGTTGTGTGTTCATCCATATTCCACCTTCTGGAATAAAGTTGGATAATTTTGCCAGTGATGTTGCTAATATTTTTTCAACAAAGTTTGCTTTTACGATGAATCGATTCTCATCGCGAAGTAAAGCACCATCTGCACCTAATTGTTCTCGTTCTTCACGAATCTTATAATCTAAGCTTTCGTCGAAGATGATTGTGTCTTTAGGATTTTTTAATAAGTCGTTATAGGCTTTAATCTTGTAAGGTACGTTTGCATATACAAACAAGTTCTTCGTAAAAAAGCTTTCTAATTTTTCTGGTTTGTGGTTTTGAATAAACTCTAAAAACTTTAGTAAATAGATAATCTGATGATCTCCCCAATACCCAATATATGACCAAGGATCGTCTGGCTCTATCGTTTCCCAATCGAAACCTCCTTTGGTAACACGGTATGGATTATATCCGTCAAAAGTAGTAGCGTTTAAAAACTTATGAATCATGCTTTCAATGAACTCAGGGTATGAATGCGCTAAAGCTTCCCAGTTTTGAAAGATGTCACGCCAGTTTCCTTCGTAGTCTAGAATTTTTGACCCATCAATTTCACTTCTGGTATTGATTGAGAACTTGTTCCAAGGGCGACTTGGGTCTCCGTGACGACGACTAAATTTTAGTGGCATGTACTCTAAACAAAGACGTCTAAAGTTTTTGTCATTGCTCTCGTATGCAACTTTTTGAATATCAGAAAGAGAAAAAACATCTGGTAATGTTGCTAAAACTTCTTCTGCATTGCGAGCTACTTTTTTGTTAGCGTTTGCTAGGTAATTGTTAAAATCCCATTTTTCAATTTGATAACTATTGTCAAAAATCCCTCCACGCATGATGTTGAATAGCGTGTTCGAAAAGTGACGAGTATCTCTTAAGCTATCGGCAGAAAATTGAATAGCATCAGATGCAGCATTTAATTCAATAAGACGTTGTGTACCAAAAACGATATTTTCATTCACTTTGTCAGCTAAAGAACTGTCTTCTCTTATTTGTTTTGATAAAAGAGCAATGTCTGAATGATTTTGGTTTACGTTTGCAACAAACATCCATTCCTTTGAAGATTCTCCTGTTAATTGGAATTCAGTAGAAACAAAATAAGCTCCTTTTTCAGCTTTGATATCTACCTCTTGTGTTACAGGTTCACCAGATCTAAAGTTGTTCAATTGTAATGAAGAAAGTAAGTATTTAGGATTTTCTAAGCCTAAAGACCAAACTACATTTGCTTTTAAAGCTTCACTAGCTTCAGCCTTGTCGACCAATATGGCACTTAAAGCAAAAATTCCTAACCCTGAAGATTCTTCTAATTCATTACGCTTGTATGCATCCACCAAGTTGCTTGATTGATTTTGAAGATCACTACCAATACTTGCAGGTAAGATATTCTGAATACCATCAAGAAGACTAATTTGCACAGACTCATCAGATGTATTAATCAATTTTGATTTTTTTACGAAACCAAACTTGTTACTAGAACTCCATTGGTATCTGAACTTTAATTCTAAATCGTGATTTACCTCTTCGAAGATTACCTTATTCCCATACTTATTTTTATACAAGTTTTGAGATGTAGAGTATCTCCCTAGCGATCTAATCGCTAAAGGCTCCCACATGTATTCTTTATTGTTTTTTAAAACCTTAAAAATTGATTTGTTCCCTGTGATGTCTGCAGATTCGGTTATTTTATCGTCTGTGTAATAAGGGAATAAAGCATATTCAGAGTTTTTTCTTCCTGCTGTTAATCCACCATTACTTGAAATAAACATCCAATGGTTAGAATCACTTACAATACTCATAAAGAAAGAACGCATTGTATTACCATTCGAAATTTTATAATACATCTCGTTGTCTATAGTTACAGACGTTAATCGAATATCTTCTTTATTAGTCATCTCTTCTTTCAAAATTGTTTCGCCAATCATTTTACTGTACTTAAGTACTTGTTTTTATTTAATCTTCCAGTGTTTTTAGGAAGAAGGGTTGGAGAAGAAGATGATTTATATTAAACCATCTTCAATTACCAACAGTGTTTTTTTAATTAAAGTTTTGCTATTTTAAAGGTGTTATTCTTGAATTATATCATCAAAATAATAAACGTCTCCATCGCAAACAGCGCCTCTATCAAAATAGATAACCATGTTTTTGAATGTACCAGTGTTTACACCAGAAAAATCGAAGGTAAGTTCTTGCCATTCTCCAAGTTGTGTAATACTCGCAACTCTAGCTTCAAAAGGGTTATTATTTGGAAATGGCTGAAATTCTAGAAGTAGTGTAACGTCCGTTAGCTGAGTTTCAGCTAAAACTTTTACCTTAAATATTTTGCTTGTCATGGTTGAGAAGTCTAGTGATGTATCTAATACGTAACCAGCACCAGACCATGTTTCACATCCAATGATTTTAGTATAGTTGTATACATTACAGCTAGAATTAACAGCATCCGTAACAGGATTAGCAACGATTCCTCCGCCAATATTTCCAAAAGCATCAAAGCCAGAATTGCCATTCCCATTTAAAAATGTCCAGTTGAGGTTTCCATTAGCAGGACTTATATTTTCACTACATTCTACTTCACAAGGCAAATCAATTACTATTGTACTTTGAAAAGTATCCATATTGTTATCTACATCGTAGGCTTTTAATACCACGTCATAACTACCATTGGTACAATAGGTATACGTTGGGTTTTGTAAAGTTGAAGTCGCATCTGCTTCTCCAAAGTCCCATTCATATCTTACGGCATTTTGAGAAGCGTTGATGAATGAAATAACATTCACATTGGATTCAGTTACGAATCTAGCTTCAAAAGAAATGATTTCTACACCGCTTTTATTATCCTCACATGAGATAAACGTTGCTACGCTTACTAACACGAGAGAAAGTATGGATAATTTATATTTTAAAAATTTCATGTCTTTATTTTTTTAGTTATAAACTCTTACATAATCTACCAGCATTCTTTGAGGGAATGTTGTGTTTGCATCAGGATTTCCTGGCAAATTTCCACCAACGGCTAGATTTAAAATAATGTAAAACGGTTGATTGTTAAATACCCAAGTTCCATTACCATTCGTTTCTTCACTCACCGTTTGTGGTGTAATCGTTTGGTATAATTGGTCATCTACGTAATAGTTTATTTGATTTGGACTCCATTCTATACCAAAAACGTGAAATCCATTATCAAATCTATCACCTAGAAGTTCGTATTCTTTTGAAATAGATTCTCCTCCAGAATATCCAGGACCGTGAACAGTACCAAAAATTTTCGTAGGCTGATCTCCTAGATACTCCATGATATCAATCTCACCACAAGCTGGCCATGGGTTTGTATTACAATCATTTCCTAATAGCCAGAAAGCAGGCCATAAACCTTTTCCTTGAGGTAGTTTAATTCGTGCTTCGAAACGACCATATTGTTGTGAAAATAAACCGTCAGTTTTTATTCTTGCCGAGGTGTAACCTCCCGCAGGATTCTCTTTCGCTGTAATCACCAACAATCCGTTCTCAACTTTAACATTTTCAGAATTAGATGTATACACTTGTAACTCATTATTACCCCATCCTGCTGGTAAACCTTGTGCTGTTCCGTCTCCTAGATCATAGGTCCATAAAGTTGGATCTGGAACACCATCAACATTAAAATCATCAGACATTACTAAATTATCCAATGTAACAACGGTTTGAGTTTCATCCAATTCACAACTAACAAAAACAGCAGTTGAAACAACTATTAATGCTAGCAAACTATATTTAATTAATTTTTTCATCTTTTGTATTTTATAAGTTCTTAATAGAAATAAATATTGTCAACTAAGAATGAGGCTCCATTATTTGATACCAAAATGATGTAACCTATATTCGCTAAGTTTGGATTTCCTGAACCTCCACCACCAGTTGGTAAAGTGAATGCACTTAAAGGGATGTCAATACCAACCCATTGTCCTTCTACTAACTGACTACTAATGTTATTTCCTCCAGCGGAACCATCACCAAATCCATTGTCTACACCGTCAGGACCAAAGTCAAGCAATTCTATTACTAAATTTGAACCCGCTGTGCTTGTTAACTGGACGTCTATATGCATCATGGTTTCACCTGTTACATCGACAGTTCCATCCCAACCCATTCCTAGGAAGTCGATGGATTCAAAACGAATATGGTTGTTTCCGTCAAAAACTTGAGCTGAAATACTAGAAGTATTTGGTCCTGCAAAAACACCAGGGTTAAATCCGGTTACGCCAGTATAAAAGTCACTGTAGATAGATGTTACATCTGCTTGAGGCAGAGTAGGGTCAGGAGCGTTTGCAAAGGCTCCCGCAGAAGTAATTTGTAGTGATCCATTTGCTGGTTCACCAGAGATGTTTCCTGTAATGGTTACATTCCCTGCGTTTATTACATTCACATCTCCATCAGAAGTGACAGTTGCAACAGATGTGTCTGAAGATTCAAAATCGAAATAACCATTAGCAGCTGATACAGTTACATTTTGTCCGTTTGCGAGATTATAGATAGCTCCTAAACCATCAATAGTTTGGGTATAACCTGTAAACTGATCAATAGCAACATCTTGACCACCCAAAATGATTGGGTTTACCAGCCTCGTAGTTCCTAATTTTTCAAATTTCAATTCATCCATCCAAAATGTCCAAGCCAGCTCATTTCCGTTAGGTCCATCACCAAGAGGGTCAAAACCACCCGCAGAAAATAGGAACATCCCTTTTTCCTGTACTAATTTAGAAGGGTCTGGAATTGGAATTATATATTTCTTCCAACTAGAACCAATTTGTATTACAGTACTAGTAGCATAATTAGGTTCGCTTGGTAGTCGATCAAAATCGGTTCCAAAACCAACCTCTACTGTACTAGAAGTAGTTCCTCTTGCCCAAAATGTTAAGGCATCATATCCGGTTAAATCTCTTCCTGCTCCACGATCTTCAAAAACACCTCCGATAAAACCTCCATCTGGGTCATTAGAACCAGGTACATCGATTCTAATAGATGCAGTTCCTTCATAAACTACGTTGTTATCTACACCAAAACCATTGGTGTTGGCTCCTGCTGCTGGATCAAAAGATCTAAAAAATTGATCAGTAAGTCCAACAGGTGCATCAGTAAATATTTCTGCAGTGTTTGGAAAAGTTGCCAATACTACATCGTCTGATAGGTCTCGTTCACATCCTACTAGCATTAGAGCTACTAACGCTAAAGAAAGTAAGATTTTAGATTGTATATATTTTGCTGTTTTCATCCTGTTTTTTTTATTTTCCAATGTTAATATGTATGTAGGTTCTTATCTCCCACTCAGATCCATTAGGAAAGCCTACTGGACTAAGAATTGGTTGCGTAGATCCTTCGACTGTAGCATTAGGAGCATATCTAGCTCCAGAAAATCGATCTAAAGATCTCCATGTTCCCATTACTCCTATTTCTGTACTTGGTAAAATAAACCAGTCTGGTTTTCCTAATGATGTAGAAACATTGAACATTAGTTGAAGTGGGAATGTTTGGTTGAAATCTCTATGGTAATCATAAGGACCCCAATCATTGACTTTAACATGAGTTTGAACTTTCATGTTCTTATAGATCATTTTTAAGTCGGCTCCAAAACGAGTAATGGTTCTATTAAGATCACTTCCATCAGCACCACCACCATTTCCTTGGCCGTTACCATAATAGAAGTTTCCAATAATTCCTAAATCAGAATTTACTTTGGAAACCATTTTAGAGTGTACTTCCCATAAATCTTGTGCAGGGATTGAGTTCCCAAAAGCAAAAAAGTTACGATTGGCATCAAAACCAATATGTGCATCTGTAGTTGTTGGTTGATGACGAAATACAAAACCTAAGTTCATTGCAAATTTTGCATCTTCCGCTCTGTCATTATCCCACTGATACATATAAGTAGCGGGAGTAGGATCGAAAGTGAATAAAATTTCTGCACCAGTAGTTTCTCGATTCCATCGAACAGCAAAAGGGTCATCGATTACGTTACGTAATCTACCAGGCGCTGCTCCATTATTAGGCATGGCATCTACTAAAGGTTTTTGCCACAAGAAATTAGGAGCTATTTGTATGCTTCCAGAATTTACGACGAAACCTGTTAAGAAGTTGGTCATATTACCACTTCCGATATCTTTTAATTTCCATCCTGTAAACGTTAGAGTTTGGTCTACACCACCGTTGGCTACTAAACCATTATACCCTCCTTGAGCATACCAATTGAATTTACCTCCTTCATAGGTTAGTTTTGCTTTCCAACCCCAATTGTCAGAAGATTTTATTCTATCTACTACTACATCTCCATTCTCGGCGATATCTTGATAAGCAATTCCGTTAAGTGGTCTACCTGCCCAAATTCCTCCAAGTGTAAATTCAAATTTTCCAAATTTTTTCTCAGCTGAAAGTGTAGCTCTTTCAGTAAGCCATGCTGGAATTACACCACTTCGGATTTGGTTAGGATCTAAAATACGTCTTCCATTTTGGTCTAGAGGAATGTCTGCTCCACCGCCAAAGAAGAGAAATGAGCTATTGTCAAAATCTTTGTGGTAGATTCCTGTTAATTTCCAATTTTTTATTTCCTCTGAATATTTTACTAAGAAGGCTGGATTTGCTCCCCACCAAAGTTGAGGCCCAATTGCAGCAGTAAATCCTGATAAATTATCTTTTCCTTGAACTTCTAATCCCATAATTTCACCATTGTAAATGTCTAGGTTAGGTCCGTAGTTAGCTTCAGGGTATAACCCGAAGAAGTCTCCTTCGTATCCCCAATGGTAGTGACCAGTTCTATAAAAACCTTTTAGGTCAAATGTTTTTGTATTCCATTCAAACTCTGCATTGTATACACGAAGTCTGTTGACATCGTTTAACACTACTTCTGTACCGTCTGTAGCTTCAACAGTTACAGGTCTTCCTACGTTTTCGTAGAAAATTTCATTGATTGGATTCTGAGCAACGTTTCCTAAGATATTGAAGTTTACATTAGCTCTCATATTGTTTGAAGGTTTTCCTTCAATACCTATAAAATAAGATTGCATATGGTCAAAACCTTGCTTGTTTGGGTAAGTAACGTCGTCAATATTTGCGTTATCTGGAGTTGTAACAAGACTTCCTCCTGTATTAAAAGTGGTGAACTTGGCTTGTAAATTACTGATGCCTAATTTTGGACCTCCGCCTCCGCCTCCAAGAGCAGCTTTATCTCCTCTTGCTCTAAGAACTCCATCCATTAAATTAATGCTCTTAAAGTGGTTCTCAACAGTTCCTGTTGTGCCAGAGAAAGGATCAAATGTGTGCGCTTCTTTTAAAGAGTAGTATGATGCTCTAGGGTATAAGGTATATAAACCTCTAATATCTGTTGGTCCTTTAGCAGCAATACCAAACCACTCTTCGTTCATGTTTTTATCTCCTGACTTATTCTGATCTCTGCTATAACCATTACTTGGCCAGTTGGCTCTTGTGTCATGGATATCAGCATTTTTTCTTTCATCAAATCCAGACTTAAACCAACCATCACTAGATTGGAATGTAAAACCACCTAATGAGTTTTGAGCTTTTCCTTGACCGTAAGCATTTTGATAGATCTCTTTCCAGTTATTTACCATGTAGTAAGACTGCATTAACTGATCTTCTTTGTTATCTCTTGCATTAAATGCATCTGAACCAAATTCTGTGAACAGAACTGGCTTTCCTAATTCTTTACTAATACGATCAAATGCATCAGAGAAAGATACTCCACGATACATATTCGTACCATAGATATCTAAATCTTTACATTCTGAGGCTACAATATCTAGGTATAGCAAATCTCCATTACAAATACCAATAGGGTGATTGGTATCTACTTTTTTCATGGCTAGAGTAGCATCGTTAAAAAGCTTGTACATTGCTCTTGCTTCTGCTCTTTTCGCCTGATCTGAATCATTTATAACGATACCTTCGTCTGTTTCAGCTCCTTCCCAAGTAAGGTGATAGTTGTTTTCATTACCTAGCATAAACAGTAAAAGACCAGGTGTGTCTTTATACATCTGCGCCATTTTTACCGACTCATCTATTAAGTGTTTTCTTACTTTAGGATCAGCGTATTTTGTTTTAGGATTCCATACTCCATCAATTGTTAAACCGTAGGCTCCAAATTGATGATTTATCATTGTATAGATTCCAAAGTTTTCATAGATATAAGTAATCCATTTTGGTGGCATACCTATATAGGTTCTTATGGCATTGACACCCATGTTTTGCCAAAGAGGCATTTCTTCGTCTAATCCAGCCTTAATTATGTTGTCTGGTTTTTCCCAAAACTTTGCATCCAGTACATTGTATCCTATGGGAACATAATCCCAATTGATTCCATTGACAATAAAGTCTTTACCGTCAACCATCAATTTCATCCCATTAGAATTTGTTACAACAGACACTTTGTTCGTCTGAGAGAACATTAACGAAGTACATAATAGTAGTACTAATGTTAAAAGGTTATTTTTCATCTTGTTGAATTTTAGTTTCTTACTTATTAAAATTGTGTAAGCGAGAATTGCTTATTAGTAAATTTAACGTTAAGATTTCGTGTTTTTTAAAATGAAACCTCAATAAAAAACATACATCTTGAAAAAAAAACGGCAATTTTTATGGATTTAACAAAATGCGCTCTTTATTTATGCGGGATTATCAATCCAAGAAAAATCGTAATAAATTAAATCAGAGACCCGAAAAACAGTCGTTGTTGTAGTTTTGTATGGGTGTTTTTGTAAAACTCAATAACCTTACTATAAACTGTATGGTTTCAGAAAGGCATTTTTAGCCTAAAATGAGTCTTTCTTGTATCCTTTTATTTTTAAATTTTCTGTCTTATAAATAAAAGAATGATGAAAAAATCTTGATTTTTTAAATTAAAAAGAGCCTTGAGAGATATTCTTTCCCAAGACTCTTTTTATTGATTTTATAAAAATTTATTCGCTTGTGATAATGAACCACCAATCGAATCCGCTATTACCATCTGTAGTCTTTAGAAGTAATTCGTTGGCTACTGTTCTATCAAATATCTGGTATGTATGATTTCCTCCAGTATAATACCCAATAAAACCTAATCCAGTAATTGTCATAGTTTCTACTCCACCTGGAGCTGTAAGAAACCAACCTTCAGAATAATCATCAAAAGGTAAGTTTTCAATATCGTCACCATTAGCATTTCCTCCAGTTGCTCCTAATTCGTCAATAAGGCCATTTCTCCCAAAGACATCTCCAGTTGGGTCATCTCCACCTGCATCATTGGTGCCATCAGTAATATGAGTAAATGTTCCGTTGATATTAAAAACATAACGATCATTGTACATCCCTACACCAGCTTTTTCGTCAGGTCCAGCTCCATACCATTCTGTTGGTATTTGCCCACCTACAGGCCCTAAGCCAAAGTGCCCACCTTTTTCAGATTTTATTCTCCATGTTTTCGTTGATGTTCCATGAAGCTTTTCTAATAAAGCAGCAGGTGGAGCATAAGTAGATAAAACATCTACTTGAATACTACTTGAAGACGTTACTCCAGCTGTTCCAGAAGCAACAACGGTAACCGTATAAGTGTTTAACCCTAAAATGGCAAAATCATAGGTCATTCTTCCTGATGGAGATACCGTTTCATTTCCATTGTAAATAAACTTATAAGAAACAGCGTTGCTTGCAGTTGCAGTAAAATGAACTCTTCCAGAACCATCTCCGTTAGGATTGGCAGCATCTGCACCTACTATTTCTGTAGTTATCTGGATATTAGATGGCGAAATAATATCACCAAACTCCTGATTTTCGTCCTGACAGCTAATAAAAAAGAATGTCAGAGATAGAAATAAACCTATTGTATATTTAAAATTTTTCATCATTACTTATTTTATTAATTAGTTAAAATAAAATCATCAAAGTAGAATGTCTCTCCTTGACCTAGGTTTCCAAAGTCTGGGAAAACAATTACATTTCCGTAGTTAATAGAAGTGCTGAATGCTCCAAAACTAGTTAGATCAAAAGATACTTCTTCCCATCCGTTTGCAGTATTTGTAGTACCAGTAACTTCTACAAAGACAGTAGGGTTTCCATTTCCATCTGGTGGAGAGTTTAAATCTTCCATTTTTAATAAAAATGGGACACCAGCTCTCGGAGACCAAACTTTTATTTTTACTGTTGTTCCATAAGTAAAGTCTACTGGAGCATCTAAAGGCATTGAGGCTCCTGCCCAAACTTGTGAAGCAGCTGGTTTTTGAATTTCCAATACAGTTCCACTTGTATTAATTCCTGACTGATCAGGATTTGTAATAATAGCAGTTGGAATTGGTCCGAAACCAGGATCACCAAATCCTGTCCATGTATATGTTAAAGATCCTGTTTCAAAGTTAATTGGAAACTTCTTAGAAGCGAATTCAATATCATCGAAATAGAATGTTTCTCCTTGTCCAAGATTTCCAAAGTCTGGGAAAATAATTGCATTTTCATAATTGATGGTAGTACTGAACCCTGCAAATGTTGTCATATCAAAAGATAGTTCTTCCCATTCGTTTGCTTTTGTTGTTGTTGCTGTTACTTCTGCAAATACAGTTGGATTTCCGTTTCCATCTGGCGGAGAACTAGGATCTTCTGTTTTGAATAAAAATGGAACACCAGCTCTCGGAGACCAAACCTTTATGGTTAACGTAGTTCCGTTCGTTGCAAAATCAATTGGATTGTCTAAAGGCATTGATGCCCCAGCCCAAACTTGAGACCCAGCAGGTTTTTGAATTTCTAAAACATTGGCAGTTGTGTTGATTCCAGATTGATCTGGATTGGCAATGATAGCAGTTGGAATTGGTCCAAAACCAGGATCACCAAACCCTGTCCATGTATATGTTAAACTTGAGTTGTCAAAATTAACAGGTAGATTGTTGAATACTGATGGTTGTTTCCAGAAATAGAAATTATCGATATAAACTACTGGTGCTACGCCATCAGAATCTATTAATAACTGTGTAATCTTTTCTTTATTGGCTAAATTTCCACCATCAAAACCTGTCATGTCCAATTCAATACTTTGCCATGATCCTCCTACGGTAGTTCCTAAAGATTCAATATCTTCACCTCCATCAATTGTATTTACGATTTTAACAAATAGTTCATTTGTAGTACCATCTGGAACCCAATAATCGATGTGCATTTTTTCCATTGTGGATAGGTCTATTCCAGTTGCATAATTAGAAACAATACCTAAAAAGTCGAGAGCCGTTAATTTCCAAAGGTTATCAGACCCGATTGTAGTTGCTTCAAAACCGGTTGCTGACCATACGGTTGGAAGTTCGTCTAAAGTTACATCAGTATAAGCATCGCTAAAAATAGAAACAACATCTACAGCACTTCTTGTTGGTGGAGTTGGAGCCCCCATCGTTGGAGCTAATATTTCCGTTACTTCAAAATCTACAGTGTATTCTGTTGTTTCGATAGCACCACCTTTCGCTACAACTCTTATAGAAAATGTTCCAGCATCTTGGTATTGGTAATTGATTGTTTCTCCAATATTAGCAGTAGCAACTGTTGCTCCTGTTTCACCTGAATAGAAATCATACATAGAAGCAAAGTCTGCTGTTGCAGTAATGTTTACTTGTTTAGAAGTTGCAGCATCATTTTCTAAAACCACAACTAAATTCTGTGGAGCTTGAAAAGAAACGATTAATTGCTGTGTCGCTTCAGCTGATTGATCACGAAGATTGGAAGCGATGATTTTTACCTCATAAGTTCCTTCAGCATAAACATGCTGTGCGCTTTCTCCTGCTAGTACTATAGCAGAATCTGACCCATCTCCAAATTGTATTTCAAATGAATTAGCTCCATCTGCATTAGGAGTTATAGTTACCAAGCCTGTATTATCTTGTGTGATATCATACGTTGCTGAGATGTTTGTTGGTAACGGAATCTCTTCAATAAAATCGATATCTCTATTTTCGGTACAACTAATAATTAGTAAAACTATTAGCGACGTTTTAAATATGTGTTTTATAAATTTCATCTTCGTCTTTTTAGTATCCTGGGTTTTGAGCCCATCTGTTTCCTGTTAATTCAATTTCAATAACTGGTATTGGAAATACTTCATGTTTACCAGTAACAAAACCATTGATTGCTGAAGCAGCTCTACCTGTTCTTACTAAATCAAAGAATCTGTGTCCTTCACCTACAAGCTCTAATCTTCTTTCTAAGTAGATAGCATCTGTTAGTGTTGATCCCGTAGATGTTACATCGTGTAGCATATCTCCAAAAGCTCTTCTACGAACTCTATTCAAATATGTTTGCGCTTTCGCATCATCAATTCCTCCTCTATTAAAAGCTTCAGCAGCCATTAATAAAACATCAGCGAAACGTATAGATCTATAATTGTTTGGGTTTGTTAAATTTAGATCTCCTTGAGCTCCTGCACTTCTTGTTCTTGGGATGTATTTTCTATTGAAATACCCTGTGTGCTCAAAACCAGTCCCAAAAGTTGCTCCGGTAGAAGTAGCCCATGCATCAATATCTAAAATGGCAACATCTCTTCTTAAATCATCAACATCAAATGCATCGTATGCTTCTTGTACAGGAACGTTGAAACTAAATCCAGAACTAAAATCGGGTCCGTCGTAATTTCTAATTCCACTAAAACCAACAGCTACATTTCCTTCACTACATTGAAGGCATCCAAAACCAGCACCTTCTAGGTCAGTATACTGAACTTCAAAAACAGATTCAATATTATTTTCTCCTGCTTCTTCAAAAATGGTGTTGTAATCGGTTACCAAATCATAAGGTCCAGTTAAGATTAAGTCTTCCAAAACTTGAGAAGCATCAGTAAACTTGTCTTGATATAGATATGCTTTTCCTAATAATGCTTGCGCAGCACCTTTGGTGACTCTTCCTTGTTCAGCTTGAACAGTAGGTAAGATACCAGCGGCATAAATTAAATCAAGTTCGATTTGTGCATATACATCAGCTTTAGGAGTTCTGTCTACATTAAACTGATCACCAAATAAGATTCTTTGATCTACAATTAGAGGAACATCTCCAAACCATTTCACCAATTCGAAATAGTAATAAGCTCTTAAAAAACGAGCCTGTGCAATTACTTGATCTTTTCCTGTGAAATCTATTTTGTCTTGGAATTCTAAAATATAATTGGCTCTGTTAACACCAGACCACATCCATCCCCATAAATCTCTTAAATTAGCATTTACAGGAGTATGAGTCATGTCGTCAATTTCTTGAAAACCAATAACATCGGTAGCACTTTCACCACCGCACAAAGTATTATCTGAAGCGATTTCTCCAAGCAATACATTTACATAAGTAGATTGCAGTAAGTCATATGCACCAATTAAGGCATTTTGATAATCTTGTTCTGTGTTGAAAAAATCTTCCGAGTTTTCAGCATTTGATGTTACATCTACAAAATCATCACTACATGATAGGATTGCGGTTAAAACGATAACGGCAATAAATTTTATTTTTATGTTTAATTTTTTCATGATTTTGGTATTAAAAATTAACATTTAAGCCTAATAAGAATGTTTTAGGCGATGGGTAAAAACCTTGATCGATACCTGCTCCGATTGGACTACCTCCTGAAGCAGTTGGGTCATAACCTCTATACTTAGTTAATGTAAAAAGGTTGCTCGCTGAAACATAAATCCTCAACTTATCAAATCCAGGTCTTTTTAAGAATTCTTCACTAAAATTATATCCAATTTGAACATTCTGAAGACGAACAAAAGAACCGTCTTCTACATGAAAGTCTGAAAATAAATTATTTCCAGTCGCTCCAGTGGTTACCCTAGGAAAACTATTACTAGTTCCAGGACCTGTCCAACGATCTAAATAATAAATAGATCTATTTGTTAGTGGTTGATTACGTTCGTAATTTCTTACAATCTCATTTCCAAGAGATGCAAATGCATACATATTGAAATCAAAATTCTTATAATTTACTGATAGATTTAATCCCATGGTAACATCTGCAATTGGATCTCCTATATATGTTCTGTCGTTTGAGTCAATAAGTCCATCTCCATTTTGATCTACAAAACGTAAATCTCCTGGGGCAGCGTTTGCTTGTGTTGCATGTCCATCTACATCTGCTTGCGTTTGAAATAAACCGTTTGTTTGGTATCCATAAAAGTATCCAATAGGAAAACCAGCTTCCATTCTAGAAGGAGGCAATTGACCTACGCCAAATGATCCACCTTGAACAACACCAGTTTCACTTCCTACAAAAAGAACTTCATTGTCTATTGTGGTGAAGTTATAATTTACATTGAAATTGAAATCGTCATTAATTTCTTCTTTATAAGAGAGAGAAAACTCAATTCCTCTATTTCTAACAGTTCCCGCATTTACAATAGGTCCTGCTGAACCAGGGGCAGTAATTCCTAAAATCCCTGATACCTGTGGGTTTAATAATAAATCTTCTGTTTTCTTACTAAAGTAATCTACAGTAATATCAAATTTGTCGAACAAACCGATATCAAGACCTACATCAAAAGGTTTTTGCTTTTCCCATCTAATTTCCGGATTAGAAATAGCTCCAAGAGCTTGACCAAAAGTTAATTGGTTATTAAAAACATAAACACCTTCTCCTGATAAAGTAGATTCAAAACCAAAAGCAGGAATTCTGTCATTACCAATAACACCATAACTTGCTCTTACTTTTAAGAAGTTAATGAGTTCGCTTTCTTCTAGAAAATCTTCTTCAGAAGCCACCCAACCTATAGATGCTGTTGGGAAATATCCAAATTTATTTTTAGGTCCAAAGTTTGAAGATCCATCTCTTCTTACGACAGCAGATAAAAGATATTTCCCATCGTAATTGTATTGAACTCTTGCAAAGTAAGATAATGTTCTACTATCAGAAAATTGTCTTGGCTGTCCAGACAGAGCTAAATTATCTCTAGCTCCAGACTGTATGTTTGCAGTATTTAAGTCTGTTCCAGTAACATTATCACTGGTAAGGTTTACATCATTTATTCCTACAGCCTTATTCACTGAATTTCCTAACATTATTTTTAGGTCATGAACATCATTAAATTTCTTCTCATATCTTAAAATCACATCAAACAGATAGTCCTTAAACGTTTGCTTGAAGAATGATACACTGGCAAGAGTATTATTGAAAACTTTCCCAGCACCGTAATCTACTATTGGGCTAAAAAACTTCCCTCTAACAGTTGCATAGTTATGTTGGTAACGAACTTCTGCAGTGAAATTTTCTAAAAACTTATAGGTCAAACTATAGCTTCCTGCATATTTGTCTACCCAAACTCTATTAAAAGAATTTTCGGTTTGAGCAAGAGGGTTTACAACTTCGATTCCAACTCCTGTTGTAGGAGCTTGATCAGATAGGGCACTAGTAGCAGGCATGTTCAATGCATTAAAAAGAACGGACCCTAGTACGTTTTCAGTTAACCCTTTTTTGTTGGTGTTTGTATATAAAGAATTACTTTTAAAAGTTAGTCCTTTTAATAACTCCGTACTGTAATTAAATTTTACTGTTCTACGATTAAAGTTAGATTTATCTCCTCCAACAATTCCATCTTGGTCTAAGAAAGATGCTCCAAATGAGTAGGTAGACTTTTCAGTTCCTTTTGTTATTGTAATATCGGCACTTGTTATTGGTGCAGATTGAAAAACAGCATTTTGCCAATCAGTTCCTCTCCCTAACGAATTTACATTTGGAAAAGGTAATGCTTCTCCGTTTGCTGCAAAAGCTTCGTTGGCAAGCAATCCATATTCAGTAGCATTTAATAATGGAATTTCTCTAGTAGTTTCTTGAAATCCTGTATATGAGTTGAAAGTGAATTTATAATCGGTTTCTTTTCTCCCTGATTTAGTTGTAATAATAATGACACCATTCGCACCTCTTACTCCATAGATCCCGGCAGTTGCATCTTTTAAAACATTAATAGATTCAATATCTGAAGGGTTTACAACACTTAAGTCGGCGATAATATTTCCATCGACAAGAATTAAAGGTTGGTTATCACCATTGGTAGAAACACCTCTAATTCTAATATTAGGTGCTGCACCAGGAGAACCGGATGAAGATGTAACGTTTACACCTGCAACCTGACCTTGTAGCGCTTGTTCAACTCGAGTTGGTTTTAGATTCTCTATTGTTTCGCTAGAAACAATGGAAACAGCTCCAGTAAGTTCTTTTTTCCTTTGCGTACCATAACCGATGACAACAATCTCATCAAGTTTCTCTGAACTTTCTTCCAGAATAACATTGATGGTTTCTTTGTCTACAGTAACTTCTTTTGTTGTGTATCCTAAATAACTAAAAACTAGGATAGATCCTTGAGGAACAGAAGAAATTCTATAGTTTCCGTCAAAATCGGTTACATCACCTTTTGATGAATTTTTTACAATTACATTAACTCCAGGTAATGTTTCGCCTGTAATATCTTTAACAACACCCTTAACATTTATGTTCTGAGCGTTCCCAAAAAAGAAACTAAAAGTTAACGTAATTAAAACAATGAGTTTTCTCATGAAATTTCTATTTTATAATATCTGATAAAAATAACGTCCTTAGTTAAGAAATCGTTAAAGAATTGCGCTACAAAAAACATACATCGTAAAAAAACAACAATAAAATTAAGAATCCCTTTATTTAATAGTGATTAAGAGATTTTTCTTGCAAGCGTATTTTTGTAGTGTTGTGGTAATGTATAGTAACTTTAACCTTTTGTAGTGGTCTAAAGTTGAAGGATGTAGTTGGTTAAACTTGCTTCATGCGGCAAATTCATCTTTTTTCGTAATCGATACCTTTTCACTTCTACACTTCTAATAGAGATGTTTAATAACGGTGCAATCTCTTTTGATGATAGGTTTAGCCTTAGATAAGTACATAATCTTAAATCATTAGAAGTAAGGTTGGAATGTTGTGCTTTTAGCTTCTTTATAAAACCTTTATCTGCGTTTTCAAAAGCTTCTTCAAATAACTTCCAATCATCAGAGGTATTTAAATTTTTATTAATAAGCTTAATAACATTTGTAATATCGTCTTCCTTTTTTATAGAACCTAACTCCTTTTTTATAGTGCCTAATAATTCGTTTCGTTTGATTAAGTTCATTGTAGACAAACCTAGCTCCCTACTTTTAGCATCAATATCTTTTTGTAGATCTAAATTTTTAAAATGCATTAGTTGTTGCTCATTTTCCAATTGTTTGATCTCAAACTCTTTTTCCTTTTGCTCTAATAATTTTCTTCTTTGGTTTCTGTAATAATTTCTATTCAAAATGTGAATAATCACAACAATTAAAAATCCTGCTAAAAAATAAAAGATGATTGCTAATGGTTTTAGATACCAAGGCTTTTCTATTGTGAAATTGTATCTAATGGTATTGGTAGTTTCTGTATCACCTAACTTCCCCCTTGCTTCAAAGGTATAGTCGCCATGAGATAAATTTTCAAAATGAATTTCAGAATCAGTAGACCAGTCGCTCCAATTGTCATTAAATCCAATTAATCTTTGTTGATAGAGAGAAGGCAGGTACTTACTGAAATCGGAAATGCTAAAAGAAACCGCAATGTGATTTTCATTATTTTGTAATTCTGATTCTTCATTAAGAGTAAGTAGAACAGGTTCTTCATTGATGCCATTAGCAGAAATAGCATCTAATTTAATGAGGTGCTCAACTTTGTTTCTAGGGTTTAAATCTAAAATAATATACCCTCCTGTGATTGCAATCAAATATTTTTCATTTCCTATGTGAAGAACATTTTCGTAACCATCTTTGGTTTCTCTTACACTACTGGGAAGAGGTATAGAAAGCAGTTCGTATTTTGAACTTAATGTTCCTTGTTGAGCATAGGTTATACTAGTGGGAGTAAAAGCAAACAGTTTATCATTGGTGCTAACAAGTTTTCCTGAGATGTACCCTTTAGAATGGTATAAATGACTTAAAACGGTGTCTTTTTCAAATTTAGAAAGCGCATTATTATATTGATAAACCCCTTGGTTAGATCCATACAATACTTGGTTGTTATATTTTGCTAAACTAGACTTTATGCTTTTATCTACTTCAGTTTTGGAGTACGATAGTACTTGATTAAAATCAGCATCTATTTTTAATAGATAAACTCCCTTATGTTCGTGATTAACTAAAAACTCATTGTCTTTAGCAGATTCGAAATACCTTGAAGAAATATCAAAACCACTCAATTTATTCCTTAATTGCCACTTGCTGTTTTTATTTTCAAGGATATACATTCCATTATAGTTTCCTTGAATTAAGAGGTTAGGATTGTTACTAACTTCTTTAATCTGCCATGTACCTTCAGGACCAGAAATTTTTTCAGCCTTTCCATTAGCAATGATAAATGTTCCTTTATCGTGCCCACAAAAAATAGTGTTTTTTAATCTCTGAATAGACCAAACTTGTCCTTCAGTCCCTTTAATAAATTTATATGGACCTTCGATATTATGATCCTTATAAAAGAGGCCTTGGTTAGTTCCTAAATAAAAAATATTATTATCGATAAAGGTGGTATATACTGTTCCTATAGTACCTAGATCGTCTTTATAAACCCTAAAAGGAGCATTAAAATTAATGTTGCTAATCCCATTGTCAGTGCCTAACCATACATTTTCATTTTTATCCTCAAATAAAGAAAGAATAGTATTGTTTCCTAGTCCTGTACTTTGATTAATCTGATAGGTTATCTCTTTGTTCGCATTGAGGTAAAGAATACCATTGGAAACGGTTCCCAGAATATAATCTCCATTGTTAAGTTGAATACTATTATAGACACTATATTGAGTTAATTTTTTATTAAGGTTGAGGTCCCAAGGGCGAACGGAAGAGTTGCTCTCCATCATAAAGAAACCATCCTCTTTTGTTTGAAATAATAATTGATCATTGCTATCGAAAATATTTACAACAATTCTATCTTTTAAGGATATATGATTAGTCACTAAAGTTTCCTGACCATTCTCAAACTTGTAAATACCTTGATTTATTTTTTGAAAATAAATGCTATTATTTACTTTGTAAACTTTAATTATGGTTGTTTTAGAATTTATAATATTAAAAGTTTCATCTTTTGTATCGTAGATGTAAATTCTATCTAAGGATTGAAAAAGGATCCAACGATCAAGTTTTAAAATATTCCAAAATTCTTCATCTTCTGCTAAGGAGATATTTTTATTTATTGACAAAGAAGTATACTGAAGTGCTCCAAATTTATCTTTCTCCCAGTACCCAAAATCCATGTAGCAACCTGTATAGACTTTCCCATCTATTACTTTTACCGATCTAACAATAGATGAATTAGGAGACTCGTATAATTTCCATCTTGCTCCATTATAGGTTAACAAACCTTTGTTGTTTGCAAAATAAATGGTTTGGTCTTCTCCTTGAGAAATTCCCCAGTTTTGATCTTCAGCACCGTAAATTTCGGGCGTATAAACATTAATTGGAGGCAACTCTTGGCCGATTAGCGTACAACTAAAACTGAAAACTAAAACGAATATGAAAGATTTATAGAACTTCATTAACTAAAATAATAAAATGTAGCAATTACAATAATACAGATAGCTAAACCTACCTTTTTGGCATGCGCCCAATGCGCGATATCAACTTTTTTGGTATACTCTTGTACATAAGCTTCTGACCTAGGTTTAAAATAACCAATAACGAACATGATTAATACATTTAAGACAAACAAAAGAGCCATAACGTGTAAAAAGTGCGGATAAGCATTTGCTTCTATAACCGCTAAAGAACTTTCCTCTACAATCCCTGAACTTTTGGCCTGATCTAAAGCTGAGCCAATGAAATAAGGCTTTAAAATAAATTGACTTAAAATGTACAATAATGACCCAGAAAGTAATCCAATTTTAGCAGCTATCGCAGGAACCCTTTTGGTCGTATATCCAACTACAATAATCGTTAAAATAGGAATGCTATAGATACCGTTAATCTCTTGCAAATAATCAAAAAGACTTCCTGCATTCGCTATTAATGGTGCAATAAACATGGCTGCAAGTGCTAAAATGATTCCAAATGTTTTTCCTTTTTTGACTACTGTTTTTTCTTCAGCATCTTTATTGATGTGTTGTTTGTAAATATCAATTCCGAATAAGGTAACCGAACTATTTAAGACACTATTGAAAGAACTCAAAATTGCTCCAAATAAAACGGCTGCAAAGAAACCTATCCACTCAGGAGGAAGTACCTTGTTAACTAACATAGGGTAAGCTTGATCGGCTGTTTCGAGATCTCCTTTAAAAATATGATAAGCAATGATTCCTGGTAATACAACAATGAGAGGGCCTAGTATTTTGATAAAGGAACCGAGCAATAATCCTTTTTGTCCTTCTTTTAAGTTTTTTGCAGCTAGAGCTCTTTGAATGATTTGTTGATTGGTTCCCCAATAAAAGAGTTGTACCAACATCATTCCTGTGAATATTGTAGCAAAAGGAATCGAATCTGTACTTTCCCCTATAGAATCAAATTTATCAGGGTTTTCTGCAGTTAATATAGAAAGACCGTCTAATAGACTTCCATCTCCTATAAACATTAGGCCAAAAACAGGAATTAGTAATCCTCCAATTAACAAACCAATGGCATTGATAGAGTCGGAAATAGCCACAGCTTTCAAACCTCCAAATACAGCGTAAACAGAACCTATGATTCCGATTCCCCAAACACAAATCCAAATGGAAGTATCATGCGTAACCCCTAATACTTCAGGAATATTAAACATTCCACTAATTGCTAAAGAACCTGAATATAAAATCACAGGAAGTAATACCACTACATATCCTGTTAGAAATAACCCAGAAGTAAGTGTTTTTGTGGTTACATCAAAACGATCTGCTAAAAATTCGGGAATCGTAGTTAGTCCGCTTTTTAAATACCTTGGCAACAAGAATAATGCAGTAACAACCATCGCAATGGCTGCTAAAGTTTCCCATGCCATAACCAAAATTCCTTCTGAATAAGCACTACCATTCAAACCTATAATTTGTTCTGTAGAAAGATTCGTTAATAATAGTGAACCTGCAATTACACCTGCCGTTAAACTCCTTCCTCCAAGGAAATAACCATCAGATGAATTTTCATTGGTCTTTCTGGTTGCTAAATATGAAATGATCGCTACTAAGGCGGTAAAACCCACAAAAGAAATGACACTTAACATTGCTTGTTTTGATTTGTTTGGTTGCTAATGTAGATTAAATATAATAAAAATAAGGGATTATGAATATTTTGTAGGATTTTGTAGGGGTATTTTTTTTGAAAAAATATTTTTTATTTATCCAAAATGATGTTAAATCATTCTTAAATCAAGAATGAGTATGTCATCAAATTAGGTGATTCCTTTTGTTTTTTTGTAACTTAACACTTCTTTTATATTAATCAACAAATTATGCCAGACTATACATTAAAAATTAATGGGAAATCGACAACTGTGAATGCCGATTCTGACACGCCACTTTTGTGGGTCTTAAGAGATGAACTTGATATGGTGGGAACTAAATTTGGATGTGGTATTGCCCAATGTGGAGCATGCACCGTTCATGTTGGTGACATAGCAATGAGAAGTTGCTCTTTAACGATTTCTTCTATTGAAGGAGAATCTATTACTACTATTGAAGGATTGTCTGAAGATGGCTCGCATCCAGTGCAAGAAGCTTGGAAAGAAATTGACGTACCACAATGCGGATATTGTCAAGCTGGTCAAATAATGACAGCTTCTGCATTTCTAAAGGAAAACCCTAATCCTACAAATGAAGAAATAAGGCAAGCAATGCATGGAAACATCTGTAGATGCGCATCGTATAATAGAATTGAAAAAGCTGTTACTTTGGCAGCAAAGAATTCCTAATCTAAACTAACTATAAAAATTATGGAGCCTCAAAATAATTCACTCAATTTTAGTAGAAGAAACTTTTTTAAAACAACGGCTTTAGCAGGAGGAGGTTTGTTAATAGGATTCAATCTTTTTACGGCATGCACACCTGAAGCAAAACCACCTGTTGATATTTCAAAATTAAATTTCAACGACTTTAATGCTTTTATTAGAATCTCTGATGAAGGATATATTACTATTTTTTCACCGAATCCAGAAATTGGACAAGGAGTTAAGACATCGATGCCAATGCTTATTGCAGAAGAGTTAGAGGTAGATTGGAGTAAAGTGAATGTTGCACAAGGAGCATTAGATACTAAAAACTATCAAAGACAAGTAGCAGGAGGTAGTCAGTCCATTCGTTTTGGATGGGATGCTCTTCGACAAACGGGAGCTACTGCAAGGCAAATGTTAGTGAATGCTGCTGCTGCAAAATGGGGAGTAGATGCATCTACTTGTTCTGTTTCTAATGGGTTTATTACCAATGCAAATGGAGAGACTTTAGGATATGGAGATGTTGTAAAAGAAGCAGCTACTTTAGAAGTTCCTGAGAATGTTAAACTCAAAGAGCCTAAGGATTATAAAATTATAGGAACCGATGTTCAGAATGTTGACATTGATAAAATCAGAACAGGAAAACCTTTGTTTGGAATGGACTTTAAAGCAGAAGGGATGTTATATGCTTCTGTATTAAGACCTCCTGCATTTGGTAAGAAATTGAAAAGCTTTGATGATTCGAAAGCGAAAGCAGTTAATGGAGTTGTTGATGTTATACGATTTGGAGATAAAATTAAAGGGATTAAGAATCAAGCACAAGGTTTTACTCGTGTTACAGATAAAATAGCTGTTATAGGTACTAGTACTTGGGCTGTCATGAAAGGGAAAAAAGCCTTAATTGCGCAATGGGAAGATGATGGAACACTTGAAAGTACCAAAGACCATGATAAAGAATTGTTGAAAATTTTAAACGGGAAAAAATTCGATACACGCCGTGAAGACGGGAATGTAGAAAAAGCGTTTGCAAAAGCAGATAAAGTGATAGAGAGAACATATGAATCTCCATTTTTACCTCACAACTGTATGGAACCAATGAATTTCTATGCAGATGTTACGGATGATAAAATTCATTTAGTAGGACCCGTTCAAACTCCACAATGGTTACAGGGTTTAATTGCAGGGATGTTTAAGAGAAAACCAGAACAAATCCATGTAGAAATGACTCGTATGGGAGGTGGATTTGGACGTAGATTGTACAGTGATTTTGCTTTGGAAGCTGCTGAAATTTCTAGCCTAGCTAAAAAACCAATTAAAGTGGTGTTTTCTAGAGAAGATGATATGGTTGCGGGAACGTATAGACCAGCTATTAAATACAGAATCAAAGCATCTATTAAAGGAGGGAAAATTACTGGATATCATTTGAAAGAAGCAGCGATTAATTCAAATATGTATGGATTGATCCCTAATTTTTTCCCAGCAGGATGTATTCCTAACTATAAAGTAAGTACAGGAAATTATAAAAGTGATATGACAACGGGTGCATGGAGAGCTCCTTATACAAACTTCTTAGCGTTCGCTGAACAAAGTTTTTTCAGTGAGCTTGCTGAAGAGTTAGATAAAGACCACCCGACATTACTTGTTGAATTGCTACAAAAGGTAAAAAATACTACAGATGAGTCAATTCAATATTCTGGTCAAAGAATGGAGGATACCATTAAATTAGCCGTTGAGAAATCTAATTGGGGAAAAACTTCTGAAGGAACTTATCAAGGTTTTGCAGCCTATTATAGTCATAATACTCATGTTGCTGAAGTAGCTGATATAGAAGTGAAAAATGGAAATCCAATAGTTAAAAAAGTAACTGTTGCAGTAGATTGTGGTATTGTAGTCAATCCTTTGGGAGCTAAAAATCAATTAGAAGGTGGAGTTATTGATGGAATTGGACATGCAATGTATGGCGATTTCACATTTAAAAATGGAACACCACAGGCAGTAAATTTTGATCGTTATCGATTGATAAGAATGCAAGAAACGCCAATGGTAGATGTACACTTTGTAGAAAATGAATTGTCACCAACAGGATTAGGTGAACCAGGACTTCCACCAGCAGGAGGTGCCGTTGCCAATGCCATTAAAGCGGCAACAGGGAATCGATTGTTCAATCAGCCATTTATAAATGAACTAAATAAAAAGAATACAAAAGTTTTAGGATAATTCTAGAAGCTTTTCATAAGCTTCTTTAGTATCAACATCAAAGTAAGGGGTTTTAGAAGTACATTTTAAAACCTCTTTTTTATACTTTTCAACCACGTGCTTAGCTCCTTCATCATCATCTAAAAGAGATAACTCATTAAATAATGATTTATCAAAAACAGAAGGCACTCCAGTTACACTGTCGTAATCTGTTAAAATAATTCTCTTTTTAGAAGTGTCAGATAAAGAAATTAATTCTTCATAATGCACGGTGGTCATTAAAGGTAAATCACCTAGAGTAACCAAAACACGATCGTAACTATTTTTATTACGAATGAATTCAATTCCTTTACTCAAAGAACTTCCCATACCATTTTCCCAATTGTTATTTTTCAAAATAGTAATAGCTCTTCCCCTGATGGATTGAAACACTTCACTAAAATGAGCTCCAATCACCACAAAAACATCAGATCTCTGAATAGGTGAAACCTGCTCAATTGTATGAGTTAAAAGCGTATTCTTTTTATAAGGGAGTAATTGTTTGGGTTCTCCAAATCTTTTAGATTCGCCAGCAGCAAGGATTAAAATGGCAGTTTTTGACATTGTTTATTGATGAATTCCACTTGTTTTATCCCTCAAAGATATGGGTTTTTGCGCTCTAATAACAGATAATATTTCAGCAATAATGGCAATTGCTATTTCTTGAGGCGTCTCAGAACCAATATTTATACCTGCTGGACCGTACAAATGATCAAAAAAAGAAAATGATATTTCTTCATTTTTTTCGATGAGTTCATTCATTAATTTCTCCCTTCTTTTGCTAGGCCCCAAAAGACCTACATACTGAATCACTTCTTGACTAACAATTGCAGACAGGTATTTTAAATCTTTGACATAACTATGTGTCATGAGCATAACTGCTGTTTGAGAATCGAAGTGAAATTTTCCAAATTCGATTTCATCAATTCCGAAATATTGAGCAGCACCAGGAAAGTTTTCTATTCTTTTTGGGTCGTCTGGTGGAGCTATAACGTCAACTTCCCATCCAGTCATGGAAGCATATTTACACAATTGAACAGCGTCATGTTCAGAACCAACAATGATGAGTTTAAATCCAGGTTGAATGGTTTGAGTAAAGACATCTAAAGAACGATCTGTGTTATTTTTCGGATAAACAGAAAAAGCAATATCATTCAAGTAAAAAGTAGATACTCCTTGAAATCGTTTAGATTCGTCTTTTGAATATTTCGTTGAAATTTTAAATGACTTTCTAGAAATACGTTGTTGTTCAAAAGCTTCATAAAACCCAAGTTCAGGGTCAAAAGGTTCAATTAAAATATAGAGGATGCCTTCACAACCTAAACGATACCGACCATCATAGACCATTAGTTTTGGAGTGTTGGTTTCAAAAACACTTTGGGCTTGACGCAAAACTTCTTTCTCTACACAACCACCACTAACAGCTCCAATCATTTTTCCATTTTCTTGAACGGACATTCTTACTCCAGGTCTTCTATAGGAAGAACCATCTAATGCTACTACAGAAACAAAAACAGTTTTAATGTTTTGCTCTTTAGCAACTTTGGCGGATCCAATAATGTCTTTAAGTTCGTGAAGCATAAAAGAAAGTACCAAAATACAAATTTTAAGATGCTTAAAGTTGTATAAGAAGATCAACTTTTGTTAAGATTTTTTTAAAAATCATTTTTGAAGGCTCAATATAATTTGAGACCTATTTTTAAATACTCAATCCACAAGATGATTCCGTTAACTAGAAAATTAATATATATTTGAGTATGAGTTTTTTGCCTTCATTTATGTTTCCAAATTTTAACCTGTACAGTACGCCTTTACTAATATTAGTTTTACAGGGACTCATTTTTGGAGTTTTACTTTTGATAAGATTCAAGCAAAAAAGAAACATCTCAGATGTACTTTTAGCTTTTATCTTACTAATTACGTGCTACCATAGAACAACATATACGATTGGTTTTATGGATTGGTATGATACATATCGAAACACCAAAATTAATTACTATTTGATAAGCTTAGGAATGGTTTTAGCTCCTATGATTTATTTTTATGTGAAGTCAGTCACAACTTCGGACTTTAAGTTTCAAAAGAAAGATATTTGGCATTTTGTTCCTTGGATACTTTTCTTTTTTGTGAAAGCATTCATCCTTATATATGATTTTTCACAACCGGGGTTTTATGATACTCAAAATGGACCGATGGTCATCAATTTCCAATGGAAATACTTAGATCCTTTTACCACCTTATTTTCTACTTCGCAGATGCTATTATATTTAGCTTTTACATTTCAGCATTTCTTTCGATATAAGAGTAAGATTCAGCAATATTTTTCAAATACGTATCAATTAGAGTTGAATTGGATTCGTAATTTTTTATATGTCTATACGTTCATTTTTTTATATGGGTTTATTCAGATTTTTATTAATGAAGTAATCGTAGAATTAAGTTGGACACAAAAATGGTGGTTACAATTTTGTTCGGCATTGGCCGTAATATATGTAGGAATAAAAGGATACTTTACAAATACAATTACATTAACATCTCTAAACTTCGAATCTAGAAATGAGGCTATTCATTCTAAAGTGAATACACACTCTGAGGTTATTTCAAATGAGGTGAAAATAAAAAAAGAACAAGTCCAAAATTACTTCGAATCTGAAAAACCATTTTTAAACCCCGACTTAAATCTATCTGAATTAGCAAAAAATCTGCAAATGCATAGAGCAGAACTTTCCGAAGTTATAAATACGGGATTTGGACAAAACTTCAATGACTTTGTTAACAGTTTTCGAGTAGATTTCTTTAAACAAAAACTTACAGAAGGTGCTCACAAACAACTTTCGTTACTAGGAATAGCCTATGATTCTGGATTTAATAGCAAGGCTACTTTTAACAGAGTATTTAAGAAATTGACAAATACTTCCCCCACTGAATTCCTGAATTCTTTGCCAAAATAAGCCGTCTCAAATCGTATTTAAGCCGTGTTTATACACGATGAGTCGTTCATCCTCTTTATGAGTTGCAATTTTGTTTCATCAAAACGAACAAAAACGCAGACTTATGAAAACACGCATTTTAAAACTATCAAAAACAATTATTACACCGGTAATTCAAAAGCATTGGATAGGAGACTTTCTAATTGCTATACCAAGAGTTATTTGCGGGTTACTACTAACGGCAAGTTTCGGGTCAGATAAATTTGGTCTACCATGGTCTTCAACAGCAAACTTAGGGTTCTTTGAAGTAGCAGCTTGGTTTCCAAAAGACGTAGCAGAATATGGAGGAATCTTTGCTTTTGCCCCTGTGTTTTTTGCATGGATGGGGGCTTTTAGTGAAGCAGTAGGAGGGCTATTCTTAATGCTTGGATTAAAGACTCGTATTGCATCTTTTTTAATAATGTGTACTATGTTGGTTGCTATTTTTCTACAAAAATGGAATCAAGGACTTTGGTCTATGTTACCAGCAATGGGATTCCTTTGGGTGTCAATATTTACTTTGTATTTAGGTTCTGGAAGATTTGGAATCGATCATTTAATCTCTAAAAAATTATAACATGAAGAATTTTATCAAAATACTCCTATTCATATTTACCATCATAATATCTAGTTGTGTGCAAGAAGAACATTTAAAAACAATAACTATTTCTGTAGATATGAATGAGGTTGCAGATTTTAAAAACATTGGAATTCGGGGTGATTTCTTACCCAATCAATGGAGAGAAACTATTCCTATGACTGATAGCAACAATGATGGAATTTATGAAATCACATTTACAGAGAAAACAGCAGTTTATGGTATTGGTTTCAAATTTGTGAAAAATAATATTGAATTTGAATTACCAGGAAAAGATAATAGAGAAATTGTTTTTGAATACAAGCCAGAGACCATTGAATACCGAGCAATATTTAATAATGTAAACAGTAAAATTAATAGAAAATGAAAAAAATAATCACATTGCTACTACTCGTCAGTATGTCAAGTTTAGCACAAACAAAAGGAAATAAAAATATCGAGACTCGTTCTTTCAAGACGCAAAATTTAAAGGTTATTAAAGTCGACTTAAATGCTAAAATCACAATAGATCAGTCTCTAGAAGAAGGAATGACTATTCAAATGGATGAAAATTTATTTGATAAAATTGATACAGAGATTGTAGACGGATCATTGCAGTTAGGTCAATTAAAATGGATACAACCTTCACAACAAATAGTGATTAAAATTGGAGCACCAAACTTAAAAAGAATAGAGCAAGATACTCATGAGACTCTACAAGTAATCAATATAAACAATGACTACTTAAATATTATGGCTCCTTTGGGGAAGGTAGTAGTTTTAGGAAAAACAAAACAGTTAAATATTGGAGTAGAAAATGGACAAGTAGATGCTTCAAAGTTAATTGCAGAAAATGCAAGAGTAAATATTTGGGGCTGGGGAAAAGCGAGTGTTTTTGTAGAAAACGAAATCTACTCAACTTTAAAAGAAGATGCAAAGCTAGAATTGGTAAACACACCTAAAAAACTAAAAGGAGATACTAAGAAAGTATTAAGAGGAAAGAAAAAAACTGACAATTCAGATATCAAATGGATCAGCTTTAAAATCAAAAACAATTCTTGGAATAGAAATCATTTCGTAGTTGTTGGGCCTAAAAGGAATGGAAGCAAATTTAGCTATGGGTTTCCTATGATGCCCGGTTTTTCAAAAAAAGAACGTTGGACAACAGGAACGAAAGTATATAAGGTAAATAAAATTGGACTCAGAAAATTATTGGTCACTATTTCTGCTGAAGATGAAGGGAAAACAGTGAAATTATTTTCAAAATAAAAACTCAAGTAGAGCCTGTCTGATAGATTTTTAATTTCAACAGGTTCTAAAAAATTAATAGAAATGAAAAAATTACTTCAAAAATTAAAAAGAATTAATACGAATTCACTGGTCGCTGGGAGTGCTATTTTTATAAGTACATGTGCATTGTTTTTATCAATTCAAGAGGTAAGAATTATGAGAACGCAACAAAAGGCAACCATGTATCCTTATGTTACCATTGGTTGGACCTATAACTCTGAAGGTTTTGGAGTTGAATTAACAAATAGCGGTAATGGTTTGGCGAAGATAAATTCATATAAAGTTTTTAATGATAGTATTTATTTTAGAGAATGGTATGATGTAATTAAAGTGTATATGCCAGAAGCAAAAAACATTGATTATAGCCTTGTAGAAACTGCTGGAAATATTAGAGATCAAATGATTGCTCCAGGAGAAAGTAAAAAGTTAATCTTTTTAAAATGGACAGATGAAACAAGAATTTTAGAGAAAAGAATTCAAGAAAGAATGAAGGTGTTGATTTCATATTCATCGTTACTTAATGAACATTGGTTGATTGAGGATAGAATTCCAATAGAAATAGATGCAAACTATCAAATTTCAATAGAAGAGGAGTTTGGGTTTTAAAAAAGGGAAACTTCTTAAAAGAAAATCTCTTGTGCTAATCGAAAGGTATTTGCATGTGCATCAACAATCGTTTTGATATCAGGAGAATATCCACCACCCATACTACACATTACGGGAATATTGAAGCTTTTGCAGGCTTCTAAAACGATACGATCACGTTCTTTACAGCCTTTGATGGTTAATGAAAGCTTTCCTAATTTATCAGATTCAATAATATCTACACCAGATAAGTAGAAGATAAAATCGGGCTCTTGTTCTAAAATTAATTTCGGTAAGACTTCTTTTAAAATCGTTAAGTATTCTCTGTCTTGAATTCCAGTTTCAAGAGGAATGTCTAAGTCGCTTTGCTCTTTTAAAAATGGATAATTACTTTTCCCATGCATTGAGAACGTGAAAACAGAAGAGTCGTCTTTAAAAATTTCAGCGGTTCCATTTCCTTGATGAACATCTAGATCTACAATCAGAATTTTTTTCACTAATCCTTTGTTTTGCAGATATCGAGCACCAACAGCTTGATCATTAAACAAGCAAAATCCTTCCCCTTTATTTGTAAACGCATGATGTGTTCCGCCAGCAATATTCATAGCAATACCATTGTGAAAGGCAAGTTCACTGGCTTTTATAGTTCCGTCAGTGATAATCATTTCGCGTTCAATCAAAACTTCATCTAAAGGGAATCCAATTCTCCGTGCAATTTTTGGGTCTAAGGTAAGATTCATTAAATCGGAAACATATTCCGCATCATGAACCATAAAAACATACTTATTATTTGGAATCTCTGGTTCAAAGAAGTTGTCTTCAACACAAGTTCCCTCATACAACAATTGCTGATGTAATAGTTCATATTTCCCCATTGGGAAACGATGTCCTAAGGGTAAAGGATGTTTATAAATAGGATGGTATGCTATCTTAAGCAATGACTATTTTATTGGTTAATTGTTTTGGTTTGAGAAATAATGTCTTTGCCATTTACAATTCCTTCAATATGCAATATCATAGAATCAGTATAATTTCTAGGAATCTTAAAAGTAGCAGTTCCATCATCTGTAAATTTCACATTTGGAATCCAACTAATAACTCCATAATTTTTAAAGAAATTAGAATTCTGAGAAGAATAGATAGGTGCGTAATATTTTTTAGCAGCACTAAAAGTCAGAGAATAAGGGTATTGAGAAACTTTCTTATTGGCAGCATTTGCATCTTGAAATGAAAGCGTAGGGTTTGTTACAATCTTTATTAATGTTCTACCTCCTCGTACTCCCATTCCCATTCCTCCTTTGTTAATTTCTATAAAATCAACAATATCCATTGGAGTATATTGAATAAAATTAAAATCTTCAGAAACAATACCATTGATCATAAAGATAGGCACGGCAGCATTAGGACTCGTTGGGTTTCTATCCACAATGGAATATCTTCCAATACTTGTTTGTTCAATTTTAAAGCCTTTACCACTTAGGTATTGGATTATTGTTCGGATATTTTTTCGATCATTATTATCAAAGACATGTACATTTCCAAAACTAGCATCCTTTATTGCTTGAATTCTTGATGATCTTCGGTATTCAGATTTCACAATAACTTCCCCCAATAATTCAGTTTCATCAATATCCCAATTAGCCATAATAGCGTTTGTACTTAGTGATGAAATAGAATATGATTGATCTTTTAATGGAACTTTGTATGAAGAAAGTGAAAAACTAGGGATTTCAGAAGGGTAAAACCGTAAATACATTGCAGCCTTTTTTGTTGCTCCATTTTTCTTTAAGGTACTAGCAGCATAACTTCCCTCTTCATAAGGAAACAGGCCTGCATGTGTAAATTGAGATTCTGCTTTTCCTATTTTAATTACATTTGGTTTCGCATCTTTTAAGGCATATACGATAAAGTCTTTATCCTTTTTGTTATTAATCTTAGCAACAACATCAATACCACTTTCAAACCTGTGATTGATTACTTGTTTTTGAAAAATAGAACTCCAGTCGTAACTACTCCAACCTTGTGTAATTAATAAGTTGTCAAGGTCAGATTTAGCTTTCCCTGTATTGGTTTGAAAATAGTACCCAGCATTTTCTACAAACCCTTTTAAATAAGGGTTTAAATGCAATTGAGAGAGCATTGTTGAATTAAACTGATAAGATTTGGTGCTTTTAGGTAATGCAGAAACACTTAAATTTTGAATTTTAGAAAGGTCAATATCCTCCGCAATTTTTAGAGTTACGGTTAACGAATCTTTAGTTCCTTTTAACTTCATGTTAGAAATACTCGTTTTAGAGATGCCATTCCAGTTAAAGTATAAACGTTCTAATATAGGAGTGTTTTGTGCAGCGTCAAAAACAGTAAAAATATTGACTCCCGAAAGAAGATCTTTATGATTGAGCGTTTTAATAACGGTTTGTTTTCCATTGAATTGAAAGGTAGTTGTCTTTACATTAGACCCATTATGAATTGCTAAGATGTATGATTTTCCTTTTAATAAAGGAGCAGACTCTTTATTTGTTTTGAACATCAAGGCTATTTTCTTAGGAAAGTTAAATAGAGCCAAATTAAAACCTACATTTTCTATATCATTTATTTGAGTTGTAATTTTTTCGTCTTCGTTTGAAATAACAACACGGTATGTTTCTGTATTTTTAGGACTTAAAGAAACCTTCGCAATTCCAAATTGATTTAATGTAAACTCTTTAATTGTTTGGTTCTTACTATCTAAAATAACACCTGAAGCATTCGCTAGTCCAAAACCATCAGAATCTTTTACAATAACTCCTAGGTTATTGCTAACACCTGAAACAATATGCCCTCCTTCTGGAAGTATTTGAACAGCATAGGTGCGATTCGCATTTTTTTGAATAATTTCTTTTTGTTTATCAGGATCAATAACGGTAAGTGTATGTTCATAATAATTGCGTTCATTGAAATTAAGCATCCAATTTGTATACGCTCTAAATGTGTATTCTCCTGAAGTAAATAAACTATCAATTTTAAAGATGTTTGGAGAAAGACCATCAGTTACTTTTACTAACTTACTCTTAAGAACCTTGTCATTTTTATCGCTAATGGTACAGTAGAGGTTCTTCGTAACGGTAGATGGTTTCTTCGTGTATTTATCAAATACATAAGCGTTAAAACCAAGCATTTCATTTTTTATAAGCGTCGATTTGTTAAGATGCACGTAGGCAATCTCTCTAGGAGAACCAACAAATTCAGCATAAGAATTGATCAACTTATCTTGTGTCACTTGAGCGCTCAGTGCAAAGAAATTAATAAGACAGATTGTTGCTAGAAATGTCTTCTTGTTACGGTTAATTGAATGTACGAGTGATTTCATAATGACAGATTTTTAACTTAGACTCACAATTTTTATAAAAGTTTATTTACTAGTCGGTAAATAGAAATAAACATTTCACATAATTTTTTACTCAAAGATAAATCAAAACGAAAACGAGGATTTTTTTTTAACGAATAATTAGGAAAAGACTTTTTAAATCAGTCAATACAATATTTAGGATGTAATTTTTCTAGGAACTACAAGAACTAATTTAATACTTAAAAACGATGACCAAATAATGAGTCATTTACTTATACAATGATTACTTTATTGATTGATTGTTTTGGTTTGAGAAATAATATCTGTTCCATTAACAATTCCCTCAATATGCAATATCATAGAATCATTATAATTCCTAGGGATTTTAAAAGTAGCAGTTCCGTCATTAGCGAATTTTACATTTGGAATCCAGCTAATTACACCATAATTTTTAAAGAAATCAGAGTTATAAGAAGAATAAATTGGAGTATAATATTTTTTCGCCTTGCTAAATGTTAGTGAAAAAGGATATTTAGAAACTCTCTTACCAGCAGCATTTGCATCTTGAAATGAAAGTGTAGGGTTTGTTATAATTCTAATCCATGTTCTCCCTCCACGAACACCCATGCCTATACCTCCTTTGTTAATCTCTATAAAATCAACAATATCCATTGGAGTGTATTGAACATAATTAAAATCTTCGGTAATAACATCATTGATCATAAATATAGGGACAGCGGCACTAGGAGTTGGACTCACTGGATTTCTATCTATAATTGTATATCTTCCAATACTTGTTTGTTCAATTTTGAACCCTCTCCCACTTAAATATTGCGATATTGAACGAATATTTCTTCGATCTGTATTATCAAAAACATGGACTCTTCCAAAGCTACTATTCTTTATTTTTTCAATTCTTTCAGACCGTCGATACTCTGATTTTACAACAACTTCATTTAATAATTCTGAATCATCGGTACCCCAGTTAATTGTTAATGGATTTGTATTTAAAGCAGAAATTGAAAAAGGTGAATTCTTTAAAGGAGTTTTAAAAGTAGAAATTGAAAAATCAGGAATTTTAGATGGATAAAATCGCAAATACATAGCAGCCTTTTTAGTTTTTCCATTCTTTTTTAAAGCGCTAGCAATATAACTCCCCTCTCCATAAGGGAATAGGCTTGCGTGCGTAAATTGAGATTCAGTTTCTCCTATTTTAATAACATTTGGTTTTGCACCTTTTATAGCATACACGATAAAATCTTTATCTTTTTTGTTATTAATTTTAGCAACAACATCAATTCCACTTTCAAACCTATGATTGATTACTTGTTTTTGAAAAATAGAACTCCAATCGTAACTACTCCAACCCTGGGTAATTAATAAATTGTCAAGGTCAGATTTTGCTTTTCCAGTATTGCTTTGAAAATAGTACCCAGCATTTTCTACAAACCCTTTTAAATAAGGGTTCAAATGTAATTGAGACAACATTGTTGAATTAAACTGATATGATTTCGTGTTTTTAGGTAATGCAGAAACACTTAGATTTTGGATTTTAGAAAGATCAATATCCTCAGCAATTTTCAAGGACACAGTTAACGAATCTTTCGTTCCTTTTAACTTCATATTAGAAATGCTAGTGGTAGAGATACCATTCCAATTAAAATATAAACGTTCTAAAATAGGTGTATTTTGTTCAGGGTCAAAAACAGTAAAAATATTGACTCCTGAAAGAAGGTCTTTATGATTGAGTGTTTTAATAACACTTTTTTTTCCATCGAATTGAAGTGTTGTTGTCTTTACATTAGACCCATTATGAATTGCTAAGATGTATGATTTCCCTTTTAAGAAAGGTGCAGATTCTTTATTTGTTTTGAACATCAACGCTATTTTCTTTGGGAAATTAAACAGCGATAGATTAAAGCCAACATCCTCTATATCTTTTATTTGAACTGTGATTTTTTCATCATTATTTGAAATAATAACACGGTATGTTTCTATATTTTCAGGTTTTAAAGAAACCTTTCCAATTCCAAATTGATTTAAAGTAAACTCTTTAATTATTTGATTCTTGCTATCTAAAATAACACCAGAGGCGTTTGCTAGTCCAAAACCTTCAGTGTCTTTTACAATTACACCTAGGTTATTGCTAACTCCAGAAACAATATGTCCTCCTTCTGGAAGTATTTGAACTGCATATTTCCGATTCACATTTTTGTGAATAATCTCTTTTTGTTTATCAGGATCAACAACGGTAAGTGTATGTTCGTAATAATTACGCTCATCAAAATTAAGCATCCAATTCGTATAGGCTCTAAACGTGTATTCTCCTGAAGTAAATAAACTATCAATTTTAAAAATATTAGGAGAGAGGCCGTCAGTTACTTTTATCAATTTACTTTTAATAATCTTGTTATTTTTATCAGTAATAGTACAGTAGAGGTTCTTAGTAACTGTAGATGGCTTCTTCGTGTATTTATCAAATACATAGGCGTTAAAACCAAGCATTTCGTTTTTAATAAGCGTCGATTTGTTAAGATGTACATAAGCAACTTCTCTTGGAGAGCCAACAAACCCTTCGTAAGAACTAATAATTTCATCTTGTGAAACTTGTGCATTTGAGCTGATTGAGAAAAGGTAAAAAAGGATAATAAAACTGATTCTTTTAATAGCAATTAATTTCATAAACGTTTGTTTTTATAGCATCTAGCTTAATAAACTAGATATTACAAAGATAAATCAAAACGAAATTGAGTGATTTTTTTTAATGAATAATTAGTAAACGAGTCTTTTTAGTGAGTAAACAGACCTGTTTTATAAGTTAACTAATCTGTTGACCATTATTTATTAGTTGATTGTCTTGATTTTCGAAATGAGATCCTTTCCATTAATAACACCTTCTATACGTAACTTGATTGCATCCTTATATTTCCTAGGGATTTTAAAAGTAGCCGTATTGTTTTCATCAAATTTTACATTTGGAATCCAACTAATGACTCCAAAATTTCGAAAAAAATCAGAATTATAAGAAGAATATATTGGAGTGTAGTATTCTTTAGGAGCACTAAAGGTTAATGAAAAAGGAAAGGCAGAAATTCTATTATTTGCAAAATTGGTATCCTCAAATAAAAATTCAGAATTCGTTACAATTTTCACTAATGGTTTTCTACCTCCATGGGTACCTACGCCTTCTTTTCTAATTTCTATATAATCTACCACATCCATTCGAATTATACTGTTTAGGTAACCCAAATCTTCTGTAACAAAACCATTAAAAATAAATGTGGGTTCCCCTCCAGAGAGTCCTTCATTAATCAAATAATGTGACAATGAACGAGCATGTTTTCTATCCAAACGATCAAAGACATGTACATCTCCATAACTAGCAGCCTTTATTTTTCTAACTCTTTTTGCCCTTTTACTTTTAGATTTTACATAAACTTCATCCAAAAGTTCTGATCCTTTGTCATGCCAGCTAGTAATCAATGGATTCATATCTAATGAATACATTGAAAAAGGAGCATTTTTTAAAGAAAGCTTATGTGAATAAATTGAAAAACTAGGAATTTCAGATGGATAAAATTGTAAATAAATAGCAGGTTTACTTAATGCACCATCCTTTTTTAATTTACCTACGATATATTTTTCTTTTTCGTAAGGGAAAAGATTGGTATGCATAAATTGAGAATCTGTTTCTTCTATTTGAACGATATTTAGTGAACTATTTTTTAGAGGATATACTATAAATTTTTTGTCTTTTTTATTGTTAACCTTCGCAACAACATCTATACCATTTTCAAATCGATGATTGATGGTTTGTTTTTGAAATATAGTACTCCAATCATAACTACTCCAACCTTGAGTAATTAATAAGTTATCGAGATCAGATTTAACTTTCCCAGTAATGTTTGTGAAATAATAATAAGGGTTTTCCACGAACCCTTTTATATAAGGATTCAAATGCAATTGAGAGAGAATGGTAGAATTAAACTGATGCGATTTTGTATTTTTAGGCAATACTGAAATACTTAGATTTTGTATTTTAGAAAGATCAATGTCTTCCGAAATCTTGAGAGAAACAGATAAAGAGTCTTTCATGCCTTTTACCTTGATGTCATCAATCTTAGCAATTGAAATTCCATCCCAATTAAAGTATAAGCGCTCTAAGATGGGAATATTCTGATCTTGATCGAATACGGTAAAAATATTAACCCCAGAAAAAAGATCTCGAGGATTAAACGTTTTGATAACCCGTTGTTTTTCTTGAAACTTAAATTCCATTGATTTAATTTCTGAACCATTATGAATAACCAGTACATATGATTTTTTTTGAAGCAAGGGGAAAGACTGCTTATTAGTACTAAAAAGCAATCGAATTTTCTTAGGGTGGTTAAGCAGAGACATGTTAAAACCAACGGAACTAATTTCTTTTATGGGAGTAACTATTTTTTGACCATTTCCAGAAATAATTACACGGTACTTTTCCTTATCTACTGGGCTTAAATTAACCTTAGCAATTCCAAATTGATTCAGAGTAAACTTTTTAATCGGTTGGTTATTGCTATCTACGATAACACCAAGGGCATTTGCAAATCCAAACCCATTAGTATCCTTCACAATAATTCCTAGATTGTTATGAACACCAGCTACAATATGTCCTCCTTCAGGAAGCACTTGCGTAGTAAACACACGCTCAACTTTTTTCTGAACAATTTCTTTTTGTTTATCTGGATCTATAACGGTAAGAATATGCTCATAATAATTGCGCTCATCGAAATTAAGCATCCAATTTGTGTAGGCTCTAAAGGTGTAATTTCCTGAATTAAATACACTGTCAATTTTAAAAATATTTGAGGAAATTCCGTTCGTTACTTTAATTAACTTGCTTTTAATAATTGTATTACTTTCATCTGTAATAGTGCAATAAAGATTGGTAGTAACAGTAGATGGTTTCTTCGTGAATTTATCAAATACATAGGCATTCAAACCAAGCATTTCATTTTTTATAAGAACAGATTTGTTAAGATGAACATAAGCCACTTCTCTAGGAGACTTTGTAAATTCTTTATAAGAATTCATAATCTGATCTTGTGAAGTTTGACCAACTAAGACACTAGTAAATAAAAATAAAAACAGTGAGAAAAGGGTTCTTTTAAAAGCTATTGACTTCATAATAAGCTAAAAGTATAAAATTTACAATTAGCATATTAATTAATACCTCCCTTTTTTACTAGTTAGAATTAGGGAACGCTATTTTTTATTTAGGGAACAGGAATTTGTTTTGCTTAACTAATCTGCTGACCGTTCTTTACCGCTTTTTCTGGCTCAACAAAAGCTAGTTTTCCATCAGGTGTGTCAGTCATTAAAATCATTCCTTGACTTTCTACACCTCTAATTTTTCTTGGAGCAAGGTTGGTTAAAACTGCTACCTGTTGTCCAATAACATCTTCAGGAGAAAAACTTTCAGCAATTCCAGAAACGATCGTACGAACATCAATACCGACATCTACTTTTAGTTGCAACAATTTTTTAGTTTTTGCCACTTTCTCAGCCTCCAAAATAGTTCCAACACGAATGTCTAATTTGGTAAAATCATCAAATTCAATCGTTTCTTTTTGAGGTTCAACTACTTTATTTTCTTGCTCGTTTGCTTTCTTAGTTGCTTCTAACTTTTCTAGTTGAGCAGTAATCATTTTGTCATCAAAAATGCTAAATAACAAATCTCCTTTTATGATTTCATGCCCAGGAGGAATTAAGATGTCTTTTTCATAGACGTCTTTCCAAAGCTTAGATTCAAGATGATCAAATCGTAAATATTGTTTCATCTTTTCCGAAGTAAATGGTAAAAAAGGTTCAGAGAGAATTGCTAATGCAGCAGTAATTTGAGTAGCAACATACATGATTGTTTTTACTCGTTCCTCATCTACTTTTATCTTTTTCCAAGGTTCTTCGTCAGCTAAATACTTGTTTCCTAAACGAGCTAAGTTCATCAATTCTTGAGATCCTTCTCTAAAACGATAACGCTCTATAGATTTTCCAATACTAGCAGGGAAATCTTTGATAGCAGCTAAAGCATCCTCATCCTTTTCAGTAAACTCATTCGGTTGAGGAGTAATTCCATTATAATACTTTTTCGTTAAGACCAATACTCTATTCACAAAATTTCCAAGAATTGCAGCTAATTCATTGTTGTTTTTAGCTTGAAAATCTTTCCAGGTAAAATCGTTGTCTTTACTTTCTGGAGCATTAGCGGTTAAGGTATAACGCAATACGTCCTGTTGATTTGGAAAATCTTCTAAGTACTCATGCAACCAAACAGCCCAGTTTTTAGAAGTCGATAATTTATTTCCTTCTAAGTTTAAAAACTCATTTGCAGGAACGTTATGAGGTAAAATATAATCGCCCTGTGCTTTTAACATGGAAGGGAAAATAATACAGTGAAAAACAATATTATCCTTTCCAATAAAGTGGACTAACTTGGTGTTTTCATCCTTCCAATAATCTTCCCAGTTCTTTCCTTCTCTCTCTGCCCATTCCTTGGTAGATGAAATATATCCAATAGGAGCATCAAACCATACATACAAGACTTTTCCGTCCCCTCCTTCTACGGGTACAGGAATTCCCCAGTCCAAATCTCTAGTCACTGCTCTTGGTCGCAATCCATCTTCAACCCAAGACTTTACTTGTCCGTATACGTTAGGTTTCCAATCTTTTTTATGCCCTTTTAAAATCCATTCACGTAAAAAATCTTCGTGTTTATCTAAAGGTAAAAACCAGTGTTTGGTTTTTTTAACGGTTGGTACATTTCCAGTAATGGCAGATTTTGGATTGATTAAATCAGTAGCATTATGACTGGTTCCACAGTTTTCACACTGATCACCATAGCTTTCTTCAAATCCACATTTAGGACAGGTACCAACAACAAATCGATCGGCTAAAAACTGATTGGCTTCAGCATCGTACAATTGTTCCGTAACCTCTTCTATAAATTCACCTTTATCGTGTAAGTCCACAAAAAATTCCGAAGCTGTTTTATGATGAACTTCAGCAGAGGTACGCGAGTAATTATCGAACGTAATCCCAAAATCTTGAAAAGACTGCTTAATCATCCCATGGTATTTATCAATAATATCTTGAGGAGAAACACCTTCTTTTTTAGCACGCATAGGAATTGCAACGCCATGCTCATCACTCCCACAGATGTAAGCAACATCGTTACCAGTTAAACGTAAATAACGTGCATAAATATCAGCAGGAACATACACCCCAGCTAAATGACCAATATGAATTGGTCCGTTCGTATAAGGTAATGCAGCAGTAATCGTATATCTTTTAGAAGAACTCATGTGAATTTTTCGCTTTTGGTCAAATTTTTGAGTGACAAAAGTACAAAAAGCTACCCGAACATATTTTCGAAAGCCAATGAAAATGGATACATTTACAAAAAGCATTTTTATGAAGAAACGAATTCAATTCGTATCTATAGTTTTACTTCTAATTTCTTCGTTGTCTCTAAGTGGACAAACAGAGAATGATTCAATTTCAAAACCTATGAAATTAATACAACCTAAATCTTTAAAAAAGGGAGATTCGATTGCAATTATAGCTCCAGCAGGAATTTTAAAAAATAAAAAAGAGATTATTGAGGAAGCAAAAGAATTGGCTGAAAGTTGGGGTTTAAAAGTATTGATAGGCGAACATGTTTTTAATCAAAACAATCATTTTGCAGGGACAGATAAAGAAAGAGCTAACGATTTTCAAAAAGCGTTAGATAATCCAAATATCAAAGCTATTTGGGGAGCAAGAGGCGGTTATGGTAGTGTTCGAATTTTAGATGTTATAGATTTTACAAAATTCAAAGAGAATCCGAAATGGATTATTGGTTATTCAGATGTAACAGCCATTCATAGCCATATTCATAATTTAGGAGTTCAAACCATTCATGGAATGATGGGAACAAGTATGCAGTTTGATAAAGAGAAAAACACAAAGAGTATTGAAACTTTAAGAAAAGCATTGTTCGGAGAAGAATTGAGTTATGAAATTTCGACTTCTAAATACAATAGAATAGGAAGTGTAGAAGGAGAACTAGTCGGTGGAAATTTGACCTTATTATTAACAATGTTAGGAAGTGAGAGTTCAATAAATACGGAAGGAAAAATTTTATTTATTGAAGAGATTGGTGAATATAAATATCATATTGATCGAATGTTGCAAAGCTTAAAGAGAGCAGGATATTTCAATCAATGCGAAGGGTTGATTGTTGGAGATATGAGCAATATTAAAAAGAATACGACAAAATGGGGAAGCTCTATTGAGGAACTTATTTTAGATGCGGTTTCTGAATATGATTTTCCAGTATTATTCAATTTTCCTGCAGGGCATGAAATAGATAACAGAGCATTAATCTTAGGAAGAAGTGTTCAATTGAAAATAGATAAGAAAACATCTAAAGTTATTTTTAAATGAAAACGGAAGAACCTTGGATTGTTGAATTTGCCTCATTTATTTGGGGATTACCTTTGTTAATACTACTAGTTGGAGGCGGAGTTTATTTATTGATTCGGTCTAAATTCTTGCCTTTTCGCTTTTTTGGACATGCCGTTCAAGTTCTAAGAGGTAAGTATGATGATCCTAATGATCCGGGGCAAATTAGCCATTTTCAGGCATTAACAACAGCATTGTCTGCAACAGTTGGAATGGGAAATATTTCTGGAGTAGCGGTTGCAATTGCTGTGGGTGGACCTGGAGCCATCTTTTGGATGTGGATGAGTGCGGTTGTAGGAATGGCAACAAAATTTTTCACATCGTCTTTAGCGATTATGTATCGTGGAAAAGATTCTGAAGGAAATATTCAAGGAGGTCCAATGTACTTCATTACACAGGGGCTTGGGAAGAAATGGAAGCCTTTGGCAATTTTTTTTAGTGCTTGTGCTATGATAGGAGCTTTGCCTGTTTTTAATGTGAACCAACTAACACAAGCGATTAATGATATCTTGCTCAAACCAAACGGAATTGAAGTCAGTGATTATACGAATTTAGGGATAGGAATCTTTTTAGTAATTATTACTTCTATGGTTGTTTTAGGAGGGTTGAAGCGTATAGGTAAAGTAACAGCAAGGTTAGTTCCATCAATGGTTTTACTTTACTTTGTGCTGGTGATGATTATTCTAGTGACTCATATTGATGTGGTTCCTAAATATTTAGGAATGATTTTTACAGACGCTTTTTCAGCTGATTTTATAAAACCAGACGCTTTTTTTGGAGGTGCTTTAGGAACCTTAATTATCTTAGGAATTAGAAGAGGTGCTTTTTCTAATGAAGCGGGAATTGGAACAGCACCCATGGCTCATGGTGCGGCAAAAACTTCAGAGCCAGTTCGTGAAGGATTGGTTGCTATGTTAGGACCGTTTATAGATACCATTGTGGTTTGTACATTAACAGCTTTGGCCATTTTAGTTACGGGTGTTTGGCAAACTTCTGATGCCAATGGAGTTAGTTTAACCGCTACTGCTTTTGGAAATGCAATGCCAGGTGTTGGTAAGTATTTATTAATGATTTGTGTTGCTATTTTTAGTATTTCTTCTCTTTTCTCGTATTCTTATTACGGAACCAAATCGCTGTCTTTTTTGATTGGAGCAAAGCATAAAAAATATTACAACATCTTTTATATAGCAAGCATTCTTTTGGGAGCAACGACAAGCTTAAAAGCGATGTTAGGATTAATTGATAGTGCTTTTGCTTTGATGGCAATTCCAACGATGATTGCGACCATTATTATGGCTCCTAGAGTCATGAAAGAAGCCAATAAATATTATAAAGAGTACCTAAATAAAAAGTAGGAATTCTATTTTTTTAATTCAATAATAACCCCCAATACTCAAGGTATAGAATAGGAATTGGAAATCATTCGTTAATGTTTATTCTTGAAAACCTAACATTCTGAATTCTTCGAAAAGTTAAAAATAAATTAGTGGTTTTTCCTTCCTTTGTTTCGCCTATTTTAATTCTATAATTATAATCGTTAATGACCAACTCTTTTTTTGACAATAGAAATGCATTCATAACATTTTCTCCACTAACAACTTTATATTTTCTTCCAGAAGTATGCTCAACTTTGAAAGAAACTGAGGTTTCATTATTGATATAAGTTCCATTAACAGCTTCATAATCGAATCCGGAAAAATCAGTATTTTTTCTTGTGAGTGTGAAAACAGGAGTCTTTGTATAATATGCGGTTACTAGCATTTCTCCCTGTTTGTTTTTCGTGAATTCTTGCTTAAAAGGAGCGTCGTTCCACTGCTGAAAAACATTGTCCGCTTCTCTAACGAGTTTTGTGTCATTTCTTCCCGCTCGTAGCAAATATAGATCTCCATCTCTTTCTACAAACTCCCAAATAGATCCATTGATTTCATACATTCCTACGATGTCTTCAATGGCTACATAAGGACCAATCTTTTCTGGAGTCAATCGAATATCATTAGAGCCAGATTTCAAGCCCATTAACACATTTGCAGTATTGAGCGTTTGTGTCATCGGATCTGTTTTTCCACTGTTGGTTAAAGTAATTATGGAGAATTTTTGTTTTTCGAAACGTGCAGTAATGGCTTTCCAAGCACCCGTTGATCCTCCGTGATATTTATAAGGAATTTTTTGATGCTCCATAAATTCTACACCATAGCCATACTTTTGTGTTGAAGAGTTAGGGAGTAAAGATTGACTTTGCTCTAGTAATTCTTTAGAGAATCTTTTGTTCTTTTTAGTTTGGAGAATCCTTTCAAATTCCAATTGATCATTGAGTGTAGAAAAAATATTTCCATCGCCGTGAATATTCCAAATCCAATCGTAATTAAACCAAGTATCAAAACTGAAATAAGGTTTTGCAATAGGACCATCAATGGTTTTATAATTTCCTGTAAAAGAAGTGTTGGGCATGTTCAAATCTTGAAACATTTGATTTGTATAATCAATAAAATTGCTGCCAGATGCTCTACTTACTATTTCTGCCAATACGATGTAATTAGAGTTGCTATAATAGTATTTTGATCCTGGTTCAAAATTCAAATCATGCTGTTTTCTTAATAAGTTGAGAGCATCATTGTTGTCATACGTATGTTCCCACCAAGTAATTCCTTGTAAAGCCAATAGGTTATATACATCTCTAATTCCACTGGTGTGATTTAACAAATGGGCAATGGTGATTTTGCTTTTAATAGTTGGATATAGTTTTGGAAAGAAGGTTCTAATGTCGTCATCTAGTGATAATTTCCCTTCATCCATCAAACTTAGAATAGCAAGTGCAGTAAACTGTTTTCCATTAGAAGCAATATTAAAGCGAGAACGACCATCAATAAAAGTACTATCTTTTAAATCAGCATAACCTGCATATTTTTCATATACTATTTTTCCGTTCATTACAATTCCAGTTGCAACTCCAGGAGCATCATTAGGAACATCTATGGTGGCAATTGAATCTAGACTTTTAATTTGCAAGTTTGTCAATTCTCTTGCTTTTTTATCACAAGAAGTAAAGACAACTAGAGTAAATAAAGTTGCTAGAAACTTAAATATTGTTGTTGTTTTACGTTTCATTTTAGTTAAGTGTTAAGCTATTCTATTTCTTCTAATACTTTATTAGAAAGCATTTTTCCTTTCTCATCAATAGAAACAAACCATACATTGGTAGAGCATGTTCTATTAAAAACATCTGTATTGGAGGAACATTTTTGAATGGTTCCTTTAATCAAATAACCAGTGTCGGTTTTTTCTGCCATGTAACCGTACTCATTGTAAAAATCGCCATAAGTGTTTTGCCATAGTTTTTTTCCTTTCTTATCGGTTTTAATCACGTACATATCATAGTTCCCTTTTCCGTAAGAACTTGTGGACCCTACTATGAGATACCCTTCTTCTGTATCTATGATTGAATTTGCTATGTCCCAAGATTTTCCTCCAAATCGCTTGTACCAAATCTCGTTTCCATTGGCGTAGTTTTTTGTTAATAGAATATCAGAAGTATCTCCATTTTTCGACCCAATAGTAGTTACATTAATAGACCCATTGTCAGTCTCTATCTTTGGCTGAAATTTTAAATTCGTTTTCTTTTTAAATCGAATATTTTTGGCTCTTCCATAGGTGAGTAATATTTCTGAAACTCTTTTAAAGGGATCTCTTTGAACCTTCAAGAAAAGACCATCGGTTGTTAAATAGGTTCGATTATACATTGTAACGTCTGTAAAATTTTTTTCATTCGAGAATTTTAATTTTAGTCTACTCTCCTTTGTTAATTTTAGTTGAAAATCAATCCCTAGTTCATTATTGGTGTACTTCCCAACAAACCCTTCTAAATCAGAGAATGATGCTGGTAATTCCTTTCTTTTTTTATAAACCATGGTCTTTCCCGAAGGATAGAATTCTATCATTTCATTTTCGTAAAAGAGAACTTTTAATTTAGGATTGTTTTTCTCTAAAAAAGAATTTTTACCTACAGAGACTAGTTCTATTGTAAAATTTCTTTCTTTCCAATAGGTCTTTCCTTCTTTTTCTATAATCTCAACCATTTTACCTTCACTTGGATAGGAATAGGTCCCCGAAATTTCCAAATTTTCTTTTCTATTGGCATAAAACCGTTGATCATATTGATCTTTATTTTCCACTTTTGGAAGTATCAAATTGGCAATTTCTTGCGCAATTAAATTACTACTGATATTTCCATTGTTACTCATGATAAAAATGGATAATTTTTCTTCAGGAAATCGATACGTTTGAGAATGAAAACCGTAAGTACCTCCAGAATGATGTACCGCTTTTCTGTTGAATCGATTTTCAAGTTCTAGTCCAAAGCCATATCTCTTTATCTTACTATTTGGAATGGGTTGCTGACTTTTAATGAGCAGTATATTATTGTTGTAATTTGCATTTTGAACAGCTTGTTCGAAGTGTAACTGATCTCTTAAAGTAGTAAATAGAAATCCTTCTCCATTTGTTTTTGTCACCGTAGGAACCTCCCACCATTCTCCTCTTCCCCAGTCTGAGTAAGGGTTTGCTCTATTGGGAATTACTTTCATATATCGTTCAACAAACGAAGTCTCATCCATGCCTAAGTTTTCGAAGAACTTTTTTGAATATTCATTGAAACTTTTTCCAGTAACTTCTTCAATTACTTTGGCTAGAACAATATAATTGGAGTTGCTGTAATACTTAATTGACTCTGGAGTAAAACCTAACTCTTCTTGTTTTGCAAGCAATTCCATAGCATCATCATTACCAAACCCAAAACGCTTCCACCAAACGTCTCCCTCTAAATCAAGTAGTTCTACATAGTCACGAATTCCACTTGTATGATTGATAACATTTCTGATTCTAATTTTTTCTTGTACGTTTTTGTATAGACTAGGAAGGTATTTTCGGATATCATCCTCCAAACTTAGTTTTCCTTCTAATGATAAATGTAAAATCATTAAGGCTGTAAATTGTTTGGCTGTAGACGCGATATTCGATCTCGTGTTTTCATTGAAGTCTATTTGGTGTTGTAAATTTGATAACCCACGATACTTTTCATAAACGATCTTTCCGTTTTTAACAATACCCACTGCAATACCAGGATGATTATCCTTAAGTTTTGAATTTACGATGGAATCAATTTTCTGTACATCTATTTTTTGAGCAGAAATAAAAGTTGCTAACAAAAAGGAGAAAAGAGTGATAATTTTTTTCATGATGATATTATTTTCGATTTTGATACAAAAGTCATCACTAATGGCATATCAAACGCTTCAAATCAAGATTTGAGACCTATTTTATAAAGAAAAATATCACATCGATCGGAGGTGAGATACCTTGTGAAGTTATATTTTTTCGAGATACTCTTTAGGAGACATAGCAGTGCTTTTTTTGAAGGCTCTATTAAAAGTTGCTTTGCTGTTGAACCCGCAATCAAAGGCGATTCCGAGTAAAGTTGTGGTTTTATGTTCTCCCAAACGCATCTTCTCTTTTACAGCTTCGATCCGATAGTGATTGATGAAATCATTAAAATTCCTTTCAAATCCAGAATTGATGGCGGAAGAAATATTTCTTGTGCTTGTATCTAAAGATTTTGCGATTTCAGAAAGTGTCAACTTCGGATTTTCATAAACTCTTTTTTCAGTAATCAACATAAGAATTTTTGTTTTCCAACGTTCAATATCCTTTTCTAAAGACGACTCTTGAACCATTTCTTCCTCTTCCTCTGCTTCGGAAAAAACATTAATGAATTGAGTGTTTGCATCATTAAATATTGAAATTTTGATAGCATTTGCATATCCGTTGATGGAAATATAAAAGACAACAAATGAAAAAGAAATATAATGCCAAGCCTGACTTCCAAATTCACCCCAATCAGGATTCAAAAAAAAGAATAGAACCCGTAAAATGAGAATTCCTAAGAAGGCAATCATAAAATTACGAATCCATTGAAATAAAATGGTTTCCGCATAACTCACTCGATCAAAAACTAGTTTTTTATAACGTGCATAATGACGTAAGCTTAAGATTAAATAAAAAGACATTGAAATCAAACCAGAAACTTGATACCAAATATCTAAATCTTTATCACGCTCATCAGCATAGAAGTAAAACTCATCTAGCACAATTTTATCTACAATAAAAATGACCAAACTGTATATCATATACAGAATTGCAGGAATAAAATGAATCCAATCTCTTTTTGCCAATTTAAAAGAATCATTGAGCAAGCTTTTGGTATAAAAATAAACCACAGGACCAATCAATAACACTTGCATAAATGGCACAAAAAACAAGATTTCTCTGGTAATTCGTTTACTATACCAATTGGCATACCCTAACATGTATGGGGTAATGTACATGGCACATAAAAACAATAATAAGCTGAGCCATTTGCTAGACTTATTATTGTAGATAACCCCTTTTCTTAATAGAAGGAATGAAAAAACAATCCCATGAAAAAAGAAAATGAGAAGTAAAGAGCTTTTTTGTCCGAAACTAAAAGGAAAATCCATTAATTGAAAGCTTTTAGATCAAAAATAGTATTTTCTATCTCTACGGCAATTTGTTTAAATTTTTTAGCCAGATTTTCTTGTCTTTTTTGATAGGAATAGTATTCCCAAGAAATAAGAAAACTTAAAATATTTAGAAATGTATTTTTTGGTTTTGGGATCAATTTGAAGTCAATTTCACAAACCTTTTCTTTGACTTTCTTCTCAATAAAAGAAGCTTTTAATGTAGTTTTAAACTTATTGACTTCCAGTTGAAATAAATTGATTTCGTTCTCGTTAGCATAATCATCCGTGGAATACCTCTGGCATTCTGTTTTCAAAAACTCCAAATACTTGAGTAACTTTTCTTCATTCATGGAACTTAAAAGTACTATTAATTTTAGAATCTATAAATGTCAAAACACTATGAATTAGGAAAAGAGGGTGAACAACTCGCTGTAAATTACTTGCTTGAAAAAGGATATCAAATTTTAGAACGTAATTGGAGGTATCAAAAAGCTGAGATCGATATTATTGCTCAAAAAGAAAATACAGTAGCAGTTGTTGAAGTGAAAACCAGGTCAACTAATGAATTTGGAAATCCACAAGACTTCATCAAGCCAAAAAAAATTAAATTATTAGTAAGTGCAACCAATGAATATGTTACTCAACGTGATTTAGATGTTGAAGTACGGTTTGATATTATCGCAATTACAAAAACTCAATCAGGTTTTGATATAGAATATTTAGAAGATGCTTTTTTTTATTTTTAGAGGTTTCTCTTAAAAACAGAACGCTAAAATTATATTAAGATGGCTTTATCGAAGACAGAATATTGCTTTTTTGTAATACTTCCTCAGGAGTTTCTGTATAAATATTTTTCCAAGAATCTTTTCCATTCTTTTTCACGTATTCTTCTACAACTCTAAATCCTATATAATAAGCAATTGCTCCAGGTAAACTTTCAGACACAAAATACCCTCTGTTTGCCAATTGATTGGCTGTATTTTGATCTTTGGAGTTTTTCACTTTATCTAGAAACTCTATTAATTCTGCATCACTGTCTTTACAGGCTATATATTCATTTTCGGAGTAATTTAATGCTTCAGAAATGGTTATTTTTTTATTGTGAAATAAATAATTCACATAGCACGCAAAGCCTTCATTGATTATTTTTTTCAAAACAGCTTTGTCTGAATTAGGAGCTGTATTGGCATAAATTTGATGATTCAATTCATGTGGGAAAAGAAGTTTAATATGATGTTCAGTATTTTCAGTATGTGCTAAATCCAACACCATCGTTCCATTACCAAAACCGCCTGCATCTGTCCATTTAGGTCCAAAAGTAATATACCATCTCCCTTTGGGATAAAAACCGGTAAGTGATTTCATATCAACAAGAGTTTTTTGAAAAAACGCATTAAGTTCTTTAAGATTGATTTCTTTGGATACTTTTTGGTAGCTTTTCAGTTCAGAATAAGCAGTGGTATTTAGCCATTTTAAAAAATCTTTATCATTCCCTATATAGTTATTCCATAATTCCAAATTTGGTTTGTATAACTGGTTGATGAATATGGAATCTCTTTTCGAAGATTGTTCTCCTTTCAAAGAAATCATTAAATCCAATTGTTTAGATGTTAAATCAATAATCTCAATAGGAAATTTTTCAATACTTTCAGGTGTTTTTACTTTAGAAGTACATGCTAGAAAATTTATAGCAAGAAAAAAAATAAGGATTCTTTTCATAATTATTAGATATACTAGGTTAATTTAATTTATTCAAAACCACTTTTAACTCTTTCAAGTTATCTGGATTTGCAATAATTTTCTTGTCAGACCCTAATATAAAATAGGTTGGTGTTGATGTAATTTGATAAGTTCTTGCAATATCATTCTCCCATTTTTTTAATCCTAAAGCATGATGCCACCCAGGCAACGTTTTCTGATAGTTTTTCCAAACAGTATCCGATGTTTCCATTGCAAAAGCAATTACCTTAGTATTTGTTTTACCTTTTAAAAGTTCATGAATTTGAGGAACTTCTCTTAGGCAGTGAGAACACTCAGTGCTGTAAAAAACAAGTAAGTAACTCATACCATCATTCAATCTCAACAAGCTTCTTTCTACACCATTTTCTTCCCAAGAAAAATCAGGGGCAATTCTTCCGATGGCAACTGCCATTTCCATTTGAATTCTTTTTTTGAATTCAGCGTTTTGACTTTCTTTAGGAAGCTTATCGAAATGATTTAAAAACAAATAATCTACAATTGCTGCACTTTTAATGGATGCGAATTGAGAAATCAAAAATTGAATAACATCTGATTTAAATTTAGGATCTGTTACTTTTTTAATACTTGCATCCGCAGCTTTTTTATACAATTCCTCTTGCCTATCTGGGTCTTGAGAATAGTGCATGTAAAAAATGTAATCTGCAATTCTATCAATTAAAAAGGAAGAGTTATAAAGTGCCTTGTTTGAGAAATCAATTTTATCGTAAAAATGCGTGGTTACTCCAGTAAGATATTCTTGTGCATTTTTTACAACGCTAGGTGCATTATACCTTTCAGTTGCTTTGATGAAATTATGAACTAGAGTTCCTTTTGACTTATTTGTGTAATCTTGTTGAACTTTATTAATAATATTAATCGCTTTTTTATAATTCGTTTCAATTGCACTGGAAGGTGTTTTTAAGTATGCACTTTGCAAAGAATCTACTTTGTATTGTGCAAAAGAGATGTCACTTAAAAAGTCGTTGTACAATTTATTTTCATTTGATTTTAAAAAAACAGTTGTTGTTTCTTTATCTCCTGGGTTAAAGGTAAATTCAACTTCTTCTTTGTTGTAAAGGAAATCGATATACCCATTTTGCTGATTGTCATAAGTAATTCTATAAGCGCCAGATTTGGCATCAGCAGGCATCTCAAATTGAAAAGTACCCACAGTTAAGTTTTTACCATTATAAGGCTTTACTTCTTTTTTAATAGTGGTATTCTTTACAAAAACCTGTCGCGCTCCTTCTATTTTATAAAGAAGTACCCAAGTATATTTTTTTACAGGATGCATCGTTCCTTTAACAGAGTATTGTGCCTGCATAGATAGGCTAACAAAAAGGAGTAAAATCAGAACTTTTTTCATGAATCTTAGATTTAAAGTAAGCTTCCCAAGAAGCATACCAAAATTACTGTTTCTTAGTTAAAATATGTACTTTGGTATCAAATAAATCAAAATATGAGTTTTCAAGATAAAGTAGTTTGGATCACTGGAGCTTCTTCAGGAATTGGAAAAGGATTGGCTTTAGAGTTATCAAATCAAAATGCATTGCTAATTATTTCGGCAAGGAATCAAAAAGCATTAGAATCTGTTAAAATAGCATGTAAGAGTCCTGAGAATGTAAAAGTATTGACGCTAGATTTAGAAAACTATGAGGATTTCAATGAGGTAGCTAATGAAGCAATTTCATGGTATGGAAGAATTGATATTTTGGTGAATAACGGAGGTATTAGTCAACGATCTTTTGCAAAGGACACAATGGTAGATGTAGACAAGCGAATTATGGAGATCAATTATATGGGAACTGTTGCTTTAACTAAAGCTGTTCTGCCTCATTTTTTAGGAAAAAAGCAAGGACATATTGTAACAACAACTAGTATAGTAGGGAAAATAGGAACTCCATTACGTTCTACGTATGCAGCTTCTAAACATGCACTACATGGTTTTTTTGATAGCCTTAGAGCCGAAGTTTATGATGATAATATTGATGTCAGTTTAATTTGTCCAGGATATGTAACAACTAATGTTTCTATGAATGCGTTACAAGGAGATGGGTCTCCGCAACAAACGATGGATAAAGCAACAGCAAATGGAATTAGTCCAAAACGTTTTGCAAAGCTCATGGCGAAAGCGATTAAAAATAAAAAAGAAGAAGCCTATATAGCTGGTTTCAAAGAGAAACTAGGTGTGTATGTAAAGAGATGGTTTCCAAAAGTGTTCTCGGTGATGGTAAGAAAGTTGAGTGTGACATAACCTTTAGGTTATTGTCACCCTGAGCTTGTCGAAGGGTTTTGAATATTATCGTTCCCGACTTGATTGAAAATCTATTTTAATACTTTTTTGAATTCCTGCTTTCGCATGAATGACAGTAGCAATAGTTATTTAAAAAACTCAATTACTTCAAAATAGTTTACAATAGCTTCCTTCATTAAAACGGTTTGCTCACCACCTTTTAAGTTTGGTAATTCAGTAAGTGTTTTATAATGCGGCCATCCGTCATCATCAAAGAAATCAAACTCATAGTATCCATAAGGCTCTAGTAATTTGCAAATAGCGATATGCATTAAGTTTACCTTTTCATCTTTTTTAAACCGCCTTTTTCCTTGACCCAATTCTTGTACGCCAATTAAGTAGATGATTCCATCTAGATTTAAAGTGTCTCCATCCGAAAATTGAGTTGTTAATTCAGAAACTAAAAAATCCCATTTATCTTTAAGACTCGTATCTTTTTCCATTCGTTTAATTCTAAAGCAAAGGTATGAGATTTTACCTACTTTTGTGGTAATGAATTTGCCAAAAAACTTAGCAGCTCAATTACAAAAACGCATCGAAAACCAATCGTTACGAAAGCTTGCTGAACCCAATGACTTAATTGATTTTTCTTCGAATGATTATTTAGGTTTTTCAAAGAATCAGAAGACTTTTGATATTGCTCATAAATTTTTAATAGAAAACAAAAGCACTCAAAATGGAGCTACTGGTTCTCGTTTGATTTCAGGAAACCATGCCTTTTATGGAGAATTGGAACCTTTTTTAAGTAAGTTTCATGAATCAGAATCTGCATTAGTTTTTAATTCGGGGTATGATGCCAACATTGGTTTTTTTTCTTCTGTTTTGCAAAGAGGGGATCTGATTTTATATGATGAATTTTCTCATGCCTCCATTAGAGATGGAATTACCATGAGCAATGCAAAATCGTATAAGTTTAAGCATAATGATTTAGAACATTTAGAAGAATTCCTTCATAAATTCCAAAAAACAGAAAATATATATGTAGTTACAGAATCTGTATTTTCAATGGATGGAGACACTCCTGATTTGATAAAAATGAATGAGCTGATAAAAAAGCACAAAGCTTATTTTGTGGTTGATGAAGCCCATGCAGTAGGAGTTTTTGGAGAAAGTGGAAAAGGAGTGATTCAAGAATTACAATTACAGGATGATGTGTTTGCGAGAATTATCACTTTTGGAAAAGCAATAGGATGTCACGGAGCAGCGATTTTAGGAAACTCAGATTTGAGACAATATTTAATCAATTTTTCCAGAAGCTTCATCTATACTACAGGTTTGCCGCCGCATTCTTTAGTGACAATTATATTGAGTTATATTGAATTAATAAAAGGCGAATCTCAAAATGAGTTACGGGAGAACATTAATTTTTTCAAGCAAGAATTAATACGATTGGAATTGAAACCACTTTTTATCGAAAGTAATTCGTCTATTCACTCTTTTGTGATTTCTGGAAATGAAAGAGTCAAAAAATTAGCTTCTCAAATTCAAGAAAGAGGGTTTGAAGTAAAACCTATTTTATCGCCTACAGTTTCTGAAGGAGAAGAACGAATTCGTTTTTGTCTGCATTCATACAATTCTAAAGAAGAAATCACGAATGTCTTAGAGACACTTCGTATTTTTGTAAAATAAATGTCATTGCGAACAAAGTGAAGCAATCTGTTTTTTGAGATTACTTCGTCGCAATACTCCTCGTAAAGACAGAAATGAAAAAATATTTTATCACAGGAATTTCTACCGAAGTAGGAAAAACAATTGCATCAGCAATTATTACTGAAGCATTGAATGCCGATTATTGGAAACCAATTCAAGCGGGGGATTTAGATTTTTCGGATACTCATAAAGTGGAGAGTTTAATTTCAAATCCCAAATCAAAATTTTACCCAAATTCCTATGCATTGCATACTCCAATGAGCCCACATGCGTCAGCAGAAATTGACAATATTCAAATTGATTTAAAACAAATCAAAGAACCTAAAACTAAAAACCATTTAGTGATTGAAGGTGCTGGAGGGTTGTTAGTTCCTTTAAATGATAAAGAGACCATTTTAGATATTATTCAACCCAATTATAAAGTGATCGTTGTTTCTCGTCATTATTTGGGAAGTATTAATCACACGTTATTAACAGTGAACTTGTTGAAGGAAAGAGGGTTTGATGTTTCTCTAATTTTTTCAGGAGAAGAACATCCAACTACAGAATCGATTATTAAAAAGATGACCAATGTTCCAGTAATTGGAAGGATTGAAGAAGAACCGTATTTTGATCAGAATGTAATCAAAGAATATGCGGAAAAGTTTAGAGGAAGATTATAACATTAATTTAAATGAGATGCTGAAGCAAGTTCAGCATAACAAGTTATGACGTTACAAGAGAGAGATAAAAAACACCTATGGCATCCGCTAAAACAACACCAGTTAAACCCTGATAGTTTGGCAATTGTAAAAGCGAAAGGATGTATTCTAACAGATGAGGGAGGGAATGAATATATCGATGCAATTGCCTCTTGGTATACCTGTATGTTTGGGCATTGTAATGACTTTATCACGAGTCGTGTTTACAAGCAAATGCAGCAATTAGATCAGGTGATGTTTAGCGATTTCACTCATGAACCTGCTGTAAAACTTTCCGAAGAATTGATTAAAATACTTCCCAAAGGTCAGAATAAAATTTTCTTCAATGATAATGGATCTACTGCAGTTGAAGCAGGGATTAAAATGGCATTGCAATACTATTTTAACAAAGGCGAGAAACGCTCTATGTTTATTGCTTTTGAGAATGGGTTTCATGGAGATACATTTGGTGCGATGGGCGTTTCTGGACTGTCGGTTTATAATGGTCCTTTTGAAGATTTTTTAATTGATGTGAAAAGAATTCCAACTCCAAATGGAACAAATCACAAAGAAATCTTAAACCTATTAAAAGGTTTCGAATCGAATTATGATATCGCAGGATTTATATATGAGCCTCTTGTTCAGGGAGCTGCAGGGATGAGAATTCATGATGCAGAAGGTTTAAACGAGATATTAAAATTCTGTAAAGCAAATAAAATTCTAACAATTGCAGATGAGGTGATGACAGGTTTTGGAAAAACTGGAAAGAATTTTGCTTCCGATCATGTAGAAATAAAACCAGATATTATTTGTTTGAGTAAGGCGTTAACAGCAGGATTACTTCCTATGGCAATTACATCGTGTACCCAAGAAGTTTACGATGCCTTTTTAAGTGATGATATTGCTAAAGGATTTTTTCATTGTCACACGTATTCTGCAAATCCAGTTGCTTGCGCAGCTGCTATTGCAGGAATAGAATTACTGCAAACAGAAGAGATTCAAACAAATATCAGTAGAATTATAGCTTCGCATGAAACGTTTAATGAACGAATAAAAAATCATTCTAAAGTAAAATCGACAAGGCAGTCGGGAGTTATTTTTGCGTTAGATTTGAATACCGATTCTGGGCGCTACGGAAGTCTACGAGACAAGCTTTTAAAATTCTTTATGGATAGAGGTGTTTTCTTAAGACCTTTAGGAAATACAATATATATTCAAGTGCCTTATGTGATTACAAAAGAAGAGTTGGAAAAAGTGTATAATGTCATTGAAGAGATGCTAGATACTCTCTAAGAATTGTTTTACTTCTAGATCCTTTTATATAGATTCTTAAATACCACAGTCAATTTTTTCGAATTTCAACAAGATAAATAAAAATCGATTTCAATAGAATAATGCAATAAATAAATACTGATACCGTATTTTTGCTTCAAATATATTTCCGTTGAAAGAACCTATTTCAATAACAGCTATCGCTTCTATTTCTGCCTTAGGGAGTTCGCAAGAAAAAAGTTGGAAGAGCTATCAATCCGAAGAGCATTTTATTGTTGAAAAGCAGTTTAAAAAGACAAGTGCTTTGGTTGCAGAATTGTCTCAAGCCGATAAGGAAAAGATTTTGGAATTAAGGAGTTCGGACCATAAATACAAGAACTTAGATGATTCGGTATTGTTTGCAATATACACTTCAAGAAAAGCAATAAAGGAAGCAAATTGGTCTAAAAAAGACTCATTCGGTATTAATATTGGTTCATCAAGAGGAGCAACGGGTCTATTCGAAAAATATCATCAAGAATTTTTAGAGAATAATCATAGTTCAACACTAGCTTCACCAACAACAACTTTAGGGAATATTTCTTCTTGGGTGGCACATGATTTACAATCAGATGGACCAGAAATATCACATTCTATTACTTGTTCAACAGCACTGCACGCATTGTTAAATGGAGTGGTTTGGTTGCAGTCTGGAATGGTCGATAAATTCTTAGTTGGTGGTAGTGAAGCAGCGTTAACAGACTTTACAATTGCTCAAATGAAAGCCATGAAGATTTATGCGAAAGCCATGTTAGATTTTCCTTGTAAAGCTTTTGACCTAGAGAAAGATAAAAACACGATGGTGATTGGAGAAGGAGCTTCAGTTGTTTGCTTAGAGAAAGGTGAAAAAGAAAATGCAATCGCAAAAATTGTTGGAATAGGATATGCAACAGAAATTTTAGAGCATAACACCTCAATCTCTAAAGAAGCAGACTGTTTTCAGAAGTCTATGAAAATGGCTTTAGGCGATTTTTCTCCTGAAGAAATTGATGTTATTGTCATGCATGCCCCAGGGACAGTAGTAGGTGATTTGTCTGAATTTAAAGCTATTTCCAAACTCTTTTGTAACAAAACTCCATTTTTAACTACCAATAAGTGGAAACTGGGTCACACCTTTGGAGCTTCAGGAACATTAAGTATAGAATTAGCTATTTTGATGCTGCAAAATCAACAACCTATTTCGGTTCCATTTGCTATGAAACAAAACCAACCAAAAAACATTCAAAAAATCTTGGTTAATGCTGTAGGTTTCGGTGGAAATGCAGTTTCTGTATTGCTGACGAGGTAATCTCTTTTATTTCGTCAAAAAATCTTTATATTTAGTAACTTTTAAAAAACAATCACTATGATGGAATGGTTTTCTGACTTGACTATTTTTGAAAAATTTTATTGGGTTATCGCTGCTGTTTCTAGTGTAATCTTCTTATTTGTTTTAGTCACAACGTTTATGGGTGCAGATGCAGATGATATTGGAGATGTTGACGCTGAAACGGATGCAGATATTGGTGCAGGATTTCAATTTTTTACATTTAAAAACACGGTCGCTTTTTTTACGGTCTTTGGATGGAGTGGAATTGCGAGCATGGGAGATGGAAGCTCTAAAACTATTGTTATTATCATTTCTCTTGTTTGTGGGTTAGCTACGATGACACTAATGGCTGCAATGTTCTATTACATTAGTAAATTAGTTTCAAGCGGAACCTTAAAAATGAAGAATGCTCTAAATGCAATTGGAGAAGTATATTTAACAGTAGGTGCTAATAGAGCAAACATAGGAAAAGTACAAGTAAAAGTACAAGGATCTTTGCGAGAATTAGAAGCATTGACAGATCATGATACTGATTTAACACAAGGAGCTGTTATCAAAGTAGTAGAAGTAACCTCAAATGGAATATTAATTGTAGAACCTCAAAAAAAATAAAAAATGACTATGTTAAACTTTATTGCTCTCCAAATAGGAGACCTGGGATGGCCAGTAGCAACTGTTGCAATCATCCTTGCAGTATTAATTATCTTTATTACACTCTTAAAAAGGTACAAACGATGTCCATCAGACCGTATTTTAGTGGTGTATGGAAAAGTAGGTGGTGGAGAATCCGCAAAATGTATCCATGGGGGAGCAGCCTTTATTTTTCCAGTATTTCAAGATTATCAATTTTTAGATTTAACTCCAATATCTATTGAGGTAAATCTAGTCAACGCATTATCCAAGCAAAATATTCGTGTTAATGTTCCTTCTCGATTTACCATTGGTATTTCTACAGAACCCGGAGTGATGCAAAATGCAGCAGAGCGTTTGTTAGGATTAGGGCAGAATGAAATTCAAGACCTGGCACAGGAAATTATTTTCGGACAATTACGTTTGGTAGTGGCATCGATGGATATTGAAGAAATTAATTCAGATAGAGATAAGTTTTTGACGAACATTTCTAAAAGTGTCGAATCAGAATTAAAGAAAGTAGGATTAAAATTAATCAATGTAAACATAACAGATATCGTTGATGAATCTGGATATATTGAAGCTTTAGGAAAAGAAGCAGCAGCACATGCAATTAACGCGGCACGTAAATCGGTAGCAGAAAAGAATAGAGATGGTTCTATTGGAGAAGCTAATGCCCTACAGGACGAAAGAACTCAAGTTGCAGCAGCTAATGCACAAGCTGTAGATGGAGAAAATACAGCAAAAATAGCAGTAGCCAACTCAGATTCGTTACGTCGTCAAAGAGAAGCGGAAGCAGAGAGAGTGGCAATCGCTTCAGAGAAAGTACAAACAGCAAAAGCATTAGAAGAGTCATATGCAGCTGAAAAAGAAGCAGAACTTGCTAGAGCAGAAAGAGAACGTTCTTCACAAATGGCAGACATTATTGTACCTGCTGAAATTGACAAAAAGAAAGTAGAAATTGATGCAGAAGCAGAAGCCGAAAATATTAGAAGAATAGCAAAAGGTGAAGCAGATGCTATCTTGTTTAAAGCGCAGGCTGAAGCGCAAGGGGTATTTGAGGTATTAACAAAACAGGCAGCAGGTTTAGATCAAATTGTAAGAGCAGCAGGAAACGATTCTCAAAATGCAGCTTTATTATTGATAGCAGACAAATTACCTGAATTGGTAAGACTACAATCAGAAGCAATTAAGAACATTAAGATTGATAAAGTTACTGTTTGGGAAAACGGAGGAGGAAAAGATGGAAAGACATCTACTTCAAACTTTATTTCTGGAATGTATAATGCAGTTCCGCCATTACAAGAAATGTTTAATATGGCAGGAATGCAATTGCCAGATTATTTAAAAGGAAAAGATGTTACTTCAAAAGGGGTAAAAGAAACAAAGACGACTATTCCTGTAAAAGCAGAAAGTAAAGCAACAAAGAAAGAAGAGAAACCTAAAATAGAACCTAAAAAGTCATCAGATGATAAACCTTCTGATGAAAACAAATAAGAAGAAAAATTCCGCTATCCCAGCGGAATTTTTTATTTTTCGAGTAAATATAAAAAACGCTACTAGTCATGAAACACAAAACATCTGTATTGACAATCCTTACTTTGTTTGTGAGTTTGTTAGCTTTATGCCAACAAGATCCTGCTATTTTTGAAAAATTCGAATCCAAATTTTATACCATTGATGGTTATAAAATCAATGTAGAAGTTTTAGGTGAAGGAGATCCTATCTTCTTTTTGCCAGGGGGGCCTGGAAATTCTCATGATTATATGCAGGGAAATTTTGGACAATACTACAAAACGAATAAAGTAGTCTTCTTTGATTTTTTAGGGCGAGGGAAAAGTGATAATGCAAAAGATGTTGCTGAATATTCTGTAGAGAATGATGTTGATTTGATAGAGAAACTTCGAAAAAAATTAAACCTAAAAAAGATTTCATTAGTAGGGCATTCTTACGGAACGGTCCCAGCGCAAGCTTATGCAATCAAATATCCTGATAATGTAGATAAGATGGTGTTGATTAATGGGTTTCATAGTGGAGCCATGTGGCAAGCAAATTGTGACAGCTACAATCATTATGCAAAAACACATTTTCCTGAAAAATGGCAAAAGGTAGATTCAATTCGAGCTTTAGGATATGTTTCTAGCGATCCAGAACACATGAAGATTTACGGTAGTTTTCCAACGAAATATATTTATTATCACAACACAAGCTTGCGGCAAAATTCGCCTAAATACAAGCATAGAGGTTGGGCAAACGATGTATATGTTTCCATTATTGGAAAAGATGGTGACTTTGATGTTTCTGGAAGTATGATTGAACAAGATTATAGAAAAGCACTTAAAAATGTAAAAGCAAAAACATTAATTGTTGCTGGACGATACGACGGGGTTTCTACTCCAGAATTTGCAGTACAGTACAAAACATTTATGCCACAAGCTCAATTTGTGATGTTTGAAAAAAGTGGACACAATCCGTATTTAGAAGAGCCTGAAAAATTTTATAAACTGTTTAACGCATTTATGAAATAGAAATAGATTATTTTTGAACCCCGAAATAGAGATCATTTTATGAGTGAAGTAAGACACAATTGGACCAAAGAAGAGGTTTTAGAAATATATAACAAACCGATGATGGAGCTGCTCTATGATGCAGCAACAATTCATAGAAAACAACACGACCCTAATGTTGTTCAGGTTTCCACTTTATTATCAATAAAGACTGGAGGATGTTCTGAAGATTGTGGTTATTGCCCACAAGCAGCAAGATATCATACCAATATTGAAGGAAACGACTTAATGACAGTTTCTCAAGTAAAAGCACAAGCATTACGTGCACAAGCTTCAGGAAGCTCTAGGGTTTGTATGGGAGCAGCTTGGAGAAATGTAAAAGACGGACCAGAATTTGATCAAGTTTTAGACATGGTAAGAACCATCAATAAACTAGACATGGAAGTTTGCTGTACCTTAGGAATGGTTACTGAAAACCAAGCACAACGTTTAGCAGAAGCAGGTTTGTATGCATACAATCACAATTTAGATTCATCAGAAGAATATTATAAAGAAGTAATTTCTACGAGAGGATATCAAGATCGATTAGATACGATAGACAATGTTCGTAAAACAAACGTAACTGTTTGTTCTGGAGGAATTATTGGAATGGGAGAGAATGCAGAAGATAGAGCAGGAATGTTAGTGGCTTTATCAACCTTAAATCCGCAACCAGAGTCTACGCCTATCAACGCTTTAGTTGCTGTTGAAGGAACGCCTTTAGAAGATGAAAAGCCAGTAGAAATTTGGGAAATGATTCGTATGGTAGCTACCACAAGAATTGTATTGCCAGAAACGCAAGTAAGATTGTCAGCTGGAAGAACGCAGATGAGTAGAGAGGGGCAAGCGATGTGTTTCTTTGCTGGAGCGAATTCTATTTTTGCAGGAGATAAGCTGTTAACAACACCAAACCCTGATGTAAATGAAGACATGAAAATGTTTGATTTGCTAGGTTTGAAACCACAAAAACCTTTTACAAAAAAAGTACAACCTCAAACAGTAGAAGCAGCGGATTCTCAGTATGAATCATTAGGTGAAAAACCGAAATGGACGCGTCCAGATCATAAAATTGAAAGAAACGAGGTAGCGAAACAAAAAGGAAAAGCACAGAAAGTTTAGCAATACGATAACCAATTTATAAAAATCATCGTCTTTGTAAAAGACGATGATTTTTTGTTTCAAGAAACAATTTAAAACGTTTTATTAAATTTGTTTTTAAAAATTAGAGAATGAGTTTGAACTTATCGAACATTGATAGGGTAGAAACAATCACGAAAGAAGATTTTATAAAAAAGTACTTCAAGCCACAAAAGCCCTTAGTTATCGAACGGTTTATTGAGGATTGGCCTGCATATTCTAAATGGTCTTTAGACTATATGAAAGAAGTAGCAGGAGATAAAACAGTTCCTTTATATGATGATAGACCTGTAGATTATAAAGAAGGGTTTAACGAACCGCATGCAACGATGCGAATGAAAGATTATGTTGAGTTGCTGAAGAAAGAACCCACCAAGTACCGTATTTTTTTATGGAATATCTTAAAAGAAATTCCAGTACTTCAAAAAGATTTTTCATATCCCGATTTTGGATTAAAGTTGATGAAAAAATTACCCATGCTGTTTTTTGGAGGGAAAGATTCGTATACTTTTATGCATTATGATATCGATCTTGCAAATATTTTTCATTTTCATTTTGAAGGGAAAAAACAATGTATTCTGTTCGATCAAAAGCAAAGTAAACACTTGTATAAGATTCCAAATTCACTAATTACCAGAGAAGATATTGACTTCTCTAATCCTGATTTTGAGAAATGGCCAGCATTAAAAAATGCCAAAGGATATGTTGCCAATTTAGAACACGGCAATGTACTCTACATGCCTGAAGGATATTGGCATTATATGAAATATATCACTCCAGGATTTTCCATGAGTTTAAGAGGAATTGCAAGAAAACCAACTCATATTTGTAAAGCAGTTTATAATATCGTTGTCATGCGTTCAGTAGACACAATCATGCGAAAGTTAAGAGGTCAAAAATGGATCGATTGGAAAAACGAGTATGCAGTAAAACGGACTGTAAAAAACTATAAATCTTAACATGTGTTAATGTTTGGGGGTTTGTAAAATGCTATCTTGCAGCAACCTACAAACTAACCGCTTTGAAAAAATGTCCCTCATGTTCTTCTTCGAAAAGAAGTAGACGGCGAAGAAAACTGCTATTAAAGTATATCCCTTTTTCTAGGGCTTATGCTTGTGAAGATTGTTTTACAAGATACTTATATATAGAACCGTTAGACATTTCGATAAAAATTAGAAAGTTATAAAAAAAGCTTACCATTTTACGATAAGCTTTTTTTATAAGTGAATGTATAATAGAATCTCTAGCTACTGAAAGAGCCTAAAAATATCATTACCATTTGCAAAGAGCAACAAAGCAATTAAAAGAATAAATCCAGTAATCTGTGCATATTCCAAAAATTTATCACTTGGCTTTCTACCGGTAATCATTTCCCAAAGGGTAAATACAACATGACCACCATCCAATGCAGGAATAGGTAATAAATTCATAAATCCTAGCATAATAGATAAGAAGGCTGTAATATTCCAAAAATCTTGCGCACTCCATTCAGCAGGAAAAATACTTCCAATAGAAATAAATCCGCCTAATCCTTTGTAAGCTCCTGTGCTAGGATTGAAAATCTTCTTTAACTGTTTCATGTAATCAGTTAACGTTTTATACGATTTTTTAAATCCTGCAGGAATTGCTTCGCTAAAAGTATACTTAAGATCGGCTAATTCGTAATATCCTAATTCACCTAAATCGGCAAAGCTAAGCCCATAAGCAACAACTCCAAGTTTCCCTTCATTAGTAACCTTTGCATTAAAAGTTTTATTTTCATCACCTCTTTTTACAGTGATAGAAACTTCTTTTCCTTTGTTTTCGCTTAATAAGGTTTCAACTTCATCATAGTACTTTAAACTTTCACCGTTCACTCCTACGATAATATCTTTATCTTCAAACCCTACAGATAAATTAGGAGAACCTTCTTGTACTTTGGCAATCATAAAGGGGCTTCTAGGACGCACAATCATTCCAGCATCTTTCCCTCGCTTTAATAGTTTATCTATAAAGTCAACAGGCAGTTTTTTCTCAATAATTTGACCATCTCTTTCAATAGTAAATTTATTTCCGTTGATAAAATCGATGGTAAGTTCTCTAAATTTACGAACCTTTTTTCCATCTACAGTTAAGATTTTATCTCCATTTTGAATCCCTACTTCTATAGCAAGAGAATCCTGAACCCATATTCCATCTGCTACATTTTCATTAGGTAAATATTTTTCTCCATATGCATACATTAACATGATGTAAATGAAAATACCCAAAATGAAGTTCACAATAACTCCACCCAACATAATAATTAAACGTTGCCAAGCTGGCTTAGAACGAAATTCCCAAGGTTTAGGCTCCTCTTGCATTTGTTCTGTGTCCATACTTTCATCAATCATTCCAGCAATCTTCACATATCCACCTAAGGGAATCCATCCAATTCCGTAGACAGTTTCTCCAACTTTCTTTTTGAATAATGAGAATTTATAATCGAAAAACAAGTAGAACTTCTCTACTTTGGTTTTGAATAATTTTGCAGGGATAAAGTGACCCAATTCATGCAATACAATTAATAGCGAAAGGCTAAGGATAAATTGAGATGCTTTTATTAATATTTCCATCAACAGTGTATATCTACGATTTTAACGGACAAATGTACGGTTTTCAATAGAGTTGTAAAAGATTGTTTTTTTAATTGACCGTTTATTTAACAAAGATTTAGGCAGTAAAAGAATGTAAATAGTTTCATTAGCCATTTTAGATGTAGTAAATTTGCAAAAGAATTCAATTTATGGACATTAGCTTCTTTAAAAAATCGATTCCTACACTTATTTTCTTGGCTATTTTTTCGGTAGTCGGAATTACCGTTTTTTATCAATTGTTAGTAGTAGAAAAAAAACTAAAAATTTACAATCCTATTGATGTAAATCCAAGATTGGTAGATGCTTCTGTAAAGCATATTCAAAGCAATCATAAGATTTCAGATTTTCAGTTGTTCAATCAAAATGGAGAGACCATTACTCAAGACAATTATAAAAACAAAATCTATATTGCAGACTTTTTCTTTACGCGTTGTCAAACCATTTGTATTGCTATGGCTTACAATATGAGTGAGCTTCAAGAATACTACAAAGAGGATGATGATATTATGTTTTTGTCACACTCAGTAACTCCTGTAATAGATAGTGTCTTTGTTTTAAAAGAGTATGCAGATAGAAAAGGGGTAATTGATGGAAAATGGAACGTAACAACGGGCTCAAAAAAGCATATTTACGATCTAGCTAGAAAGAGTTACTTCGCTGTATTAGATGAAGGAGGAGATGGAGGTGAAAATGATTTTATCCACACAGAACAATTTGTGTTAATTGACAAGGAAAGACGCATTCGTGGCTTCTATGACGGAACAGAAAAAGAAGACATGAAAAAGTTAAAAAAGGACATTAAGATTCTAAAAGCAGAATATGCTCGAAAATAACTTGTTTAGAATCATTCTAGTTTAGTATCTTTGCTGTTCAATATTATTCCCGCCAAAGCGGGAATCTATTTTTAAGTGACTACAATAGCATCTCTACATATAGGCGAACAAGGTTATATTTCTGAAGAGTCTCTCAGTGAAATTCCTTTGAAATTACTAGAAATGGGTTGCTTGCCTGGAGCAGAAGTTGAACTCATTCAATTGGCACCTTTAAAAGATCCTTTGTATATCTGCGTTAACGGGAGTCATTTAGCCATTAGAAAAGAAACCGCTTCCAAGATTAAAATTATCAAAGCAACAGAATGAGCGAAAAGAAAACAATCAATGTTGCTTTAATAGGAAACCCAAATACTGGAAAAACTTCATTGTTTAATCAATTAACAGGGTTAAATCAGAAAGTAGGAAATTATCCAGGAGTTACCGTAGATAAAAAAGAAGGAAGCAGTAAGTTATCTGAAGAACTAAAAGCTATTGTTACTGATTTACCAGGAACATATAGCATTAACCCTACTTCTTTAGACGAGACAATTGTTTTAAAAACTTTGCTGAATTCTAGAAATGATAAAACACCTGAGGTAATTGTTGTTGTTGCGGATGTAGAAAACCTAAAAAGAAATTTACTTCTCTTTTCTCAAATTAAAGATTTAGAAATTCCAACAGTTTTGGTGGTGAATATGGCCGATCAAATGAAACGAAAGGGGATTTCGTTAGATGTAGAATTACTTCAGAAGGAACTAGGAAATGAAGTAGTGCTTGCGAGCGTTCGTAAAGATAAAGGCATAGAAAAAGTAAAAGAAGCAATTGTTGAAACGTATCAAAAAGCAAAAGCGGCACCTTTATGTAGCATCAATCATAAAATCGATCCAGGTTATTTTGAAAGATTGAAAGAGGTAAATCCTAACTATTCTATTTATGAGTTATGGTTAATGATTACTCAAGAAAGTTTTCCAAATGCAATTACAGAGGAAGAAAAAGAGAAGCTATTAACCTTTAAAAACGATTCTAAGAACCTTAAGAAATATCAGCATAAAGAAACAATCTATCGCTATCAAAAAATTAATGAAATTCTTAAGAAAACATACATTGTAGATCGATCAAAAGCAACAGACCTTCGAGCTAAGTTAGACAAAGTATTTACTCATAAGATCTTTGGATACGTATTGTTCTTCGGAATTCTACTACTTATTTTTCAATCTATTTTCGATTGGGCTAGTGTACCCATGGATTTCATAGACGCTACTTTTGCAGAGATTAGTAGCTATATCAAAAGTTCAATGCCCGAGGGCGTTTTAAATAGCCTAATCACTGAAGGAATCATTCCAGGAATCGGTGGAGTAATTATTTTTATTCCTCAAATTGCGATCCTATTTTTATTTATTGCCATTTTAGAAGAGACTGGTTATATGAGTCGAGTGGTCTTTCTAATGGATAAAATTATGAGACGTTTTGGAATGAGCGGTAAAAGTGTGATTCCATTAATTTCTGGTACCGCTTGTGCAATTCCTGCGGTCATGGCTACTCGTAATATTTCTGGTTGGAAAGAACGCTTAATAACCATTCTTGTAACACCATTTACAACCTGTTCTGCACGTTTGCCTGTATATGCGATTTTAATTGCTCTAATTATTCCAGATCAAAAACTTTTTGGATTTATCGGCTTACAAGGATTTACATTATTAAGTCTTTACATATTAGGGTTTGCAACGGCTATTGTTGCGGCAATTATCTTGCATAAAACATTAAAAATAAAAAGCACTTCTTTCTTTGTTGTAGAAATGCCAGATTACAAATTACCTTCTGTTAAAAATGTACTTTTCGATGTGATAGAAAAGACCAAAGCATTTGTCTTAGGAGCAGGGAAAATTATTCTCGCTATTTCCATTGTACTTTGGTTTTTAGCGTCTAATGGACCACAATCTTTTAGAGATGCAGAGAAAAATGTAATTGAAAACGTTTCAGACCGACAACTTCCTCAAGAAGAAGTCGATCAAATGATTGCTTCAGCAAAATTAGAGAATTCTTATATTGGAATCATGGGAAAAACCATTGAGCCAGCAATCAAACCTTTAGGGTACGATTGGAAAATAGGAATCGCTTTGATTAGCTCATTTGCAGCAAGAGAAGTTTTTGTAGGAACATTGGCAACCATTTACTCTGTAGGTAGTGATGATGAAGACACTACTACGATTAAAGAACGAATGAGATCTGAAGTGAATCCAACTACTGGAGAGAAGCGATTTAACTTCCCCGCAGGAATGTCGCTGTTAGTTTTTTACGCTTTTGCAATGCAGTGTATGGCTACGTTGGCAATTGTGAAAAGAGAAACCAAGAGTTGGAAATGGCCATTAATTCAATTGTTTGGAATGAGTGTTTTGGCGTATTTATCTTCTTTTATTGTATTTCAAATTTTAAGTTAATGCAAGAAATTATTGTCTACATTATTGTCCTTCTTGCAGTAGCATTTTTGGTGCGAAAATTCTTTTTTAGCAACAAAAAAAGCTCAGGATGCAGTCCAGATTGCGATTGCTAAAACCTTAATATCTTATTAAGTTTTCCCAGAAGTGTTAAAACCTTTAACACAATATTAATACATCTTTCCTGTAAGGAGAGTTATTTTTGGAGACTAAATTTTCTTAAAAATCAAACTAAAATATAATATCATGAAGAAAACATTTTCAATTGTAGCAGCATTAATTTTAGCTGTTGTATTTACAAACGACATGAATGCACAAAAATTTGGAAGCTTAGATAAGAGTCCAATGGATCAAGCTGCATTCCCTTCTAGTTATAGAGTATCAGATAAAGTAATGAAGATTACTTATAGTAGACCTCAATTAAAAGGAAGAAGCCTTTCTAAATTAGCTCCAGCAGGAAAAGTTTGGAGATTAGGTGCTAACGAAGCTGCAGAAGTAACTTTTTACAAAGACGTAACTTTTGGAGGAAAAGCAGTAAAGGCAGGAACGTATACAATGTATGCTATTCCAGCTGATGGAGAATGGACAGTAATTATCAGTAAGCAATTAAATGTTTGGGGTTCTTACTTCTATAAAGAAAGTGAGGATGTAGCTAGAGTAAAAGGAAAAGTAACGAAGTCTGAAAAGTCTATTGAAGCGTTTTCAATTTCAATTAGTGACGACATGGTTGTTCACATGGGATGGGGTAATACTATCGTAAGTGTTCCTGTAAAATAAGGGTACACCGCTAAAATATTTCTAAACCGTAATTGTTAATAGCAATTACGGTTTTTTTTATGCTTTTTTATTTATTTCATCCTCAATCAGTTGGGGTTTTTATGCCTTTTTTTTAAAAAATGCTGTAACACATTGGCACAAGATTTGTCTTAAGGGAGATACTAAAAATAAATTTAAATGAACAAAAAAGTATGGATTGCATGTATAGCAATCGCCTTTGCGGCTAAAGTAAATGCACAAGATGTAAAATTAGGAGTAAAGTTAGGAATGAATGTTTCTTCAGTGAATGGAGGTTCAAGTAACCTAGATTCTAAAACAGGATTTGTTTTAGGAGGAACAGCAGAAGTTTTTTTAACAGAAAAATTCTCAATACAACCAGAATTGTTGTTTTCTCAACAAGGAGCAGAATCAAGAGGTGATTTTATATATGATTTAAACTATCTAACAGTACCTGTTATGGCGAAGTATTATATTGCTAAAGGATTTTCTGTTGAGGCTGGACCACAGTTTTCTTTTTTAGTAAAAGATGAATTGATTTCTGTAACGAATGGTGCAACAGCCAATACCGATGCTGGAAACTTTGATTTAAATGCAAATCTAGGGTTAGGATACAAATTAAACAATGGTATTTTCTTTCAAACAAGATATAATTTAGGAATCATTGCAATTAGCGAAAATCCAGATATTAAAAATGGAGTTTTTCAAATGTCCGTTGGATATCAATTCTAAGAAGATCTAAAAAAATAAAAAAGCCTATTAACTCAGTTAATAGGTTTTTTGTTTTAAGAGATTTTTTTAGGTGTCCTGCTAATTAAAAACACGCCAGCAAAAATCAAGAGACAGCTTATTATTTTTATCAAATTAATGTCTTCCTTATACTGATCATGTCCTAACCAGTAAGCATAAAGGCTTACAATAATAAAACTGATGGCAGGTTGTAAGTAAATATAGCTTCCATTCACAGATGGAGATACATTTTTTAGCGCATAAATATTAAATAGATACGCTAAAAAGGTTGTTCCGATAACAACAAATGCCACTGTCAAATAAGTGTTGAGGGTAAAAGCTTCAAAATCTGTGCTGATGAAATCTCCGATTCCAAAGGGAAACATCAAGATGAAACCAAACAAAAATACCCAGCTCACCACTGTAATGGCATTGTATTTTTTCATTAGTGGTTTTACGATTACCAAATACAAACCGTAAAAGCAAGCATTTAGAAAAATGAAGAGGTTCCCTAAAAGAGAACTCGTTCCAGCATCAACTTTCCCATACAAGATTAAAACAACAGCACCCAAAGCACCAATAGAAATTCCAATAATTTTATTGATAGTTATTTTTTCCTTCAATAAGAAGAAACTATACACTACAACTAAAAGAGGAACAGAGGTAATAATAATAGAAGCGTCAATAGGTGAAGTAAGGTTTAAACCATGGAAAAATAGCAATTGATTGATGGCAATTCCGCAAGCTCCACATAAAATCAAACGTCCAAAATCTTTTTTAGCAACCTTTTCTTTAATGAACCCTTTAATAAGCCAAAATAACAAACCTGCACAAAGAACTCGTAAGAAAATAAAAGCAGAAGCTCCAATTTTATGTGGCATAATTCCTTTGGCAATCATATGATTGGCTCCGTAAATAATATTTGCTCCTAGAAGAGCTAAATGAGCTTTTAAAATTTTACTATTCACTATGGTTTGATTTGCGATTACAAAGAACAACCTTTTTATTAGAATCGTAACGCAAAAAAGGAAGGATTCACAGCTTTTGATAGATTGTTAGATTTTAAAAAAACAACGAATTGACTTCCAAGATGTTTTACTTCATAGATTCCGCCAGAAGCATTAACTTTGCGGACTTTAAGAAGAGAATCAATGCAATACGATCATAAAAAAATTGAAAAAAACTGGCAAGAGTATTGGGCTAAGAACCAAACATTCAAGGCTAGTAACAATTCTGAGAAACCTAAGTTTTACGTGTTAGATATGTTTCCTTATCCATCAGGAGCCGGACTGCATGTTGGACACCCATTAGGATATATCGCTTCAGATATTTATGCTCGATACAAGCGTCATAAAGGGTTTAACGTATTGCACCCACAAGGATATGATTCTTTCGGATTGCCTGCGGAACAGTATGCAATTCAAACTGGACAGCATCCTGCAAAGACAACTGAAGAAAACATTAAAACATACCGTCGTCAGTTAGATCAAATTGGATTTTCTTTCGATTGGTCTCGTGAAGTGAGAACTTCAAATCCAGAATACTACAAATGGACACAATGGATTTTCATTCAGTTGTTCAATTCTTGGTACAACAAAGATTCTGATAAAGCCGAGGACATTAAAACCTTGGTAACAGTATTTAAGAAATCTGGAAATACAACCGTAAATGCTGTTGCAGATGAAGATGTGAGAACTTTCTCTGCTGAAGAATGGAAAGCATTTTCAAAGAAAGAACAAGAAGAAATCTTATTACAATACCGCCTTACATTTTTATCAGATACAGAAGTAAACTGGTGTCCAGCTTTAGGAACCGTTTTAGCGAATGATGAAATTGTAAATGGAGTTTCAGAGCGTGGAGGACATCCGGTAGTTCGCAAGAAAATGACCCAATGGTCGATGCGAATTTCTGCCTATGCACAACGTTTGTTAGATGGATTAGCAACTATTGATTGGCCACAGCCTTTAAAAGACTCTCAAACCAATTGGATTGGTCGTTCGCAAGGTGCGATGGTTACCTTTCAAGTCGATTCTGCGTCAACAAAAGAGAATGCAGGAGTAAAATTATCCTACAAAGAACTAGAAGAGCTAAAAGAAGTTCGATTGAATTTATCAAAAGCAGAAACGTTGCTTTGGGATGAATTAAAAAATAAAAAAGGAGCAGCAAAATTCAGAAAGAAATATACCATAGGTACATTTATAGTGGATTACGTATGCTTGGCAAAAAATCTAATTGTTGACTTTTCTGGAAAAGAAGACGAAGCTGCTAGAACTGCGTATTTTGCAGAAGAAGGGTTTCATGTTGTGCGTTTTACAAACGAAGAAGTACTAGAGAATGTTCTTCAGGTCGTTTCTAAAATTAATTCGGCAATTCAATTCCCTAAACCTATTGAAAAATTAGAGAAAAATGTCACGTCGAACGTAGACGAACAATCTTATGAAATCTCTGTTTTTACCACAAGACCTGACACCATTTTCGGTGTGTCGTTTATGACTTTAGCACCAGAACATGAGTTGGTGTCGAAAATTACAACAGATGCTCAAAAAGAAGCAGTTAAAGCCTATGTATCTGCAACTGCAAAACGTTCAGAACGTGAGCGAATGGCAGATGTAAAAACCATATCGGGAGTATTTACAGGAGCCTATGCAATTCACCCATTTTCTGGAGAGAAAGTTCAGATATGGATTGGAGATTATGTATTGGCAAGTTATGGAACAGGTGCAGTAATGGCGGTTCCTTGTGGAGATCAGCGCGATTATGATTTTGCAAAACACTTCGGAATAGAGATTCCAAATATTTTCGAGAATGTAGACATTTCCGAAGCTGCACATGCAGACAAAGAAGGAACTGTCATTGCGAATTCTGATTTCTTAAGCGGATTAAAATATAAGAAAGCCTTAAAACTAGCGATCTACGAATTAGAGAAACGTGGAATTGGTTATGGAAAAATAAACTATCGATTGCGTGATGCTGTTTTTAGCAGACAACGTTATTGGGGAGAACCATTTCCAGTCTATTATAAAGATGGAATGCCTCAAATGATTGATGCAGAACATCTACCAATTGTATTACCAGAAGTTGAAAAGTATTTACCTACAGAAGATGGTCAGCCGCCTTTAGGGAATGCAACAGAATGGGCTTGGGATTCTCGTGCAAAGAAAGTTGTCTCGAATGAGAAACTAAAGAACAAAACAGTATATCCATTAGAGTTAAATACCATGCCTGGTTGGGCAGGAAGTTCGTATTACTTTAACCGTTATATGGACCCACACAACGAAAATGAATTTGCATCCAAAGAATCATTAGATTATTGGAAAGAAGTGGATTTATACATTGGAGGTTCAGAGCATGCAACAGGACATTTACTATATGCACGTTTCTGGCAAAAATTCTTGTTCGACAAAGGATTGCTTCCGGTAGATGAATTTGCAAAGAAGTTGATCAACCAAGGAATGATTTTGGGGACGAGCGCTATTGTTTATCGTGTATCTGGATCAAATGAGTATGTTTCAAAAGGGTTAAAAGATCAATACCAAACTGAAGAATTAAGAGTAGATGTAAAATTAGTGAACAACGCTGATGAGATTGATGTAGAAGAACTAAAGAATTGGCAACCTCAATTTAATGACGCTGAATTTATTTTAGAAGATGGGAAGTATATTGTTGGCCGTGAAGTTGAAAAAATGTCTAAAAGGTGGTTTAATGTAGTAAATCCAGATGATATTTGTGCTGAGTATGGAGCAGATTCATTACGTCTATTTGAAATGTTCTTAGGGCCTTTAGAACAAGCAAAACCATGGAAAACTTCAGGGATTTCAGGAGTGCATTCCTTCTTAAAGAAATTATGGAAATTGTTTTACAACGGAGAAGAATTCTCAGTTTCCGATGCAGAACCAACAGCAGACGAACTAAAGACATTGCATAAAACCATCAAAAAAGTAGAAGAAGATATTGAGAATTTCTCTTTCAACACATCGGTTTCTACTTTTATGATTGCTGTGAATGAGTTAACAGCTCAAAAGTGTAATAAGCGTGCAATTCTAGAACCATTGTTAACATTAATTTCTCCGTATGCACCGCATATTGCAGAAGAATTATGGAGTCAGTTAGGACATAATGAGTCAATTTCTACAGCAGCGTTTCCAGTTTTTGAAGCAAAGCACTTGATAGAGAGTTCTAAAAATTATCCAATTTCTTTTAATGGAAAAATGAGGTTCACCTTAGAGTTACCTTTAGACATGAGCAAGGAAGAAATGGAAAAAGTAGTGATGGCTCATGAAAAGACGCAAGCGCAATTACAAGGACGTACACCTAAGAAGGTGATTATTGTTCCTGGTAAAATTGTGAATATTGTAGGCTAGCACACATTGTGTGCTTTTGTTATGAGCTAGTTTGCGCAAAGCAAAATAGAAGTAACTTCTTGTAAATAATTAAAAAATGGATTTTTACGAACTCCTTGGAATGGTGGCAGCAGTATTAACCACTGCTTCCTTTTTACCGCAAGTATATAAAACTTGGAAGACAAAAGATACTAAAAGCTTGTCTTTAACCATGTATGTTTTCTTTTTCATCGGAATCGTTTTATGGCTGATTTATGGGATTCATATTGATAGTTTGCCGATGATTTTAGCTAATGGTATTACAACAGTTTCTACGTTCTTTTTAATCCTAATGAAACTGAAATATAAATAACTATTTTTAAGTATCTTGTTAACATTAAATGGTATAACGATGAGATTAAAAATTGTACTTCCTTTTGTTTTGTTTGGAACGTTATTTGCCTCCTGTAAAAAAGAAAGATCATTGCAAGAGCAAATGACAAATTCTTGGGAAACGACCTATCTAAAAATAGATATGCCAACATATTTAAAATCAGATTCAACGAATGTTTATGAAGACAAATTCTTAAACAATCCAGAAAGAAGAGCACAATCATCTTACAACAACGATGGAACTTTTTCGGCATGGTTTGTGGATAGAAACGACAAGAGATTAGGAGAAGAATCCATTGGGAAATGGAGTATCGAAGGAGATTCATTGCTCATAGAGTATTTTTATGGAGGTAGAGAAGTAAAGGTGGGCTATCATATACAGATAACGGAAGAAGGTTTTGTTGGGACTAGTAAATATGATTGGGATGAAGATGGAGAATTTGATGACATGCTAGTAATGAAAACAAAAAAACTTGATCAAGAATAATTGTTAACGGATCAATAATAACTGATAATTGAACATGTTTAGCTTTAAAAAAATATCGCTTCGAATACGGATATTCCTATCCATGATTCTATTGATTTTATTGGCGTCAGTATTAATTGTAACGATGACTTACTACCAATATGGTGAACAAGCCAAAGAATATAATATTCAGCGTTTTGGAAGAAAGGAACAAACCGTTAAAAAGAGAATCAATATCGACATCTCTGAAGACCCTACAATTAAAGTTACAAGTAAGAATCTAGATTCTATATTTGAGAAATCAATCTATAAAATTGCCGACATTCATAGTTTAGATATTACCATGTACGATTTGGAAGGGAATTTTTTAAAGACTTCAATTCCTTATGGATTAAAAGATTCAATTCCATCTGGAATGTCTAAAGAAATTGTTTCTCAATTATTCAATTCGGCTGAAGCTAAAATTATAGATATAGATGAAGCAAAAGATTTCAATTTAGAGACTTCGTATACCTTTCTCTTAGACCCAATTGCAAAACGGATAGGAATTCTAAAATTAGAATTTAAACAAGATAATTTAGAACAAGAACAAGAGTTAAAAGAATTTTTGTCAAGATTAACCTTGGTGTATTTCTTTATGTTTCTAATTGCCATTACACTCGCCTATTTTCTGTCGAGTTATATTACCAGGTCTATCAAGACCATTAGTACAAAGATGCATCAAACAAGACTTCACCAACGGAATGAAAAGATTATTTTAGACGCTACGAGTTCTGAATTAGACATTCTAGTTGAGGCGTATAATAACATGATTGATCAGCTAGAAGAAAGTGCAGTTAAACTGGCACAAAGTGAGCGTGAGCAAGCTTGGAGAGAAATGGCAAAACAGGTAGCTCACGAAATTAAAAACCCATTAACCCCCATGCGTTTGTCTGTGCAAAGCTTTGAGCGCAGATTTGATATAGAAGATCCAAAGATTTACGAAAAAGTAAAGGAATATAGCGAAACGTTAATTCAGCAAATAGATGTCATGAGTTCCATCGCATCTGCCTTCTCCGACTTTGCCAAAATGCCAAAGCAAAAACGTGAGAAAATTGAAGTAATTGGTGTTGTAAAAATGGCGTTGGATATTTTTAACGAGAACTATATTTCCTACCATCATACAGAAGATGAACTATACGGAAACCTTGATAAAACACAATTAATCCGAATTGTAACTAACCTAATAACGAACGCAAATCAAGCTGCTGAAGAAAAAGAAAATCCAAAAATAGAGGTAAGAGTTTCCTCTAGAGAAGATAAGATTGTTATTGAGGTTTCAGACAATGGGAAAGGAATTAAAAAAGAAGTAGAGCATCTAATCTTTGAGCCTAAATTTACTACTAAATCAAGCGGGATGGGCTTAGGGCTACCCATGATTAAAAACATTATTGAAGCCTATGCTGGCTCTATAAATTTTACTTCAAAAGAAGGAGAAGGAACAGTTTTTACTGTAATTTTACCAAAAACATAAATTTCACACTGAGCTAAGCCTGTGTTGAGCATAGTCGAAGTAAAGTGCAAAAACAAATAAATAGAATGAATTTTGAAAATATCTTAGTGAGTCAAGAAAATGGATTGGCAACGATCACTATTAATAGACCTAAAAAGCTAAATGCTCTTAATATTGAAACCATAGGTGAATTACATACTGCTTTTGATGCATTAAATAAGGATGCAAATACAAAAGCAATTATTATTACTGGTAGTGGAGAAAAAGCATTTGTTGCTGGGGCAGATATTTCAGAATTTGCTCATTTTTCTGTAGAAGAAGGGCAAAGATTAGCTGCGAACGGTCAGGAGCAACTTTTTAATTTTGTAGAGAACCTTTCTACGCCTGTTATTGCTGCTGTCAATGGGTTTGCTTTAGGAGGAGGTTTAGAATTGGCAATGTCTTGCCATTTTAGAGTAGCTTCAGACAATGCAAAAATGGGATTGCCTGAAGTTTCTTTAGGTGTAATTCCTGGATATGGAGGAACGCAAAGACTTTCTCAATTGGTAGGGAAAGGAAAAGCTATGGAATTGATTATGACTGCTGGAATGATTTCTGCGGAAGATGCTAAAGAATCAGGCTTGGTGAATCATGTCTCTACTTTAGAAGAATTACTTCCACTAGCAGAAAAACTGGCAAGTAAAATTATGAGAAACTCATCAGTTGCTATTAGTGCTGCAATTCGTGCTGTGAATGCTGGATTTATAGATGGAGTAAACGGTTTTGAAGCTGAAATTAGTGAATTTGGAAATTGTTTTGGAACTGAAGATTTTAAAGAAGGAACGACTGCCTTTTTAGAAAAAAGAAAAGCCAACTTCCCTGGAAAGTAAATTTGAGTGCCCTTTTTTCGACTGAATTGTTATTTTATATTTATATTGACAAACCTTCTTTGTTAACATAGTTAGAGAATATTAATCTTCCATGAAAAAAGTAATAGCTTTTAGCATTGTATTATTTTTATCAAGTTACTTGTCTTTTGCTCAGAACTTTGAGTTTAAGGCAGACGACATTAATATTGATTATCAAAAATTCATACTCCCAAACGGATTAACCTTACTGGTTCATGAAGATCATAAGGCACCTATTGTCGCAGTTAATATGTGGTATCATGTAGGGTCAAAAAATGAAAAACCGGGAAAGAGTGGATTTGCACACTTATTTGAACATCTAATGTTTAAAGGCAGTGAAAACTATAACAAAGATTACTTTTTAGCGCTAGAAAAAATTGGAGGAACCAATGTTAATGGAAGAACCAATGTAGACAGAACAAATTACTTTCAAAATATTCCAGTAGCAGCTTTAGATCAAGTATTGTTCTTAGAATCTGACAGGATGGGACACCTCTTAGGCGCAATCGATCAAGTAAAATTAGATGAAGAACGGGAGGTGGTTCTTAATGAAAAAAGGCAGAGAGAAGATCAGCCTTACGGCAAAGAGCTGGAATTAATTACGAAAGCTTTATACCCTAAAGGGCACCCATATTCTTGGACTGTTATTGGTGAAACAGAAGATATAAAAGCAGCATCTTTAGAGGATGTTCATGAATGGTATAAGGCATATTACGGAGCAGCAAATACTGTGATCGCTATTGCTGGAGATGTGAACCCAAGAGAAGTTTATCATAAAGTCTTAAAGTATTTTGGAGACATTTCTTCTGGGCCTACAATTACCAGACAAGAGATAAACATTCCAGAACGTGTCAATGATTCATATCAAGTGTATGAAGATAGAGTTCGAGAGAGTCGCGTTGTATTTGCATGGAATACTCCACCTTCGGGAAGTCGTGAAGACTTACAATTCGACCTCATTTCTTCAATATTAAGTAGAGGTAAAAACTCAAGACTGTATAAGAAAATGGTCTATGAAGATAGAGTAGCAAGTTCGGTCACTAGTTATCAATCTTCAGCAGAATTAGCAAGTAAATTTGTGGTAAGAGCAAATGTGATTCCTGGGGAAGATGTAGATATTGTGAAAGCAAAGTTATTGGCAGAAATAAATAAATTTATAAGAGAAGGTCCTACCAAAAACGAATTGAAAAGAGTAAAAGCATCCTATTTTGCCTCGTTTATTAAAGGATTAGAACGTGTTGGAGGGTATGGAGGAGTTTCAGATATTTTAGCCTACAACGAAACCTATCACGGAGATGCCGCCTACTACAGAAGTCAACTAAATTTTATAGAAGAAACAACTGTTGAAGATTTAAAAGCAATTGCTAAAAAATGGTTAACAAGAGGAAAGCATGTATTGGTTTGTAATCCTTTTCCAATATATACAGTAGAAAAAACAACGGTAGATAGATCTAAGCTACCTCCGTTAGGAACGCAAAAGACTTCAACGTTTCCAAAAGTGCAAAGAACAAAATTATCCAATGGATTAACAGTTGTTTTAGCAGAAAGAAAAGGAGCTTCTAACATTGTGATGGAAATGATGTTTAATGCTGGCTTTAAAACGGATATACAGTCTAAAGCAGGAGTTGCTTATTTAACCATGAATTTATTGGATGAAGGAACAAAAGATCTAACATCGTTGCAGGTTAATGAAAAGTTACAGCTATTAGGAGCGAGCCTATATACAAGCTCAGATCTTGATGTTTCTAGTGTGTACTTGAGTACATTAAAACAAACATTGGATGCTAGTTTAGCAATTTTTTCTAACGTACTTCAAAATCCAGGTTTTGAAAAAGCAGAATTAAGACGATTGATAGAGCAGCAATTAAATACAATAAAATCAGAAAAGTCAAGACCCTTCTCAATGGCATTAAGGTCTATGAATAAGTATCTGTATGGAGAAGGACATCCCTATAGCAATCCTTACACTGGAACAGGTTATGAGAAGACAGTTAGGTATATTACAAAGAATGATGTCTATAATTTCTATCTAACATGGATCAAACCAAATAACGCAACCCTTATTGTTACAGGAGATATTAGTATGAGAGAGCTAAGATCGAAACTACAAGCAACCTTTGGAACTTGGGAAAGCGGAAAACTGTCTACGATTAAGTTTGCCAAAGCCAAACCAACTACTAAGAATACTTTGTACTTAATTGACAGGCCAGAATCATTACAATCTATTATTATAGCAGGACATCTTACAAAAAAATATGGTGAAGTTTCCGAAGTCGTTTTACAACAAATGATGAGCATACTGGGAGGAGATTTTACCTCGAGAATTAATATGAATTTGCGAGAAGATAAACATTGGTCATACGGAACTGGAGGTTTGGTGTTAGGTACTCAGCATGATAGACCTTTTCTAGTGTATGCTCCTGTACAAACAGATAAAACTGCAGAATCTGTGATTGAGTTGCGAAAAGAGATTACTGATTTTGTTTCTACTAGAAAAGTAACTAAGGAAGAGTTAGATAAGGTGAAATCTAACGAGGTATTAAAACTACCAGGTCAATGGGAAACGAATAACGCTGTGAATAATTCATTATTCAATTTAGTGAAGTATAAATTACCGTATGATTATTATCAAGGGTATGATGATAGTGTTAGAAACATTAGCTTGGAACAACTTCATGAAGTGAGTACCAAATCTGTGAATCCAGATGCAGTAAATTGGTTTATTGTAGGGGATAAAGTGAAAATAGGCCCTTCTTTAGCAAAATTAGGTTTTGATAAAATTGTAGAGATCGATGCAGATGGAAACCCCATCAAACAAGAGAAAACGGAGAAGGAAATAAGAATTAAGAATTAGAAAAGAAAGAATCTTTTTTGAGGAAACCAATCATTGTCTTAAAAAAATGTCCAATTTCTAAATTGGGAATCGTCTTTATCTAAAATCAATAATAGTTAAATTTTAAAGACATGAGTAATTTTTTGTATTTATTTAGAGGAGGAGATGAAGATTTTAATAGCTGGACTCCAGAAGAGCAACAAGCCCATATGTTAGTTTGGGAGAAGTGGATGGGTGATTTAGCTCAAAAAGGAAAACTTTTGGGAGGTGAACAACTTTCTTGGGAAGGAAAGGTAGTGAAAGACAAAGGTGAAATCATCACAGATGGTCCTTTTATAGAGGCAGCCGAAATGGTAGGAGGATATGTAATTATTGTAGCAGATGATATGAATGAAGCTGTTCAAATGTCTAAATCTTGTCCAATTTTCGATTATAAAGGAGCTTTTGTAGAAGTGAGAGAAGTTATGAGCAAAGAATAATAAATTTTTGTTTATGAGTAATTTTTTATTTCTATTTCGAGGCGGTGACGAAAACATGAGAAATCTATCTCAAGAAGAGAAAGAAACTCACATGGTTTTGTGGCAAAAATGGATGGGTAAGTTAGTTGAAGAAGAATATTTAATTGATGGCTTACCGTTAGATCGTAAAGGAAAGGTAGTTGGAAATAAGGGAGAAGTTGTTACTGACGGACCTTTTATTGAAGGAGCAGAAATGGTTGGTGGTTACTTAATTATATCAGCTAAAGACTTGGCAGAAGCGGTAGAAATTTCTAAAGGCTGTCCTATTTTTGATTATGAAGGGAGTACTGTAGAAGTTCGAGAGATTATGTCTATGGATATGTAAATCAATTTGTAGTATATTAAAAGTCCGAAATTTACTTTTCGGACTTTTTATTTTTCATGAACCAAACAAACTCACAAACAGCAATTGAACATATCTTTAGACATGAATATGGAAAAATTATCTCCATATTGGTGCACAAGTTCGGTCCGTCTTATCTAGAGAAAATAGAAGATGTTGTTCAAGATGCTTTCTTAAAAGCCATGCAAATTTGGGGATATAAAGAGATTCCTCATAACCCAACAGCTTGGTTGTTGAGAGTTGCAAATAATGGCTTAATTGATGCGCTTAGAAAAGACAAAAAACTTCAAGAAGACAGTGTCATTAATGATCTCTTAAAAGGAGTTGCTATTAATGAAAAAGAAGTTGCATTAGATAGTACAATTCAAGACAGTCAATTGAAAATGATTTTTGCCTGTTGCAATCCTTCACTTTCAACAGAAAATCAGATTATTTTAAGCCTAAAACTGATTGGAGGATTTAGCAATAAAGAAATTTCTAGAGCCTTATTAAAGAAAGAAGATGCCATTGCAAAGTCTTTCACTAGAGCAAAGAAAAAGTTTAAAGAACGGATTAAAACATTAGAAATTCCTGTAGAAATGGGATTGTCTTCTCGAATTAGTATTGTGCTAAAAGTGATTTATTTATTGTTCACTGAAGGGTATACAGCGAGTACAGGGGAAGTAGTAATTAGAAGAGATATTTGTTACGAAGCCATTCGACTGGCATTACTGCTTTTAAAAAATAAATCGACCAACATTTCGGAAACAAACGCTTTAATTGCCTTAATGTGCTTTCATGCTTCAAGATTTGATGCAAGGATTGATGAACATAATGAAATGGTCGATTTAGAGCATCAAGATCGTAGCAAATACAATAGAGAATTGATTAGAATTGCTGTTGGACATTTAAAAGAAGCAAGAGAAAAGCCTTCTAAAAATCCATCTTATTTTTTGCAAGCAGCAATTTCATACTACTACAGCGATGCTCCTTCTTTTCATGAGATAGATTGGGAAAATATTTTGAGATTGTATGATTTGCAATTAAAATATGCAGACTCACCTATTGTAAGGTTGAATCGAGTGATTCCTTTTTATAAAGTTCACGGAGCTGAAAAAGGATTGGAATGTCTTCAAGTAATTAACGAAAACAAGAAGCTCGATAAGAATGGGCTGTTCTATTCTATAAAAGCTCAACTATTGCAAGAGTTGGGTAAATTCTCTGAAGAGAAAAAGGCACTAAAAAAAGCGATAAGCTTTACAAAGAATGAGATTCAAAAGAAACACTTAATAAAAAAAATAGAAAAGCGAGCCCCATGACAGGCTCGCTTTACACAAATCAAAATTACGGTCGTTTACCTATAATGAGAACTCATTTATATACGTACGATCGTTTGCTTTCATGACTACTTTGTAGTCTCCTTTTTTATCTTCTCTTAATTTATAAATCCTTTTCAACTTCTCTTCTTTTGCTTGAATTACATCTTTAAAAATAACAGCACCTTCAAAGTAAATAGTAACACGTAATGAGCTAGATTCAAAATCGAGTTTAGAAATCATGATTTTATTTTCTTCAGCTCTAAAGATTGGTTTAAAAATGGTTTTCTCTGCATTCTTGTAAAAAGTAACTTTTCCAGAGACAATTGTAAAAGGAACTATGTCAATCTGAAAATCTTTGTTTACTTCTATTGTATAGTATCCATTTTTTAAAGAGGTGAAATTAAAATCGCGTGTAAAAGATCCGTTGCGTTTTATTTCTTCTTTATGAATAACATTTCCTCTTGAGTTTTTAATGGACCAATTCTGCCCTTCTTTCACATTGGTTAATTCTACTTTTACCTTTGTTTCGTTGTTTTCTGTTGCGTAACTAATTAATGTTCCTAACATGAATGTTACTAATAAACTTCTTCTAATAAATGTTTTCATTTTTTTATGAGTTAAAAATTAACACCACAAAGGTGTGAAAGAAAGTAAACTTGAAAAACAACAGAATTGGCAAATTTATAGTCATAATTAACCCCTAAAAAATGATTGAATCATTGTGGGGTTATTATAGAATATAACTGAGGTAATTTTGTAAAGAAGCAAGAAATGAAGCCTTTTGATAAAACTTTCTTATCTAAATATTTTTTTGTCTAGAAAAGATATAATTGCTGAAATGCTGTAAAAAGATAGCGTTAAAATTAAAACTGAGGATATTATGATAATTGCTATTTTCATTAGTATATGTTTTAAAATTCTAATTGCAAACCTATTTCAGAAGAACTACCCCCAGAACAACATAATTGATTAATATGTGTGTTATTTTACCTCAACATAAATCAAAAATGCATATCAATAGGTTAAAATAACATATAAAATAGGTAATTTCGCATAGATTATCTTAATTCTGAGTTGTATTTTTGTAGTGCGATGAATAAAAAGAAACCTACTTTAGAAAAAATTGACCCAGGGTTTGGACGCTCTATTCTTGTGAAAAAGCACACGGAATTTTTAAAAACGGATAAAGCCTCTTGGCATTTTCATCCAGAAATAGAATTGGTGTATGTGAATAAGGGTCAAGGGAAAAGGCACATAGGAAACCATTTGTCGTATTTCAATAATAGTCAGTTATTATTAATTGGTTCTAATCTTCCACACAATGGATTTACAGATCGCTTAACAACAAACGGATTTGAAACGCTAGTTCAGTTTAAAGAAGACTTTTTAGGAGAGACTTTTTTTGAAATCCCAGAAATGAAAGGGATACAAGAGTTATTTGAGCGTTCTAAAAAAGGAATTTTGTTTGGGGTAAAAACGAAACAAAAGGTTGGAAAAAAAATTGAGAAACTTGCCGAAAAAGAAGGATTTAAAAAGATCCTTGTTTTTTTAGAAGTATTGCATGCGCTTGCGAAATCTGATGATTATACCATTTTGAATGCTGATGGATTTGCTTTCGAAACAGTGCCACAAGACAGTGCTAAGTTAGATGCAATCTACAAGTATATTAATGAGAACTTTAAAGAACACATTAGTTTGGATGAGATTGCAAGTGTTGCAACTATGACTGTTCCTGCTTTTTGCCGTTACTTTAAAAAGGTAACAGGAAAAACGTTTACCAAATTGGTCAATGAATACAGAGTAGTTCATGCGACAAAACTGATCTCAGAAAGCCAAATGAGTATTACAGATATCGCTTATGAATGTGGATTTAATAATTTCTCGCATTTCAATAAACTATTTAAGGAGATTACAGGAAAGAGCGCTTCAAAATATAGAGGAGAAATGAAAAAAATTATTCAATAACGTACTAATTTAAAACCTTCAACAATGGATGAGAAAATTGAAAAAGCAATAGAGTATTATACAATTAAGAGCCAACAAATATTAAAGAGTTTAAACTCTAATAATAACTTAACAGCAGAAGAAGTGATTGAGAATGGAGAAGAGCTGTCTATTTTAGAGTATAAACTAACAGCTTTAGAAGCAGCGAAATCTAATTAATAGACGTTAACTCTTTTTCAAAAATGGTTTTTGAAATCGAAATCGAACTTCAATTTAAATGATCAGTTAACAAAGATTCAATGGTGTAATGAAAGAATGATTGAATATCATAGTGAGGTGTAAATATATTTTCGAACTTTCATTATTCATTATTCATTATTCATTATTCATTATTCATTATTCATTATTCATTATTCATTCATCCCCATTCCATTCACTATAAAACTGATCTAAGAAACCTTGCATATATTGATGCCTATCTGCGGCGATTCGCCGTCCTGTTTCAGTATTCATTTTATCTTTTAAGAGCAGTAATTTCTCATAAAAATGATTGATGGTTGGCGATGATGATTTCTTATACTCCACTTTCGACATGTTTAGGTTTGGTTGAATTTCTGGATCATACAAAACCCTGTTTTTAAACCCACCATAATTAAAACAACGCGCAATTCCAATGGCTCCAATAGCATCCAATCTATCAGCATCTTGAATGACATCTAGTTCTGGAGAAGTAAATTTTTCTCCAGCGTCTAAACTCGATTTAAAAGAAATGAAGTTGATAATATTTTCGACATGGACAATAACCTTTTCATCTAACTGCTGACTTTCTAAAAACGCTCTCGCTTTTTTGGGACCAATAGACTCATCACCATCATAAAATTTAGCATCAGCAATGTCGTGAAGTAATGCTCCTAGGCTCACAATAAAATGGTCAACTTTTTCATTTTTAGCAATGAGAATAGCATTTTTAAAAACCCTTTCGATGTGAAACCAATCGTGCCCTCCTTCTGCTCCTTTTAAAGTTTCTTTTACGAATTTAATCGTGTTTTTAATAATTATTTCTTGATTCATAGCACGAAGATAATAAATGATTATTTATTGAAATTTAATAATAAATTATTGTTTTACGATAATTTTTATATATTTGTAGCATCAAACAAAAATTATGAAAACAATAAAGACACTTCAAATCTTAATTAATCTTTTGTATTATATCCTTGTAGGAGTTCTAACAATGATCACTGTTTACTATCTGATTCTTTTGATTGCTCCAGACATACTGCCAGGATACCTCCAAGTGCAAAGAATGTTATTCACGGCCTTTGATTGGAAGCTTTTTCTTGGCCCCATCCTTTCGTATATAAACTTTGGATTGTTTATTTATGCAATATACTTGCTGAAAAAAGTAATACCGTCTTTTAAAGAAGCAGATTTTTATTCTGAAACAGTCATAAAAAACCTTAAAAAATCAGGGAAAATATTTATTTTCATTGGTTTGAGCATGACCTTGTTTAAGCTAATTATTTTATTGTTTGTTCAAAGCTTTGTTGCTTTCAATGGATACTATAGTTGGTGGGGTGTATTTTTTGCTCTACTAGGAACCATAGACTTTGCCATGGTTTGTTTAGTAATTATAGGATTGTTCTTTTTACTATTTAGCGACTCCTATAAAAGTGCTGGAAAACTAAAAGCAGAAAACGATTTAACCATATAATTATGAGAACAAAAAGAATACTTAAAATCATGCACATCCTTTCTTGGGTTGTGTTTATAGGACTACTAATTAAAGCCGGAACAATTTTATTCGGATATTTCCTGAGTATTAATAACGAATTGGCAGCAAAGAATTTATTTGGCGGACTAGATTTATCAGCCTATAGAGAATATAGTTTTTTTCAATACACATTGATTGTTATTTATAAGGTTGTTCTTTTTTCAGTTGAAGCTTATATTGCGCTGTTAATTACAAAGTTATTAAGTGGGCTAGATCTAAAAAATCCTTTTAATTCTAAGGTTCAAATCCTGATGCAAAAAATAAGTTATAGTATTTTCTATTTATGGGTTATTGCTTTAGTTCACAATGCCCATGTACAGTTTTTAGGAAAAAAACATGAGTTCCCAATGGATTTATTCTCTAGCGATTTTATATTCTTAGCAGGAGTGATCTTTATATTTGCTCAAATTATGAAGAGAGGAATTGAGATTCAATCAGAAAATGATTTAACCATATAAGTATGCCAATCATTGTAAATTTAGATGTAATGTTAGCCAAGCGCAAAATGAAAAGCAAAGACTTGGCAGAAACCATTGGTATTACCACGGCTAACTTGTCCATTTTAAAATCAGGAAAAGCAAAGGCAATTCGGTTTTCTACTTTAGAAGCCATATGCAAAGCATTAGATTGCCAACCATCAGATATTTTAGAATATATAGAAGAATAAACTAAAAAAACCACTTCATTGAAGTGGTTTTTATCTTGTCTCTTGATTCAAGAATGTCTTGTGTCAACTTTTTAACAAAATTCGTCATAAGCAGATACTAAATTCTCTGCAATCATTTGTGCAGATCTTCCTTCAATATGATGACGCTCTAACATGTGCACCAATTCACCATCTTTAAACAAAGCCACTGCTGGCGATGATGGAGGAAATGGAATCATATGTTCTCTTGCTTTTTGTGTAGACTCTCTATCAACACCTGCAAAAACAGTGGTTAAATGGTCAGGTTTTTTATCAAACTGTAAAGATGCTAAAGTCCCTGGTCTAGCAGTACCCGCTGCACATCCACATACAGAGTTTACCATCACTAAAGTAGTTCCCTCTTTTGCAATTGCATTGTCAACATCTTCAGAGCTATACAAAGCAGAAAAACCATTATTGGTTAGTTCTTCACGCATTGGTTTTACTAATTCTTCTGGATACATAATTTTTAAAAATTTTAGACTACAAAGATAACGATAAAAAAGCAATCGGATTGTGTATCTTTACAGCAAAGAAATTGTAAAAAATGTCAAGTTTTTCAAAATGGTTAGGCGCCGGAATAGGTTTTACTTTTGGAGGCCCAATAGGAGCAGTTATAGGTTTTGCAGCAGGATCTGTTGTAGATAGATATACTAAAGAAGACTTTGAGCGAGATCGCCAAACGTTTCAACAAGAATATTCAAACAGACCTTCCAATACACAGAGTGGGGATTTTGAAATCAGTTTGCTAGTTTTAGCATCCATCGTTATCAAATCGGATGGAAAAGTAGACGAAAGAGAACTAAACTTTGTTCGTACACAGTTTGTTGGAATGTATGGTAAAGACAGAGCTAATAATGCCTTTAAGTTATTTAAAGGAATTATTAAAAAAGAAGTTTCTGCAAGACAGGTGTGTATGCAGATTCGTCAACATATGCCACATTCGTCTCGTTTGCAACTGATTCACTTCTTATTTGGAATCGCGAAAGCAGATGGTCATGTAGCGAATTCTGAAGTAGATGAAATTCGTAAAATTGCTGGATATCTCTACATCAATCAACACGATTTTGAGTCCATCAAAGCAATGTTTTACAGCTCTACAGATAATGCCTACAAAGTGCTGGAGATCACAAAATCAGCCACAGATGATGAGGTGAAAAAAGCCTATAGAAGAATGGCAAAAAAACACCATCCAGACAAACTACAAGGATTGGGAGAAGAACATTTAAAAGGGGCGCAAGAGAAGTTTCAGAACATACAATCTGCTTACGAGAGTATTAAAAAAGAACGAGGGATTTCTTAATATAGAACTTGCATGACCACCGAAACGTATGATGTAATTGTTGTAGGAGGAGGCCCAGCAGGAGGTCAGGCTTCTAGAAATTTAGCAAAAAGAGGACACAAGGTTTTACTGGTTGAACGATACCAAGATTTTGGGCAAAACGATTTTTCTAGTGCAGGGATGACATTAGAACCGCTCAAAGAATTCGATCTTCCCGATAGCATTATTGGTTCGTATTGGAATGATTTGATTATTCAATGTTCCAAAGAAAGTTATCATTGGAAAGGTGAAAGTGCCAAAGGAGTTGTGTTAGATTTTAAAAAACTGCGTCAGTTTTTAGCGGATGAATGTGTTGCTCATGGAGGAAAAGTACTCATGGGACATCGGTACCTTCAAAAAGAAGTCACTCAAGATGGTGTAACAGTAGAATTATTAAACACAGAGACTTCTGAAACGATTAAGGTAGAAGCCAAGTTGGTTGTCGATGCTACAGGTCCTTTAAGAAAGGTGATGTTTGACGAAAAAGAAGAACAGCCTGAAATGATGCTCGGAAGTGGAACAGAGTATTTAATTGAAGTAGAGCAAGAAGTCTATGATGAATACAAAGACAAGCTCGTTTTCTTTCTAGGCCACCATTGGGCAATCAAAGGATATTCCTGGATTTTTCCTATGGAAAATAGAATTCTGAAAGTTGGCGCAGGAAAAACACATCTGAAGTCAAAAGACCAAGAGAAAACAGACAAGACTACCCGAAAGATTACTGAAAAGATTATTGAAGACTATATAAAATCTAAGGACTTTAAGATACTCGATAAACATGGAGGTATTCTGAGATATAGCCCAGGATTGAATGATAAATTTTACCATAATAAAGTGATTGCTGTAGGAGATTCTGTTTCAGCAATTAACCCACGAGGAGGAGAAGGAATCCGATATGCCATGCAAACGGCCGACCTTGCTTCTGAGTATGTTGATGAATACCTAAAAAAGGGCTCAGCAGATTTTTCTAAATATCGTAAAAGGTGGAGAAGAAAGAAATTGTTGAAATGGCGTTTGAGTGAATTTTCAGCGAGGAGAATGTACAGTAGATATTCCGATGAACAAATTGAGAATAGAGTGAAATTCTTTCATCAAAAATTTAGCACCGATGATATGGTTCAGAGTTTATTTAATTTCAAATACAACAAAATTATTGGAAGAGTATTTCAACTTTTAGCACTAAAAATTTCTTATTTCATTAAGAAAGAGAAATTTTAAATGATAATAAGGAGAAAGTAAAGTGAGATACAATTACTGTTAAATAATATCGTTTTTTCTTTATGAGAAAAGACATTAGAGTAATTTTCAAGTATTTCCTTATTATTATTGTACTGTCTAGTATTTTGTTTCTTATAATAGTTCTGTCTTTTTTACCTTCATCTTGACCTAGTTGATGAAAAAGAATACCTCAATCCATTATAAACCAATAGACGGTCGCAATTTTAAAGATTTCTTTCAATCACAAGCGCACGGAATTACAAGAAAATCTGTATTTTCGCATTCTTATTAGAAAATGTGATTTATGAGTGCAAAGTTTCCTGAATATAAAGGACTTAACTTACCGAATATAGCGAAAGAAATACTTCAATATTGGGAGGAAAACAACATCTTTGAAAAAAGTGTTTCTACCCGTGAAGGAAAACCTCCGTACGTGTTTTTTGAAGGACCTCCATCTGCAAATGGATTGCCTGGAGTTCACCACGTATTGGCAAGAGCTATCAAAGATATTTTTCCACGTTACAAAACCATGAAGGGGTACCAAGTAAAGCGTAAAGCTGGTTGGGATACGCATGGTTTGCCTATTGAATTGGGTGTTGAAAAAGAATTGGGAATCACAAAAGAAGATATTGGAAAAACAATTTCTGTAGAAGAGTACAATGCAGCATGTCGTAAGGCAGTAATGCGTTATACAGATATTTGGAATAACCTAACACAACAAATGGGGTACTGGGTAAATATGGACGATCCATATGTTACTTACGATCCAAAATATATGGAAAGTGTTTGGTGGTTGTTGAAACAAATTTACACGAAGGATTTGTTGTACAAAGGATACACTATTCAACCCTATTCACCCAAAGCAGGGACTGGATTAAGTTCTCACGAATTAAATCAACCAGGAACCTACCAAGATGTTACAGATACAACAGTAGTTGCTCAGTTTAAAGCAGATGAAAATACAACACCAGAATTTCTAAAGAAGTTTGATCATTTGCATTTCCTTGCATGGACGACAACTCCTTGGACCTTGCCAAGTAATACTGCATTAACTGTTGGAGCAAAAATCGATTATGTGGTGGTTGCTACCTACAATCAATATACGTTTGAACCTATTCATGTCATCCTTGCTAAAAAATTAGTAGGAAAACAATTTACAGGGAAGTATGAGCAAACAGAAGATGTAGCTGAACTTGTTGTGTATTCAAAAGAAAATAAAACGATTCCATTCCTTATTGCAGCAGAATGCAAAGGAAAAGACTTAGTGGGTATCAGATACGAACAATTGTTAGAGTATGTATTGCCAAATGACAATCCGCAAGATGCATTTCGAGTAATCTCAGGAGATTTTGTGACCACAGAAGACGGAACAGGAATTGTACACACAGCACCAACCTTTGGAGCTGATGATGCACTTGTTGCAAAACAAGCAACTCCAGAAATTCCACCAATGTTGGTGAAAGACGAGAACGATAATTCAGTTCCGTTGGTAGATTTGCAAGGACGTTTTAGACCAGAACTAGGAGAATTTGGAGGTAAGTATGTAAAGAACGAATACTATGCAGACGGAGAAGCACCAGAAAAGTCGATTGATGTAGAAATTGCCATCAAATTAAAAATTGAAAACAAAGCCTTTAAGGTTGAAAAATACAAGCACAGTTATCCAAATTGTTGGAGAACAGACAAACCAATCTTATACTATCCATTAGACTCTTGGTTCATTAAAGTAACCGATGTAAAAGAGAGAATGCATGAGTTGAATAAGACCATTAACTGGAAACCAAAATCGACTGGAGAAGGTCGTTTTGGAAACTGGTTGGCAAATGCAAACGATTGGAATTTATCGCGCTCTCGTTACTGGGGAATCCCATTGCCTATTTGGAGAACAGAAGACAAGAAAGAAGAAATCTGTATTGGTTCTGTTGCTGAATTAAAAGAGGAAATGGCAAAAGCTGTGGAAGCTGGAGTTCTCGAAGCCGATATTTTTGCAGACTTTGAAGCAGGAAATATGTCTGATGAGAACTATGCTACGATCGATTTACACAAGAACATCGTAGATGAAATAGTATTAGTTTCTCCTTCAGGAAAACCAATGAAACGCGAAAGCGATTTGATTGATGTTTGGTTCGATTCTGGATCGATGCCGTATGCACAATGGCATTATCCGTTTGAAAACAAAGAGTTAATTGACGAGAAAAAATCGTTTCCAGCAGATTTCATTGCTGAAGGAGTCGATCAAACTAGAGGATGGTTCTATACATTGCATGCGATCGGAACGATGGTTTTTGATTCTGTAGCTTACAAAAATGTAGTGTCAAACGGATTGGTATTAGATAAGAACGGACAGAAAATGTCGAAGCGTCTTGGAAATGCAACAGATCCTTTTGAAACATTAGACAATTACGGAGCAGATGCCACACGTTGGTATATGATTGCCAATGCAAACCCTTGGGATAATTTAAAATTTGATATTGAAGGAATTGAAGAGGTAAAACGTAAGTTCTTTGGAACACTTTACAATACGTATTCATTCTTTACACTCTATACAAATATTGATGGTTTTTCTTATTCAGAAGAAGATATTCCATTCGCAGAAAGACCAGAATTGGACCGTTGGATTCTATCAGAATTAAACACATTAATTCAGAAAGTAGATAAGTTCTACGAAGAATATGAACCTACAAGAGCAGCCAGAGCAATTTCAGATTTCACACAAGATTATTTGAGTAACTGGTATGTTCGTTTGAGTAGAAGAAGGTTCTGGAAAGGAGATTATCAGCAAGATAAAATATCTGCCTACCAAACGCTGTATACGTGTATGGTAACGATTGCCAAACTAGGTGCGCCAATTGCCCCATTCTTTATGGATAGATTGTACTTAGATTTGAATGCCGTAACTCAAAAAGAAAACTTTGAGAGTATTCACCTGTCACAATTTCCGAGTTTTGACGTCTCCTATATAGACAAGTCATTAGAACGTAAGATGGAAAACGCACAAACCATTTCTTCTTTGGTCTTATCATTAAGAGCAAAAGAGAAAATTAAAGTCCGTCAACCATTACAAAAAATCATGATTCCTGTTGAAAGTGAACAACAGAAAGAAGAGATTTTAGCGGTCTCTAATTTGATCAAGCATGAGGTGAATATCAAAGAAATTGAACTATTGGAAGATGCTTCTGGTATTTTAGTGAAAGAGATTAAGCCTAATTTCAAGGTGTTAGGGCCTAAGTATGGTAAAGACATGAAAGCAATTTCTAATGCCATTCGAGGTTTTTCAAAAGAAGATATTTCCACCATTGAAAAAGAGGGAGAAATACCTGTTGAAATTGATGGAAAAATTATTAACTTGGGGCTCGCTGACGTAGAAATATCTTCAAAAGATATTGAAGGTTGGTTAGTTGCCAATGAAGGTTCAATTACAGTCGCCTTAGATGTTACTATTTCTGAAGATTTACGTAAAGAAGGAGTAGCAAGAGAATTGATCAATAGAATTCAGAATGCACGAAAAGACACAGGTCTTGAAGTAACAGACAGAATTAAATTGACGGTTTTAAGATTTGGAGATTTAGAAGAATCGATCAACAACAACAAAGAATATATCATGAGTGAAACTTTAACGAGTGAGCTGGAGTTTGTAGACGAATTGTCTAACGGAACAGATATAGAATTTGACGAGATAAAAAGTAAAATATTAATTCAAAAAACGTAAGATTATGCCAGATACAACTGCAAAATATTCGGACGAGGACTTACTAGAGTTTAAAGAAATCATACACAAGAAAATAGAAAGAGCTGAAGAAGATTTAGCGCTACTACAAAGTTCATATAAGAACGGTTTAAATAATGGAACCGATGATACCTCTCCTCAGTTTAAATCATTTGAAGAAGGTTCAGAAACCATGAGCAAAGAAGCAAATGTTCAATTGGCAATTCGCCAGGAGAAGTTTATTCGTGACTTAAAAAACGCATTAATTCGTATTGAAAACAAAACATACGGTATCTGTAGAGTTACTGGAAAACTCATTCAAAAAGAACGATTAAAATTAGTTCCTCATGCAACACTGAGCATTGAGGCGAAACGTAGACAGTAAATGAAAGCTTCCCGATTGGGAAGCTTTTTTATTTCTACCCATTTTTGGGGAGTTTAAAATTTCATGCTTTATGGGTATTGCCCAACACTCCTGTAAGTTATAGATTAGCAGTACTTAAATTACGTGGGGTAATTTTTTAAACTTTTATTTAGTAATGAAAACATCCGTTAATGCCAGTACGGAATTAATGTTGTGGCAAATAGTTGCTTTTGTATTTGTACTCTTATTAGCGTATGCTTTTTTAAGGTTTTACAGCAAACAAGAAAGCAATTAAAGAAAACACAAACGTATATATAGTGAATCTAGATTCCCTCTAGATTGAATATTCTCTTGTTAGAATGAGCAGCCAGTTTTTACTGGCTGTTTCTAGTTTTACACCTGCGATTTCATCACTTAAGTGGTATTAAGAGGTTTTTAGGAGTTCGTTTTTAAATTTTAAGGTACATTTATCGCATGAAACAATTTTTCTCACTTTTTCTATTTTTCTGCTTTTTTGTGGCGTCAGGTCAACAAAAGATTACGAGGAAAACCCAAAGTGATGCGCCTTATGTAGAAGTAAAAACAGAAGGAATAGATAATTTAATCATTCAAGAATCTGAAGGAAGTGAGTTAGAAATGGAAATTGTAGATGCAGATGGATTGGGCGTTGTTCAAGACTTTGTTTGTAATGATTTTAATTGTGTCCTCAGTATCAAAACTGAATTGAAAGGAACCAATGATATTAACAATAAAATCAATCAGCTTCCAATAGCACCACCAACCAATGTAAGTGTTATTGTAAAGATTCCAAAAAACAAAAAAGTAACCATATACGGAGAGACGATTGATATACAAGCTGAAGGCTATCAAGGGGTTCTTAGAATCCTAATAGATAAAGGAAACGTAAGAATTAAAGACATCAAAGGAATTACTGAAGTCAACCTTTTTACAGGAAATGTCTATGCAACTATTAACAACAATGCTTTAAATATTAAAACAAGAAAAGGAACCATTTCATTAAACGATGAAGTGCAAAAGTCACCCTATAAAAAGAGGAAAAAGAAGACGCATTTACTGGTTGTAAAATCAATTAGTGCCAATGTTATACTTACCCAACCTGAGTCCTAAATAATATTCTTATTTTTGTGGGCACAATTCTAAAAATATGTCTAAAAAGAATATTGCTTTACTAACGATTATCCTAGCGCTTTTAATCGATCAAATCATTAAGATTTATGTGAAAACACATTTTGTGTTAGGCGAAAGCGTAGATGTATTCGACTGGTTTAAAATTCACTTTGTAGAAAACAATGGAATGGCCATGGGCTTCGAATTTGGAGGCGATGCAGGGAAGTTGTTTTTAACCCTTTTTAGATTAGTAGCTGTAGGTGGAATTGTATACTGGTTGCTTGGAACTATTAAGAAAAAGATGCCCAATGTTGTTATTGTTGCCATAGCCCTAATTTTTTCAGGAGCCGTTGGAAACATTATAGATTCTGTTTTTTATGGCGTTATTTTTAACACACCAGCAAATGGAGTTGCAACACTATTTTCAGATCAAGCCAACGGAAGTCTTTTCTACGGGAAAGTAGTAGACATGTTTCACTTTCCAATCTGGGAAGGAACTTGGCCTAGTTGGATTCCTTTTATAGGAGGTGAACAAGGAGGTTTCTTTAGCTACATCTTCAACCCAGCAGATGCCTACATTACTGCAGGTGTTGCGTTGTTGTTTATCTTTAGTAAAAAAGCATTTCCTAAAGAAGAGAAAAAAGCATAATTACTGTTGCGTATTAAAATTTGGAGACAGCTCTATGAGCTTTTTCTGAATTCCGTAAATCACCAATCCAGCAACATTTTTAGACCCTGTTTTTAAGAGTAAATTGTTTCTATGACCATCTACTGTTCTTGGACTAATAAAAAGCTTGTCGGCAATTTCATTGGTAGTATACTCAGAACAAATTAGCTCTAAAACTTCCAATTCTCTTCTCGATAACAATTTTTTATCAAGGTCGCTTCGTATTCTTTTACCATTCGAAGAAATTAAGTTTTCATGAATCATTTTCATGACCTCTTCATTATAATGAAACCCTTTGTCGTAAACTTCATTAATGGTAAACACTACTTGCTTTGGACTTGTATTTTTCAACAAATAAGAAGAAGCTCCTACGTCAATCATATTGATGATAAAAGATTTTCCACCATAACTGGTCAATGCAATAATTCGAATGTCTGGAAACTTTTTATGAATCAGTTTGGTTGCCTCTACTCCATTTAGAACAGGCATTTTTAAATCCATTAAAATAATATCTGGAGCTACAGTTGCTGAATCTAAATAATTCACAAGTTGTTGCCCGTCTTCAGCCTCAAATAAGACTTCAAAATCTTCTGTTTTCTCTAGCAGGAATGTCATCCCTTTTCTAAACAATTCTTCGTCGTCTGCGATTGCAATTCTGATTTTTCTTTTCATGGTGTTGGGATTTAAAAGATGATTGAAACAAAAATTCCTTTATCGATAGCGCTTTTTATTGTGAGCTCTCCGTTGAGCAGTTCTACTCTACTTTCTATATTTTTCATTCCGAGACCTTTTTTCTCGGAGATAATTTCTTCACTAAAACCAAGTCCATTATCTGCATAGGTTAAAGAGAGGTCTCCTTTATTTTCTAGCAGGCTAATGTTTATTTCTTTTGCCTTTCCGTGTCGAATAGAATTGTTAATCAATTCTTGGATCACTCTAAAAACATGCAGCTCTTGCGTTTTATTTAATCGATCTGTTGGATAATCAACATCTGCCTGAAGATCTATCTGCTTGCTAGTATTGTACGAATCTGCAAGTTCTTCAATGGCAGGTTCTAATCCAAATTTCTCCAAAATAGGAGGCAATAAATCGTGTGCGATCTTACGTGCACTCTCCAAGGCTTTATCGGTTACTTTTAAAATGTTTTTATTCACCTTGGTATATTCTTCTGGAGTTAATCCTCCATCCAATAAGAAATTAGAGTTTAGGTTAATCACATTTAACTTCGAACTAATTTCGTCATGTAGATCCTGAGCGATTCGTTTTCGCTCTTTTTCTTGAGTGATTATAATGGCATGAATCACTTCCTTTTGATGTGATAACTCCATGTCTTTTTTCTCCAGTTCTTTCTCAATAATCTTTTTCCTGGAAAAAAAGAAGAACAATAGCAATGCTACTGCCATTAATAGGAGTAGCAAAACACCGATAATTACGATCGTAACTATCTGATTGTCTTCCGAAAACATTTTTTCCATTGAGGGACGGCATTAAGGAAACCAAGATACAAAAAACAGGTACAAATACTTACAACCCCTTTAACATAAGTGAAAGAAAATAGGTATAAATACCTATTTCGCTTGATAGTCAGAGGGTTGTCTTCGCGACTTTGTTTTGTCTTGTCTTCGCGAGCCGTTAGTCGAAGCGATCTCATGAATAAGAGTTAAAATTAAACAGATTGCCACGGCTAACGCCTCGCAAAGACATATTATAATATTCATTAACTTTCTAAAAAAAATTGCAAGCAAATGAAACAATATTGTGTTTACTTATTGTCAAATAAAAACAATACAGTTTTATATACTGGAGTAACTTCAGATTTAAAAAAACGTGTATTTCAGCATAAAACAAAGAAATATAAGGGGTTTACATCTAAATACAATTGTGATAAGTTGGTTTATTATGAAACTTTTTCTGACATTAATGAAGCTATCAAAAGAGAAAAACAAATAAAATCGGGGAGTAGAAAAAAGAAAGAAGATCTAATACATATAGAAAACCCTAATTGGAATGACTTGACAGAAGGATGGATTTTTGATTGTTTATAGATACTTGTCTTCGCGAACGGAGTGAAGCGATCTTATGAATACTAGTTAGAATTTAACAGATTGCCGCGACTTTTTTTGCAAAAGTCTCGCAAAGACAAACAAAATTAAACAGATAGTAACGGCTAACGCTTCTCAAGGATAGTTGGTTTTGTCATTACGAGTGAAACGAAGTAATCTCATGAATGCAAACTATATTCTAACAGGTTACTTCACTTTAGCCTGTCTTGAATGACAGCCGAAAGGTTCGCAAAGACAGTTTGGAATAAGCGCAAAGACAAACAAAAAAGCCACACTCAATGTAGAATGCGGCTTTCGTTTTATTTTAATGTTTGTGATGACTAAGCAAACACATTAGAATATTCATATTCAGCAAATAGTTTATATAACGTTTCTTTTAATGCGTAAGCAGCTTCTTGATAACTCTCTTCTCTTATCAAGGCTTTAAAAGGTACTATCTCTTCTGTATAGAACTGCTGTATAGCAATTTCTTTATTCTCATGAGTCTCCATAATTTTTGCAATCACTGGAGAAACCAAATAGTATAGTTCAAATAGTTGTGGGCCTCCTTCTAATTCTAATAAGAGATGATCTCTAAAGTAACGGTATTTGTTGAGTTCTTGTTCGTTGTTAATTACCATGGTCGTCATCCAATCTCCACCACCTCCATCACATTTATCAGGGCAAGGTTGAGAAAAATCCATATAAACCTCATTGATTTGATTGAATTCAGCACCTAAGACTTGCATCACAGGACTAATAACATTGTTAAGTATTCCCATATGATACTGAATATATTTACATTGAGGAAGTAATAAACTGTTTAAACTTTCCTTCCCATAAAAATTCCCCCGTGTAATTTCTTTATAATTAAAATCAGGATTGTTAATTGAAACATTTTGTACGTATTGAGACATCATTAACAAAACATCTTGTATTAAATATAGATTTCCGTTATGGTCGTGATATCCTTCTTTTTTTAAGAGTGCTTCTGTGGAAATGTATTCTTCAGATAGATTAGAACAGGGAATTAAAAATAAAATTTTAGAGTTTGGGTTTAATGGGTCTTTTAAACCATACATAAATCGAATTCCTGCGACGTGCTCGCTAAAGGTTAGGTTTTCTTCAATAATTTTTCGATCAATGATAAAAGGTTCATGACCTGTATTATCATACTCTTTATAATTTTCGGTGAGGAGGTAAAAATCATTTTTGGTGACTTCTTGCCCGATGTTCATAGCATTTGAAACTTCTTTCTTCTTTGTTTCCATGGTTTTACAATTTTTAATGAATAGTGCTTCTAAGTTAATCAAAATTTACAAAAGGCTGAATAGTAAGTAAATGTCTTTACACCTCCCTTGAACTTCGTTCGATACCTGCATAAAAGATACATCTTTTATTTGCTAGTCCTCAAGCCTGTCTGCCGACAAAGGCAGGGAGGGAATCCAAACGGCTGTCCCCTTGAGGGGACTACAGGGGTGTTAACAAGAGATTGCTTCGTCGTTCCTCCTCGCAAAGACAAGTAAATTTACACACCAATTTCAAAAGGCTCTTTTTTATTTCTAAAATGTTTGTACCATTCGATGAAAATGAGGACTTGAAATAAGATGTATAACCCATTGTTAAATCTCCAAATAGATTGATACCAAGGAGTTTTAGTATTAGCAACGTAATTACCCATTACAAATAATAAAGTACTACATAGAATATAAAGAAAAGCTCCAGAGATAATATATATGAACATTTTTTCAGGTTTTGAAACCTGTTCTGTAAAAAACAATAGACCATATATAATAAGCGGTACAGATGTTACCAGAATTTCGAAAATATTAAATGTATAGTATAATTGAGGGTTATTAAAATAATAGAATGAGAGACTTATTATAATCACAACCATCATACAAAAAACAAGATTCTTATAGCTTTTTTTCTTTAGAATTTTCCAAAAAATGAAACTGAATAAAAGAAACTGCCCAATAAAGTAAAAGTGCGATAAAAATTGATTATCAATAGTCTGAGAAGCTAGATTGGTTGCGTAAACTTGTATGATGAATGTAAATACAAGATAAAAGCAGAATACCTTGTAAGTAGAAGCTTTTTTCCTAATGCTTACAAGGTATACTATAGCATTTATTAATAATAATATAATGCCTAGATATATAAGGGTGTGCTTTAAAGTCACAATGATTTAACTATATAAAGGGCTTAAATCATCACAGTCGTTTGGACAAGGTTGAGAGAAATCCCAAATACCAGTTTCAGGATCTGCTTCAGTTAAGTCTGTATTTCCTAATGTTACTCGATGTCCTTTATTATCTAATTTATCGTTGATAATATCTCGTTGAACCATTTTTTCAGATTTTTCATCATATTGAGGTTCAGTACCTACCAATAAAATTTTCTCCCCTGCTCCTGGTTTATCTAGTAAATCCTTATCGATAGCCATATACGCTCTAACACCGTTTTTGGTTACTTGATCTACATTGTAAAGACCTGTGTTTCCAGCTTCGCTAATCACGCCAATTTCTTTTAAAACGCTCACCATATCCTGAACAGGAATAGAAAAGGCTTTACAGTTGTTTGGGCATGTTTTTCTCCATAAAGCCGTCCATTCGATGGCGTGCTTTAGGCTAATTTGGTTGTTTCCGTTGTTCTTGCTCATACTAAAAAGTTTAAATGTTATGTGCCAATAAAAGTAGGAGATTTTTGTACTGCTATGCTAGCGCTAGGTATAAATACTTACAAAAACAGGTATTTTTACCTAGTCATTTATAGCTACCCAAAAATGGGGAGTCTATTTACCCAATCAAGTTGAGCACAAGTTTGTTGTGGTAATGTTGTGGAGTATCTCCCTCATTGTAAGTACTCCCGAATTTAATAGGGAGCAAAGTCCAAAGAAATTGAGATTTTATTTTTGTAATTGTCTTCGCGAGAGAAACGAAGCGATCTTCTGAATAGGAACTAAAATTAAACAGATTGCTTCGTCGTACCTCCTCGCAAAGACAGAAAAAAAATGGTATTTTCGTTGGATGCCAACACCGTTAGAAGTACAAATTAAAACCTTACCTAATTCGCCAGGGGTATATCAATATTATGATAAAGAAGAAGGAATTCTGTATGTAGGGAAAGCTAAAAATCTAAAAAAGAGAGTTGCATCGTATTTTACCAAGAATCACGAAAATGCAAAAACAAGAATTCTTGTTAAGAAGATTGTAAGCATCAAGCACATTGTGGTGAATTCGGAAACGGACGCTTTGTTGTTGGAGAACAACCTGATTAAAAAGTACCAACCCAAGTACAACATCATGTTGAAGGATGATAAAACCTATCCTTGGATTTGTATTAAAAAAGAGCGATTCCCGCGAGTGTTTATGACCCGAAGAGTTGTGAAGGATGGCTCTGAGTATTTTGGCCCTTTTACAAGTGTAAGAACGGTAAAAGTATTATTGGATTTAATACGAGAGTTGTATCAATTAAGAACCTGTACCTATGATCTCAGTAAAGAAAAAGTAGACGCTGGGAAGTACAAAGTTTGTTTAGAATACCATTTGGGAAATTGCAAAGGTCCTTGTGAAAACTTTCAAACTGAAGAAGAATACAATGAAACCATCAAAGCCATTCGGAACATCATCAAAGGAAACTTTAAGCAGAGTTTAGAAAAGTTTCAAGAACTCATGTTGTCTTTTGCTGAGAAGATGGAGTTTGAAGAGGCGCAAAAAATAAAAGAGAAGTTAGATTTATTGTCTAACTATCAATCAAAATCGACCATCGTAAATCCATCCATCAACAATGTCGATGTGTTCTCTATTATTTCCGATGAAAGCTATGGATATGTGAACTTCTTTAAGATCGCAAACGGATCTATTATTCAATCGCATACTTCAGAGATTAAAAAGAAGCTTGACGAAACAGATCGCGAAATGTTGGAAATGGCGATTGTGGAAATTAGAGAACGATTCAATTCGGCTTCTAAAGAAATCTACACACCTTTTGAGGTTACTGTAGTTGAAGGTGTTAAAGTAACTGTGCCTAAATTGGGTGACAAAAAACGGATTGTAGAGCTTTCAGAACGAAATGCAAAGTACTATCGACAAGAGCAATTCAAGCAGATTAAAATTGTAGATCCAGACCGTCATGTAAAGAGAATCATGGCACAAATGCAAAAAGATTTACGATTGTCTGAAGAACCTAGGCACATCGAATGTTTTGATAATTCGAACATTCAAGGAACACATCCGGTAGCTGCCTGTGTGGTGTTTAAAAATGGAAAACCTAGTAAAAAAGAATACCGCCATTACAATATTAAAACAGTAGAAGGTCCCGATGATTTCGCTTCCATGGAAGAGGTGGTTTTTAGGCGATATAAGCGATTATTATCCGAAGATCAATCATTGCCTCAATTAATTGTAATTGATGGAGGAAAAGGGCAGTTATCGTCTGCATTAAAAAGCTTAGATGTTTTAGGACTACGAGGGAAAATAGCCATCATTGGAATTGCAAAACGATTGGAGGAGATTTATTATCCTGGAGATCCTATTCCGATGTATTTGGATAAAAAATCGGAGAGCTTAAAAATCATTCAGTTTTTAAGAAATGAAGCACACCGTTTCGGAATTACCTTGCATAGAAATAAGAGAAGTAAAAGTGCTATTCAATCAGAATTAGAACAAATACCAGATGTTGGTAAACAAACCATAACGTCTTTGTTACGTAAATTTAAATCGGCTAAGCGTGTGAAAAGCGCTACATTTGAGGAGCTTCAAGAAGCAATTGGATATTCTAGAGCTAAAAAGGTCTATGGTTATTTTAACCCGAAAAAAGAATGATGAATGAAGAATGTCGAATACTGAATATCGAATACTGAATATCGAATACTGAATGATGAACACTGAATATCCAATAACGAATATGTATCTTTAATCAGATAATTAAAACAATGTCTCCTCGAGCGCAGTCGAGAGGTCGTTTAAAATAAATGGAATAATAATAAAGGTCTCAACTGCGCTCGACCAGACATCTGAAAAATACATGCTATTTTTTGTCATGTACTAAAAACTTCAGTATTAATTGTTCGAGATTCGATATTAAAAACAGTCATTTTAAATTAAGTACAAATTTTTATAAGAGTGAAAAAGTTAACATTCATCTTACTACTTTTCCCAATGTTGTTATTTGCACAGCAAAAACAGCCTAAAGTTGGATTGGTTTTAAGTGGAGGTGGTGCAAAAGGATTGGCTCATATAGGTGTTCTTAAAGAAATAGACAAAGCCGGATTGCAAATAGATTATATTGGAGGAACGAGTATGGGTGCTATTGTTGCTGGACTCTATGCTTCTGGATACTCCGCGGTGCAGATTGAAAAAATTGTAGATTCTATCAGCTTAGAAGATGTATTGCAAGATGTGTTGCCAAGAAACGCAAAACCTTTTAGTGAAAAAGAGTTTGGAGAAAGGCATGCCATTGTTTTGCCATTAACTAAAAAAGGAATTGGATTGCCAAGAGCCGTTTCTAAAGGGCAAAATGTTTTAAACTTATTTACCTATCTACTATCACCAGTAGATTCGATTACAGATTTTAAAAAATTACCCATTCCTTTTTTCTGTATTGCAACCGATGTAGAGACAGGAAAGATGGTGTTATTAGAAAAAGGGTCATTGCCAATTGCATTAAGAGCAAGTGGATCTTTCCCAACTTTGTTAAATCCTGTTGAAAAGAACAACCAATTATTAATAGATGGAGGGGTCGCTAATAACTTCCCTGCCAGTATTATGAAAATGAAAGAGGTAGATATTATTATTGGTGTTGATGTTCAAAGTGGTTTAAAAAAGAGGGAGGGACTCAATTCAGTAATTACCATTTTAAATCAGATTGTAAGCTACAATATCTATGAGCAGAGTAAAAAAGGAAGAGAAGATGCAGATATTTACATACAACCAGACATCTCAGATTTTACCGTGGTCGATTTTAATAAAACCAAACAGATTCTAGCTAAAGGAGAAGAAGTTGGGAAGATGTACCGGAAAACATTTGATAGCATTGCGCAATTACAAATAGAGAAGAAAGAGAGGCCAGAATTAAAGATTATTGATAAAGAGTTTGTGATTAAAGGAATTGAGGTACACGGAACTGAAAATTACACGGCTGCTTATGTGCGAGGAAAATTAAAGATTCGTGATGGCGATGTTATGACAAGAAAAGAATTAACAAGAAGAATTAATTTCCTTTCTTCTACAGACAACTACGACCGAATAGATTATAAGATTATTGATGGAAAACTAAAATTCCTTGTCAAAGAACGAGTGCAAAAATCAAACATTCGATTGGGTGCACATTACGATCAATTGTATCAATCTGCGGTTCTTGCCAATTTCAACAGAAAAGGATTGTTAATTAATAATGATGAATTATCAGTAGATATTATCATAGGAGATCAAATACGTTATAACCTTAACTATTTTGTGGACAATGGATTTTACACGAGTTATGGATTTAAATCTCGATACAATCATTTTCGAGCCAATACATCCTTTAATGTACCTGACAACCTGAATATTAATAAAATCAATTTAAACTATACAGATTTCACGAATGAGATTTTTGTACAGACTACTTTTGGTCGAAAATTCGCCTTAGGCTTCGTTGCAGAATTTAAGAAGCTGGAGATCAATACAGAGACGCTTGCTCCTTTAACTAGTGGAAATAAATTTACGTTTGACGATAGTAATTACTTTAATCTTTCGATGTACTTAAAGTTAGATACTTACAACAAGAAATCTTTCCCAACAAAAGGGTTTTATGCTAATGTAGGAGGGAAATGGTATGTATCATCATCAGATCATCTCAATAACTTTAAAACGTTCCCTCAAATTCAAGGGCGTTTAGGATTTGCAGTTACTCCAATAGATCGACTTACTTTTCAATATACAAATGACGCAGGGTTTACTTTTGAAAATCCAGAATCGGAGATTTTTGATTTCTATTTAGGAGGATATAATCAGAATTACATCAACACTTTTGTTCCGATGTATGGTTATGAGTTTGCACAACTCTCGGGGAAATCATTCTTAAGATCCGAATTTCTATTGCGATATCGAATTTTAGACAATCACTATGCATCGTTTATTGCGAATTACGCTCGTGTTAATGAAAATGTTTTTTCAAATGGGAGCGACTTGTTTGAAGATATATTAGAAGGATATGCGTTGGGATATAGTTTAGACACTCGGCTAGGCCCTATAGAGATCAAATACAGCTGGTCTCCAGAAAACAAAGAAGGCTATTGGCTCTTTAATTTAGGGTTTTGGTTCTAATGTTAACTTAATGTTAAGTGAAAGTTAATCAAAAGTTTGTAAAACGTAAATTTTTGGTTATATTTGTAAATATAAAGTTAATTAAAACCCTAATTATTATGAAAAAATTACTAGCAATCGCTTTTTTACTTTCTTTTTCGTTAGTACAAGCGCAAGACAACCAACCGAAGTACGAAGCAGTTGGAGATTTGGTTAAGGCTACATATTATTATGCTGATGGTACGATACACAAACAGGGTTTTTTCAAGAACAAAAAATTAACTGGTCAATGGACTCAGTTTGATAAAGAAGGAAACAAAGTTGCCGTAGGATACTACAAGCAAGGTAAAAAAGTGGGAACTTGGTTTCAATGGAAAAAACATACATTACGTCAAATCAATTATGACAATAACGTAATAGCTTCTGTGAACACTTGGAAACAAGAAGGTAAAGTAGCGAAGAACGAATAATTAACTAGTTTTAGAAAATAAAAAACCCGCATTGGTAACAATGCGGGTTTTTTGATGCACTACTTTTCTCAAGTCTTTATTGAAAAACTATAAAAACAAAAACCCCGCACTAAATAGTGCAGGGTTTTTTGATATACAAATGCCTTATCTACGGTCAATTTTAAACTTATACTGTAGATATCTGTAAGCGTCTCTAGGTATAATAGTAATCCACTTTTTGTGTTTTAAATACCATCTAAAACGAATAGATGATACTCCTTTGGTTAAATAGGAAGCGACAAAAGGGTGAACGTTCAACACCACTTTTTTGTTTTTCGGATTGGATAAAATTCGTTCCAATTCCACTTCTATTTTGTCAACTAAAACAATAGGAGCTTCTACCTCGCCATTTACATTTGGATTGGGTTCGGTAGTTTTAATATTTAATTCAGGTCGTACTCGTTGTCTAGTTATTTGGACTAATCCAAATTTACTAGGCGGTAAAATTTTGTGTTTGGTTCTGTCAAAAGCCATTTGCTCTTTCAGGTGCTGAAACAATTTATTTCTGTTTTCAGCGGTATGCATATCAATAAAGTCGATAACAATAATTCCACCCATGTCTCTTAATTGCAATTGTCTTGCAACTTCTGTGGCGGCTATTAGGTTAACTTCTAATGCAGTTTCTTCTTGAGATCCGGCTTTGTTTGAACGGTTACCACTGTTTACGTCGATAACATGCAATGCTTCCGTGTGTTCAATCACTAAATATGCTCCTCTACTCATGGATACAGTTCTTCCCAAAGATGTTTTTATTTGGCGTTCTATACCATGCTTTTCGAAAATAGGAACTTTAGATTTATGAAGCTTTACAATATTCTGTTTTTCAGGATATATCTCTTGTAAATAGTCTTTAATCTCTACTTTAAGAGCTTCGTCATTCGTAACAATGTTTGTAAAAGAATCGTTCATCACATCTCGTAAGATTGAAGATGCTCTGTTCAATTCACTCAATACTTTTGTTGGTGTATTTGTGTTTGCAATTCGCTTACACATCATTTTCCAACGGTCTAATGAGTTCTGTAAATCTTTGTCGAGTTCTGCTACTTTTTTACCTTCAGCAACAGTTCTTAAAATAACACCAAAGCCTTTAGGTTTGATGCTTTTTGCTAATCTTTTTAAACGTTCTTTCTCTTTAGGATCTTCTATTTTTTGCGAAACAGAAATTCGATCAGAAAAAGGAACTAATACCAAAAATCGACCTGCGATAGAAAGCTCTGAGCTTAATCTTGGTCCTTTGGTGGAAATTGGTTCTTTTACAATTTGTACTAATAAATTTTGACCTGATTTTAGTACATCGTTAATACTCCCGTCTTTGTGAATGTCTTTCTCAAAGCGAAAGTTTTTTAAAGTGAATTCTTTATACTTACCTGTGCTTACTTTCTTAATGAAACTATTCAAAGATTTTACTTGCGCTCCTAAATCGTGGTAATGTAAAAATCCGTCTTTCGGATATCCAACATTTACGAATGCAGCGTTGAGTCCTGGTAATACTTTTCCAATTTTGGCTAAAAAAATGTCGCCAACCGAGAATTTGTTATCACCAGTTTCTTGATTAAGTTCAATAAGTTTTCCATCTTTTAATAAGGCAAAATCAATATCAGATGAATGAGACCGAATTATCAATTCTGTTTTCATACTGAAATGGTTTTATACTATGCAGAATTAACTGCATAATGGATTAAATTAAACAGGTATTTATGTTAATACCATACGAGGCTTCTGCTGTTTGCAGAATTATAACCTCTATTTCAATGAACGTTTAAGCGTAAAGCTTGCTTGCCGTAGGCAAGCTGAAAAGAAAAAGTAAGGGTTAGACCTTACTTTTTCTTATGTCTGTTTGCTCTAGCTCTCTTTTTGCGTTTGTGTGTAGAGATTTTAGATCTCTTTCTTTTTTTACCACTTGGCATAATTGTCTAATGTTTTTTAAATCTTACGATTTAGATTTGTATTAATTACTTTACAACCACTTTACTTTTTACTCCTTCAGTAAAAGTTTTCGCTGGTTTAAAAGCTGGGATATTGTGAGCAGGAATTTTAATAGTTGTGTTCTTAGAAATGTTTCTTCCTGTCTTTTCTGCTCTAGTTTTGATGATAAAACTACCAAAACCTCTTAAATAAACATTGTCTCCACCTTCTAACGCACCCTTCACTTCTGTCATGAATGCCTCTACGGTTGCTAGTACATCTGCTTTTTCAATTCCTGATTTGTCCGATATTTTCGATACAATATCTGCTTTCGTCATGTTGTTATTATTTATGTTATTATTTTCTAAAAATGCGGTGGCAAATATATGATAATTAATCGATTCCGTGAAAGGAAACAAATAAAAAAATCTTAATATTAAGGTGTAATATTGCATTTGTAAAAAAAATGAATGAGTTTTTCTAAGACATTAATTTACTGGTATTTACAGCAAAAGAGAGACTTGCCTTGGCGTAAGACTCAAAATCCATATTTGGTTTGGCTCTCAGAAATTATGTTGCAACAAACAAGAGTTGCTCAAGGAATGAGCTATTACCTTAAGTTTTCCGACGCTTTTCCAACCATAAAAGACCTCGCAGAAGCAGACGAAAGTACAGTGCTTAAAATGTGGCAAGGATTGGGGTATTACTCAAGGGCTAGAAACTTGCATTTTACAGCAAAACACATAGCAAATGAACTGGATGGTGTTTTTCCAAGTTCCTATAAAGAACTACTAAAGTTAAAAGGAGTAGGAGATTATACAGCCTCTGCAATTTCTTCAATCTGCTTTAATGAGGCATGTGCTGTGGTTGATGGTAATGTGTATAGAGTACTTGCAAGATACTTTGGCATTCATACGCCTATTAATTCAACCAAAGGAATTAAGGAGTTTAAGCAATTAGCACAATCGCTCATCGAAGCTAAAGAACCAGGAACCTTTAATCAGGCGATCATGGATTTCGGATCTCTGCAATGCAAGCCTCAAAATCCAAATTGTGAAGAATGTCCTTTACAGACGAGTTGTGTTGCTTTTGAGAAAAAACAAATTAAAGAATTGCCTGTCAAAGAAAAGAAGTTGAAAGTCAGAAAAAGATACTTCAACTATTTGGTGATTCTTACAGCAGATCATAAAACAGTTTTGGAAGAACGAAAGGGGAAAGGAATTTGGCAAGGACTTTACCAATTTCCGTTACTAGAAACTACCAAAGATATTGGAGAAGAAATCTTAGATTCTGAAGAATTTAAAAAAATGATTCCCTCAACATCAGAAGTACAACTATATAATGAGTCTGAGATTATTCATAAATTATCTCATCAACATTTACATACCCGATTTTGGATCGTAAAAGCAAATGAGTACTCAAAAGCAACCATTTCTTTGTCGGATATAGAAAAGTACCCAGTCCCTGTTTTAATTGATAACTTTTTGAAGCGTTACTTCTAAGAATCGAATTGAAATTTTTAGTACATTTGATAGAACAATCAAAGCCAAACAATGTCTGGAACAGTTAATAAGGTAATTTTAATAGGTCACTTAGGTGATGAAGTGAAAATGAATTATTTTGAAGGAGGAAACTCTATCGGAAGATTTCCTATCGCAACCAATGAAAGTTATACAAACAGACAGTCTGGAGAAAAAGTAATAAATACAGAATGGCATAATGTGGTTGTGCGAAATAAACTCGCAGAAATTTGCGAGAAGTACCTATCTAAAGGAGATAAAGTTTATTGTGAAGGGCGAATTAAAACTCGTCAATGGGAACAAGAAGGACAGAAACGATACACGACAGAAATCCATGTGATTAATATGACGTTTTTATCGACCAAAAAAGAAACAGGATCTCCAGCTACATCTAATACAGGGAATCAGCCAGTAGCTCCACAACAAGCAAAACCTGTAGTAGATGATACAGATGATGATTTACCATTTTAAGTTGAACGAAACCATAGAATTTGGATCCTGACCCTGAACTTTTATTATTAGCCTTTAATTCCTTAGACACCATGTCTTACATTGGAATTTTTGTTTTGGTGTTATTGCTAATCTGTTCTGCGTTAATTTCTGGAACTGAAGTTGCTTTTTTCTCATTGTCACAAACCGATTTAGACAAGCTTTCTGAAGAATCAAAAGAAGAAAATCTAGTGGTAAAATTGTTAGAGAGACCAAAGAAGTTGCTGGCAACTATTTTAATCACGAACAACTTTATCAATATTTTAATTGTATTGCTCTTTGCTTCATTAGGTGAATTGTTTTTTAGTGATTTCAATTATTCCATCGACTTATACTTTACAGAAATGCCCATTCGATTTTTAATTGAAGTGGTTCTAATTACTTTTTTAATTTTATTATTTGGAGAAGTATTGCCTAAGGTATATGCATCTAGAAGGTCATTGCGCTTTTCAAGTTTTATGGCAAAGCCTGTTCGTTTTTTAAACGTTTTATTAACACCGCTGAGTTATCCCTTAATTAACCTTACTGGACTTATTGAAAAGCGATTGGGAAATAAGAATTCAAATTTTTCAGTAGAAACATTATCCCAAGCTTTAGAGTTAACTTCTGAAGGGGCTACAACAAAAGACGAACAAAAAATACTCGAAGGAATTGTAAGTTTTGGAAGTACAGAAACGGTTCAGATTATGAAGCCCAGAATCGATATTTTTGCTTTGTCTGATGATGAATCCTATGAAGGAGTTTTGAAGAAGATTTTAAAAAATGGGTATTCAAGAAACCCAGTATACAAAGATTCTATAGACAACATTGTTGGAGTTTTGTATGCGAAAGACTTATTGGCGCATCTCAACAAAAAACAATTCAAATGGCAAGAACTGTTACGGGAAGCTTTCTTTGTTCCAGAGAATAAAAAGCTAGATGATTTGTTAGCAGAGTTTAGGGAGAAGAAAAATCATTTAGCGATCGTAGTTGACGAATATGGAGGAACTAGTGGGATTGTTACCTTAGAAGACGTTATTGAAGAGATTGTGGGAGATATTAACGATGAGTTTGATGACGACGATCTTACCTACTCTAAAATAGATGCCAACAACTATATTTTTGATGGTAAAATTACGATCAAGGATTTTTGTAAAATTTTGGAAGATGAAGATGAAGAGCAGTTTGAAGAAGAAAAAGGAGAGTCAGAAACCATTGCTGGGTTTATTTTAGAAATCTCAGGGAAGTTCCCTAAAAAAGGAGAGAAAATAAAATTCAACAATTATACGTTTACCATTGAAGCTTTAGATAGAAAAAGAATTAAACAACTTAAAGTCACTAGACATACTCATGCGTAACCTCTGTATTATTTTTGGAATCTTTCTACTAGTTTCCTGTACCAAAGAAACATTGCCAAAACCGAAAGGGTATTTAAGTTTAGAATATCAAAAAACAGGTTATAGTAAACTTGCTTTAGAAAGGCCCTACTCTTTTGAGGTTCTTAAAAGTGCTTCTGTTGTAGATGAACCAAAAAACTGGCTAAAGATTAAGTATCCAAGACAGAGAGCTTCCTTAGATATTACCTACCGAAATATAAATAGTAACCTGAAGGAGTTGTTAAGTGAATCTTATAAGTTGGTTTATAAACACGCTGTTAAAGCAGAGCAAATAGACCCTGTGGATTACCTAAATGATGAAAAAAAAGTTTATGGTACACTTCATGAAATTACAGGAAATGCGGCTTCACAAATCCAATTTCACGTGACAGATAGTATACATCATTTTATCAAAGGAGCTTTGTATTTTGATGCAAAACCAAACTACGATTCTATTCTTCCAGCAGTAGATTTTATCAAAAAAGACATTCTTCGCTTGATGGAAACCTTAGAGTGGAAGTCAGTAAAAAAATAGACAGTCTTTTAGTTTTTTACTTGTGCTTTTCTGCCCTGTAGTAACAAATAGAACTGAACACCAAACAAGAGTGCTCCAGATAGTAAGTGAACTGCTTGTGTTCCTATAGGGAATTCTGCATAGTACATTAAAATACCAGTAATAGTTTCTAGAAGTAATAAAATCAAGACCCAATTAATGAGCTTGTACCCTAAACCTTTCATCTGGTTTAAGTAGAACAATGCGAGGTTCACCAAAACAATAGCAATCGTAAAAGAACGGTGGAAATAAAATTTAAAACTAGGGTCCATTAAGCTATACTCTTTGTTTTCAAACCCAAATAATTTTACTTGCTCATCGATAAACTGACGAACTTGAGTTCCTAGTGCAATTTGAATTAGAGAGAAAATGATGGAAACGATTAGCAATTTATTAAATAGAGAGTTGTAGTTGTAAACTCGATCTTTTTCTCTCGTTATAAATCGTAATTGAAGCAGTAAAGCGACAATAATTAAACCAACAACCATATGAACAGTAATAATTACTGGAGTTAAGTTTGTGTCTACCACTGTTTTTCCTAACCAAGCTTCAAAAGCAAACAAAAAGAAGACTCCAATAGTTAGAAAAGTAATTTTCCGATGGTCTTTCCAAAATAAAAAAGAACCTATAAATAGTAATAGTAAAGGAATTCCAGCAAGAACAGATGCTAAACGATTAATGTATTCTGTCCAAGTATGAAACTTGTTAAATTTCGCATAATCGTGTTTGGTGTATTTTTTCCAATTTTTTAAGTTGAATTCAGTATTCGTTTTTACTTCTTTTTCAGCAACGAATAAAGCCTCATCTTTAATGATAATCATTCCTTGTTTATAGGTCTTATCAGGTTGCCAGGTAATTTGTTCTTCGGACGTTGGAGGGATATAATATCCAAAACATTTTGGCCAATCTGGACATCCCATTCCAGAACCAGTCATTCTTACAATGGCACCAGCTAAAAAGATAAGATAAACTGCAATCAAAGTAATTTTAACGAGAAGCGGAAATCGTTTTTTCATGTATGCTACTTAAGCTATTGCAAAGATAACTCAAAAACACAAAAAAAGACCCCTGATTTCAGGGGTCTTTTTATATAGATGTTTGTTGAATTTTATTTTTCTACGGTAGCTTCAGAAGCTTTGTATAAATCTCCACCAGCAATTCCATCGATAAACTCAATTAAGTCTTCAGAAGATGTTTTATTAGTATCAAATTGAACAGTAGCTAAACTGTCTTTGAAAACTACCTTAGCAGAAGCGACACCTTCTTTTTTAGAAAGCTTAGACTGAATGGTTTTTGCACAACCAATCTGGCAAGTCATTCCAGTTATATTTAAAGAAACGGTTTCGATTTTTGCTGCAGCAATTTCTTTTTTAACATCAGCTTTTTCCGCCTCTTTTTTACAAGAAGTGAAAGAAATAGAAAAGATAGCGACTACGATTAAAATATGACGAGTTCTCATGATTACTTTTTATAATAGTTTTATTATGCAAATTTATGCAATAAATGATTTATATAGGAATATTTGTTGGACTTTTGTACTGACTTTAACAATCACTACACTATGAGCAATCAACAAAGGAAGTGGGCTTATTTAATTATTCTTGCCATTGTTTGGGGGAGTTCTTTTATTCTAATGAAGAAAGCCCTACTTGGCTTAACAGCGATTCAAGTTGGAGCTTTGCGAATGTTGATCACGGCTGTTTTTCTACTGCTAATAGGTTTTAAGAGTCTTAAAAAAATTCAAAAAAAACAATGGAAATATATTGCCTACACTGCGTTTCTAGGAACTTTTTTCCCATCCTTTTTGTTTGCGTATGCAATCACAAAAATTGATAGTTCTATTCCAGCAATATTAAATTCATTAACTCCATTTAATACGTTTATTGTTGGAGCTTTGGTGTTTGGATTTGCGTTTAAAAAGAAACAATTAATAGGAATTCTTATTGGGCTTGTAGGAACGTTAATTCTAATATTAAAAGGGGCTCATTTAAATCCAGACCAGAATTATTGGTATGCTCTTTTGGTGATTATTTCTTCAGTTGGATATGCTTTCAATGTAAACATTGTAAAGAAACACTTAAACGAATTGAATGCATTAGCAATTACTGCTGGAAACTTCTTGTTACTGATTATTCCTGCAATGTTGGTCTTGTATTTTACCGATTTCCATATTGATTTTAAGGCAACCAATGAATCACTATCGGCATTGGGGTATTTAACGATTTTAGCAGTTGTAGGAACAGGAGTAGCCAAAGTAATGTTTAATAGATTGGTACAAATATCTACTCCCGTCTTTTCCTCTTCGGTAACCTATTTGATCCCGATTGTTGCTGTCTTATGGGGAGTTATCGACGGAGAGAATTTACATTATTTACAATTGTTTGGTGGAGTAATCATTTTGTTCGGAGTCTATCTAGTGAATAAGGCTAAGTAAACCCAATAAAGAAGACGCCTTTAAAATTTATTTAATTCCTTGTTTTTTTGAAGGATAGCTATTGCAGACTTTTAAAAAAAGAGTATATTTGCACCCGCATTTTCAGCAATGAGATGCAGGTTTTAACAAAAAAGCTAATATAAAATAACAGTATGTACGCAATTGTAGAGATAGCAGGGCAGCAGTTTAAAGTAGCAAAAGATCAAAAGGTATACGTACACCGTTTACAAGAAGCAGAAGGTTCTAAAGTAACTTTCGATAAAGTAATGCTTGTAGAAGATGGTGGAAATGTAACTATTGGCGCCCCAGCTATAGAAGGAGCCGCAGTAACGGCCAAAATTTTAGGTCACCTTAAAGGTGATAAAGTAATTGTCTTCAAAAAGAAAAGAAGAAAAGGTTACAAAAAGAAAAACGGACACCGTCAGTATTTAAGCGAGATTCAAATTGAAGGAATCGCTGCTTCAGGTGCTAAGAAAACTACAGCTAAGAAAGCCGCTGCTCCTAAGAAGGAAGCAAAGGTAGAAGCTCCAAAAGCAAAGGAAGCTCCAAAAGCTGAGGTAAAAGAAACAGAATCTAACGATTTGAGTTCTATGACTGTTGCTCAATTAAAAGCATTGGCTAAAGAAAAAGGTATCACAGGATACACTTCTTTAAAGAAAGCTGAATTAATCGCTGCATTAAGTTAATAAGAATTTCAATTTTAAAACCATAAGACCATGGCACATAAAAAAGGAGTAGGTAGTTCGAAGAACGGTAGAGAATCAGAATCGAAACGACTTGGAGTTAAGATTTTTGGAGGACAAGCTGCAATTGCAGGAAACATTATTGTTCGTCAAAGAGGAACAACTCACAACCCAGGTGAAAATGTATATATGGGTAAAGACCATACATTACACGCCAAAGTAGATGGAGTTGTTGAATTCAGAAAGAAAAAAGACAACAGATCTTATGTTTCTATAGTTCCTTTCGAGGCTTAAGAAATAAAGAATAAAAATATAAAACGCCCAAACAATGTTTGGGCGTTTTTTTTATGCGCTATTTCATCTATTTGAAAACTTTTATTTAATTATTTAGAGATACGTAAATAATTAAATTTGTTTGTACTCATTTTGTACATTTACACTGATGAACCCATTGTACAATCTTACTGCTCATATTACTTTTTTCATCCTTAAAATTTATGGATTGTTTAATGAAAAAATTAAACTGTTTATCAAAGGAAGAAAAGAAACATTTGATAAGCTATCTGTTCTAAAGAAAGAAGATAAAGTAATCTGGTTTCACGCAGCATCTTTGGGAGAGTTTGAACAAGCTAGACCCATTATTGAAGAAGTAAAGAAGAACTCTCCAAGTCATAAAATTGTAGTGACATTCTTTTCTCCTTCTGGATATGAAATTCAAAAAAATTATCAGTTGGCGGATATAATTTGCTACCTTCCTTTTGATACCAAAGGAAGAGTTCAGCGGTTTATAGATATGATAGACCCCGAACTTGCTATTATTATTAAATATGAATTTTGGCCCAACCTTTTGCATCAGTTAAAGAAGAAATCTGTGCCTACCATATTGGTTTCAGGAATCTTTAGGGAAGACCAAGCGTTTTTTAAACGATCTGGAAAATGGATGAAAAAATCACTAGTAGCATTTGATCACTTCTTTGTGCAAAATGAAATCTCTAAAGAGCTTTTAGAATCCATCGAACTAACCAATGCAAGTGTCAGTGGAGATACTCGTTTTGATCGAGTGGCAAAGATTTTAGAGCAAGACAATTTATTGCCTTTTATAGAAAAATTTAAGAACAATCAATATACTGTTGTTGCTGGAAGTACTTGGCAAGAAGGAGAAGAGCTATTGGTGAATTATATCAATGATTCTAGCGATGAAAAATTCATCATAGCTCCGCATACTATGAAAACAAAAGCGATTCAAGAGCTCAAAGAATCCATTCAAAAGAAAGTGCTGTTATTTTCCGAAAAGGAAGGCAAAAAGCTTTCTGATTATGATGTTTTGATTGTAGATACGATTGGACTGTTAACAAAAATTTATTCGTACGCAGATGCTGTTTATGTTGGAGGTGGATTCAAAACAGGATTGCACAATGTTCTAGAACCAGCTGTGTTTGGAGTTCCAATTGTTATTGGTCCGGAGTTTAGCAAGTTTAAAGAAGCCATAGATTTGGTTGAGAAAAAAGGATGTATTTCAGTGAATAATCAATCAGCCTTTTCCAGTATCTTTAATCAGTTAAAAACGGATTCAGGTTTTAGAAAAGAAACAGGGAATATTAATAGCACCTATATCAAAGAAAATATTGGAGCAACAGCTCAAATAATGGACTATATACACAAACAACTAATACTATAAATATGGAATTTATTTCACAACCATGGGCATGGTACGTTGCAGGACCTGCAATAGCCTTTATCCTATTTTTGATGTTCTATTTTGGAAGAAGCTTTGGCGTTTCTACCAACTTAGAAACCTTTTGTACCATCGGAGGAGCCGGAAGGTTTTCTGATTACTTTAAAACCGATTGGAAAGCGAGAAAATGGAGTTTGATTTTTGTCGTAGGAATTATCCTAGGCGGATTAATATCGAGTCAATATTTAATGCCTTCTCAAGCGATAGACTTAAATCCAGAAACAGTTAAAGAGTTAGCTGAACTAGGATTTGCAAATGCAGGAAGCGAGTATTTGCCTTCAGAGATTTTTAGTGTTGAGAATTTATTATCACTGAAAGGAATAGCAATCTTACTAGTTGCAGGATTGTTTATTGGATTTGGAACTCGTTATGCTGGAGGATGTACTTCTGGTCATGCAATTACAGGATTGAGTAGTTTGCAATTGCCTTCTTTAATTGCTGTAATCGGATTTTTTGCAGGCGGATTATTAATGATTTGGTTTTTATTCCCTTTAATATTTTAAACCCAAAGGGTTTTAAGTACAAAACCTAGCGAACTCTTGTCACTTCGAGCGCAGTCGAGAAGTAAGAGTGAGTAAACAAAGAAATAGACAAAATGAAAAACATAAAATTTTTAATTATCGGAATTGTATTCGGAATCATTTTAAGCAAATCAGAAGTGGTTTCTTGGTACAGAATTTATGAAATGTTCAAGTTTCAATCATTCCATATGTATGGAGTTATTGGTTCTGCAATAGCTGTTGGAGTTATTTTTATGCAACTATTTAAAAGAGGAATCATTAAAGACTTTCAAGGGAACCCAATCAATGTAAAACCGAAGAAAAAAGGATTTATTAGAACTTTTGTAGGCGGAAGTATTTTTGGATTGGGTTGGGCGTTGGCAGGAGCTTGCCCTGGACCAATTTTTGTTTTAATAGGCCATGGAGCAGTTGCTATTTTAATTGTATTGCTGGGAGCTATTTTAGGAGCTTTTATTTACGGATTATTAAGTAAGAAATTACCGAGTTAAATTGGAAAAGCACTATCGATTTTCTGATGAAGTATATGAGCAGAAATTTAGAGATTGTAAATTTCCACCGCTTTACTTTTCGCATGAAGCACATTTGAGATTGGCATACATCCATCTCAAAAAATATGGATTAGAACAATCCATTAAGAATATGTGTACTCAGATTTATGATTTTGCAATCAAGTACGGAGCAACCATGAAGTTTAACGCCACTGTAACATATGCTTCGTTGCAAATTATGTATCATTATATGAAGGAATCTGAGGCAGATAATTTTCCAGATTTCATTGAACAACACCCTTTTTTATTGAAAGATTTTAAAGGAATTATAAAAAAACATTACAGTCAAGATGTATTTCGATCGCCAGAAGCAAAGGCAGAAATTTTACATCCAGACTTAGCACCTTTTTAGCATGCAGAAACAGTTGATAGATAGTTTTGGAAGGCAAATGGATTATGTGCGGTTGGCGGTTACAGACCGATGTAACTTACGCTGTCAATATTGTATGCCTGCGCATGGAATTGAAATTGCTCCTCGTGCAGATTTGTTGACCTTCAAAGAAATGTATCGAATCATTCGAGTATTGACAGAGTTAGGTGTAACAAAGATTCGATTAACAGGAGGAGAACCTTTTGTGCGCAAAGATTTTGTGGGATTTTTAGAAATGCTATCCTTCAATGATTTGTTGGAAGCGATTAACATCACGACCAACGGAGCGATGATAGCCAAACATATTCCGACGTTGGAAAAGATGGAGAAAATCAAACATATCAATTTAAGTATTGATAGTCTTCAAAAAGAAAAGTTCAATCAGATTACAAGAAGAGATGTATTCCCAGAAGTATATGAAACGTTTGAAGCACTTGAAAAAAGCAGCTTGAATTTAAAACTGAATGTTGTGGTACAGGCAGGTTTCAATACAGATGAAATAGTAGATTTTGTGGCATTAACAAAAGACAAAAATGTTGCAGTTCGTTTTATTGAAGAAATGCCATTCAATGGGAAAGGGCAAAGAGAGATTGAAGATAATTGGAACTATACTCGAATTTTAGAGGAGATGAAAACTCAGTTTGATGTTCAGCCAATTGTTTCTGAAAAATCATCAACGTCTCGTAGTTTCATTATAGAAGGACATAAAGGAACTGTGGGAATTATTCCTGCATTTACGAGGACCATCTGTGGAGATTGCAATAGAATACGCATTACACCTATCGGAACATTTAAGAACTGCCTCTTTGATGATGGTGTATTTAACATTCGAGACTTCTTGAGAAAAGGAGCAAGCAATGAAGAGTTAAAAGAGTTGTTTTTATCATTGGTGAAAGAGAAACCAGAAAATGGTTTTATCGCAGAAGCCAATCGTAAAAAAGGAAATGTTTCAGAGAGTATGTCAACGATTGGAGGATAGTTCAATGTCATTCCCGTGAAAACGGGAATCCAGTGTAATAAAAATAGATTCCGCATCAAGTGCGGAATGACAAAAATATGATTTCAGTACAAGAAGCTTTACAAACTATTTTAAATAACACTCAAGATTTTGGTGTAGAGGAAGTTTCATTTCTAGAATCAGTTGGACGTACTTTAAAAGAAGACATTGTTGCCGATCGAGATTTCCCACCATTCAATAGAGTTTCTATGGATGGAATCGCAATCAATCATCATATTTTTGAAAAAGGAATTCGTGAGTTCACTGTGGAAGGAGTTCAAGCAGCAGGAGCAGCACAGAAAATAATGAATGTCAATTCCAATTGCATGGAAGTCATGACAGGAGCTGTTTTGCCAGAGAATACAGATACAGTGATTCGTTATGAAGATGTTGTTATTGAAAATGGAATAGCAACCATACAAGTAGATGTACTTAAGCATCGTCAGAATGTACATGCAAAAGGAAAAGATAGAAATGAAGGTGATCTTCTGATTGAAAAAAATAGTGTGATTACCGCTGCTGAAATTGGAGTGATAGCAACCGTAGGGAAAGCAACAGTAAAAGTTGCTAAAACACCGAAAGTAATGATCGTTTCTACAGGTGATGAATTGGTAGAAGTCAATGAAACGCCATTAGCACATCAAATTAGAAGAAGTAATGTTTTTACTTTAGTTTCTTTACTTGAGAAATTAAATGTTAAAGCAGAAACAGCTCATATTACAGATGATAAATCAATTCTAAAACAGAAGATTGCAAGCTATTTACAAGACTATGATGTTTTATTATTTAGCGGAGCGGTAAGTAAAGGAAAGTTTGATTTCCTGCCTGAAGTTTTGGATGAATTGGGAGTTGAAAAACAATTCCATAGAGTGGCTCAACGTCCAGGAAAACCATTCTGGTTCGGCATCGCAGATGCTTTAAGTATGAGTGGACGAGATGGAGAACCTTCTGAGAATGTCAGGCTGAGCCTGTCGAAGTCGAATCAAAACGATAAAGTTGTATTTGCATTTCCAGGAAATCCAATATCTACCTATGTAAACTGTTTGGCGTATTTTTATCCTTGGTTTGCAAAATCAACAGGATTTGAATTGAAACAAGAAACGGTGATTCTGGGAGAAGATGTTGTTTTTAAACCGAATCTGACCTATTTCTTACAAGTAAGAATAGAAATTAAATATGGTCATTTGGTTGCGTTTCCAATCAAAGGAAATGGCTCTGGAGATTTGGCAAGTTTGGTACAAGCCGATGGGTTTATTGAGCTACCAAAAGAGCAAACGGATTATAAAGAAGGAGAAACATTTTCATTTATAAGATACCGATAAACTAGTAAATGGAGAAAATTTTTAAAATATTAGTAGGGTTGCTAATAACATTTAGCTTTTCATCTTGTGACCCGATGAAAACCTTAGTGATAGAGAATAAATTGGATAACGACATCATTGTAGAAATAGAATTAGATAATTGTAATGACTATGTTACTCAGTTATTAAGTAAAAAAGATCTTAAAGATCTTAAGTTAGAAACAGGCAAAGGAGAGAATACTAAAACCTTTTTTTTAGGGTTTGGAATATGGACCAAAAAAGACTTGAACGTTTTGAAAAAGTGCACCAAATCTATTGTAATAAAAGAGACAGGAAAACAATCTAAAAAGATTGAAGGAGAGGAACTGAATAAATTGATTAAAAGGAAAAGCCCTTTTAATCATACAACAAGAATAAGAATTAAAGATTAGATCAAAAAAAGTGAGCTTTACACACATAAATAAAAAAGGACAACCTAAAATGGTGGATGTTTCTAATAAGAACATCACAAAAAGAACAGCCATTGCGAAAGCAAACATGTATTTAGGGTCAGAAATCATTTCTCATTTTGAGAATGAGGAATTAACAACCAAAAAGGGCCCTGTTTTTCAAACGGCTATCATTGCAGGAATTCAGGCTGTAAAAAAGACTTCAGAATTGATTCCAATGTGTCACCCGTTATTAATTAATGGTGTGGACATTGATATCAATATTGTAGATGAAGAAAGCATAGAAGTATTTTGTAAGGTAACCATTGAAGGGAAGACTGGAGTAGAAATGGAAGCGTTAACAGGAGCTTCTGCAACGTGTTTAACTATTTACGACATGTGTAAATCTATTTCGCAAGAAATGGTGATTAAAGAAGTGAAATTAGTAGAAAAGACAGGCGGAAAATCCGATATAAAAGTTAATGATTAAGATGACTGAGGCTCTTGAAGTCACTTAAATGAAATACTGAAACAAGTTCATCATAAAATGAAAACACACCAAAAACATACAAATCTAGTAAGAAGAAGGAACGGAAACTTCGCTCCCAATGAGATTTCAATTTTAGGCGCAAAATGTGGAATCATATCTGACTTAGTTCAGAAGGTTTCTCAAAGTTTATCACAATATAACTTAGCTTATTTTGATGCTTCTCATGCAAAAGACGTTGAAGAAAATCAATTAACAGATTTCACCTTTCATCACGATGGAAACTTAAGTATTACAACTTCAGCACCGATCAATAAATATGTGCAGCGAATTCAGTTTTCTCAATTCGATACTGTATTCATCAATGGGAATCACTATGCTGGAAGTAAACAGATAGTTTTGTTAGACCCTGAAAAGGAAGCTTCGATCAACAAACGAATTGATCAGATTTCTGATGTGCAGTTTTTTGTAAAACTAACCAATGATATCGAGCCTTTTCAATCTCTAAAAGATAAGTTTCCAAACTGGAAAGAAATTCCAAGTTACGGAATTGAAGAAACTGAAAAAATCACCAACCACATTGCTCAACTTGTTTCAGAAACCATTCCAAGCATCAAAGGATTGGTATTAACCGGAGGGAAAAGCACTCGAATGGGGAAAGACAAATCCGAGCTAGAGTATCACGGGAAACCTCAGAAACAGTTTGTGAAAGAACTGTTGGAAAATAAAGGATTTGAAACGTATTATTCTGTGAGACCTTTCGACTCTGCTCAAGGTGACAATAAAGAATTGAATGTCATTTCGAGCGCAGTCGAGAAATCTGTATTTGAGAATCAAATTCCTGATACCTTTTTCAATCTAGGTCCGTTTGGAGGAATCTGTTCCGCATTTCAGAAAGATCCAAATTCGGCTTGGATTGTATTGGCAACTGATTTACCATTTGTAAATGAAAGTTTAATAGAACTCTTATTAGAAAAAAGAAACCCAGCAAAAGTGGCTACTGCAGTAAGAGGGAACGGGAAACAATTTCCAGAACCTTTGATTACTATTTATGAGCCCAAAGCATATCCAATTCTGTTGCAATATTTAGCGCAAGGATATTCCTGTCCGCGTAAAATGTTAATCAATTCAGATGTAGAAATTGTAGAGGTAGATGATGATTTGATTCGCAATATCAATACTCCTGAGGAATACGAAGCAGCGAAAAATGAACTAAGTGACGTCATTACGAGCAAAGCGAAGTAATCTGCTTATATAAAATGAGATTGCCACGACTTTTTTTGAAAAGTCTCGCAAAGACAATAAAAATGGAAGTAAACAAATCAGAAATTTTCAAACGTCAGATCACCTTATCAGAAATAGGTGAAACTGGTCAGCAAAAACTACAAGAGGCAAAAGTCTTGGTTGTTGGTTGTGGAGGTTTGGGAAGTCCGATTGCTGTTTATTTAGCAGCCAGCGGAATTGGTCGTTTGCACTTGGTTGATTTTGACAAAGTAGATGTTACCAACCTACATCGACAAGTGTTTTACACGTTAGAAGATGTTGGGAACTACAAATCTGAAGTGATAGCTGCCGCGATTCAAAAAAGAGCTCCGTTTACTGAGGTGGGTTTTTCAACAGAACCTTTAACAAAAGAAAATGCTGTTCAGTTGATTTCCGAATATGATATTATTGTGGATGGAACTGATAGTTTACCTACAAAATACTTGCTAAACGATGTTTGTGTGTTGCATGGGAAACCATTAATCTACGGTTCTTTGTACAAGTTTGATGGGTATGTAAGTACATTTAATGTATTGCAAGAAGACGAATCGTATTCAGCAAATTTGCGAGATGCATTTCCCGAAATGAACACAGACGTTCCTAATTGTGAAGAAGCAGGAACACTCAATGCAATTGTTGGGTTGATTGCTACTGCTCAAGTGAATGAAGTATTGAAGATTGTTACAAGAGTTGGCAAACCATTAATCAATGAACTATTGATTTACAATGTGCTTCGCAATACTCAAATGAAGATGAAATTGACATTCGATTCAGAATGTCATTCTGAGCGAAGTCGAAGAATCTCTGAAATCTTTGAAAAAGAAACCTATTTCGATGCTGCTTGTGGAACTCAAAATCCAGAATGGCAAATTTCACCAGAGGAATTAAAAAAATTATTGTCACGAGAGAGCGGTCACACTGAGTCTGTCGAAGTGGAGTCGAGAAGTCTCGAATTAATTGCTGTTTTACCCAACTTGAAACTACCATTTAAAGTACATCAAACAATTCCAATTCAAGAATTCGATGCCGATGCTTTAGACATCGATAAAAATAAAACCTATGTAATGATTTGTCAACGAGGAATCAATAGTTACAAAGCAACAAAACAATTAAAAGAAAAATACCCCGAAGTAAATGTGTTGAATTTAACAGGGGGAATAAGCAGTTATTGATGGAGAGATTAGTGCAATTTTATACAGAGGAAAAAGGACGCCTAGAAACAGAATTAAAAGCAGTAAAAAACAAGTTAACCAACTTGAGCGTTTTACGATTAATAGTTTTCTTATTGACTTCAGGAGGAATTTATTTTTTCTTTGACGACCTAATGATTGCTGGAATTATTGCAGCTTTTGGAATCATCCTCTTTTGGGTTTTATTGATGAAGTATCTAGATACAAAAGAAGAAAAGGAACTGTTAGTGACTAAGATCGAAATTAACGTCACGGAAATTAAAGTTCAACAGGGAGATTTTTCATTTCTAAAAACAGGTGAAGAATTTATTGATGGGACACATGTGTATAGCAATGATATTGATTTGTTCGGGCGAGGCTCTTTCTTTCAGTATCTCAATAGAACTGCGACTGATGAAGGTGCACAAAAACTAGCCAATACATTAACAGAAAATAAGATTACCGAGATTGTTGAAAAACAAGAAGGAATAAAAGACCTTTCTAAGAAAGTACAATGGAGACAGCATTTTTCTGCATTGGCAGGATTGGTGAAAGTACAACACTCATCAAAAGTAATTGTCGATTTTATTCAGAACTATCAATCTGTTTTTTCTAAAGTAGTTTCTTTATTACCCTTGGTGTTTTCTTTAACCAGTCTTCTTTTAATAACGTTGACTTCTTTTCAAATCATTTCGTTTACAGTTTTAACGATTTGGTTTTTTATTGGATTAGGAATTACTGGAAGGTTCATAAAGAAAACTCAAAACATATATACCAAAGCAGGAAAATCGAAAGATACTTTTAAGCAATATCATCAACTATTGCAAGAAATAGAAAACATTGGTTTCACTTCTGAAATACTAAAAAGGAAACAAACTATTATTCAATCTGAGGATACAAAAGCATCCACTATTTTTATGAAATTTTCTAGGATATTAGATGCCTTCGATCAACGAAATAATCTCTTTGTGGTATTGATTGGAAATGCTTTTTTCTTGTGGGATTTGAGGAATGCTTGTAAAGTAGAAAAATGGATTCTAACATATAAACACACGGTGGAAAAGTGGTTTGAAGTGATTACTTTTTTCGATGCTCAGAACTCATTGGCTAATTTCCATTACAATCACCCTGAATATTCTTTTCCGAAAATTGGAAAAGAGAATGCTGTTATAAAATCGGTTGAATTAGGGCATCCATTGTTGAATTCAGAGAAAAGAATTGACAATGATTTTAATATTAATGATCAGGAATTCTACATCATCACAGGAGCAAACATGGCGGGAAAGAGTACGTTTTTAAGAACAGTGTCTTTATCTATTGTGATGGCAAATGTAGGTTTACCTGTGTGTGCGAAAGAGTTCGAGTATTCACCAATAAAATTAATTACAAGCATGCGAACGTCGGATTCTCTAGCAGACGATGAATCGTATTTTTATTCAGAGTTGAAGCGATTAAAATTTATTGTAGATACGATCGACACAGATGAATACTTTATCATTTTAGATGAGATTTTGAAAGGGACGAATAGTAAAGACAAAGCTATTGGATCTAAAAAGTTTGTTGAAAAATTAGTCAGTTCAAAATCAACAGGAATTATTGCAACCCATGATGTAAGTTTATGTGAATTGGAAAATGATTTTTCAGAAATTAAGAACTACTATTTTGATGCAGAAATCACCAACGATGAACTGTATTTTGACTATCTCTTTAAAAAAGGAGTGTGTAAAAACATGAATGCTTCCTTCTTATTGAAGAAGATGAAAATAGTGTAAGAAATACGGAAATGAGGATGAAACTGAAAATGAATTTTCGCTTATAGGGTAACGACAATTAATAAGGCATCTCTACATTAATTCATTGTTTCATTTCCACATTAGACTAAGGATGGGCATTCACCCAAACCTCACCATCTGAAAAGTGTTCTTTCTTCCATATAGGAACGGTTTCCTTTAGTGTGTCAATAGCAAATTCACAAGCTTCAAAAGCAGCTTTTCTATGTTTTGAAGAAGTGGTGATAATCACAGGGATAGCACCAATTTGAAGCATGCCTTCTGCATGATGAATGGCAATTTTTTTAATCGGAAATTTCTCCAAGGCCAAGTCAGCAATCTTTTGCATTTCTTTAATTGCCATGGGTTTGTAAGTAGAAAAATCGAGTTGAGTTACTTCTTTATCTTGAGTATTATCTCTTACCGTTCCTACAAAGGCTGCGATACCACCACAGGAATCATCTGCGACAAATTCATAGCATTCATTTAAGTTTAATGCATCAGAAGTAATTTTAATAGAAGTATTGCTCATCATCTACAAAAATAGGAAATCTGTGACGTATCTTTGCAAGAATAAAAAGATACTGAACTAAATTCAGCATATAATGAAAACAGTTTTTAGAGTTGTTAGTTTTTTGGAAGGAACTTCTTACTTATTGTTGCTTTTTGTGGCAACTCCCATTAAATATTTATTAGATGATCCGCAATATGTAAAAATATTAGGAATGCCACACGGATTGTTATTTGTAGCATACATCGTTTTGGCGTATTTGATTAAAGATGAAATGAAATGGAATGGGAAGACTTTTGGAATTGTATTATTAGCATCAATCATTCCTTTTGGAACTTTCTATGTCGATAAAAAGTATTTAAGAGATTAGTTTTTATTGACAACTGTTCACTAATAATTGAACATTGTAATTACCCTCCACTTACAGGCGGTATAATAGCCACTACATCATTTTCTTTTAGTGTAGTTTCGTCCGTTGCATACTCTTCATTGACAGCAATCGCATATGAATTAATCTGCGATAATTGTGGGTATTGATTTTGTAGTTCTTCTTTCAATTGTAAAACGGAAGAACTTGGTGAGAGTGAAAAGCTCAAGGCTGTTTCTCCCACCAAATCCGTTGAAATTCCGAAAAGAAGTATTTGTAAATTCATGTATCAAAGATACTTCATTTTCATTAGAAGGATACTCCAAATAAGAATCCACTCCCATTATTTCCGTCATGAAAAGATTGTACATATTGTACTTTAAGGAAACGCCATTTCCCCCAACCGATATTGTCTAGTCCAATAGAGTATTCAGTATATGGTTTTCTTTCTCCAGTGAATAATCCTTTTGCTCCTGCAACTAAATGAAAGTTTAATTTATTAATCAATGGAATTTTCCCTAACAAGAACCCTTTGAAGTTATGCTCTATATGTGCTTCAGCATACTTGTCATTTGTGCTGAACTGATAGTAATCTAGAATATTAAAGCTATCAAGATTTCCTTGAGATAAATCCAATCGATTTCCATTTGCATGTAAGTAATCCATAAAAGGAATGTCTTTTTGCTTTAGGAAAATTCCACCTCGTACATGGTATTGAAAATTACCAATGTTTCCTACAGATACAAACTGACGTAAACGAGCTGTTAATAAATCGGAATTATAGTTGCTATTATCAGCGCCAAAATTCTTACGATATCCAATATATAAAGACGGATATTTTCCACTACCAACTCCAAATCGACTGTTTGGATACATTAGATACTTCTGACCAAATCGGATATTTGCTCCTACATTAAGAGACCAGATTTGATGTGTATTGAAAGGAGCTGAAGTGCTCGTTGGGTCTAAAGGGTTGTTTGTTAAATAAGTAGCATCTTTATTGAAAAAAGAATAATCGGTAGTATTAAACAACGGTTTTCTATTTGCATGTTCTATAGAACTATTCATAAAAATCCCTGGAGCTACTTCTTGTGAGTATGCGATTCTTCCATATGTTTTTTCGTAAATCTTCAAGTAGTTTTCCTTGTTTACTAAACTATAAATTGTGTTATTGAATCGTGAAATTGGGAGTCTATTGTTAAATTGAGGAGTTGTAATTCCCCCTGAAACAGAGAGTCTAGGGCGTTCAATATTATTCCAAGCTTTGTTGAAGTAAAAAACAGGTCGTACTTGTTTGTCAGAAAGCCCATATCCTACTCGCACACCAGCATTCCACCATTTTCCTTTATCATTCATTCTTTTAAAGTATCCTAACCTTGCAGAAGAATTAAATCCTTGAACTGTGTTGAAAGCAATATTTTCTAGAGGTGATTCAAAGCTAAATGACCATTTTTCATACGAGTTTTGATAGGTATATCCTGTGATTGGAGATAGCAGTTTAAACTTGTTGTTCTTTTTATCAATAGAATCTAAATACTTCTTCGATTTCCGAACAATTTTGATGCTATCTTTTAAAATGTAATCTTTTGTCTCTTCTGTGGTTAAAGGAACAGGTCGTAACTTATTCCAATATTCGGGAGCTTTTTCGGTTGCATCTTTTTCAAAAGATAAAACAACTCTACCAAAAGTAGATTTGTCAAAATCAGGTGTGAAATCGTAGTTTGAATATGCGGCAGAAAAACGACCGTTTACATTAAACCCAAACAAACCAAACTTGAAATCGACGGATTGAGAGATCAGAACCCATACATCATTATTCGCAGAATAATTATAGTCTTGTTTGAATTTTAAATTGTCTATAATTGGAATTCCAACTTGTTGTCCTGTGGCTACTAAATCAACACCATAAATAGCCCATTGATCTTCTACAATATAAATGAAACCGCTAAAAACACGATCTCCTTTTCGTTTTGGAGTTACTTTAATTTTATTGATTAAAACACCGTTCTTGTCATAAAAAGAACCTTCTAATTTATACTTGTAGTATCCAAAAGCACCATTGGCAATAGGTGAAACTAAATTGTTCTCAGCAACATAAACAGCGTTGTCATAAAAATTAAAGTTAGCCTCTTCTGCCCTGTTAAAACTGATTCCATTATCAGAACCACTTACTTTAGATGCAATAATTTTTTCTTTAAACTTCTTAGGTTTTTTCTGATAAGTAATTTCAGACATAGTTTCAGATAAATAGATGATTCCAGTTCTTGTAGAATCTAATCCGCCACCAAGATCACCTAGCCTCTGACCTAATATTTTCTCAGGAGCATTTTTCACCTTAAACAAACCACGCGAATAAAACTTGGCTGTATATTTTCCTAATTTGTCTGTGTTTTTCTCTTTGCTGTCAATAGCACTTCGTATAATTTTATTGGCAGGGTTTTCATTGGTAGAGACAGTTACTTCATCCAATACCACCTGTTCGTCTTGTAAAACAACATTCAATTCAAAAGGAAAACGATCAATAGAAACAGCTTTCTTAACAGTCTTGTATCCTAAAAATTGAAAAACAACAACATGATCTCCCGTGTTTTTTAGTGATAGTTCGTAATTTCCGTTATCATTGGAGGTTGTTCCAGTAACAGTTTTTTCTAAGTAAATACTTACAAAAGATAAAGGATTTCCTTTTGAATCGGTAATTTTTCCTTTGACTTGAGCAAAGCTCAACGTTGTAAATAGTAAAAGTAATAGCGTAGTAATTTTTTTCATAAATGGGTTATTAGTTGACAATGGCAAACATAAATGATGCCATAAGATGGTCTTCCTTATATTTTGTTAAACAAGATATAATAAAGTCTTAAAATTAGATAGACACCTTTTTTTATAGGATGGTTATTTTTTAGCGTTTTATATTGAACATGAATAAGATTGTATAGAGTATAAATTTATTAAAAAATGAATTGAAAAAAGGAGGTAGTTTTACCCGAAAATTGGATAATATTCAATTAATAATAAGATTAATTTTAGGAAGCTCTCTTTCTTCGAAAAGCCTATATTTGTAAGTCACAAACAAACGACTAATTCATGAGTGACTCTAAGAAAAGACATGAAGCTTTATTATATCACGCAAAGCCAAAGCCGGGAAAAATTGCTGTAGTCCCGACAAAAAAATATGCAACTCAACACGATTTATCTTTAGCATACTCTCCTGGAGTTGCTGAGCCTTGTTTAGAAATTGCAAAGAATAAGAACAACGTTTATAAGTACACTGCTAAAGGTAATTTAGTCGCTGTTATTTCTAATGGAACTGCTGTGTTAGGACTGGGAGATATCGGTCCTGAGGCATCTAAGCCAGTGATGGAAGGGAAAGGGTTGCTTTTTAAAATCTTTGCCGATATTGATGTTTTTGATATTGAAGTAGATGCTACAGATGTCGATAAATTTGTAGAAACAGTAAAGGCAATAGCTCCAACTTTTGGAGGAATTAACCTAGAAGATATTAAAGCTCCTGAAGCATTTGAAATAGAAAGAAGGCTAAAAGAAGAATTGGATATTCCTGTGATGCATGACGATCAACATGGAACGGCAATTATCTCAGCAGCTGCGCTTAAAAATGCAATAGAGATCACTGAAAAAGACATTTCTAAAGTTCAATTTGTGGTGAATGGAGCTGGAGCCGCTGCAATTTCATGTACTCGTTTGTATCTGAGATTAGGCGCAAAGAAAGAAAATATCGTGATGTGCGATAGTAAGGGAGTTATAAGAGAAGACAGAGGTAATTTAACACCAGAGAAAGAAGAATTTGCAACAAGTAAGGATGTAACAACTTTAGAAGAAGCAATGCACAATGCAGATGTTTTTATTGGATTATCTAAAGGAAATGTTGTGACACCTGAGATGTTGCTTTCTATGGCTAAAGATCCAATTGTGTTTGCAATGGCTAATCCAGATCCTGAGATTGAGTATGATTTAGCATGTAAAACAAGAGACGATATCATTATGGCTACTGGGAGGTCCGATCATCCTAACCAAGTAAATAATGTTTTAGGTTTTCCTTTTATTTTTAGAGGAGCACTAGATGTTAGAGCTACTAAGATTAATGAAGAGATGAAAATGGCTGCTGTACATGCTTTAGCAGATTTAGCAAAACAGTCTGTGCCAGAACAAGTGAATATTGTTTATGATGAAGTAAGCTTGTCATTTGGTAAAGAATATATTATTCCAAAACCTTTTGACCCAAGGTTGATTTATGAAATACCACCAGCAATTGCAAAAGCAGCAATAGATTCGGGAGTAGCTTTAGAACCAATTCAAGATTGGGATAAATATCGAGACCATTTAATGGACCGATCTGGAACAGGAAGTAAAGAAATTAGACTATTACATAATAGAGCTAAAAGAAACCCAAAAACAGTTGTTTTTGCTGAAGCAGATCATTTAGATGTGTTGAAAGCTGCGCAAAGGGTTCACGAAGAAAAATTAGGGCACCCAATTTTATTAGGAAGAAAAGAAGTTATTTTAGAACTTAAAGAAGAGTTAGGGTTTACTGCTGATGTTCCAATCTATGACCCTAAAACGGATGAAGAAAAAGAACGAAGAGATCATTTTGGTCAAAAATATTGGGAAGCAAGACAACGCAAAGGAATTACCTTATTCCAAGCAAAAAAATTAATGCGAGAACGTAATTATTTTGCTGCCATGATGGTTAACGAAGGAGAAGCTGATTCTTTGATTACAGGATATTCAAGACCTTATCCTACTGTTGTGAAACCAATGATAGAATTGATAGGAAAAGATAGAGGAGTTTCTCGAATTGCGGCAACCAATTTAATGTTGACCAAGCAAGGACCTATGTTTTTGGCAGACACAACGATTAATATAAATCCTACTGCAAAAGACTTGGCTAAAATTTCTCAAATGACCTATAAGATTGCAAAGATGTTTGGGATGAAACCTAATATTGCAATGTTGTCATTCTCAAATTTTGGATCATCTAATTCAGAAAGTTCTAGGAAAATTCAAGATGCAGTTTCATATATACACAGACATTTTCCACATGTTACTGTCGATGGAGAATTGCAAGCTGACTTTGCTTTAAACCCTGAAATGTTGGCAAAAGAGTTCCCGTTTTCTAAATTGAATGGAAAGAAAGTAAATGTGTTAATTTTCCCTAACTTGGACTCCGCTAATATTACCTATAAGCTATTGAAACAAATAGATGGTTCAGAATCGATAGGACCAATTATTCTTGGATTTAAAAAACCTGTTCACGTGTTACAATTAGGAGCAAGTGTAGATGAAATGGTAAATATGGCAGCGGTTGCTGTTATTGATGCTCAGCAAAGAGAGAAACACAACAAATAATTTCTTACATTCGAAGACAAGAAAGAAGAAGATGATTACACAGATTAGGGGTAGACTTGTAGAAAAAAATCCAACGTATGTTGTTGTAGATTGTTCTGGAGTTGGTTATTTATTACATATTTCTTTACAAACTTTTTCAACGCTTCCAGAAGATGAAGCCGTTCGACTGTTTACGCATTTATCGATTAGAGAAGATGCGCATACGCTCTATGGTTTTGCGAGTAAAGTAGAACGAGAAGTATTTAAATTACTAATTTCTGTTTCTGGAGTAGGACCTAGCATCGCAAGAACCATGTTATCTTCGATGACATCTGAAGAAGTACAGCATGCAATTGCATCAGAAAATGTAGCTTTAATTCAGTCTGTGAAAGGAATTGGAGCAAAAACAGCACAACGTGTAATCGTAGATTTAAAAGATAAAATTTTAAAAACTTTCGATATAGACGAAGTTTCTGTTAATAAAAACAATACTAACAAAGAAGAAGCGTTATCAGCATTAGAAGTTTTAGGGTTCAATAGGAAACAATCAGAAAAGGTGATTTCTGGAATCTTAAAAGAATCCCCAGACGAAACAGTAGAACTGTTAATTAAAAATGCACTAAAGAATTTATAGTAAGTTGAATAGGTTTTACAAATACATTGTATGCTTTTTGTTTTTTGTTGGTTTGGCTAGCAATGTTTCTGCGCAGAATACCGCAAAGAAAGATTCTATTCCTTCGAAAAAGGACTCACTACCATTAACCTATAATTTTAACCACAGTCAGGTAGGAAGCTTATTACTGAAGTACCCTTCAAAATTGGAGGTGATTTATGATACAGTATTAAAAAAATATGTATTGGTAGAAAAAGTAGGAGACTACTACATAAAAACGCCAATTTTTATGACTACTGAAGAGTACAAGAAATATCGATTGCAAAGAGATATGTTGGACTACTTCAAAAGTAAAGTAAGTGCTAGAACAAGTAAAAACAATAGTGCTAAGAAAGATTTACTTCCGACGTATTATGTGAACTCTAAATTTTTTGAATCCATTTTTGGAGGAAATCGAATTAAAATTACACCAACTGGAAATATTAATTTAAAGCTTGGGTTTATTTATCAAAATACAGACAACCCTCAATTGCCTGAAAGAAATAGAAGTAGTTTCACATTTGATTTCGACCAACAAATTAATGCAGGAATTACAGCAGAAATTGGAGAACGATTAAAATTTACAGCAAATTACGATACCCAAGCAACTTTTGATTTTCAGGAATTAATCAAGTTAGAATATACACCAACAGAGGATGATATTCTTCAAGGAATTGAAGCAGGAAATGTGTCAATGCCAATTAAGAATTCATTAATTAATGGAGCACAAAGTTTACTGGGGGTAAAAGCAAAATTACAGTTTGGGAAAACGACTATTACTGGGGTGTTTTCTCAGCAAAATTCAGAAAGTAAAGTTGTTACTTCTCAAGGAGGTGCTTCAGTGCAGGAATTTGAATTGAGAGCAACAGATTACGATAATGACCGACACTTTTTCTTATCTCAATATTTTAGAGAGAATTATTCGAGATCGGTACAGAATTACCCTCTAATTAGCAGTCCTGTAAATATTACAAGAATAGAAGTTTGGATCACCAATAGAAATGCTTCTGTAGAAGATTTTAGGAGCATCGTTGCACTGGCAGATATTGGTGAAACTGGGGCTTCTAACTTGGTGAATGCAAACGTAAACCCAACAAGTCCGCCATCAGTTAATGGAGTAAATATTCCTTCAAATGAATCTAATGATATCTCATCTTTATTAACTGCTACAAGTGGAATTAGAGATATCGCAACGGTAGACAATACCTTATTAAATGCATTTAACATGCAACAAGGTACAGACTATAGTTTGCTGCAGAATGCTAGAAAATTAGAAATCAACGAATACACATTAAACTCTCAATTAGGTTTTGTCTCTTTAAATAGGAGATTGAATGACGGGGAAATATTAGCAGTTGCCTATGAATATACAGTAGTAGGAGCTTCTAATGGAGAGACTTCATTCAAAGTAGGAGAATTTTCCAATGATGGAATTCTAGCCCCAGATAATTTAGCAGTAAAGCTATTGCGCAGTGAGATATTGACAACTAAAAGAACAGTTGGTGGTGTAGAAGAGCCATTTCCTACATGGAACTTGATGATGAAAAACGTATATGCTTTAGGAGCATTCCCTTTAACAAATGAAGGGTTCCGATTTGAAATTCAGTATCGAGACGATCAAACAGGAATCCCATCCAATACCTTACAGAATGCCCAAACAACAGGAATTTCTACGACACCACTTTTACAGGTAATGAATTTAGATAGGCTTGATCAAACTCAATTTCAAGTTGCAGATGGGTATTTTGATTATGTAGAAGGGATTACTGTAAACTCTGAGAATGGATATGTGATTTTTCCAAATGCACAACCTTTTGGAGCAGGATTGGAAGCATCTTTAACAGCCACTTCCGATATTGATCAATTTGTATTCAATGAATTGTATTTAGATACTAAAATCAATGTAAAAAACAACAACCAAAACAAAGATAAGTTCTTACTAAAAGGATATTTCAAATCAGAAAATGTTGGAGGTATTCCTTTAAACGCATACAATGTTCCTATCGGATCTGTAAAAGTAACTGCTGGAGGAAGGCAATTGGTTGAAGGAGTCGATTTTGTGGTTAATTATGAAGCTGGACGTGTTCAAATACTAGACCCAGGACTTCAATCATCAGGAATTCCAATTCAAGTATCAACAGAAAATAATTCCTTTTTTAACCAACAAAGGAAAACATTTATGGGGGTTGATATTGAGCACGCTTTCGATGAAAATTTTATCATTGGAGCCACCGTTTTAAATGTGAATGAAAGGCCTTTAACACCTAAAGTGAATTTTGGATCAGAACCTATTAATAATACAATGTTAGGATTCAATTTAGATTATTCTACAGAAGTTCCATTCTTTACAAAATTGGCAAACAAATTGCCTTTTGTAGATACAGATGCACCTTCCAACTTATCGGTAAGAGCAGACATGGCTTATTTAATTCCTGGATCGCCAAGCGGAATTGATGTTTCAGGTTCTGCAACTGCTTATATAGATGATTTTGAAGCTTCTCAAATACCAATTAGTTTGCTTACACCTTTACAATGGTATACAGCAAGTACACCGCAAAGATCTGATGCAAACTTAAATGGATTAGCAAGTGATCTTACCTACAATGATTTAAGATCTCGATTAGCCTGGTATAATATTGATCCTATCTTTTATGGAGCAGGAAATACTCCAGGAAATATTGATGCAGATGCATTGTCTAGGGCTGAAACAAGGCAAATTAATTTTGACGAACTATTTCCGAATCAAGAGTTAGACATCACACAACAAACTCTTGTAAGAACATTAGATCTAGCCTATTTCCCTAGTGAAAGAGGGCCGTATAATTTCGATACGGATAATGTAAATACTGACGGAACATTTAACAATCCAGATACACGATGGGCAGGAATTATGCGTCCATTAACAACCAATAATTTTGAGCAAGCCAATGTAGAATATATTCAATTTTGGGTTCAAGATCCCTATCTTAATTATTCCATCACAAATGAAGAAGGATTGCCAACTGGAGTGAATCCATTGGATCCACAAAATCAAGTTGGAGAGCTGTACTTTAACTTGGGAAATATTTCTGAGGATATCTTAAAGGACAACCGTAAAATGTATGAGAATGGTTTACCAACTGATGGTGGGATTCTTAATACAATTCCGTCAATTTGGGGTAAAGCACCAACAAATCCTTCTATTTTGTATGCTTTTGATGTAGACGATGCTTCAAGAACGAATCAAGATATCGGATTAGATGGTTTAACAGATGATGAAGAACGAATTCTATTTCCTGCTTTTGCAAGTTCATTAGACCCAGCATCAGATAACTACCGATACTATAGAGGGAGTGAATATGATGCACAAGATGCTTCAATTATTACGAGATACAAACTATTTAACAATACACAAGGGAATTCTCCAACACTTAATCAATCTACAGAATCGTACCCTACTTCATCAACAACATATCCAGATGTTGAAGACATTAACAGAGATCAAACGATGAATACAGTGGAGAGTTATTTTGAATACAAAGTTTCTTTAAACAGTAGCGATTTGGTGGTAGGTCAGAATTTTATTGTAGACCAAAAAGATACACAGGTTACGTTAGAAAATGGTGCAACTCAGACAGCAAGATGGTATCAATTTAGAATTCCAGTTAGATCAGGAACGCCTATTAACAATATCTCAGATTTTAATAGTATTCGATTTATTAGAATGTTCGTGACAAAGTTTAAGATGCCTGTTGTACTGCGTTTTGGAGAGTTAGATTTGGTTCGTGGAGATTGGAGACGTTATACAAAAACCCTAGATCCAGCCGTAAATCCTGATCAAGATTTAACACAACAAGAATTGAACGATTTTGAAGTAGGAGTTGTAAACATAGAACAAAATGAAGGAAGGTATGTGTTGCCTCCGGGAATTATTAGAGAGCGATTACAAGGGAGTACTACTGTGCAACAGCAGAATGAACAATCTGTTTCTTTAAAAGTTACAAACTTACCTCAAAACAAGGTAAGAGCAATCTATAAGAACATTAGTGTCGATTTACGTAGGTACAAAAAATTAAAAATGTTCTTGCATGCTGAACCAGTAATGATTAATGGGGTAAGTGATGATGAGTTAACTGCAATTATTCGTTTGGGAACCGATTTAAATGACAACTTTTATCAATTAGAATTGCCTTTAAAACTTTCACCAAATGGAAGTTTAATTCCTTTAGATGTTTGGCCTGAAGCTAATAATTTAGAAGCAACATTAGAATTGTTAGGGAAAACAAAATTAGACAGAGATGTTGCCAATGCTCCTATTAATGAATTGTATCCAGCAGCAGGAGTAGGAGACCCAGGACAACTGGTTATACGAGTAAAAGGAAATCCAACACTCGCAGCAGTTAGAACTATTATGTTGGGAGTTAGAAATAATGCCGCAGCGGATAAAAGTGCCGAAATCTGGTTTAATGAATTACGTTCAGCAGGATTTGATAATAAAGGAGGTTGGGCAGCCGTAGTTAGCGCAGATGCAAACTTCGCAGATGTTGCTGATGTTTCTTTAACAGGAAGAATGCAAACGATAGGTTTCGGAAATGTTGAAGACAGAGTGAGTCAACGTTCTTTAGACGAAACAAAACAATACGATGTTTCTACCAACATTAACTTAGGGAAAATGATGCCTAAGAAATGGGGGATACAATTACCCATGAGCTACAGTATTGGAGAACAGTTTATTGATCCAAAATTTGATCCTCAATACCAAGATGTAACTTTAGCAGAAGCAAGAGAGGTAAATCCTAATAGTGAATTTTCTAGAGATTATACAAAGCGAAAGAGTATTAGTTTTATCAATGTAAAAAAGAAAAGAAATCCAGAATCTACTAAGAAACCTAAGTTTTATGATGTAGAAAATCTATCGGTTTCTTATGCTTTTAACGAAGAAACACATCGAGATTATAACATAGAAAGTGCGATTCGACAAAATGTAACAGCCTCTGCATCTTATGCATTTACTTTTAAACCTAAATTCTTTGAGCCTTTCAAAAAGAGTAGGTTATTAAAGAATAAATACTTACAATTAATACGCGATATTAATTTTAATCCCATTCCTAAAAACTTAGCAATTAATTCTAGGATTAACAGAGATTTTAATGAACAACAGTCAAGAAATTTAGTCCCAGGATTATCTGCTCAACCTAAACTGACTCAAAGAAGGTTTCTATTTGATTGGGATTATACAATAGGATTTGATTTTACCAAATCACTTTCTATGACTTTCAATGCAACCAATGGATATATTTATGATTCATTTGGAGGAGGTGAAGAATTAGAAATATTCGATAACTTTTTTAATATTGGTAGACCTAACCAATACCATCAAACATTAAATGGAACGTATAAACTTCCACTAAATAAGATTCCGTATTTGAAATTTTTAGCTGTAGATTATGGATACACAGCAGATTTTGATTGGCAAGCATCCTCTCAAGATCAAGATATTGTAGAGAGAATAGGAAACTTAATACAAAACACAAATAAGCATAATTTAACTGGAACTTTAAACTTTGCTAGATTATATAGAGACACTAAATTTGAGCGATTATTTGTAAAGAAAACAGCAACAAATAGATCTAACCCCCTAGGAGGTCCAGGAACTCCTAAAAATAATGGAGCTCCTAAGAAGAATAAAAAACCATTAGGACAAAAGATTCTTAAAGGATTTTATGATGTACTTACTTCAGTGAAAACTGGAAAAATAAGCTATACTGAAACAAATGGACAGTTACTACCTGGATATGAACCAGAAGTTGGGTTCCTAGGAAGAGACAATTTTGGGGGCGGACTAGCACCTTCTCTTGGATTTGTTTTTGGAAGTCAGGTAGATATTAGGAACAGAGCATTAAAAAATGGTTGGTTGGTATCGCCCAGAGCTATTGGTGGAGACTACTACGATAAAACATACAGTAGGACTCATTACAATACATTAGATTATAACTTCTCGTTAAAACCAGTAAGAGATTTAAGTATTGAAATTACAGGAAATAGAATCAACACAAGAAGTGTCTCGCAACAGTTAGATATTATTGAAGATCTTGCTAATCCGCTCAATACGGATGGAATTATCAATCCAAATATTCCTGCATTTATAACAGGTAACTTTAGCACAAGCTACTCGATGTTTTCTACATCTTTTAAAAACGGAGATGAATTATTTCAGCAATTGAGAGACAACAGAGTAACGATCTCTAGACGATTAGGAACTCAAGCTGGAATTGACGTTACAGATCCAGCGAATTTAAATGCAGACGGAACCGTAGCAGGTTTTGATGGAAACAGTCAAGATGTATTACTTTCTGCATTCTTATCTGCCTATTCAGGAAAGGACCCAAACAAAGTAAAATTAGGATTGTTTAGAGATATTCCTATTCCTAACTGGAGTTTAAGATATACAGGACTCATGAAGTACAATTGGTTTAAAAAGAACTTTAGTAGTTTTAGTTTATCTCATGGATATAGATCTTCTTATACAGTTTCTAACTTTACGAACAACCTTCAGTATGATGAGAATGACCCTTATGGAGTAGGAAACATTAATGCAATTAATGACAATTATAATTCTGAATTATTAGTGTCTTCTGTGAGTTTGATTGATGAGTTTAATCCTCTGATAAGAGTAGATATGAAGATGAAAAACTCTTTTTCTTTTAGAGGAGAGGTTAATAAAGACAGAACGCTTACAATGAACTTTAATAACACAACTCTTACAGATATTAAAGGAACAGAATACGTTCTAGGTTTTGGTTATGTGTTTAAAGATGTAAAAATGAAAACTTCTTTTACAGGGAAAAAACAAACACTACAAGGAGACATAAATGTAAGAGCAGATATCTCTATGAGAGATAACTTAACCTTAATACGATCTGTAAATTCTGAGAACGACCAAATCAGCGGAGGGCAAAAATTATTTTCCATAAAACTGACTGCAGATTATAGATTAAATAGTAATTTAACGGCGTCGTTTTATTACAATCATCAAACATCTAGATATGCAATTTCAACAACATTCCCTAGACAGTCAATAAACGCAGGATTTAATTTTATTTACAATTTAGGAGGAAACTAACAAAAATTTACAAACATGAATATTCCATCAGAATTAAAGTATACAAAAGACCACGAATGGCTTAAAATTGAAGGCGATTCAGCTATTATAGGAATCACCCATTTTGCTCAAAGTGAGTTAGGAGATATTGTATACGTAGATGTAGATACATTAGACGATACAGTTGAGAAAGACGAAGTATTTGGATCTGTTGAAGCTGTAAAAACAGTGTCAGACTTGTTTATGCCTTTAACAGGAGAAGTAGTTGAGTTTAATGAAAATTTAGAGGACGAACCAGAATTGGTTAATAAAGATCCGTATGGAGAAGGTTGGATGATTAAAATATCAATAGACGACTCATCACAAATAGACGACTTACTAGATGCTGCAGCGTATCAAAAACTTATTGCTGGATAAGGCATTATATATAGCTGTATTAATTACAATTTCAATAGCTGTACTTAGCTTGGTTAAATTCCAAGCTAAAACTACCATATCTATTCCGTCTTCGGATAAGGTACTTCATGGGATTGCTTATTACTTTTTAATGACATCTTGGCTATATGCTTTTTTTCAAAAAGAAGCCTTTTACAAGATTGTAAAGTATTTAATTCTTGGATGTATTATTTACGGCATAGTTATTGAGGTTTTACAAGGTGTTGTAACTTCCTATAGAACAGCTAGTTTTTTAGATATACTAGCAAATTCTGGAGGAATTATCGTCGCAGTTTTAACGTTTCACTTCTTCGAAAAGAAAATTCTTCGGATTTAATGTTAAATCTTGTGAATCATATAATAATTTAATTAAATTAGCGAACTATATAAAACTTTCTGAGATGGAAATTAAGAAAAACCCAAAGTCGAACCTAGAGAACTACAGCAAATTGTTCATGCAATTAGGTCTAGTTCTAGCACTCTTTATTACCTATGTCGCGATTGAAAAGAAAACTTTTGATCGTCAGTTTAGTGATTTAGGGGATGTAAATATGAATGCTGACTTAGAAGAAGAGCCACCAATTACAGAGCGTATTGAACCAGAAATTCCTAAAACTCCACCACCACCAACTCCTGAGAAAATTGAAGTAGTTGAAGATGAAAAAGAGGTAGAGGAAACAATTATTGAGTCTACAGAGACAGATGAAACTGAAGCTGTTGAGGTAGAAGAGATTGAAGAAGTTGAAGAAGCTGAGGAAGTAATTGAAGACGTACCGTTTACTATTATTGAAGACGTACCAGTATTTCCAGGATGTAAAGGAAATAAGAAGCAATTAAAGGCTTGTTTTAATAAAAAAATGCAGAAACACTTTGCAAAGAAGTTTGATGCTGATTTACCTAATGAACTAGGATTATCTCCAGGGAAGAAAAGATTAATTATGCTTTTCAAAATTGATAAATCTGGAAACATTGTAGATATTAGAGCAAAAGCTCCACACCCTAGATTACAAAAAGAAGCAGTTAGAATTATCAAACTGTTACCTAAGATGAAACCAGGAAGACAAAGAGGTAAAACTGTAGGTGTAAAATATACACTTCCAATGAGAATTGATGTAGAATAATTTTATTCTCTTTTAAATAAGATAAAGCCAGCTTTTAAGCTGGCTTTTTTTATTGGCATATTATTTGGACTTGATCACATAACTATTAAAAATTTAAAATATGGAAATCAAGAAAAACCCAAAAGTGAATTTAGAAAACTACAGCAAAATTTTTATGCAACTAGGATTAGTACTAGCATTGTTTGTTACGTATGTAGTTGTAGAGAAAAAAACATTTGATCGTCAGTTAGATGCCCTTGGTCAGACAACAATGACGATTGAAATGGTTCCTGAACCACCAATTACAAAACGCCCTGAACCTAAAACTCCAGAGAACATACCTCCTCCTGTTGATGTGTTAGATGTTATAGATGACGATGAAGATATTATAGAAGCTACATTCGAGACTACTGAAATTGATGAAACTACAGAGATTAATATAGAAGATATTCAAGAAGAAGATCCTATTGAAGACATTCCTGAAGATGTTCCGTTTATAAGTATAGAAGAAGTTCCTGTTTTTCCTGGATGCAAAGGGAATAATGAAGAACTTCGAGCTTGCTTTAATAAGAAGATACAAAAAAATTTTGCAAAGAAATTTGATGCTGATTTACCAAATCAAATAGGGTTGTCCCCAGGAAAGAAAAGAATCATTATGCTTTTTAAAATTGACCACACAGGAAATATTATTGATGTTAGAATCAAAGCACCACATCCTAGATTACAAAAAGAAGCTGATAGGATTATTAAACTGTTGCCTAAAATGAAGCCAGGAAGGCAAAGAGGCAAGGCAGTAAGAGTAAAGTACACACTTCCAATGAGAGTTGATGTAGAATAATTCTAACCTATTTTAAATACAATAAAAAAGTCAGCGATATCGCTGACTTTTTTATTGGCACATTATTTGTCTTTAGATTAATAACTATTAAAAACAAAAGCTATGATACCACAGAAAAAAAAACCAAAAAAGCAATTAGAAAAATATTCAGTTCTCTTTTTACAAATTTCATTAATGCTCGTCCTGTTTATTACCTATGTAGTGATGGAAAGTGTAACAGGAGTAACAACAATGATCCCTGAAAAATCAATTGATGATTCAAGTATATTTTCATTTCCATCTGAGCCTCAGAAATTTGTAAAAGAAGTTAAAAAACAAAGAGTGGCAGTTGTGAAAACAGTTCCAAAAGTAATTGACTTAACCAAAATTATTAAAGGAGACCCTCCTAAGATAGTCACTCCCATTACAAAACCTATAATTACAATGGCGCCTGTATCACCAGTCCTAGGAAACAATAACGAAGGGACTAAAAAGAAGGAAGAATCAGTAATTGAAAAAAGAGTATACAATTTTAAGGTGGTGACCCCATTATTTAAAGGGTGTAAAGATTTATCAAACAATGAAAATAGAGCCTGCTTCGAGAAAAAAATGAAACGATTCGTTCAGAAAAAATTTGATGCAGATCTTGGGAAAGAACTAGGTCTATCTTCTGGAGACTATAAAATATATGCACAGTTTATTATTGATGAGAAAGGAGAAGTTGTCGATATAAAAGTAAGAGCTCCTCATCTGAAGTTGCAAAAGAATGTGCAAAAACTCATTGGCAAACTACCACAATTTAAACCAGGAGAAGTCGCTGGTAAAAAAGTAAAAGTCCGATATTTATTACCTATAAAATTTCAAGTAGATTAAAAAAGGCAACCTTAGGGTTGCTTTTTTAAATTAGAAGAATATAGAAATCCTAAATTTCAATAATAAATTGTATTTTCACAGCAGCTCAAAGCTAGAATTTTAAATTTTTATATGGAGACGTATTTTGCACACGAAACAGCAGTGATAGATAATGATTGTGAGATTGGCAACGGAACTAAAATTTGGCATTTTAGCCATATTATGTCAAATTGTACTATCGGAGAAAGGTGTAATATAGGTCAAAATGTAGTTGTATCTCCTGAAGTTGTTTTAGGACAAAATGTAAAAGTTCAAAATAATGTTTCAATTTATACAGGAGTCATATGTGAAGATGATGTATTCTTAGGTCCTTCTATGGTTTTTACGAATGTGATAAATCCAAGAAGCGCAATTAAAAGAAGAGATGAATACTTGAGAACAATTGTTAAAAAAGGAGCTAGTATAGGTGCAAATGCAACAATAGTTTGTGGAAATGATATTGGAGAGTACGCGTTTATTGGTGCTGGAGCTGTAGTTGTTAAAGAAGTACTGCCGTTTGCTTTGGTCGTTGGAAATCCATCTAGGCAAATAGGTTGGATTAGTGAGTATGGCCATCGTTTAGAGTTCAATGAAGATGGTGAGGCAACTTGTCCTGAAAGTAATGAAAAATACCTGCTTAAAGACAATAGAGTAAATAAAATAGAATCTTAGATGAAGAAACTTCTTTTCCTTTTACTGTTATTTCCTTATGTCGTATTTTCTCAAACAGAAAAATACCCTGTATTTAATGACTGTAGAGGAGAAACTTTAGAGAACATCAAAGATTGTTTCTATAAACTAACTAAGGAAACCTTTTATAATGAATTCAAGGAACCTCCTATTATTTCAAATGAAAATTTTAAAGGAACGTTCAATGCTATTTTTATAGTTACAAATAAAGGCGAGTTTAAATTCATATACCTAAACTCACCATACGATGAATTAAAGAAAGAAGTATCAAGAGTATTCAAATCATTTCCTAAGATAGAACCTGCGCAATACAATAATCATGCTGTTGAAATGCAATTTGTATTTCCGCTGACATTCCCTTTAGTAGATGATCAAGAACCAGAGATTATCAATAGTTATGAGCCACAAAAGGAAAATATTATTGAGGTTGTAAAAAAGCAACAATCAATAGATGGTCAGTTTCCAATTCACAAAAGTCAATTAAATATTCCTTTTACACATCAACGCTATGTTGATTATGAATTTGCAATGCATCAATCGAAAGGAGCTCATACTGCTGCAAAACCTTACCTGTACAGTGATGTTAATCAGTACATTAACTTAGATTCCGTAAAATCACAATTTTTAAAACCAGAAGTACAATCATGGTTTGGTAAGAAATTATGGAACGAGCATTTATTATCTGTACAAGAAGAAGACTATTGGCTTACATTAGACTTTCTATTAGATGTTCAATTTGGAAAAGACAATTCTGATGATGTCTCATTTACCTACAATAACTCTAGAGTTTTGCAAGTAAATGGAGGCTTAGGAAGTCAGTTTTCGTTTTCCGCAACAATTTATGAGAGTCAAGGCAGGTTTGCTGGTTATGTAAATGATTATATACAGAACCCATCACTTAATTTTAGGCCAGCTTTTTCTGTAGGATTAGTTCCTGGGAGAGGGAAAGCAAAACGATTTAAAGAAGATGCTTTTGATTACCCTGTTGCCGAAGGATATTTATCATATACTCCCAATAAGTTTCTGCAATTTCAATTTGGACACGGTAAAAACTTTATAGGAGATGGATATCGATCCTTTTTACTTTCTGATGTAGCTGCTCCTTCTTTATTCTTGAAAGCAAAAGCTAACTTATGGAAGTTCCAATATACCAATCTTTGGATTTGGGGAAGAGATTTAAGGCCTGGAGCAGTAATTAATGCAGAGCACGCAAGAAAATATATTGCGATTCATTACTTAAGTATCAATGTTACAGATCGGCTTAATTTAGGGTTGTTTGAAACAGCAATATCCGCTAGCGAAAATGGAATAGATGCAAACTTCTTCAATCCACTTATTTTTTATCGCTCTGTTGAATTCAATAGAGGGGAAGATTCAGGAAATGCAATGGTAGGATTAACAGCAAAATACAAAGTTTCTGACCGTGTCTCGTTATACTCTCAATTAGCCATAGATGAATTTTCTGTTGGAAATTTAGGAGACTTAGGTGATTGGAGAAATAAATTTGCATTACAACTTGGAGGAAAATATTTTAACGCTTTTGATGTTGAAAATTTGTATTTGCAAGGAGAATTCAATTATGCCAGACCGTATACGTTTGCGCATAGAAACCCAGTATTGAATTATGGAAATAATAGTCAGGCTTTAGGACACCTCTGGGGAGCTAATTTTTGGGAACTGGTTGGAATTGCAAGATACAAGCAAGATCGTTGGAGTGGTAGTGCAAAATTAATTATAGGTAAGAAAGGGTTTGATTTTACAGATGAGGCTATAAGTCAGGGAGGAGATATTTATCAATCGTATAATATTCGCTTAGGTGACACTGGAAATTTATTAGCGCAAGGAAATGCTGCTACAATTTTCAATCTAGATTTACAAGGAAATTATTTATTAAACCCATTAAATAACTTGAGTTTGTTTGCAGGGGTGAGCTATCGAAACTTTTCAATAAACGCTCCAGCGAATGGATTTCCTTCTGGAACTAACTTTTGGATTCGAGCAGGGATTCGAGCAGACTTGTTCAATTGGTATTTTGACTTCTAATCAAAAGATTCTTTCTTTAAAAGAAAGTAAAAAGCTAACTATTTAAACTCTCAAAAGATTTTCTATCTTAGTAGAGCTATAATCAAGAAAAAAAAAGTTAGTTATTCAATAACCCTCTATTGAATAAAAATATTGAAAAAGAACTTTAATCTTTGGGGATAAAGAACAACATACTTCAAACCGTACATCATCTTAGAACTTCAGGTCATTTTGTGTTATACACAAGTACGCCTAAAATAAGTAATGATGATCTAACCGATTTGTCTGATTTTTTAGAATCTGAATATGAAAATGAAGTATTAAATTACCCATATGAAGTACCACCTTTTCATAAAGAATCTGCAATTTGGGCTGCAAAAACAATCTATTATGCAGTTCAGTTTTTAGTGCATAGGAAAAGAGTGCCAAAAGATTTAGAAGAGTATTTTCCAGAATTTAAAGAAGAAGTAACTCCTTCTATAGTACTTTCAGTTGATCTATCATTGCGTTTTTTACCTGATATCATGAGAGAAATACACGATATAGATTTTGAAGATTGGTTGCTTAAAAGACTTACGAAGAATGTAGGGAGATTTCAATATTCAACCATAGGTTTTCCGATTGACATTGAGGTAAATGAAATGGAATTATTAAAGCTTTTTAAAAACGAGTGTTTTAAAACACTCTATACGGATAGAGTGATAGAGAGAAAAGAATTAAGTTTAGTGAAACATACTATAATTCAAGAGAATGTAGCTATTCATCTTGGAGAATATAAAGACTTTTTTTGGAGAGAACATGTTTCTTAAGATATTATAAATTATGAATGAAACTAAAAAAATACGAGCAGTACTAGACGAAATTAAGCAAGTATTTGTTGGAAAAGATGAAGTAATAGACTTGTTGGGTATTGGATTGTTAGCAAGAGAAAATGTCTTCTTATTAGGCCCTCCAGGGACTGCTAAAAGTGCTATTGTAAATCAACTTTCTACACATGTAATAGGAGGAATTAATTTTGATTATCTCTTAACTAGATTTACAGAGCCGAATGAAATTTTTGGGCCTTTAGATATTAGAAAACTGAAAGAAGGAGAATTAGTTACTAATACAGAAGGAATGCTTCCAGAAGCTTCTATGGTATTCTTAGATGAAATTTTTAATGCTAATTCAGCGATTCTAAATAGTTTATTAATGGCATTAAATGAAAAAGTATTTAGAAGAGGAAAAGAAACAAGACAGCTTCCTGCTTTAATGTTTATCAGCGCTAGTAATTTACTTCCCGAAGATGAAACTTTACAAGCATTATTAGATCGTTTTTTAATTCGGTTAAAAGTAGACAATGTAAAACCAGATCGATTGGAAGAAGTTCTGCAGGCAGGATGGAAATTAGAAAGAAAAGAACAGCAAAAACAAACGTTAATATCTCCTGATGAAATAAAGAGTTTACAAAAAAAAGTAAAGGATGTAGATCTTTCTCAGATACAAAGCTCTTATATAGAACTCATCCATAGTTTAAGAAATACAGGAATACAAGTGTCTGATCGTAGAGCCGTGAAAATGCAAAACTTGGTCGCAGCAAGCGCTATGTTATGCGACAGGGATCAAGCAATATTATCAGATTTGTGGGTGTTAAAATACATATGGAATACAGAGGAACAAATTGAAACTTTACAAGGGACAGTGAATGCTCTAATTGAAAAAGAAGAAGGTGAAAACACTTCACACCCTCAAGCATTTTTTAATAAAGCACCCAACCCAGAAGAATTAATGAAAGAAGTATCTCGTTTGCAAACCAAATGGAATAGTGAAGGCCTTTCGCTTCAAGAAATGAACGTTATAAAAGACAAACTAAGGTATCTTCAAAATAGATCGGATTGGATAAAGGATCAGCAAAAGAAACAACATATTAATAACGAAATAGACCAGTTGTGGAAGGATATCTTACACAAAGCATAAAAGAGTATTGGCTGAAAATTCCAACAAAGTATAAAGGCAAACTCTCCAAAATTAGAATTTGGAAAGAGTTAAGAATTGCTATTGATGGAGACGAGATATGGGTTAGGGGAATACTGCCAGGTAAACTCAATTCGCCAGAAATAAGAAGTATTCCGTTTAAAGAAATCTATTTTCAACGAGAGAATGCATTGTTTCTATTTGGAAATAGTTTGCCAGAAAGAAGGATGAAGACGTCTTTACTTTGGTCGCCAATTCACACCGTATTAACAATAGAAAAACCCGCATATAACTTTAACTATTTCGGAATTCAAGAAACTGTAGAAATTAAAATTATACCATCTATAATAGAAAAAGAACCTATTGCAATGATGATTGATAAAGTTGTTTTTAATACATATATACAAACAGCTCCAGCAATTCGATTAAAAAATTTAGAATGGACAATTTTAGAAGACAGCGTAATGGTAAAAGGAAACCCACTACTACCAATACCAGGAAAAACATATTGGCAACAAGAAAGTTTTTTGCTACCAACGGGATATAATTTTGAATTTGAAAAGTTAGATAAATATGCTAACAATAAAATTGATTCAAGTAGAGATAACTTTATTGTTTTTCAAAAAGACAATTCATATTTCAAAATACCTAAAGACAAGTTTAGAGCATTAACAATTAGTTCATACAGGCTATCAAAATAATTTATGAGCGAAGACGAATCTAAAGAAATAAATCAAATTCAATTGAATAAAAGCAACAACATTGCAGTCAATTATTTTCAATCCTATGTTAATTATTTTTGGCAATGGGAAGTTGATTATTCTTTTAATTCAGATGTTATCCAAGAAGCGTCAGATTTTAAAGGCGGAATAAATTGTTTGAGTATTCCTAATGGAATCAAAATCGCTTATAAAGAACAGATTAAAGACATCTTAGAATCACTTTCTGAAGTTCACTTCCCTCCTTTTGGAGCAATCGTATTAGCTTTTTTAGCAACAAACAATTACGATGATACAGAAAAGATAGTTAGCGGGGTTTTTGATAAGATAAGAAGCGAGTATCCTAATTTAACAAGCGGAACCTCTTACGTAGACTTAACTGAAACACAAGCATTTTTAAAAACATTAATAAAGCTTGAGAAATCATTAAAGGTAGGAGATAAAAGAACAGAGTTGTTTACTATAATATTTAAAGAAGCTCACAATAGTATTAAAGCTGCAAATGCACAAGAGTTACTAAAATGTATAGAGAATAAAGCATTTGAATTAGAGCCATGTGCTAACAAAAAAACGATTGTATTATCTACCTTAACTAAAGATTTTAACACACTTGCTCTTTTAAATAAAAAGTTTCCCAATCCTCAAGCTATTGTAAGAAAATGGCAGGGGTTGCCAGAAATAGAAGAAATAGAAGAAGTTGAAATTGACAGCAATCACATTAAAGAGAAACCTGATTTTATTCAGCAATTAATTGAGGAGCCTAAAACATTTTTTGTTGGAAATTTACTAAAAAGACTTTGGTCCGGAATTCAACTTCCTATGCAAAATGTGCATCCTGGAGAAATGCCATTAGGAGGGGTTTCTGATATTACAAATAAAGGAGATTTTAATAATTTACTCATCACTGAATATGCAAATGATAATGATGTATTCTTGCATAGGATTGCTAATAAAGAAGCCTTATTTATAAGACGAGAGACAACTCCTGAGGAAGATTTAAGAACAAGAGCATTTTTAATTGATACTACAATAAAAAATTGGGGGACACCCAAAATATTGTCTTATGCAACGGCTTTGTCTTTCATTTATCATCCAAAAAACAAACTAGAATTTAGACCTTATGCAGTTGAAGATGAATATCATGAACTAAACTTTGAAACCGTAGAAGGAGTGATAGATGGATTGCAAAGTGCTTTTTCAAAATTAGATGCATCTAAAGGAGTTGAACTCTTTTTAGAAGAACACATCGAGGAGGATATAGAAATTACATTTTTTACCTCAAAAAAAACATTACAGCATAACTCCTTTGTAAAATTATTTAATCAGCATCATGATAAATTTGGATGGATTATAACGACAGATACCGTTGGTGGAATTGATGTTTTTAAAATCAAAAATGGTACAAAAAACTTAGTTCGCAGCATTGTTTTGCCAATAGAAGAATTATGGAGAAATCCACCAAAACAGAAGATTAGAAAAGGAGGAGAATCAGAAATTCCAGATGAACCAATTAACAACTACCCAATTCTATTTGGATTGCCTTCAGGAAAAGCACTTTCTTTTAAAGTAGATGGTCTTTTTTATATACTTCAAAAGAGGGGAAACTTTTTTAGAGCTAGAAAAACTAATAAAGGGTTTGAATTATTAAGTAGTAACATTCGTTTTCATTCGGGAATAAAAACAGATAACGATACTGTAGGGACCATTATAGATGGAGAAATAACAATATTATATTGGGATAATAAAAAAAATATTGTTCTAAGAAACAGACGAAAGAAATATGTTTTTCAAGGGGATTATGAGTATCTGAAAAATCACTATTCTAAATATTTAACAACCTTTAAAGGAGCTGTTTATCTATCGTTGATGGAGGATTACACGAAGGGGCGCAATTATTATAAAATTCATGTAGAGGATAATTACATAGAAGAAATAAAAAATTTAACTAAAAAAGATCAAAAGGAATTTGAAAAGAAATTAGAAGGACATTATATATATTATTCAGGATCTGTTTTTAGTAACATTCGAACAATAAAAATTAGAAAAGACAATAACCTTGTTTTTAATGACAAACACACATTAAATATAAATCTAGAAAGCATTCGACTCACTAATTTTCAAATGAAAATGGGCTCAATGCCTAAACAAGAAGCTATACTAGAAGGAAAACATTTTTTCTCTTTTGTAGACGGCAGCAAAATTCTCATAGACAGACTAGGTATATTAACATTTAAAAGCAGCAACCCAAGTATAGAGACATTTTATATGAGTTCTTTTATAGATATTTCTTTGGCAATGGCTTCTGAGACTGAGTTTGCAGGGAATAATTACTTTTTGCCAGAAGAAACACCTCTTACGACGATTAAAGTGAGTGAGTTTCAAACAAAATATGTCACACCTTTTATAGAAAACATTGTGTCATAATGAAATTAGCGCTAGAATTTATCGATAACAATCCATTCCCATTTTGTGGAATATATATTAAAAACCCATCACCAAAAATATGGGCTATAGAAACAACACGAATGAAACTCGATTTAAAAGAGTGTGTTATTTATCCTTGTCCTGGATTAGAAGCAAATAGTGTTTCAGGAGTTTTAATTCTTTCAAAAACAATTAATAGGAGCATTGAAATAGGAGAACACACTTTTGTTCAAGAAGCTCACCCAAGACTGTTTATTCCTGAGAATACACAATTGTCTGCGGCATTAACTAATGATGAAGTAGATGAATTGTTTAACAAACAGTTTCATTTCTTTCATCATCAATTAGGTCTAATTGAATTAAAAGAATCTTTACAATGGGAAGAAATACTTATCTTAGAGAAAGAAATACCTGTAGAGGTTAAGAAACCATCGAAAGGGGTAAGAATTCCAGAGAAAGTACTTTCATATAGTATTGAAATTGAGCAGCAAGAAGAAGAGGGAATTTTAGAAAATCCATTTGGAGAAGGTATTAATCCAGAAGATTTACCCTTTAATATGAAGAAGGTATTGGAGGGAAATAATAAGGAGGTAAAGAAGTATTTGGCTTATTTACAGAGAAATCCAGAGGCTGCATTAAAGATGCCTATTCCATTAGATATGATGGGAACAGCAAGAGGTAAAGCGTATGCAAAATTAAAATTTGGAAGAGGTTTATTCAATTTCTCTAGGCTTGGCAAGTTTAAAGGAGGTTTGCCGATTTCTAGCAGAATAGTTCAAAGGATTTTTATTGGATTCATTATGGTTATTGGAATTATCCTCCTCATAAAACTTTTCTCAAAGGATACAGAATTACCAGCAGAGCCTTTACCAGATACAAGTTTTAGTTGGGTATCTATGTTAGTGATTCCAGTGATTGTTGTTGTTTTACTTTTGGTATATTTTATATCTAGTAAGGGGTTAAAAAAGAGAGGAAATGATGCAAATTGGGCAAAATTTTCTGATGATAATGAATTGTTTGAAGTCACAGAAAAAGAATCGAATTATTACTTTGGAGGCAACGAAATTACAATTCTCCAAAAGGCGATTATTTTACTTTTTATCATATTGGTACTAGTTTATTTGTTTAACCCTTTAATTCAAGGAGGTTCAACATCGAGAATGTTTGCACTAATTATTGGAATAACGACTGTTAGAATGTTTTATAAATTAATAAGAAAGGACAAGGAAATTTTTGAAGATGATAGATAAAGAAATCAATTTTGGGGAAAAAGTTGAACATTTTATAGTGATGCTTTTAGTAATGAAACTCATCTATTTAATAGCTCAGTCTATATATATGGGAGATGTTGCATATTTTTTTAAAGGATTTCTTTTTACACTGCTTTTATTTGCAGGAATTTTCTTCATAATTTCAAGAATGTTTGAAAGAGCAGGTATTGCTTCAGGGGAGAGTTCTATTATTGGAGATAAATATTTTGATGCACTAGCCAATCGATATGAAAAATTAACCAATGAGTATATAGAGAAAAAACAATATCGAAAAGCATCTTATATACAACTAAAGCTATTAAAAAATCCATATAGAGCGGCAGGTATTTTAAAAGAAGGAAAACTTTATAATGAAGCAGCGATCGTATTCTTAAAAAAATGTCACAATAAAGAAGAAGCTGCTGAATGTTATGAGCTAGCAAGATCATATAACAAAGCGATAAATCTTTATAAAGAGCTTGATGAAAATGAAAAAATTGGAGATATCTATGCTAAAATAAATGATAAAAAAAACGCCCATACTTATTATCAAATGGTCATTGATGATTATGTAGAGAATGACAGCTATGTAAAAGCATCTTTAATTTATAGAAAGAAAATGGGAGATATTACATCTTCAAGGAATTTATTGCTAAAAGGTTGGAGAGAAAATTTAGACCCTATTAGATGTTTAAATAATTATTTTGTTCAGTTTGAAAATGAAAAAGAGTTGGAAGAGAAAATTCACCAAGTCTATAAGGATGATGTAAATTCGAATAACGAATTAAACTTTTTAGATGTTATAGAGATTGAGTATAAAAAAGGGAATAATTCTCAAGATAGCATTCAAAATATGGCGTATAAAATTATCTCAAAGAATGCAGATAAAAATTATATTGTTTCAGTGTTAAGCCATTTCGTGAAAGAAGATCGTCATGTTACAAAAGACATTATCAAACACAGACTAAAAAATAAATAACAGTCTGTCTTTACTAAACTAAAGTATCAATTTTTTTGTTCTTACTTAGACTCGAACTATTAGGTTTTACAGCTTTTTCCTATGACAAGATATTTGCATTTCTAGTAATGGTACGGCTGTCTATATTGCTAATAACAATAAACAATTTGCTTTACGTTCAGTATATAGAAAGTATAACAGATATCTTTACTAGCCCATAGTAGACTTAACTAAAAGACATAAAAAAACCACCTCATCTGAGGTGGTTTTTATTTTATCTAAAAGATAATCTATTGCTTCACTAATACGATTCCGTACTCACCAGTATAATTGCTGGTTCCATTTGTTCTAAAGAAATTTAGGTTAATGGTTTTTGTACAAGTATTAAAGTTGTTATTAGGTGCATCTTCAGCTTTACCATATGTATATAATGGTCCAGTACTTGCAAATGTTGCAAAGACAGAAGAAAACTCCTCACTTCTATAAATTACAGCAGGGCTTGCAGGATTAGAGAAATCTAACTCTATTACCGCACTTCTTCCAGAAGCGTATAAGTTTGTAATGGTTACTGTTCCTGCAACAGGTCCTGCAGAAATAGTTGCAGGTCCAGTAGCGGTCTCGTTACCAAAGTCATTAAATGATCTCCATTGATTATATGTTCCGTAGAAATCTGCAATAACTAAAGGACAAAAACGTTCTAAAGTTAATGTAAATGTAGCATTCTCTTGAGAAGAATCTCCTCCGCTAATACCTGTCATATTAACAACTAAGGCTACAGATCCACTAGAAGGAAGGTTTGCATAGTTACCGATAATGCTACCAACTCCAGTATATTCTCCAGCAGGAATAACAATATCGTTCATTGTATATTGATTTGTTGTAGCTGTAGATGAAGCATCTACCTCTAAAGTAACAGTTCTATCTGTATCAGATACAGTAGTTACATGAACTTGAAGTTCTTGAGAAGTTACTCCCGTAGGTTCTACTGGTAAGGTAGCAGAAGAGCTAACGAATCGAACCATAGTTTGACCATTAACATTGTCAAATTGCGGGTTTGTATTCTCTTCACAACTATTTAAGGATATTAACCCTATAAGTAATAGTGATCTAAAAATTAATTTTTTCATTGTATTTGAATTTAAAGGTGAATTATACTTTAAGACGGCAAAATAACATTTTTTTATGATTAAAAATGTTAAAGAAGTCGCTAAGTTTATAGTAATGTTAAAACTTTAACATTACTTTATAAACAACTATTAATTGATACACCCTACCTTGAAACTTTAAAAAATGAAAAATAATATTCACAATATATCTTTTTAAAATAGGCAAGCTTTTATTGTGTGTTTCTTATAGATTAAACCAAAGTAGCGTAGAATTCTTATCTTTCTACCAATGTTACATGCATACTTCTCCCAGCCATATGAAAAGTTAATGACTTCACCTTATCATTCTCAAACTTGTAATCAGCAAACATCTCATGAGGTAATCCGAGTACTAATAATTTGTTTTCAGTAACTGGGACTGCTTTTACCATAGGAGCATCATTAACAAACATGGTAAACTCACCATCCATCAATTTTAAATTTGCGACTAAATCAGATTCCAAAGGCGGATATCCAGATCCAGGTAAGGTAAATCCAGCTGGCATCCAAAAATCGCACTTAAAACGCTCTAAAATTTCAGGATTAAACTTTTCTTCAGTTTTTAGACTATCATATAATTTTGCAGGGATAGTGCCAGGGTTAAATAGTTTCAATAAATTTTCATCAACGGCAGCATCAATTACAAGGTGTACTCTAGTAGCGTCTCCTTTATTATATACAGAATGTGGCATTGTGAAATCACCATACCAAAATTCACCTTCTTGCCAATACTGTCGTTTGTGCGCTAGGTTAAACTCTACCTTTGGATTTGTAAATACAGGAATATGCAATCGAACAACACGTCCAGATAAAAAAGTGTCTGAATGTTCTTTGATGACACCTCCAGGTCCTAAATCTAAAAAACGAACCAGCCTCAATTGAAGGTTAAGCTCCGCTATAAAAGGCAATATAGATTCTAAACTTTCTAAAGAACCTCCTGCTGCATACACAGAAAGTGAGTTCCAAGAAATACTTCCAGCACCAGGATAGTTTGCAGGTTTTGTTTCAATATGACTAAGTGAACGATATGCTTCTTGAAGCAAATTTTTATCGAAAGTTTTGTTTAATTGTATACTTGCTGATGACATAAATTTGAAATTTCATTCAATCAAAATAGATTTATTGATTGTAAAGATTATAATATAATTGTAAAGATTACATGTTTTATAGAGAAATCTAAACCAAAATATTATAAAAAGTGATTTTCTGCAAAATTTGTAGTAGAACTGCCTAAAAATAACTAGGTATTTATACCTAATTTTACATTAATTACATAATAATCAACTCCTTAATTAATTTTTTTTTATAAGTTTAGGTACACAAAACAGAAAAAGACCTAAATAGTTAGGCTTTAATTATAAACTTTAAAAAATAATAGTATTATGGCATCAACAGCAGAAAACATACTTAAACATTCAGATCATCCAATAGCAAGAGAAGTTGCTGATCACGTAGCATCAGGTTTAACATTTGGAGCTATTTTAGCTAAATATAATCTTTCAGATTCTCAATTGGCAAAAATCCACCAATACAAAAGCAGCATCTCAAGTGCTTTAAATATGGGGACACCTTTTGAAGAGGTAATCAACAATCACTTTTCTAGTAAAGGGACTCGTAACACAATCATGTCTATATATTACAAAGAAAGAGCATCATAGTAGGGAAATTGTAATTACAATTTCTATATGATTCTTTATAATCTGCTTAAGTAATTTATTTATAATTTACCGAAATACAGGTTATCTATCTAGTATGGAGTTACCTACAAAATAGGTCCTCAATACTAGATTGTTGTTTCTATGAGTAAAGTTTAGTTTAGCGAAGGTTTTAATCTTCGTCTTAAGCTGAAAGGGGCATTCCTATGCCAAAATATAACGTTTTTAGATTTACCTAATTGAATTTTGAAAAGTGAAAGATGATGTCAATCTTCAAATTATCGAAGGTCTTAAGATCTACATTATGCTATCGTTGCTACAAACTGACACTATTCAGGTGCAGCGTAGTATTTCGAAGCGTGTAATCTTAACACCAACCGCCAGAGCCGTTAGGCATAATCTGGAGGAAATGACTTACCAAGAACTAGAGGACCGTTCTAACGCACTGGCTAATATGCTACTGTCCAATAAATGGTCTAAGGAAACTTGTGTTGGTGTGCACCTTTCTCCTTCTCTTTGTTTGCCTGTTGTTATTCTTGGAATATTAAAAGCAGGAGGGACTTATGTGCCAATTGCTACTGATTACCCAAAAAATAGAATTGATCAAATAGTAGAAGATGCTTCTATATCGATGATCATTTCCAATACTTCAGAGAATACTTTTGAAGCCTTTCAAGGGAAGGTTATTCAAATTGATTCAAGTTTTCATTTGCTGGATAACTTCTCATCAGAAATGCCATTAGTTGAAATTAAAGATGAAGATGCAGCATATATCATATATACTTCAGGATCTACAGGAAAACCAAAAGGTGTTGTTGTAGAACATGGAAGCCTTTCGAAGTACTTAAATTGGTACTTAGAAGATTTACATAGTCAAACTTTTGTAGACCTCCCACTTACGTCATCTATTAGTTTTGCAGCGGGTGTTACTCAGCTGTTTTCAGCATTGATGCTTGGAAAAACACTACACATCCTTAATCCAGACATTATTCGCCAACCAGAAAAATTACTGAAATGGTATACAGAAAATCCTGGTCATGGTCTTTATTGTGTACCTACACTTTGGGAGGAAATAATGAATTTTATAGAATTAAATCCTAAGGAAAAACTAAGTCCTCCTGTTTGCCTATACTTATCAGGAGAAGCATTATCCAAATCTCTCGTAGATATTACATTTAATCACTTTCCTGAAATTTCAATTTGGAATTTATACGGTCCCACAGAGTCAACGGCTAATGTTAGTTACTATGAAGTTCAAAAAGGGAAAGAAATATTTCTTGGAAAACCCATTCGTGGAGCACATGTTTTTCTCTTAGACGAAAAATTAAATCATGTTCCTCAAGGAGAAGAAGGATTCATATACATTACTAGTCAAGCGTTAGCAAGAGCATATCGCAATAGACCAGAATTAAGCAAGCAAAGTTTTATAACAGATCACAATGTTGAAGGTTTCGAAGACCATACTATTTACAATACAGGAGACATTGGAAAATTCAATGAAGACAACGAGCTTATATTCTTAGGAAGAAAAGACAGACAAATAAAAATTAAAGGACATCGAATTGAGTTGTCGGAAATAGAACGTCATTTAAATAATGTCAATGGAATTAGACAAGCAGCGTGTAAAGTAACTGAAGGACCTTCAGGGAATAAACAAATTACAGCGTTTGTTGTGACCAAAGGAGAACGCGTTCCTGTAGATATCATTAGAAATGATTTACTGCAATGGTTGCCGTCTTATATGATTCCAGAAAATTTCCAATTTCTTTCTTCTATGCCTAAGTTGGCAAATGGGAAAATTAATCGGAAAGAATTGTTTTTGGAAGGTGGATTGCCACAAAGACCACAATTAACGTACGAAAGAGTTGGTCCAGAAACTGAAATGGAGCAAGAAATGTTGAAAACATGGACTGAGGTATTTTCATTTTCAGATCTTGGAGTTACAGACGACTTTTTTGATTTAGGAGGTGATTCGCTCAAAGCGATTAAAATGATCCATCTCGTCAATGTCAATTTGCAAATTAAGATTTCAATAAAAGACATCTGGGAATCCCTGAATGTTCGTCAGCTTTGTAAAATTGCCATAGCAAAAAAAGGGAATACACCTATAGTATCTACTTCCAGAACAGAAGTTAAGAAATCAACGCTTCCAATGTCATTTAACCAGTCTGGACTTTGGTTTATAGATCAATCCAGACCAGAACAAACGGCGTATAACATAATTTTTTCTTTAAAGTTTAAAGGAGCTTTAGACATAGAAAGTACTAAAAAAACACTTGAAGCACTTGTACACAGACATGATCTATTAAGATCTAATTTCTTAGTGAAAGCAGGAAGTGCAATTAGAGTTATTCATGATGAAGCCAAACTAAGTTTTGAGTTTTCAGATCTCTCAGAAGAGATGCTAAGTTCTCAGATTTCTTTTGAGAAAGAATTGACGGAAAAATTATACCAAAAGAAATTTAACCTTTCCAACGAACCATTAATTAACTTTCATTGCGTAAAATACAGTGAAGAAAATGTAAAATTATTTATTGTCGTTCATCATATCATTTTTGATGGTTTGTCAATGAATATATTTAGCAATGACTTCAGACATTACTACAACACAATACATAATTCACAAGACGATAAGATCAACAACCTACCTGATCTTAGATTTACATACCATGATCATGTTGAGGAAATTAGAAAAAACTACTTCTCTGGAGAGTTAGATTCTAATTTAGAGTTTTGGCAAAAAAAATTAGAAGGAGGAGACTTCTTCCTTAATTTACCAACTGATTTTAACCGTCCAAAAGTTCAACAATTTGATGGAGCAAATGTTGATTTAATAATTAACAACAAGGAATTTAAGATCATTACAGATTTTACAAAGAAGGAGAAAATCACTCCTTTTATTTTAATGTTATCTGTATTTAAATTATTACTGCATAAGTATACACAACAAGATGATATCTCTGTAGGTGTACCGTTTGCAAACAGGCAATTAGTAAATTCTCAACCTCTTATTGGGTTCTTTACAAACACTGCGGTGTATAGAAGTGAAATTAGCAGATTTAATCGCTTTTCAGATTTTCTTGAATCTATTAAAAACTACACTTTAGAAGTGGTAGATAATCAAGTGTATCCTTTTGGGAAACTTGTGGAAAAATTGAATCCAGATAGAAGTGTGAGTTATAATCCAATCTTTCAGGTGATGTTTGCCTATCATAATGTATTGGAAAAGAGAGAAACTAATGACGGTGTTTTTATAGAAACAGAAGAGTTGATCAATCCGAGTTGTAAATTCGATTTGGATGTAGAAGTACAAGAAACAGAAGAGGGACTAGTAACTACATTTAATTATAATGCGTCGTTATTTTCAGATGAAACGATTACGGCGATGACTTCTCAATTTTATTTTTTATTGCATCAGGTTATTCAGAACCCTTTGATGAGTTTGGATGATTACTTGCTGGAAGATGAAAAGGTGTTAACAGATAAAATCTCTGAATGGAATGATACTTCTTCTCCTGTAGAAGAGATTCCTATTTATAGAAATTTAGAAAAAAGAGCTGAAGAACATCCAAATAAGATTGCTGTTTTTTCAGATGACACTCAATTAACATATAAAGAATTAAATAACCGTGCTAATCAGGTTGCTCATTACATCAAAAACCTTGGAATTCAAAACGAGGGAATCGTAGGAATCATCATGGATCGATCGGTTGAAATGGTTGTTGGAATATACGGTGTTCTTAAAGCAGGAGCTGCATATTTGCCAATCAATTCGAGTTTTACAAACGATAGAATCAATTATTTAATTGAGCACAGTAAGGTACAAGCAGTTTTAGTTTCTGACGGATTGTCAAATAATATTGAGGTTAGCTGTCCTTTGATCCATTTAGATCAAGATCAATATTTTAAGGATCTTTCAAAAGCAAACTTAAATTTATCAATAGCACCAACACAATTAGCATATGTAGTATTCACATCAGGTTCTACTGGAGATCCAAAAAGTGTAATGACAGAACATGGAAGTGTGATGCATCGTTTAACGTGGATACAAAAACAATTTCCTCTTGAAGAAAATGATGTTGTTATACAAAAAACACCACTTACGTTCGATGTTTCTGTATGGGAGCTATACCGATGGACGTTCTTTGGTGGCAGTTTGTATGTGCTTCCTCCTGACGGAGAGAAAAACCCTGAAATTATTTTAAATGCGATCGAAAAACATAAGGTTAGAAGTCTTCATGTTGTTCCCTCGATGTTTAATTCTTATTTGTCATTTCTAGAAGGAGTTGAACGAAAAATAAAGATGGATAGTCTACGGACTATTTTTTCAACGGGTGAAGCACTGGAACATTATCATGTTCAAAAATTCCGAGAAATTATTGCTCCTAATAACGAAGTCGCTTTGATTAATTTCTATGGACCTACCGAAGTAACTATAGCTGGTTCATGGTTTGATTGTAGCACTGCCGAAAATTACACCAAAGTGCCTATTGGAACACCAATGGATAACACACAAATTTTCATATTAGATAAAAAAGAAAGACTTCAGTCAGTTGGTATACCCGGAGAATTGGTAATCTCTGGAAGAGGTTTGGCTAGAGAATATTTAAACAACCCTAGTGAGACCAACAAAAAATATAAATTCAATAAAGAAGGAGTTAGATATTACAAAACTGGAGACAAGGCAAGGTGGCTTCAAAATGGTCAACTTGAGTTTTTAGGTCGATCTGACCATCAAGTTAAAATTCGCGGATTTAGAATTGAATTAGGCGAAATAGAAAACGAAATCAATAAGCATCCAAATATTGAAACGGTGATCGTTTTAAGTAAAAAGATTGAAGAAGGAGATGACCGATTGGTTTGTTATTTTATCCCGAAAGATGCATCAGTAAAGACAGATTTTAGAGGGTATTTGAAAAAATCCATTCCGGATTATATGATTCCAGTTGTGTTTATTCCGATAGAGGAAATTCCGATTAGTTCAAATGGAAAACTCAACAAAAAGCTATTACCAGAGCCTTATGCTAATCAAAAAAGAGCAATTGGCGAACGAGAATACAATAATGCTAGCGAAAGTAAAATTGGAGACATCTGGTTTAAGCTATTAAAGCACGATGCTTTTGATGTAGAAGATAAATTTTATGATGTAGGAGGTTCCTCCCTCTTGATAACGAAAATGAAACATCTAATAGATGCAGCTTTTAAAATTGATATTTCAGTAATCGATTTATTCCAATTCCCTTCCATTCGGTCATTGGCGAAAGAAATAAATTCAAAAAATAAATTAAATAACACCAAATCCATTAGGAACCGAGCAGCTTTACAGCGAAGAGCTCGGATGTAATAAGAATTAATTAGTACACAGTATTATGGAAAACGAAGCTAAAAACAAAGACGCACACAAAATTGCTATCATTGGTATGTCATGTAGAATGCCAGGAGCAGATAATGTTAAAGAATTCTGGGACAACTTGGTTGAAGGAATAGGTTCCATTACCACGTTTACAGATGATGAATTAAGAGACTCTGGTATTTCAGAATCAAAAATTCAAGACCCCAATTATGTAAAAGCAAGAGGTATTGTTGATGGTGCAGATTTATTCGATGCAACATTTTTTGGTATTACACCTAGAGATGCAGAGATCATGGACCCTCAACATCGTATTTTCTTAGAATGTGCTTGGCATGCATTTGAAGATGCTGGGTACGATCCAGAGAAAACAGACTCTAGAGTGGGTGTCTTCGGAGGAACAGGAACAGCTTGGTACTTAAATAGCGTTACCACCAATAGCGAAGTCGCAAAAAACTCTAGCGGTACTTCAATTATTACAGCTACCGATAGAGATTATGTAGCAACAAGAGTTTCCTATAAACTGAATCTTAAAGGGCCTAGTTTTACCGTTCAAAGTGCTTGTTCTACTTCCATGGTAGCCGTAGTGATGGGAATTAATAGTCTACTTAGCTATCAATGTGATATGGTCATCGCAGGAGGAGCTACCGTTCATTTACCAGAGAAAGATGGTTACATGTATTATGAGGGAGGTATTGAATCAATAGATGGAGTGTGTAGAACGTTTGATAAAGATGCAAGTGGTACTGTTTTTAGTAGAGGAGCAGGAACTGTTTTATTGAAAAGATATGAAGATGCTGTAGCTGATGGAGATCATATTTATGCAACAATCCTTGGAGGAGCTATTAATAATGATGGAGGCGATAAAGCAGGATTTACAGCGCCTAGTGTTGAAGGTCAAGTAGAAGCAGCAACTGAGGCTATAGAATTAGCAAACATTTCTGCAGAATCAATTGGTTACGTAGAAGCACACGGAACAGCAACCAATGTTGGAGACCCTATTGAGGTCAGCTCATTGTCGGAGACATTTAGCTCCTATACAGAGAATAAGCAATATTGTGCTATTGGTTCAGTGAAAACGAATATTGGACACTTAGATTCAGCTTCAGGTGTAGCTGGTTTGATGAAGGCAGTTTTAGCCTTACATGAAAAGAAGATTCCAGCGCATCTTAATTATAAATTCCCGAATCCTAAAATCGATTTTCCAAACACCCCGTTTTATGTAAATACTGAAACGATGGATTGGGAAAACAAAGGCGATTCACCAAGACGTGCATTGGTGAATTCTTTTGGTGTAGGAGGAACAAATGCCTGTGTAGTATTAGAAGAACATGCAAAGGTTGTAAAGGAAAAAGATGAGAAAACGATCAATACTCTATGTCTTTCTGCAAAGAATGCAGAGGCATTAGAAGATACTAGAACGGGACTTTTAGATTTTGTAAAGGAAAACCCAACAGTAGATTATACAGATTTAGCCTATACCTATCAAGTTGGTAGAAGAGCATTTAGCAATAGAGGAACATTATCGTTCAAAGGACGAGAAGACCTTATTTCGAAGTTAGAAAATGCAGAAAATTTACAGAAAGGGAATTGTGAAGAAGATGATAAACCATTAATCTTTATGTTTCCTGGACAAGGAAATCAGTACCATAAAATGGGACTAGATCTTTATCAAGAAAATGAACTGTTTCAAAAAACAGTAGACTATTGTTGCAAACTAATTCTTAATGAATTTGGCATAGATATCAAACACGAATTATTTTATGAAGAAGATGCTGAGAAAGCTAAGAAGGCTTTAGAGCAAACCTACATTACACAACCCGCTATTTTCATTATAAGTTATGCAATGGCTCAGGTAGGACTTTCTAAAGGATTGAAACCAGAAGCCATGATCGGTCACAGTGTTGGAGAATATGTAGCCGCTTGTATTTCTGGAATTATGAATTTGGATGATGCATTAAGGGCAGTGACAAAAAGAGGTCAACTGGTTCAAGATTTACCAGGTGGGTCGATGTTAGCAGTATTGCAAAATGAAGACAAGATTCTTCCATTCTTATTTGATGGAGTAGAGGTTGCCGCAATTAATAACCCAGGGTTAACCGTTGTTGCTGGCCCTGATGAAAAAATCGAAGAATTAGAAAAGAAACTTAAAGACGGAGGCTTTTTCTCAAAACGACTGTCTACTTCTCATGCATTCCATTCAGCGATGATGGATCCTTGTTTAGATGAGTTTGCTAAAATATTTGATAACATAAAATTATCAGCACCGAAGATTCCAATTATATCAACGGTTACTGGAGATATTATGACAGCTGAGGAGGCAGTAGACCCTCAATACTGGGTAATGCACGTTCGTAAATCTGTTAGATTTAGTGATGCAGTAATGACCTGCCTAGATATGAACCCTTCAGTTTTTATAGAATTTGGACCAGGTCAATCGCTTGAGTCTGCTGTAAAAAGACACTTAGATAATGATGCTGTTCATGCAGCTGTTAGAACCATGAGATCGGAAAATGAAACGTTCGATGACAATGAATACTTTGCAAATGCAATAGGTAGTCTTTGGATGGTTGGTGGAACTATAGATTGGGATTCTTTTTATAAAGATCAAACAAGGAACCGTATTTCGTTGCCTTGCTATCCTTATCAAAGACAATCGTATTGTATTGACTTCAGCAAAAACTTCTCGCAAGACGGACCTGAAAACTTCAAAAGATTTAAGGAAGGAAACGAATGGTATAACATTCCTGTTTGGAAGCGAACACCGAGTAATAAATACTTAGCAGAATCTCTAGAAGAGCCACAAAACTGGTTAATCTTTCAAGATGAAAATGGATTAGGAAATGCCTTGAAAAATATTCTTTTAGAAAAAGGACAATATGTTTTTGAGGTGCATTCAGGAGAAGAATATAGAAAAGATTCTGATAATAAATTTACGATAGACCTTGGCAATAAGGAACATTATGGCAACTTAATGAATGAGATATTTCAAGGTGATTTTGAATTGAATAACATTGTGCATTTACCAAACTATACCCATGATGTTCATGAGAAACTTTCATTTACCGAATTAAAAACAGCAGAAACGACTGCGTTCTATAGTCCACTCTACCTTTATCAAGCATTAATTAATAAAAACAAACTCAAAGAAATTCAATTTAGTTTTGTTGCTAACGGTGCTTTTGATGTGATTGGTGAAGAGGTGTATGCTCCTGAAAAATCATTAGGAATTGGACCATCGAGAGTGTTAATTCAAGAGTTCCCATATTCAAGATCAAGGTTTATTGATGTTGATATTCAAAAGAACGACAAAGGAACCATAGGTTTAGCAAGTAATATCATTAAGGAAACTACAAATACATCTTTTGATACCTTGGTGGCTTTTAGAAATCAACATCGTTGGGTAGAGAGTTATGAGCGATTGCCTCAGATACCTCAAGACACCCCGAGATATAAAGATAATGGCGTTTATTTAATCACCGGAGGTTTAGGTGGAATAGGAGTTGTTACTGCAAAAGCTATTGCTCAGGAAGTGAATGCCACTTTCGTAATGACCTATCATTCATCAATGCCGCCGAGATCTGAATGGGATCAATTCTTAGAAGAAAATCAAGGTTTTAGCTTTGTGAAAGAGAAAATTGAAGCCATCAGAATGCTTGAAGATTTAGGATCTACAGTGATAGAAAGACAGGTTGATGTTGCTGATTTTGAAGGAATGAAAAACTTGGTAGCTGAAGTAGAAAAAGAAGCAGGAACTATTAATGGTTTGGTACATTCAGCAGGTGTTGCTGGAGGTGGAATTATCGCATTGAAAACAGAGGAAATAGTAGAATCGGTTTTCAGTTCTAAAATGCGCGGATTATTAATATTAGATAGTATTTTCGAATCACATGATTTAGACTTTTTCATCTTATACTCTTCTGTAACTTCTATAGAAGGAGATGCGACTCGATTAGAATATACTTCTGCAAATGCATTTTTAGATGCCTTTGCTGCGTATAGAAAAGGATTGAAGAATGATGTTTCTATGGCAATTAACTGGCCAGGTTGGGAAGATACTGGAATGGCAGTGAGATGGGACAAAGAGAAAAAAGCCATGGAGAATAGTCTAGATATCAAACCAGATTACACGGCTGATACTGTTCTAAGAAATTCAAAAGACCTTCTAACATTTGTAAGTGACGAAGATGGAACAGTAACCTATGACGTTGCTTTTCAACCAAAGCAAGATTGGATTATTAACAGTCATTTTATTGTGAATATTCCTACCGTAGTAGGAACCACTTTTGTAGAACTTGCTCATCAATTTGGAAAGCTCGTTTTCCCTGGGAAAAATGTAGAATTAAAGAATCTATACTTCCTTTCTCCAATGATGTTTGAAAATGCACGAGAGAAGAAAGTTCGTTTGGTTGCAGTGAAGAAAGATGGCGGATATAAATTTAGTTTTAATACCCAAGGTCTAGACAAAGATGCAGACAATAATATTTGGCACAAGCATTTTATGGGCGAGATGGTATTGGCGGAATCTGAAGTTGAGAACTTTGATTTAGCAGGAACAATTGAAAGGTTGAGTGGAGAAATAGATGAAACAAAACGCCCTCGATTAATCCTTAATAAACAGAATATGCCGTTAATCGATTTAGGAGATCGTTGGGATATTGATAATAAAATTTATGTTGGTGAAAATGAGTGGTTGGCAAAATTAACACTGCGCCCTGAATTTGCTTCAGATACAGAGAATTTTGATTTCCACCCAGCGGTTATGGATAAAGCGACTTCGTTTGCTATTCGTTATACAAGTAAGTCAACACACCTTCCATTTAGTTACTCGAGCGTAAAACCATATTCAAAATTATCACCATGTACGTATGCGTACGTTACTTCCGATGCCACAGAAGAAGAAACAGATGCGCTATCTTTTGATGTAACGCTTGTAGATGAAGAAGGGAAAAAATTGATTGAGATTAAGAGCTACACATTAAAACAAGTAAATGATCTCGATACTCCTAAAAATGATCATAAAAAGAGAATGGAAGATATGGCTCTAAAAGTAAAAGAGAGAAATGATTTTATTTTCAAGGATGAAGGAGAACGAGTAATTCATCAATTACTGAATGGAGAATTCCCTTCACAAGTAATCGTGTATCCATTCGACTTTAATGATAAACTGGTATTTAATCAACCAACATTAAAGAAAATAGAAGAAAGAAAAGGAATTGAAAGTTCATCGAAATCATATTACTCACGTCCTTCTTTAAGTACTCCTTATGAAGAGCCACAATCTGAAATAGAGAAAACGATGGCTGGAATCTGGCAAGATATACTAGGAATAGATAAGATTGGACGTAAAGATAATTTCGCTGAGCTTGGAGGAAACTCATTGTTAGCCATTCAGGCAATCGCCAATATTTCAGACATTCTTGAGGTAGAGTTAACAGCTCAGGAGTTCTACGATAGCCCTACTATAGCTGGTCTTTCCGAAGTCATTGTAGGTTCAATTATGGACTTAGGAGATGTTGATGACTTAGAAGCATTAATCTTAGCAATGGAAGAAGATGAATAACAAATCAATAATGATAAACGATAATTAATAATTTGTAAATGAAGGACGTATCAAAGTTAATTGCAAATCTCAGCCCAGAAAAAAGAGCGGCGTTGTTAAAACGACTAAAGCCAGAATCTGGAAAATCTGAGGCGAATGTTGAAGTTAAGAAAGAGAAAACTGTTTATGTTCCTAAAGAGGGAGAAAACTATTATTGTCATGTAGAAAAACCAGGGAATTTTAATAGCATCGTTCTCAAGCCAATTGAAATGGTTCCTCCAAAAGAAGACCAAATTCAGATTAAGGTAAAAGCAGCTAGTCTAAATTTTAGAGACATCCTTATAGGGTTGGATATGTATTATGATCCACCAGGAGTTACAACTACAATGGGGACAGACTATTCAGGAATTGTGACAGAAGTTGGTGCAAACATTAAAAATTTTAAGAGTGGAGATGAAGTATTATTCTTCTCTACAGAGAATTTTAAAGCTTACCAAAATGCAGAGCTCTACAATGTTATTAAAAAACCTAAAAATATAAGCTGGGAGGAAGCTGCCGCTATACCAACGGCATACATGACTAGTTACTATTCATTGAAGTATGTAGCCAAAGTAAGCCCAGGGAAAAGAGTGTTAATTCATACAGCTACTGGATCTGTTGGGCTTTCGGCCATAGAAACAGCGAAATGGTTAGGTGCTGAGATCTTTGTAACTGCAGGAACAGAAAAGAAAAGAGACTATTTAAAATCAATTGGTTTTGATGCTCCTATGGATTCTAGAAGTTTAGATTTTGCAGATGAAATTATGGAGCGAACCAATGGAGAAGGAATAGATGTAGTGCTTAATACGATTGCAGGGGAAGCCACTGAAAAGGGACTTCAACTCCTTCGTCAATATGGACATTTCTTGCAAATAGATTTAAAAGATATCGCTAAAAATGCGTCAATACCCCTTGGAGCTTTTACAAGAAACTTGTCATTTACAGCCTTGAATATGGGGTGGCATCCAGAGAAATCTACCGAATACATGAATGAGGTAGCAGATCTACATGCCCAAGGGATTTTTAAACCTATGGTCTGTAATAATTTTAAAATTGCTGAACTGGGAAGAGCTTTAGCTTTTTTATCTAAATCAGAACATATTGGAAAAGTAGTACTTACGTATTGATAAATAATTTAAACGTTTTTAGTGAACGAAACTGAATGGATGAAAATTTAAAAAATAAGATCAATAAAATGTCACCAGCGCAATTAAAAGCGTTGATGAAAAAATTAGGTAAATCTAAAAAGGAGATGCCGTTGATGTTACGAAATGATGCGGAAGAATACCCGACAAGTAGCGCTCAACGCCGTATGTGGTTTATGTCAAAATTAAACCCAGATTCATTTCTATATACCAATCCAATAGGGATTCAAATATATTCAGCAGTAGCGTTGGATTTTGATAGATACCTTAGTGGAATTCATTTAATTGCCCAACAACATGAAATATTGAGAACTTCTTTCTTTAGTAAAGACGGTAAAGTGTTTCAAAAAGTTCACCCTAAAGTTCCTGTTCAGATAAATAAAATCGACATAAGAGATCTTGATCCTGCTGAAAAAGATGCGAAGGTCTTAGAAATTCTTAAAGACGATGGACAAAATGTTATTGAGGTTGAAGATTTTCCATTATTCCGATTTACTCAAATTACTATTTCCGATAATGAAACGGCAATAATTTATACATCACATCACATTATTTCTGATGCTTGGTCTAGTACACAGATTTTTCGAACATTACACGGACTTAGTCAACTAGAAAAAGCCCCTGAAAGACTTCCTGAATTGAAGTATCAATTTGTAGATTATGTCTTATGGGAAAATACATGGTTAAAAGGAAATGGATTTCAGAAAGCATTGAATGGGATAAAAGAAATGATTCCCAATGCGCCAGAACCAAGTAATTTACCACTAGATTATAAACGCCCTAATGTTATTAGCTATGAAGGAGCATTAGAAAAAACTGTTTTAAATTCAGAATTAGTTGCCAAGGCCAATGAATATTGTAAAAGCAAAAACTTAAACTTATTTCATTACTTCCTAGCCACCTTTAATATTCTTTTGCATAAATATTCGCATAGTAATGAGATTTCTGTTGGAATACCACTGGCGAATCGGAAGTTGAAAGAATTTCAGGAGACAGTAGGAATGTTCTTAAATACACTCCCTTTGGTTACAGAAGTTTCCTCAGAACAATCCTTTGAAGAATATTTACTTCAGGTAAAATCTGCAGGTGAAAAATTAGTAACACATCAAGATTTACCTTTCGATAAATTGATTGATGAATTAAATCCAGAAAGGTCGTTAGCCTACTCACCTTTATTTCAGGTGTTATTTGTATTTCAGAACATACCTCAGATGTATGAAATGGAAGGCTTGAAAATCTCTCCGGTAAAATCAGATTATAATGTTTCAAAATATGACCTTGATTTGTGGATAGAAGAAGTTGGGGAAGAAATATTTTTATCGCTAACGTATAAAACCAAACTATTCAAAAAAGAGACGAGTCAGCAATTTTTAAATAGATATACATTCTTACTAAATGAAGTATTGAATAATCCAGAAAATCAAATTTCTGATTTAAAGATTGAAGAACCCATCAATTTAATAGCTTACACAGAAAAAGAAGTAGATTACAAGAACTATTTACAGGCTTTTGAAGAAAAAGTGAAAGCAACTCCAGATGCAACAGCATTGGTTTACGGGGATTTAAATTTAAGCTATAAGCTACTGAATGAGAAAGCCAATCAATTAGCGCATCATTTAATTCATCTTGCATCAGATGACTATCAATTTATTGGGATTGCTTTAGATCGATCAGAAAATCAAATCATTTCAATACTTGCCATACATAAAGCAGGACTTGCGTATGTGCCAATGGATTTGAATCAGCCTAAAACGTATTTAGATTTTATTATTGAAGACACCAATGTTAACTTAATTATTACTTCGTCGGAATACGAAGACAAGTTTCTACAGGAAGTGGTTGTATTGGAAGATGTCCAGAAAGAATTAGGAACCTATTCATTAGAGAATCCTAATCTAACCATTAAGAATGAAGACTTAGCATATCTACTATATACTTCGGGAACTACCGGTAAACCAAAAGGAGTAAAAATAGGGCATGAACAATTGGTTAATTATTCTGCTGCCATTTGGAAGCGTTTTTCATTAACTGAGAATGCTACTTTCGGATCAGTTTCAGAAATCACAACAGACTTAGGGAATACCCAAATTTTCCCTGTTTTAATGCATGGAGCTTCGTTGAATTTTATTGCAAAAGAATTAATAACAAACCCTTTAGAATTATCTAGCTATTTAGAATCGCATAAAGTAGATTGTTTAAAAATTGTTCCTTCCCACCTAGCAAGTATGCTAAAAACACAAAATGCATTTAGCATCCTGCCAAATATCTTATTAGTTTTAGGAGGTGAAAAAGTAACTTCAGAACTTATCATTAAAGTTAGAAGTACTAGGTCAGATTTAAGAATCATTAATCATTATGGACCTACCGAAACTACGATAGGAATATTAACACATGAAATTTTAGATGTGGAAGAGAATTCCATCATCCCAATAGGGCAACCTCTTGATAATAATGATGTATTTATCATTGATAAAAAAGGAGATATTGTTCCTGATGGGTTAAAAGGAGAAATCTTGATTTGTGGAGAAAATGTTGCTTTAGGCTATCATAATAATGAAGGGTTAAGTGAGAAGCAATTTGGATTAAACTTTGGAGAAACAACTGGACGATACTATAGGACTGGAGATTTAGGAAGAAAAGAAGTTGGAGGAAACATCGAGTTTTTAGGAAGAATAGATCGTCAGTTAAAAGTGAGAGGTTATAGAATAGAAGTTGATGCTATTGAATCTCTGATTTCTAAATACGAAGGAGTCGCTGCAAATCATGTATTAGTCAATGCGAATTCTATTCTTGTTTATGTTGAAAAAATACCTGACGCCATTGTAAATTCTGTTTGGATTCGACGATTTTTGAAAAATCAATTACCATCATACATGGTTCCAGAACAGGTAATCATGGTGGATGAGATTCCAAGATTAGGAAATGGGAAAGTAGATGGGAAAAAACTTCTTTTGTTCAATGAAAAGAAAGAGGAAGTTTCAAAAGAAATAATCAATCCACGTGACGAAATAGAATTATTTATTGCTCAGGTATGGAAAGAAACTTTAAAATTAAAAGTCCTTTCAGTATATGACGATTTCTTCGATTTAGGAGGGAATTCACTCAGTGCTATTGAAATATTTGAGGTAATTAACAGACGATTCTCAACCAATCTGGGAATTGCTGTTTTATTTAAAAGTAAAACGGTCGCTGAATTAGCCAATGAAGTTATTGGAGCTGGTGCTCAAAAGGAAAAATCTTCGATTGTTCTGATTCGAAAAGGAACAGGCTCAACAAATATCTTTTTTGTCCACCCAGCAGGTGGAGATATTCTATCTTACTATGTGCTTGCGCAGGAATTGCCTGAGGAGTATAATGTGTATGGATTGCAAACCATTATCACCCATAAAGATGTAACAACCATAGAAGAAGCTGCAAAAAGTTTCCTGATAGAAATTGAAGAATCTATTCCAGAAGGAGATTTGGTTTTTGGAGGTTGGTCTATGGGTGCAATTATTGCTTTTGAAATGGCGAAACAAAAAAGCGTCCAAAACAAAACGCTCATCCCAGTAGTATTACTCGATCAAATAGCACCATTAAAGCCTGACTTAGAAGCCTCAGAGTCTATTAGCAAGTTAGAACGACTTGCCGTGTTTGGCGGGAAAGTAAATCATGCTGTGGGTGCTAAAACCTTATTGACTTTAGAAAACTTAGAACCCTTAACAGAAGCTGAAAGAACCAATTTATTTCTTCAAGAGTTTAAGAAATACAACCTTACTGCTGAAGGTGTTCTTGCAAAAGAATTTCAATTATTCCTAGATCGAATGATTGTAGATAACGATATGACCTTGGATTACAGAACGGAAGCTTACAAAGGACCAGTTTTATTGGTAAAAGCTGAAGATTCAACTTTTGTAATGGATAAGGTAGAAAATAATGACTGTTATGGTTGGAGTAATTATGCTGAAAACGGGTTGGAAATTAAAAATGTGCCAGGGAACCACATTACAATTATGAAACAACCTTATACCAAAGAAGTGTCTGCTACGATTCATGCATATCTTAAAAAAGCCTTGAATAGTGATTCAATTAAAAAAGAATCGTCAGTTACATTAGAGTCATAAACAAAACGAACTAAGAATTAAAAAAATAAAGATGGAAGTATCAAAACCGAGTATGACAAAAGAAATGAAAGAAAACCGTCTACAGATTGCTCATTTCATATATGGAAATTGGTTAAATCAAGTAACGTATGTATTTGCAGAGTTGGCGTTGGCAGATGCCTTTGCTAAGGGTCCTCAAACCTTAGAGCAATTAGCTACGTTTGCGAATGTAAAAGCCCCTTTTCTAAAGCGTGTGCTACGAGCAACCTTTGAATTAACAATATTAACTTTTGATGTAGAGACACAGCTATATCATTTGACCGAATTGGGTTCAATGTTAGGAACAGACCATCCTTATAGTATGCGAGAAGAAGCAAGATTAAATGGAGCGGATTACAGATATCAACCTTGGGGTAATTTAATCCATATTCTTCGAAATGGATTGAAAGATGAATATTCTCCAACAATGAAGAATGGGAGTCTAGATTACTTAAAAGACAAGCCTGAATTATTGAATACATTCCATGCGACCTTACATGAAAAATCTAAAGTTGAAAATAAGAAAATTGTTCAAGATTATGATTTCTCTCAGTTCTCTAAAGTCATGGACATTGGCTGTGGAAGAGGATCTTTTTTGATGAGCATCTTAGATCATAATAAAGAAATGGAAGGGTTTCTGTTTGACCTAGAGCCCACATTAGATTTTGATATTCCTGAAAGATTCAACAATCGCATGCATAAAGCGCCAGGTGATTTTTTCGAATCAGTTCCTGCAGTAGCAGATGTATATACAATGAAGATGGTGATTCATAATTGGCCAGAAGAGAAAGTAATTAAAATTCTTCAATCTGTACGTCAAGCAATGATTTCTACTAATGGAATTAGTACCGATCCATCGAAAAAAAGATTGCTAATTCTGGAGAATCTACTGGTAGAAGACGACACACCTAAACTGGCTACGTGGATGGATTTAAATTTCATGGTGCTTATTGGTGGAGCGGAACACACCTTGGAAGAGTACAGAGAAATAGGTAGAAAAGCGGGGCTCAAATTAGATGAAGTTGTTGAGACTTCTGCTGGTCGTCACGTTCTTTCATTTGCTTTAGCCGAATAATTTATTAGCTACGATGTCAGAAGTGTTTAAATATAATTGCGTTTGTTCTTTGAAAGATAAATCTGTTCGAAGAGCTATTGGAATGGCAATTATGATTGATCACAATCCACATTCTTGGACTACTTATGCTGATGAATTACATCCAGAAGAGAAGTCTCAGCTTGAGAGAAAATTAACGAATGATGCAAAGAACAGTTTTTACTTTGCGCGGGTTGCAGCAAAAATGGCATTGGAAAAACTCCCTAGTCAAGCAAACCATAATTTATGGATTGACCATGGTGTTTTTGGGTTCCCAATTCTAGAACCTAACCCTAATGGATTAGAAATTACATTGGCTCATACAGAAAATTCGGGGATGGCTGTCTGTTTTGATCAGAGAGATAAGATTGGAGTAGACATTGAGACAATAGAAGAAGTGAAAAGTGCAGTTATTGAAACGTCATTAACAACAGATGAGATTGCATTAGCAACTAGCTATTCTTTGGAAAGATCAAAATATCTTCATTTAATTTGGGCAGCTAGAGAAGCATTGAGTAAAGCATTACAGACAGGGTTTTTAATTCCGTTAGAATTACTCGCAGTTGCTTCAATTGAAAAGAAGAATGAATTGTATCAGATGAAATTTAAGCACTTCTCTCTATTTGAAGTTGTTGCTTTCCAACTTGATAATTCCATTTGTGCCATTGCATTCCCAGAAAGATGTGAATTGGATAGCGATCCGATTTTGGAATTAAAAAAACATTATGAAAAGGATTATTGCGCCTTATAGTAGCTATAATCAAGAAGAAATTAAATAGAATTAATTAAAAATATATAACATGAAGGAAGTATGTATAATAGGATTTGGGTTTAGTGCTATACCATTGATTCGTGAAATGGATAATACAAACACAGATTATCAAATTATATCTGATGGTGATAATGCCTGGGTGGGGTTGAACGCAAAAGGACGTTTAGACTTCGACTTAGTATCTAACTACTTGTCGAGTTTTTATTCTTTTGACTTAGCAAAGGATTTTGAAAAAGATTACTACCCAACATCAAAAGAGTTTTTTGCAATGCACCAGCGATGGCGTAAAGTATATGACCACAAAATCACAAAAGACATTGTAACCAAAGTAAATAATTACGAAGATCACAGTGAAATAATCACCAAGTCTGGTGAAATTATTAAAGCACGTCATGTTGTGTTCTCAACTGGTTTTAGACGATCGATACATTCAAGTTTAACCAATATCGATTATAAGGTAACTGAGAAAACATTTGTGTTGGATACCATTGGAGATTCTGCGAACCTTATTATCTCAAAGTTGTTGCCTGGAAATAATAAAATTATCATCAGAACTAGTGGGTTTGATGCACTTGATAAAGTAATTCCAATAGCAGGAATGACATTTACCTTGGATCAGCTAGAGTTTCATAATTTCAGATACGTATCTCAAGAACATTATACGTCAATAATTACTGGAAAAACAGAAGCGAACCCATTCATTTTAGGGACTCAGTTTCCACATACTGTAAGAGACTACAGTCATTGTACGAGCAAATCGACACCATCTAGTGGAAACATTGTAATTAAGTATTGGCCAATAGATATGTATGCGAAGGAGTTTGGAGATAACTTAGAAGAAAATATTTCGAAAGGATATCTTTTGAATGACCTTGCAATGTGGGTATCTACAGGTCGTGTGGTAGTTGTACCAAAAGAAACACCAATTGATTTTGAGAATAAAACCATAACATATGGAGGTGTAGAAATGCCTTTTGATGAACACATTCAAGGTGATGGCGAAAAGCCAGGGTTGCCTCCAGTCAAGATGCATGGCTCTGACGATCTCTATGAGTACAACTTTAGAGAAAATTATATGGGTGTGATTCCTAAAAAATTAAACAACATTTATACAATTGGATTTACTCGACCTATGACTGGTGGAGTGGCAAATATTACTGAAATGCAATGCCTATTCGTCCACAAATTAGTAACTCAGCCATCTTTTCATAAAGAAATACATCACAATTTAGAAGATCGAATCGCAAAATATAACGATCATTATTATGGTGTAACACCACCATCTAAATCAGATCACTCTGTTTACTATGGGTTCTATACGGATGATGTTGCACGATTAATAGGGATTGATTTAAAACCTGAAGACTGTAAATCAATGAAAGACTTGGTCTTTTATTATGCGTTTCCTAATAATACATTTAAGTATCGATTGAAAGGCGAATATGCTGTTGAAGGAATAGACAGAGTCGTTGACCTGATTAATGAACAATACAAGGATTTTATTGCAATCTTCGCCTATGTACTTACAAGCGACACCCGGAAATCTGGTGAAGAACGTACGGATTGGCTCAAGCAACAAAAACGTTATTTCTTTAATGACATGAGACCTAAAGAAGCTTTTTTACCCTTCGTTGATGAATACTTTAAAGCGTATCGCAAGGCAAAAAATTGGGATGTTGGTGAGCCTAAAGTTGATGAAAAATGGAACCAACTTGTTAAATTCTGTGCTAAAACTAGAGATGAAGTAGTTAAAGAAACCGAAGATTTAGGAACCACAAAATGGAGCGAAGAAATTCATGATGCTGCCGAATTAGTTCGATCTCTTGCTATTAACGATTTATGGGAAGTGTCAGATCAATCCATAGAAAAGCTTCAGGGACAGTTTAAATTATTGTCTTCTATGAGAGATCCTCAAGAATATGACAAACCTTACTTGAATGCTGAAGTAAAAGATATGGCATAAAAGAGGAATGAAAATTCTAGAACATTATAAATTATGTTCCATGCAAAAGTCACCTTAGAAGGTGACTTTTGTTATTTTTATGATATGTATTCTTAAGAATCTTATTGATATGAGACTAATACACAAAATCGTTAAAAAGCTGTATGCAATTCTTGTTTTAAATTTGCCGCCTTTTCAAATCCCCTAATCAAATAAGACTCGTTGGGAGATGAAAGTTTCTTTAATATAGACTTTTTTTCATCGTCACTATTAAAAACACAAGCAATACCAATACCTGTCCATATATAATCTTGCCTTGAAGGCTCTAATGAAAGAATTACTTTGGCTATAGGTTCAACCTCTCCTTCATGAGTAAACCATAATGCACGACCCAAGCCAATATCAAAATTTTCTCGTTGTTCTTCTTCCACTTCAAAAAAAGGAGTACTATTATAACCTTCCTGATTAAAAAAGCCTACATGAAAACCATAGCCATTTATTATGGAAGGAATCCATTGGTCAGAGATGCCTTCAGGCTTCCATTTTGCAGGTTTAGAAAGCCTTGCACTAGCCCATCCAACTCCGATGGCACAAAGTTTTAATTCTGACTCTGGTCTTCCTGAAAATAGTATCGGCAAATACTTTTCTTCGGAATTGTTCATCTCATCGAGCATAGTATATGCCATCCCTGCACCTTCAAACATAAACCCAACCGCATTAGGACTGGCGCCTTCAAATAATGAAGGAATATCTTCTTTTTTAGCTTTTAGTGCATTCTGATAACCATCTATAAATGCTCTACGAGCTACTCCAAGACCTTTAGTTGGCTCTTTTCCCCCGGGAGGAATGGGTTTTTTAGATGGCAATACGTTAGTCAGTTTTTCGCGAAGTTGACGTTCATATTCTAACATAATAGCTGCTTTTTTGTGTTAATTCTAATAGACATATATAATTCTTTTATGAGTTCTTTTGTAGAACTCATTCCTGTGTTCTCTTCATTTTTTTTGATGTTGTTGTTTAGACTGGTTGGCCGCCAGAAACAGTAACTCTAACACCTTCACGGCGTTGACCTTGATAGTCATTAATAGCATGGTGCATAGCACAGCGATTGTCCCACATGGTAATTGTGTCTTTTTCCCATTTTACTCGAGTTGAAAACTCTGCTTGAGCACAGTGTAGGTTAAGAAAATTCAAAATATGATCACTCTCTCTATTTGGGATATTATAAATCCTTTCAATATATCCAGGGTTTACAAATAAGCATTTCCTACCTGTTTCGGGATGTGTTCTTACCAGAGGGTGAAGTGCAACAAAACTTCCAACATCTGGAATTTGTGCCATTGAAGTTGCCTTTTTATTTATGGTATAATAACCTGTAGGGCCAAATAATTGTGCTGATGTATGTACTCCTTGTAAACCTTCTAAATAAATTTTCATAGAATCTGATAATGCATCGTAAGCTGAATACATATTGCAAAACATAGTATCTCCTCCTGTTTTAGGAACATCAATCAATCTTAAGATAGAACACATTGGCGGCTCATCAACAAAAGTTAAATCAAAATGCCAGGTCCCGCCGTTATTTACTTTGTCAGTTGGCTTTTTAAGCAGGCGAATCAGTTCTGGATATTCTTCAATAGGAGAAATGTAAGGATGGATATATAAATCACCAAAACGTTTTCCAAAATCAATATGGCTTTTGTATTTAACATTTTGATCTCTAAAAACAATCACCTGATATTCCAAAAAGGCTTTTTTTATTTCAGCAAAAGTTTTATCATCCAATTGATCTAAATCTACATTAGAAACCTCAGCGCCTAAATTTCCTGTCATAGGATGAACTCCAATTATTTTATACTCAGACAGGTTGGTGTTTGCATCAATCATTGCTATATTATTTTAGAATTATACACATTATTTTGTTGCTTCAATGAAAAGAGAGTTTTCGACATTGGCAAATTCAAAGCCAGTCACTTTACTGTAAGCATCTATTTTTACGAGTTCTTTATGAGTACTTGCTTCAAATTTTGATCGCTGGCATGTTGAATATCCTGCGTCAATAAATAACTGCGATAATGTTTCAAAATCATAACCCATTTTATGTTCAAACCATCCAGATGGTTTTATTGCTGAGCCAGCCATCATCATAACTTTTGACATTGGAGTTTTATATCCAGCCATACTACCAAACTCAGGTCTAGCTCTTTCATAAGCTTCAAAAAAAGCTGTATTATTTTCGATATATGCTCTGGTGTATGCTTCCATATCTGGTACGGCTATGCGAACAACTCCGCCAGGAGCTAAAACCCTATGAATTTCTCTTATCAATCTTCTTACGGAAGTATTATAACTCAAATGTTCGAATGTATGAGCTGCGTATACAAGTACCATGCTGTTGTCTTCAAATGGAAGATTCCAAGAAAGATTCAATCTCATATCTCCAGCAATCATATCTACATTGACCCAATCTTCTGGGCAAGACATTCCACTTCCCAAGTGTAGTTGACGTTTTGCTTTTCCAGATTTTTGAACACGATTAAGTTGTTGTTCTACAAAATTATCTTTCCCACCACGAAGTTCATTTTGTAACCTCAACAATTGATCTCGTATGGAAGTCAAACATGTAGAAGGTGTTTGTCCATCAATTTGAACTTCTTCTTCTGCCCAATCTCCCATAGCAATTAAATCTCCGGATACACTTTGCATTAAGCGGCCTAATGAGGATAATTTACTAGAGTAATCGGCTCTGATATAATTAGATTTAGAGGATGCTTGTCCATTCATTTCAAAAGAAACCAATACTTTCTCCTGAATTAAATTTTCTATAATTTTTCGAACAGTTGATCTGTCGTTTTTACCATCACCTAAAATTTCATCAAACTCTTCATTCAACAAACGTTCATAATCAACGGGGGTTTTAAACAACATGAGAATTTGAATTTCACCTGGTTCTGGCAACCTGGCAGGAAATATTTTATTAGCCTGAGCGGCATCCACTTGTAGTATGGACATAATTGATTTTGTTTAATTAATAATCAAAATTGACAGTTCAATTTTTTAGCATGTTTCTCACTAAATAGCGTGTATCAATACTAAAAATAAAAAACCTCTTTTTTTTAGGTATAAATACCTGATTTTAATTTATTTAGGGTGTATGATTTCTTCTTTTAATAAGAGGAAATAGCCCGATAAACTATGTAATTTTCTATTTATAGAACTACTGTTTTATTGTGGTACGCTAGTGCAAAAACAATACTGTACTGTGTAGTTGCCATCACTTCCACCATCATAGGTGTTGCCTACTAAGGATCTACATCCTTCAACATCAGTCCCTTGACCAGCGCTATAGGTATATCCATCATCATATTGTATCACCACATAACAATGTGTAGCTTGTTTACCTCCAACAATATTTTTTTGTTCAGTTTTACTTAAAACGGAACCTAATTTTGAAATGTCTTTTAACATAAAACAGTAATTTAAAGATTAAAGAACACTAAATGTACCCTTAAAAAGGAATAAAATCAATCCCTTAAAACAGGTAGATTTTATTCCCCAAAAACAGGGATAAATATTTATTTACCATTTTTAAAATAGAGTGTTCAAAATTTTAGCTGCCCTATATCCAGCGGCTCCTAATCTATTTTCAACTACTTCAAGAAAATCGTGTTGATAGTTATAAGACATATCTGGTAATCCAGTTGAACGGTCGGTATTGTCATATAATGTATTGTAAATTTTTTCTCGATACTCCACCGATTCTTTTACCCAATCAATCATTTTAGCTTTTTCCCATTTCTTTTTATTTGGAGCCGTATGCATCTCAATGAATCCTGAAAAGTCAGTAAAACTTAGCCCTTCTTTTTCTATAATACCCGTATCCCATACTGTATGGAGGTTTGTTTTTTCTGAGAAGAATAGTACGCTAATCTTATTCCCTCCAAAATCATTATTCTTTCCAACATGCATTGGTTGATGAACATCACCAATAAAGTGAACTAAAAATGCTAATGCAGTTGCTTTTATAGAGTTATTTAAAAGCTTTGCTTTATGAACATTAACGGAATCCTGTAGAAGTTTGATAGCATCTTGATCATCTTTTAAAATAGACGTCATTAGTTCTATAGCTTCATAAACATTATTAACACCAGGATCTTTCGCTGCTTCATCAATCACTTGTTGAACATTTTTATCTGGGTCGATAGTGATAAAATGCCAGGGCTTTGTAAAGTCCCAATTTTTTTCTGATCGTATAAAATCTGGCCAAGTAGCAATTTGAGCTAAATGCTCATTTCCAAGGATCTCATTGACTTTCTCTTTAGCATTATTGTCAAGGTTATTGTAGCAAATTTGAGCAACAATACGATGCCCGTTCTGGCCCCATGTAAATAAAGCGTAAGAGGATACTATAAATACGCAAGCAGCAATAAAACTTTTCATAATTGTTTGGTTTTGTATGTTAGTTAGTGCTAGAAAAATTACAAAAATAAAGCCGTTTAAAAACAGGTGAAAACACCTGATTTTCAGAAAACTGTATGCGGTTGGAAGTCTTTGTAATTTAATGAAAAGAGACCATTATGAAGTATGCTTTTTAAAATTAAGAGTCATTTTATAAGGTTAGTCGAAATGAAACATCCCCTAATATGGTGGGAGTGAAATTTCACTAAAAACGGGTATTGTCTGTTCTATAAATCTTTTGTTTCTTGTGGTGACTTCGAAGTAACTATTTATCAAACCAATAAGGGATTTCCTTCTTTTTTGGTTGAAGCTATGTTGTGACATATGCTTAAAACAGCACGATCACGTTTAGTATTTCTAGTACGATGTTTTCTTGTTTTAAGAAATAGCTTTAAAACCACCTATGAGTGGGCCAAAAAGATTTGGTGAATCATGAGCTCATAATTATTGGGTGCGATAGATCCATTTAACTAACTATTAAATACAATATTAAAAATGAAAAAAATAATAAAATATGCTGTTTTTACAGTTTTAATGATGGCATTTGTATTCACATCTTGTGAAAAAGAGGAGAATCTTTTTGATCTTTCGAGTCTATCCTTAGACAATATTATCAATATGAATAATTTAGATAATAGGACATTAGTTACTGACGAAGATCTATTAAATTCTTTGAAAACTTTAGATATTGATGTAGGTATAGTTTCTAGAGGAGATTTTCATTTACCAGATGGAACTGTAGAAGAACGAATTTACATCGGTAGTGATATTACATTTACAAAAGAGGAGCTAGATATATTAATTGGAAGTACTGGACAGAGTCGTCAGTATAGAACATTTAACTTAGTAACAGGAAGTAATCAAACTATCGATATTCTTGGATATACAGGAGGTAGTCAAGCCTTATCTAGTAAAGCTCAAACGGCTTTGCAGTGGGCAGTAGATAATTATAATAACCTAAACACTTCTTTACAATTTAACCTTACTTATGGTACAAATCACCAAGCAGCAGATATGGTGGTATATGACAATACTGTAAATAATCCTAATGGTACAGGAGGAGTTGCTGGTTTTCCAACATCTAGCGGAAACCCTCATAAGTACATCCAGATTTATGGGATCGAGCAATTTTCAACAAATGTGAATGAGCATGTAATTACTCATGAGATAGGACACTCAGTTGGTTTCCGTCATTCAGATTGGTTTGATCGTTTAAGTTGCCCAGCATCTTCTCAAGGGAATGAAGGAACAGGTTCGGATGGAGCTGTACATATTCCAGGAACACCTACAGGTAGAGACCTAACATCGGTTATGCAAGCTTGTTTTTCGACTAGTGAAGATGGTGAGTTTAATGCAAATGATGTTACTGCTTTAGAATTCATGTATAGCACAGGGTCTTCTAACCCTTGTGATGGTGTATCTGAATGGCAAAGTGGAGTAAGCTATAGTGTAGGAACTCAAGTTACATATTTTGGTAACTTATATGAGCGTACTTCAACGGGTTGGACTTTAATAGGACCTTGTAGTTAAGAAGTTCAATTTATTAATCATTATAAAAGTAGAAGGGATTAATTTCTCTTCTACTTCTTTTTTAAGAAGTTATATTGTAAAACAAAAAAGCCTTACTATTTCTAGTAAGGCTTTTTAAGCTCCCCCTCTTATGTCACTATCGAACCGTTTTTATTTAATTTAGTTAACTTTGGTTTTATGGAGAATTCTATAAAGCATTTAAATCTAAGAAAATTAGTAAATAAGTTTAGCTGATCTAAAGCTGTTTCATTCATTACCTTGTATTTATTAAAAAAAACACGATGAAAACATTTGAAAAACAACGTTTGATATACTTAGTGATTTTTGGTGTTATATTTTTGGGATTTATATATTTTACTTTTTTTACAAATCATACAACCTCTGTTTCAACCTTGATTACTGCTGATAATAAATTCATTGTGAAGTCGAATGATATAGAGAACGATACGCTAAAGCCCATTCAAAATTCAAGAATGTTGGACTTGAGTGGATTTAAAGCCATTCAAAGTTCAACTAAATATGGATCTGGTGCAAAATTTGCTATTGATGGAAATACGGATTCTGATTTCAAAGAGAATGATCTTTTTAATTCTGTAACCTGTACACAAAGATGGGCTAATCCATGGTGGCAAGTTGACTTAGAAATACCCACACATATTGATCATATTATTGTTTGGAATCGTACCGATGGTAATGTAGGCTTCAGATTGAATAATTATATACTAGAAATTTTTGATGAATTCGAAAATATAGTTTTCAGTTATAGACATAAACATAATTATGAGGGGAGAAACTCTTTTGTTAGAGATACCGTTTCTGGAATTAATACTCTTGGAAGATATGTGAAAATTAGAATTGAAACTCCTCCAGGAAAGAGAAAAGAAGTATTAAGTATTTCAGAAGTTCAGATATTTGCTTTTCAACAAGATAAATACAGGATTTCAGACTCTATTTACCTAAAATCGAATGCAAGAGATAATCAACTTGAAGATTCATTTGTTACTATTCAAAAACCTGAAGTTAAAAATAAAAAAGACAGGAGACCCTTACAAAAGTTTGGTAATTCTACTAAGAAGATGAAAAGCCCCACTCCTATTGATGATGGCAATGCATTAAAGACAGCAGTTAAAGAGGCCGATTATTCGGATATAGTAAAAGACACTAGAGGTTTGAAATTATTAGATATAACAAAATTTACAGCTATTCAAAATTCAACAAGATACGGAGCGGGAGCTGGTTTTGCAATTGATGGAAATACAAATTCAGATTTTATGGAGTATGACTTGTTTAATTCTGTAACCTGTACGCATTCAGGTTACAATCCATGGTGGCAAGTTGATTTAGAAACTATTACGCAAATTGACCAGATCATAGTTTGGAATAGGACAGATGGTAATGTAGGCTACAGGTTGAATAATTATATTCTTGAAATTCTAGATGAAAATAAAGAAGTAGTATACAATTATCAGCATAAACATAATTTCAAAGAAAGTGCTAGTTTTAAAAAAGATATTATCTTTCCTATTAACATTTCTGGAAGGTATGTCAGAATAAGACTAGAAACCCCTACAGAAAAAAAGAATTTAAGTATAGCAGAATTACAATTGTTTGCTTATTCTAATTAGGAGGTATTTACGTTAAATACATTTGACATATATACTCCTGATTAATAATTATTTGAATACATTCTGTAAAATAAACCCTTCGAGGAAGATTACTTACTGTGATTACTGTTTTTAAATTGTTTCTGGTATATTTGAATTTATATAAAAACAATAACAAATTATTTTAGTTCAATCGTGAATTTTAAGTCCCCATTTAGATTCTACTTAATATTTTTATTGCCCTTTTTTATTAGCTCTTGTTCGAATAGAAAACAGGTGCCAGTAATAAATGGACTCTTAGATCTTTCTAACCAAGACATTGAGTCTTCACAAGTGATAGATCTTGATGGAAGTTGGTTATTCCATTGGAACCAAATACCCATCAATGAAAAAGGAGAGTTTGATTTATCTCAATTAAAAAAAAGGGATAGTATTTATTTAAGTGCAGGTACATGGAAGGATAGTGTTAGGCCAGCCAAAGGGTTTGGTATGTATTATCTTAAAATAATATTGCCAAAAGATACTGTATGTAGACAATTAAAAATCCCCCGAATAAATTCTGCAGCTCAGGTTTTTTTCTATAGTCATTTTAACAAAGAATTGGGGAAGTTTTCCACTGTAGAAAAAGATGCAAGTGGAGATGGACGACCTCTTTATATAGATGTTGGATGTGATGGAACTGCCTATATCGTTTTATTAGTTTCCAATTATCACTATGCAAGTAGTGGGGGAATTTCATATGGCGTGCACATATCATCTTCAAAACGTATGACGGTGCAAAAAGATTTTCTCAAAATTGCTCAACCTTCATCTGCAATTTTAATTTTACTAATTGCTTTGTATCATATATTCTTGTTCTTTAATTACAAGAATAAATTGTTGCTGTTTTTTGCCTTTTTTTCTGTGTTTTTAAGTCTTCGCCAGTTTTTTATCGGAGAAGTTACCATTTATGTTCTCTCTCCAGATATGTCATTTGATTTGATTCTATTATTTAGAGATTTACTTCTGTATTTAGGGACTCTCTTTTTTATTTTATTTTTCAAACACCTCTTGCCAAGCAAAGCACTTAATTTGATCGCAGGAAGCATGGTTATAATATATAGCTTAAGTCTCATTATTATGCTTGTCAATAAGACTTATGAATCAAGTTATGTTTCGTTGATAAATTCGTATGTATTATTAGGAACTATCGCATATATAATTTATTTGATAATTAGAGGACGTTTAAAGAGATTGAAGTCACATTTAATTACGATTTTGGCTTCAATTTTTGGATTAATATTCTTTTCTGCTGATCTTTTATATTCCCAAAAAGGAATTAATATCGACCTCTTGCTGATTTTCATTGTTTTTTGTTTTTTGTCATTACAAGTTCTGATCAGTTATAATTACTGGAAGAATAATTTAAAAAAAATAAAAAACCTTTCAAGTGAAATTGAAGGGTTAAACGAGACTTTAGTAATCGGAAAAGAAGAAAGAACTATGCTATTGTCAGAATCGATTCAACAATTACAATCAAAACAAGATCTCGTTAAAAAATTGGTCGATATTAAAAATGAAACTAATACAGGTAGTCTTACTGGAATTATTGCTGAGTTAAAATCGACAAAGTTAGAAGAATCTAGAAAGATTATCTTAAAGCAGAATATTGAAGAATTGAACTATGAGTTTTTGAAAAGGTTAAAACAAAAACATGGAAATTTAACCGAAACAGATATTGAAATATGTTCATTGATTAAACTTGGATTTTCTTCCAAAGAAATACTTAATCTAAGAAGTACAACTATATTCGCTCTAAAATCTTCAAGATATAGATTAAGAAAAAAATTTAATCTTAATCCAAAAGAATCTCTTAAAGAATATTTGAAAAGTATTTAATACTTCTGTTTGAAAGAAGAAGGCTATAAAAAATCGCTCTAATTGAGATTTTCTACATAGGTATTCAACTCAATAGCTTCATAACCTTTAGATTTCGGATGCTAATGCTAAACCAGTTCGCTAAACTTGATGTCGATTTAAGTTATTGATAATAAGGTATTTAACATTCTTGCATCCTTTTTTGCATACCTATATTTAACTACAGAACCTATTGTTTTACGCCAAATAGATTCTATAATTGCACTTAAATTGTAATGTTGATGGGAATTATTTAAAAATAAATTGCTTATGGAGAAGAAGAAAACAATATTAAGTACTTAGTTCCTTTAAAGTTTTTTTGAATTTGTAGGAATTTTAAAAAACAATCGGGGATTTTTTTTAAGGAACTTTGGAAAGTTTAGTTTTGTTTGGCCGTCTCATTGAGACGGTTTTTTTATTTCTAGCAAAAAGGAATTTAATTGCTAATGTCACTAATCTTGAACATAAAATACTTCTTGCATACCATTTTGCATCCCTTTATTTTTCCAAGATCCCCCTTTTTTAATTTATCATTGTCGAGAACATAACAAAATCAATTAATGAAAAAAGAACATTCTAAATATCCTTACTACAAAGTAATTAGTAGTAGCGGAAAGAAAGAAGAGGAAAAGTTATATACAATTTGTGTGAGAAATACGAAAAGCGCCGCTGTCAGTAGGAATTTTTTTTTGAAAATACCCTACTTGATTAGAGGATATTTTAGACAGTTGTAACCTCCCCCAATTTTAATTTACCACCTCCTTTTTTAGTCTATTTACCCCTTATAAAGATTTAAGCTTTGAAAATTCTTAAGTGTAAAAGAATTAAAATTTGTCTAAGAATAAATAACGGCACCTCTGAAGTATTTGTAATAAGAAATACTGTTCATAAAGAGCAGCGTTTTAAACACACATTAATTTTTTAAAGAAATTTTTAGCTTTAATAAATCCCCCAGATTATTGGCTAAAATGTAAAAAGGGGCTTTTTAGCCCCTTTTATTTTGAACGCAAAATTTTAATATGACGCATCAAGAATTTAATCAGATATTTTGTAAATACACTAATAGCAAAAAAGGAATAAAATTTAAAGATAAATTTATAATGACAGGATTTGATTTGAAGGAATTTGTTGATTTTGCTATAGAACAATCTATGAAAATGAATAAGTAAGACTGATATGTTTTGAATACTTAATTTGGTTATTCTGATGACGAGTTACAATTAGCTTTTTCTTTGTTTGTTTTCTTGAAATTCATGGTTAAAGTTAATCTGTGGGATTGTTAAAAAGCTGCCAATTTTTTTTCTGCATACCCTTTTGCATACCTCTAAAATTTGTTGTAAGAGCTGGCTCAAATTAATTTAGGCTCAGCTAACTTTTTTAATTATGGGTAAAATGAACAAGATGTATTTAGACATACATCAAAAGCTGAGTATGTCAGATTTCAGAATAGCTATTAAAAAGAAACATTTGTCTTTCCTTACAGGAAAAAAAATAATCATCACACTATTATTTTTCCTCTCTACCTCATTAGCATTTTCTCAATTGCTACAGGATGAACAATTGCTATATGGTACCCTAGATAATGAGAACATGGGGAGATCGGTAGACATTACTGTGGTTGATGGAAGACCCATAGCAGTAGTAGGCTCACATAGATATGATTTAGGTCAAGTTGGACAACAAGAAACGGGGAGAGTTCGTGTTTATGAATTGGTCAACGGAACCTGGAGCCAGATAGGAAGTGATATTTTTGCGGTTCCTCCAAGACTTTACTATTGGTTTGGTTTTTCAGTTAGTATTAGTGAAGACGGAACGCGAATTGCTGTAGGAGAAACAGGTTCTGATGATGACCCAGGAGCAACTATAGGAAAAGGATCTGCTTATATCTTTGAATACAACTCGCAGAGTGATGCATGGGAGCAGGTCGGGCAAACATTGACGCAGACAGAGTTCCATCAAAATGGAAACCACTTTGGATATGCAGTAAGCTTAAATGCTGATGGATCTAGAGTTGCAGTTACTTCTCGTTATGAGGATAATGATGATGGAACAACTGGTAGAGTTCGTATCTACGACGACATCAATGGTACCTGGACACAAATAGGAGATATTTACCCAAGTAGTGATATTTTTGAAGATTGGGGAGCTGCAGTAGTCCTAAATCCAGCCGGAGACTATTTAGCTGCATCTACAACTCATAATATGATCCCTCCTGGCGCAAATGATGGAACTCAAGGAATTACACGAATTTATCATTACGATGGTTCTACTTGGACACAAGTAGGAAATGATATTATGGGAAAAGAAGAGAATGAAGCCTCAGGAACCTCTTTAGATATTAATAATGATGGTACTATTGTGGCGATTGGATCTCTGCGAGGTAATGGCGAAGTTGGAGATGCAAAAGTGTATCAGTTCAATGGGAGTAGTACCTGGAATCAATTAGGAGCAGATATTGATGGTGAACAGCAATTTGATCAATTTGGAACCTCTGTAAGTATCAATGGTGAAGGAACTCTTGTTGCCATTGGAGCAGGTGCACTCAGTAATGGTAATAGGCCTGGGTTCACAAAAATTTTTAGATACCTCTCCCCAATCAATACCTGGGAAGAAATTGGCTTAATAAACGGTGATGCAAACGGAGATTTTTTAGGAACGTCAGTAGCCATCACAAGAGATGCAAGTTATATTATAACAGGAGCTATAGGGCAAGATGGTAGTGATGGAAGCATTCCAAATACAGGGCAAGTCAAAATATATAGAGCTTTAATTCCTCCAACAGTTATAACAGATGCAGCCACAGGAATAACATATTCAACACTAACTCTAGAAGGAAATGTGGTCCATGAAGGCGCATTTGATATTTCAAGAAGAGGGTTCGTCTACTCCACAAGCAACACAGAACCAACCATTGGAGGTACTGATGTGACCGATGTTTTCTCTGGTATATTTGGAGATCGGACAGGATTTTATGATGAGCCCTTAACAAATCTTACTCCTAATACTATCTATTATTATAGAGCTTATGCTATTAATGATAATGGAACAAGCTATGGAGATGTTATGACAGCAACAACAGCAGTATTGAGTCCTTTTTTAGGCTATGCTGAAGGAGATCAATATGGCTATTCTGTGGCAATCAATGCAAACGGAACCCGTTTTATTGCAGGAGCCATCAACAACGATGCAGGAGCAGATAATGCAGGAAATGCACGTGTCTATGAACTTGTCAATGGAACATGGACACAACTAGGGCCTAGTATTAATGGGCTAGCCATAAATGATTTATCGGGTTTTTCGGTAAGTATTAGTGATGATGGAACCCGTGTGGCTATTGGATCACCCTTTAGTAATGGTGGTTCGGATGATATGGGAAGAGTCAGAATTTATCAATACAATACAACAAGTAACAATTGGGATCAAGTAGGATCTGATATTATTGGTGAATTTTCACATGACGAATCAGGAGGTGCTGTTAGTTTAAACGCCAACGGAACCCATGTAGCCATAGGAGCCAAAAGAAATGATGGTGTTGCAGCCAATAGTGCTGGTCATGTAAGAATTTATCAGGAATCAGGAGGTGTATGGACACAGTTAGGAGACGATATAGACGGAGAAGCGGCTGAAGATCAGTCGGGTTTTTCAGTAAGCTTGAATGATTTAGGAAACTATGTAGCTATTGGAGCACCTAATAATGATGGTAGTGGCTCAAATTCTGGTCATGTACGTGTGTACAGACACATCCCAGGAGCAGATGAATGGGTGCAGGTAGGAGCCGATATTAATGGTCAGGCAACGGATGATCAATTTGGCTATTCTGTAAGTATTAATGGTAATGGAACCATCGTAGCCATCGGTGGGCGAAGGCATTCTCCAGGAGGACATATACAAGTATATGAATTTAGTGGGGGCACATGGAATCAATTAGGAAGCGATATTGAAGGAGAGACCTCTGGAGAATGGTTTGGTTTTTCGGTATCCATTAGTGCAGACGGCACCTATCTGGTAGGAGGAGCTCGTAGAAATAACAGCGATACTGGAAAAGCAAGAATTTTTAAATATGAATCTGGAGATTGGGTACAAGTAGGTGCAGATATTGTTGGAGAGGCTATAGATGATTTCTTAGGTTTTTCGGCAAGCATTAGCGCAAATGCCAATACGGTTATTGTAGGAGCTCCTAACAATGACACCAACGGATCCAATTCGGGTCAAGTAAAGGTAGTCACCAATTCTATCAATCCAACGGTGATCACCAGCGTTGCTACAGAAATTACACTCAGCACAGCAAAATTAGGAGGTATTATAATTAATGAAGGACAGGGTATGATAGAAAGAGGCGTGGTCTATTCATCGATCAATACAAATCCCACTATAGGAGCTAACGATGTAACCAAAAACTCCAATGGAACTGGTTTGGGAACATTTAGCAAAGCCATTGCTGATCTTAGTCCCTTAGCCACATATTATTACAGAGCTTATGCTACAGATGCCAACGGAACCAGTTATGGAAGTGTGATGAGTTTTATGACCTGTCAACCACTAAGTTTTGATGGAGACCTTTATGGAGATGATGCAGGAGATCAGTTTGGCTATTCTGTGG
>JAGDZS010000002.1:0-392226 GCA_049115595.1 Flavobacteriaceae bacterium
ATCAGCTATTAACAGAAATGGATGGTTTTGGTACAGATACAAACGTAATCGTTATTGGAGCAACCAATAGAGCTGATGTATTAGACAAAGCATTAATGAGAGCAGGAAGGTTTGATCGTCAAATTTATGTCGACTTACCAGACATTAAAGAACGAAAAGAAATCTTTGATGTGCATATCAAGCCGCTGAAACTGGCAAAAGATGTAAACGTAGAATTTTTAGCACAACAAACTCCTGGTTTTTCAGGAGCTGACATTGCAAATATGTGTAATGAAGCTGCTCTAATAGCTGCAAGAAATGATAAGAAATCAATACATCATCAAGACTTTTTAGATGCTGTTGATAGAATTGTTGGTGGTTTAGAAAAGAAAAACAAAGTAATAACTCCGAAAGAAAAGAAAACAATTGCTTACCACGAAGCTGGTCATGCAACGGTTAGTTGGATGTTAGAACATGCTGCACCTTTAGTAAAAGTAACGATTGTACCTAGAGGTCAAAGTTTAGGAGCTGCTTGGTATTTACCAGCAGAAAGAATGATTGTGCAGACCGAGCAAATGTTGGACGAGATGTGTGCAACTTTAGGAGGTAGAGCAGCAGAGAAAATTATTTTCGATAAAATATCTACAGGAGCGTTAAGTGATCTTGAAAAAGTAACAAAACAAGCTCGTGCAATGGTTACAGTGTACGGATTGAATGATAAAGTTGGAAATATTACCTATTATGATTCCTCAGGAAATGATGCTTTTGTAAAGCCTTATAGTGATGATACAGCGAAAACGATCGATGAAGAAATCTCTAAAATGATTGAGCTTCAATACGAAAGAGCGATTCAAATTTTATTAGGTCACAAAGAAAAATTAACAACACTTGCTGAGTTATTATTAGAAAAAGAAGTTATATTTAAAGACGATTTAATCAAAGTTTTTGGAGAAAGACCTTTTGATCAAGAAAAAGAAAAAGAAGAAGCACCAGAGAGTGAAGAATTAAACGAAGAAAAATAATAACTAATTTTTTAATGAGTTTTTTTAAAAAATTATTCAAAAGTAAAACATCATCCAAAGAAGATGCTGCTAAAAAGCAGGAAGTACATTTATCTTTGGATGATGCTTTTGTTCACAATTTTATCAATAAAGGAGGTAAGTTTCTGTATTGTACTACAGAAAAAGAAGTGACTAATAATATTGATAGAATCGTTGAAGAAAACAAATGGAAGAGCTTAACATGTGTTGAAAAGAACATTAAGAAATTCCTGAAAAAAACCAAACTCAAATTAAGTACAGATTTTGAGAAATCGACACCTTTTTTTACAACTTGCGAGCATCTAATCTCTGATAATGGAGATATTCTTTTTTCCTCCAATCAATTGAGTACTCATAAGATAGCGTCATTGACTGATAACTTCATCGTTTTTGCAAGAACAAGTCAATTAGTTAAGAATACGGGCCAAGGACTTACAGGGATTAAATCGAATTTTAAAGAAAATATCCCTACCAATATTAGCGCTGTAAAGAACTACACTTTAGAAAAGAACGACGATAATTTTTTAAACTATGGTAATAGCAACTCTAAAGACTTATATTTGCTGCTATTAGAAGATTTATAGTATGACTAACCTTCTTAAGAGAAGTACTTCGGGGCTTGTATATGCTGTTCTTTTTATAGGTGCAATTCTGTATTCTAAAGAATCATATATTATTCTTATTGCTATTTTTGGACTTGCCAGCATTTGGGAATTTTCAAAAATCATTCAGTTAAAGAATGTAATCCCGTATATATTCTTCGGAGCATTTATAGTACTCCCTTTTTTAGATTTCGATATTGAAGCAGCAATGCCTATACTATTGTTTGTAGCCTTAACGGGTTCTGTACAAATGATTTTTCACCTATATAGTAAATCGAATACATATCCATCTACGTTTGTACAACGATTGGATACTGCGTTAAGATATATTGTGTTCTCTTTTGGGATATTAATTTTATTGCCAATTCAAGAAGGAGTTTATCAAGAATCTATTGTTCTTTCATTGGTCTTATTTATATGGACGAATGATAGTTTTGCGTATTTGGTAGGAAAGAATTTTGGAAAAAGGAAACTGCTTGAAAAAGTTTCTCCTAAGAAAACAATTGAAGGTTTTGTTGGGGGGATTGTCTTTACAGTTATTGTAGGGATTGTGATTTCATATTATTTTGAAATCCTTTCACTAGAACAGTGGATTGTATTATCATTAATGACTTCAATTCTGGGGACTATTGGAGACTTAGTAGAATCGAAATTTAAAAGACAAGCTAAAGTGAAAGATAGCGGAAACATCATGCCAGGGCATGGAGGTTTATTAGACCGATTAGATAGCTTGTTGTTTGTTGCTCCCTTTGTATATTTGTATATCCATTATTTAATTTAAGAAAATGCTGCATTTTCACAGAGAAGGTTATAAAATTATTGCAATTACATCAGTTTTTGTAGTTGCTGGAATATTGCTTTCAGAACAATTTATCGAAATCGTATGGTTGGTAAAAGCCATTCAAATTCTTTTTCTAGTTTTTCTAATTCTAATTTTACAATTTTTTAGAAATCCAAGTAGAAAAACAGCCATCAATGATCAACAAATTATTGCTCCAGTAGATGGAAAGGTAGTTGTTATTGAAGAAGTAGAAGAACCAGAGTTTTTTAAAGATAAAAGATTGCAAGTCTCAATTTTTATGTCGCCACTTAATGTGCATGTAACTCGTTATGCATTGGGAGGAATCGTAAAATATAGTAAGTATCATCCTGGGAAATATTTGGTTGCTTGGCATCCAAAAGCATCAACCGAGAATGAAAGAACAACGATTGTTGTAGAGAACTCATCTTTTGGTCCTGTATTGTATAGACAAATCGCAGGAGCCTTGGCGAAGAGAATTGTAAATTATGCAGAAGAAGGAGAAGAGGTCGTGCAAGGAACCGATGCTGGATTTATAAAATTTGGAAGTAGAGTAGATCTATTCTTACCTTTAACAACGAAACTGAATGTTAGCCTTGGAGATAAGGTTAAAGGAGGAGTGCAAGTAATTGCCGAAAAATAAATGAATACCAATTTAGACAAAGAGTTTAAAGAATCGTTTAATCAGATATCTGAATTGCAGGAGAGCCTGCCTCCAGATTTAATGCTTAAGTTGTATGCTTATTACAAGCAAGCAACTTCTGGCGATATTTTTTCCTTTGAAGGAGAACAAGATGTTCGTAATGCTTTCAAATTTAATGCTTGGACACAGTTAAATGGAATGTCGCAAGATCAAGCTAAAGAAGAGTATATCAACTTAGCAAATACTATTTTAACTAAAACAAATATAGAGTCATGAAAAAAGTAAGCACCTTAATTATTTTGCTTTTAGTCGCTTTTCAATTTACCTCATGTAAATCAGAAAAGAAAGAAGAAAAGAAAGAAGTAACTAAAAAAGAAAAAGTATCAACTGCCGCTTATAGTGTAAGTAAGGCTACTAATTTAATTGAATGGACTGCTTATAAGACTACTGAAAAAATAGGTGTAAAAGGGAAGTTTAAAAAAGTTACTGTTATTTCTGGAGGAGATGGAGAATCAGTGAAAGAGGCAATTAACAATACAGAATTTTCTATTCCAGTAAGCAGTATTTTTACAAATGATTCAAGTAGAGATTTCAAACTGAAAAAGTTTTTCTTTGGTGTTATGGATAATACAAAATTACTTTCTGGGAAATTAGTTCTTGAAAATGATACCAAAGGAACAGCAACTATTACAATGAATGGAGTGACAAAAGGTTTGCCTTTTACATATACAATAGAAGGGAAGGAATTTAAGATGTCTGCTACGATGGATATTTTAAATTGGAATGGGAAAGCTGCCTTAGAATCAATAAATGAAGAATGTAAAGAACTACATAAAGGAACAGATGGTGTGAGTAAAACATGGTCTGATGTAGCGATTAATATTTCAACTACTTTTTAAGAAGAGAAAATATAGAATATACAAGCCTCACCAAATTATTGGTGAGGCTTTGTTTTTTTAGAACATGTTTATTCTAATTCTTTTAATCGATTAATGGCATTTTGATTGCCAGCATAAAGAACTAAAGATTTTTTAAAATTGATAATTGCATTCTTTTTGTCACCCATAAAGAGAAACCCTTCTGCCAAACTATCGAAAAGATTGGCTGATTTTGGATATAACTCAGTTGCAAATGTGAAAATTCGAATCCCTCTTTGAGAAGTTTTAGGGTTGAAAATCAATTGTAATCCTATATTGATTCAATTGACCTTCTTGAATCTTGAACTTGGGATGTTTACTTTGTATAGATGCATATAAATCAAGTAAGTCTTGATAGTTTTGTTTCTTAACTAGTTCATGGAAATCTCTGAAGTTAAAAGATACTTTTTTTGCCAATTTAAACTCTTTAGAAATCAATTCTGAAGATGTAGGTTGCTTTAAAAAAGCAATTGCCTTTTGATCATTTTTTAAATAACCATTTAAAAATTGTAATGAATATTTAGAAACTAATTTGTAAGACCTCATAATTTTTTGATCACTTTTATCTTGCCTCGGATCTCTTTTTCTAAATAGAATGTCCAAAGAAGAAAAATTTAAATGTGTTAAATCATGAAAGCGTAATTTATAAGCATCACTATATACTAATTTATCGTAGAACTCAAATTTGTAATTTAATTCAGGGTTTATTTTATCACTTTTTAGAATAGCTTCCGGAATCTCTTTTTGCGCCATATGAATAAATGGAACATTGACTTTTTGAATATTCTCATAGGCCGATTTTTTTAAAGTTTGATAATTGTAACGGATACTTCCATCCAAACTAACAATGGCTCTAATACTAGTATTCTTCATTTGTAATAAGACATTAGAGAGTCCACCTAGGCTAAACCCCATGGTTGCTATTTTCTCACGATCAGCATTTTTCATTTTAGACACTTCCTGTAAAAGAAATTCTAAATCTCTTGCCTGTGTTTCAATTCCTTTTAAAGTTTCTTTTCCAATCCAGCGACCTTCGGTTCCTTTACTAGAAGTAGAGATCACTAAATACCCATGACTCGCCAAGTATTCACAAAGAGCAAAATTTTCAATAGAAGATGCTTCATAACTTGGAGCGTAAATAATCACAGGGAATTTTTCGTTTACTGGAGAAGTATCAAAAAAAGCGAAAGTTTTTTCGGTAAGATGTTTTCTGTTTTGAGGAGTATTAGCATAAGCAAACCAATTTAATAATTGCTCATCAGGTAAGAAATCCCATTCTTCTTCCTGTTTTAGAATCCTCATATAATTCAAAAGACTCAATTTGGTGGACGATTCTTTTTTTGTAGCAGGAAACCACAAGCTAATAGAGATTGGTCTAGCGATCGATTCTGTGCCCCAGTCCATTTTTCGCTGGTAGGTTCTTGTTTGGTCAGAAGTGATATAATGTTTAAACCCTACAGAATGAGAACCATAATCGAGGTCAATTTCTTTTACAGAAACCTGACTCATAACGAAGGCAGATTGAACAAATAATGCTAAAAAAAAGAGTGCTTTTTTCATAGTAGTAATAGGTTGGTATGATTAATAGACGCAATTGATCCCTATGAAGTTGCTTGATGCAATTATTCTTTTTGAATAGCTTCTAAAGCGTCCTTTAATTCCGAAAAACGAAACTGAAAACCACTGCTCTCTATTTTTTGACTAGAAACTCTACTTCCGTTTAAAATCAAAGTCGACATTTCTCCAAACACAGCTTTTAGAATAAATGCAGGAGCACCAATAGGCAAGAAGGGACGTTTAAAAGCTTTAGAGACTTCTTTTGAAAACGAACTATTGGTCTGATGACTGGGTGCTACAGCATTATAAACCCCTCGCATAGAACTGTCTTCGATTGCTTTGACATACATCAAACACATATCATCAATATGTATCCAAGGCATGTACTGTTTTCCATTTCCTAGTGGAGTAATAACTGGAGTTTTCATTTTTTTTAAAGCACCTCCATCATTGCTTAAAACAATCCCTGTACGTAGAGCTACGGTTCTAATATTGTTTTGCTGAAATTGAAAAACTGACGCTTCCCAAAGTCGACAAACCTCTCCTAAAAAATCCTTAGCAGCAGTATCAGTTTCTTCAAAAATAGTTTCACTAGTTAAAGATCCATAATAACCAATTCCAGAAGCAGAAAGAAACCCTTTTAACGGAGTTCGTAATTCTTGTACCGTCTTGTGAAGTAAGTTTGTAGAAAGTACTCTACTGTCAATAATCTCTTGTTTTTTTTTTTCAGACCATTTCTTATCTGCGATTCCAGATCCAGCGAGATGAATAATATAATCGAGGTTTTCAAAAGCATTTTTGTCGATAGTTCCTTCGTTAATATTCCACATAAATGTTTTGTAAGGACTATCCGAAGAAGCTTTCCTACTAAGAATTCGGACATCATAACCTTTGTCTTTTAATAGGGAAGACAATTGCTTTCCGATAAGACCAGTACCACCAGTAATCAATACTTTCTCCATCCTATAAAAATACAAAAAGTATTGATTATTACCTGTAGAAAAAGATCTTTAATAGACGTTTTGTGAAAGCATTGTTAATCTTTAGCTTTCAATTTTTTAAAGCCGTATTTTTGTGAGTATATGAAAGAAAATAAAAGAAAAGGTTTTGTTTTTAAAACATACGAGTCTCCTTATCAAACACCCTTTGAAAAGTTATTCGAAATTTTCAAGGAATTAATTACCTATACTTCAGGAGATTTTGATGAAGCCATCAATTGGTTAAGACAGTTGGATGTAGAATATAAACTAACGGATGAAGATTATACAATCGATGATTTTATTGAAGACCTAAAAGCAAAAGGATACATTAGAGAAGAAATTAAGGATGATGGAACTGGGGGAAGTCTTGCAATTACAGCAAAAACTGAGCGAGCCATCCGCCAGCAAGCATTGAATCATATCTTCGGAAAAATCAAGCGAAGAGGTACTGGGAATCATAAGAGCAAAGGGCAAGGTATAGGTGACGAACACACAGGTGATTTTAGAAATTATAAGTTTGGTGATGCGTTGGATAAAGTATCTATGACTGAAAGTTTACGAAATGCACAAATTAATCACGGGATCGGAGATTTTAAATTGACGGAAAGTGATTTAGTGGTTGAAGAAACCTTGCACAAAGCGCAAATGAGTACCGTCTTAATGATTGATATCAGTCACTCAATGATCTTGTATGGAGAAGACAGGATTACACCAGCAAAGAAAGTTGCAATGGCGTTGGCTGAACTAATTACCACACGGTACCCAAAAGATACCTTAGATATCTTGGTGTTTGGAAATGATGCTTGGACGATTGAAATTAAGGATTTGCCCTATTTAAAAGTAGGACCATATCATACAAATACGGTGGCGGGCTTGCAATTAGCGATGGATTTATTACGAAGAAAGAGAAACACTAACAAACAGATTTTTATGATTACCGATGGAAAGCCTAGCTGTTTAAGAATGCCCGATGGTCAGTATTATAAAAATAGCAACGGACTAGATTCTTACATCACCAATAAATGCTATGCGATGGCACAACAGGCAAGAAAATTGCACATTCCCATTACCACATTTATGATTGCGCAAGACAATTACTTGATGCAGTTTGTGAGAGAGTTTACCTATGCAAATCAAGGAAAAGCATTCTATACAGGAATCAAAGGATTGGGAGAAATGATTTTTGAAGATTATGAAACCAATAGAAAAAAGAGAATTAAAGGTTGATGGGGTTTAAAGTTGAAAGGGAAAAGGTAAAAGGCAAAAGAATAAATATAATTGAAATGTCAGTTCGAGTGATGATTGTCAGCATCATTGTATCGAGAGCATTGGGAAATTAAAGAGTAAAAGAGAAGAGAAGAAAGAACAGTTAGTATCCAACAACTAGGAACTAAGTACTAACCACTGGAAACTAACCACTAACAACTAAGTACTAAGAAATGAATACAGACATACAAACACTAGGAGAATTAAAGAAGTCAGGAGCTCAATCCAAATCAATTAAAGATGAACTGAGAGATAATTTAATTGCCAAAATAAAGAATAAAGAAACCGTTTTTGAAGGAGTTCACGGATATGAGAATACGGTGATTCCAGAATTAGAGAGAGCGATTCTCTCGAGACATAACATTAATTTATTAGGACTAAGAGGGCAGGCAAAAACTCGTTTGGCGAGGCTAATGGTGAATCTGTTAGACGAATATATTCCTGTTGTTGAAGGTTCAGAAATTAACGACGATCCTTTACAACCTATTTCACGTTATGCAGTAGAATTGATCAAAGAGAAAGCAGATGACACACCCATTACGTGGTTGCATAGAGACGAGCGTTTTGCAGAGAAGTTAGCCACACCCGATGTCACCGTTGCAGATATTATTGGTGATGTAGATCCTATTAAAGCGGCGAATTTAAAGTTGAGTTACGCAGACGATCGAGTGATTCATTATGGAATGATTCCAAGAGCCAATCGCTGTATTTTCGTAATTAACGAATTACCAGATTTACAAGCACGAATTCAAGTTGCCTTGTTTAATATCTTACAAGAAGGAGATATTCAGATAAGAGGATTCAAACTGCGCTTGCCTCTAGATATGCAGTTTTTGTTTACTGCCAATCCAGAAGATTATACCAATAGAGGAAGTATTGTCACTCCATTAAAGGATAGAATTGGTTCTCAAATCTTGACACATTATCCTGAAACAATTGAAATTGCAAAGACCATTACTTCACAAGAGGCAAAATTAGATGCACGTCAGTCGGAAACAATCTTCGTTCCTGAGTTAGCAAAAGAAGTATTAGAGCAAATTGTTTTCGAAGCGAGAAAAAGTGAATATGTAGATGTAAAGAGTGGTGTGAGTGCCCGATTGAGCATTACTGCTTTTGAAAATTTATTGAGCACAGCTGAAAGACGTTTGCTACATTCAGGAGATGAAAAGACATCGATTAGAATGAGTGACTTTACAGGGATTATTCCTGCCATTACAGGAAAGATAGAGTTGGTGTACGAAGGAGAGCAAGAAGGAGCGTATAATGTAGCGTTGACTTTATTAGGCAATGCCATCAAATCATTGTATCCGAGGTACTTTCCTAAGATTCAAAAAATAGAAAAGCAAGGAGAAGAGACCGCCTACGATGCCATTGTTTCTTGGTTCTTTAACAACAGTGATGAGTTTGAAGTTCTTGACGAACTGTCTGAAACCAATTACACATCGCTACTCAAAAAAGTTGTACCACTTTCAGAATTTGTGTTGAAGTACCAATCTGATGTGTCTAAAGAGGAAATCTATTTCTGGCAAGAATTTGTGTTGTGGGCATTGGTAGAGTATAAGAAGTTAAGCAAGTACAGATACTCAGAAGGAGTACAGTTTAAAGACCCGTATGGAAGTTTTATGAGTGGTTTGTAAAAGGCTGCGTAAATCCACAGTTTAGAATACGGTTTTCCGCAGTGTTGTTTTCTAAAGATTGTATAAATTACTTGATTATATAACGAGTTGTAGGCAATACGAAAAAAACAGTAAATCAATTACATTATGGCGAGAAAAGTAACACCAGCGCAATACAAAGCGATGATTGACAAATACAACCGTGAGGTTAAACGTCATAATCAAAAGGTAAATCGAGAAATAAACAAATATAACCAAGAAGTAAAGAAACACAATTCTGAAAGGAAACGACAAATAGATAACTATAATCGTGAGGTTAGAAAAGTAAATGCGCAAAGAGAGAAGAATAGACAACAATTAAATCAAGCTATAAGAAAATTCAATAATTCTCGGACGGCTACAACAACCACTACTGTCTATTACAGAGAATCGGTTCAAAGGTTAGAAAACGACTATAATCATTTAGAAAGTAAGACTGACAATTACACTAATTATTCTGAACATCAAGAAGATTTAATTAAAAATTATCCTGCACAAGAGGCTAATAATAGTGTGCAGTTATTTAATTCGTTAAATGGAATTGATGAGGGAGATTACATTGACCCAAGCGAGCTTCAAAAGACATATATAGAAGAAAAACTTAATGAATTATCAATTGATATGGGAAGTAGATGGCGGGGCGCATTATTTTCACTGAACCCTAATAATCCTGATGCTGGAAGACATTTTTGTACAAGCGTTAGAGAGGTGTATACTCAAATTTTGGAGATTAAAGCACCTGATGAAGTAGTCAAATCATCTTTCCCTGATTGTGAATTACACCAAGGAAAACCAAATAGACGTTCAAAAATTAAATACATTTTAACTCAGAAATCTATTCACACAGAATCATTAGAGAATTTTGTGGACTCTGATATTGACGAAGTACTTTCTATATTTAGAGCATTAAATGATGGGACTCACGGAAGTGCAGGAAGGTTTTCAATACAGCAACTATCTAAATTGAAAAAAAGGGTTGAAGACTCAATACAGTTTATTGCGGAATTATAAATGCAAAAGTACTGCCTACAACAAAGTGTATGAAACATAGTCAATAAGTGCTAAACCCAAAGTTTAATGCTTATTTACAAAGACCGCCAAGTTTTTAAACTTGGCTTTTAAAAATGATAAATTAAAAACAAAATGTAAAAACTCGGCTCTGTGTTAATCCGAAACGAAAGCGTTTTTTAACACGCTACGTTTCATATACGGAGACGTTGGCAGTAATAAAAAAATCAAATGGATCAAACTACATTAACAATCATCTTTGGAGTATTCGGGACTGTTGGAGTATTATTTGGAATATATAAACATTACTCTACCTTGAAAATATCAAAACTCATGTTGGATATTAAGGAAATCTCTGAGTTTTCCTTACCTGAAGAATTTTACAAAGACATTCCTTCGATTCCAGTTATGATTGAAATTAAAAATAGAGGAAACAAGAGTTCTTCAAATCTCATTTTAACACTTGATTTCAAATCTAAATTGGTATCCAATAGAATTGATTCCGTGGAGAAAATTAGTGTGGAGGAAAGTGAAACTAAATTGATTCTTAGGGCAGATAATTTGAATCCATCTGAGCGTATAAATATCTATGTCTATTGTGAGAATAACTCAAAACCAACAGAGAGAATATTGAAAAGTAGTAATTTAACTCAATCTGAAGGAACTGTTAGCACAAAGGAATCAATTCTTAAACAACAAGAGATAATTGACAGCTTACTTGAGAGTTTCCCGTTTGGAATTATCTCAGCATTTATAAAATCGAAAAGATAACTACTGTCAACAAGGTGTAAACGACCTTTTACACGAACCGTTCTACATAATTTTACCAAACCCAATGAGATACGCTTACGATGAGCAGAATGATAAAATAGAGGTTACTTTCTCTGGAGAAAGAGCGAAATGTCCAGACTGCGATTCTGTTGTGATTGGAAGAAAAGGTTCATTCAAAATAAAACATTGGTATCATAAAACAAAAAATGAATGTGATAGTTGGTATGAACCAATAACCGAATGGCATTTAAAATGGCAAAATTTATTTCCAATAAAATATAGAGAAGTTTCGATAAGGAAAACTTATGGTAAATCTCATCGTGCTGATTTAAAACTCAAAAACAATTTAGTTATTGAAGTTCAAAACTCACCAATAAACATCGTCGAAATTGAAGAAAGAGAAAGTTTTTATGGAGAGAACAATATGATTTGGATTTTGAATGGAGAAAAATTAGCAAAAAAATCAAGCATAACTTATCAATTTAACAGAAAGCAATTCGTCTTATACTTTTCAATACCAACATATAGTTCACTGGTTTCCCAATATGATATGGACGAATTTAAAGCAACATTATGCAGAAATGAATTACTATTGGATTTGAAGAATGACAAAAATTTAATTGACTACCAAGAAAGTAATGGTAACTATTTCAAATATGAGTTTGATACTAATAAAAATTTTTTAGAAATAGATTCTGAACTATCTTATCTGTTCAAGAAAACCTGCAATGAACTATATGATTATGATGCCTATCATAAAATGTTTTCAAATTTTAATATTACTTATATAAGTGTAAAAAAGGATAATTACTCACATGTTAATCTGAATAAATTATATTGGAGAAAATTTATTGATTATATGTTATTTCCTGTTTTCATTGACAACTTGAATGGTTTAGAATCTGATTTAATATATTGGTATCAAGAAAATAGAATTATTAAACGTTCAGATTTTATTAACAAATATTTGAAATACACTTAAAAAAACCTGCGTAGAACAACGTGTGTGAAAAATTGCGTAGCTTATTACTTAACCAATGTAGTTGTTATTTTGTTACGTTAGATTTCCTGCAAAAATCTTCGCATACAAAACCGCGGCTTTCCATAAACAAACACATTCACAATAACTTCAAAAACCCTGTAACCTATTTTGATTTCTACTCGTCTTACGACAAACTTAGAAATCAACCATGAAGAAAACATTTTTTTTATTTTCAGTAATTACAATTTTACAGTTAGGAGTATTCACTATAAGTGCTCAAGAGAAGACAGACTCAACAACGCTGTTCTCTAAAATAGATACCTACTTAACTGAGGGTTCTAAAAATGGTTTTTCTGGCGCTATCTCTGTTGTCAAAAATGGAAAACTCATTATTAATAAAGGCTATGGAAAAGCCAATAAGGATATCAAAGCATTGAACAATCCCAATACTGTTTTTGACATTGGCTCAAATACAAAACAATTTACAGCAACAGCTATTCTTAAACTCAATGAATTCGGAAAACTGAAATTAACAGATCCTTTAAGTACTTTTTTCAGCAACCTGCCAACAGACAAACAAAACATTACAATACATCAACTACTTACACATACTGCTGGTTTTTCAGAATCTATAGGAAATGATTATTCATCTTTTGGGAAACTATCAAACATTTCACAAAAAGACTTCTTTACAAAACTCTTTGCAAGTGCATTGCAATCGGAGCCTGGAGAAAAATATTCCTATTCTAATACTGGGTATAGCATTTTAGGACGAATTATAGAATTAGCTTCTGGTCAATCGTACGAAGCGTTCTTAAACGAGCATCTGTTTACACCCGCAGGAATGATGCAGACAGGATATCTTTTGCCTACATGGGATACAAAACAACTAGCGCATGGATACAACAGAAACATTATAGAAACGGAGTCGACAGTTACATTGTATGAAGAAGCGGGAGGAGTCAATTGGCATTTAAAAGGAAACGGTGGAATTAACTCAACTCCAAATGATATGCTGCTTTGGCATAAGGCGTTAAAAACAAATAAAATCCTGACAGCAGAATCATTTAAAAAATTAACAACACCTTATGTTCCAATGAATGCGAAAAAGACGCATCATTATGGCTATGGCTGGATCGTTAATAGTTCAATATCCAATACATTAAGATTCTCTCATAACGGATCTAATGGAACGTTTTCACATTCTCTCATCTGGTATCCAGAAGAAGAGGTATACATCGCATACTCAACAAATGCAAATAGCGAGAAGGTTGAGAGTATTGCCTATGCTGTTGCAAAAATAATCTTGGACAAAAGCTATGCTCCAAAACCAATACAAAACAATGTATATTCCTTTACGATGGATTATATCAAAGAACATTCAGTAAATACATCGAAAGAGCTCCTTGCATTACTACAAGAAAATTACGGAGGTGAGTTTCGAAATGGCGGACTTTTAAATACGCTAGGAAACCTATTGATACGATTTAATGAAAACTTGGATTGGGCACTAGAGCTCTTTAAAATGAATGTTCAGTTATATCCTAAGGATGGGAATCTTTGGGACTCTTTAGGTGATGGATATAAGATAAATAACCGAAAAAAGGATGCGATAAAAAGCTATCAAAAAGCAATTGAATTGGGATACAAAGATTCTCAGGAAAAGCTAACAGAACTAATGAAGAGTTAATGGGGAGCTATTGATTGTGTTTTGTATAGTTAAAGTTTAATACAAACCTAATCACAAAACCCTATCTTTGATAGAACCCTTATCATCATACATGCAATCTCCTTTCTTGAAAAGACTTCTATTTCTTTTTCTAGTAGCTACACTATGTACTTCCTGTTTCCGTTTTCGAACATCAGACAGAAAGACAAAGATGATATTTGAAGAGAAGAAAGCAGTTGTAGATATTAAACGATACGACCTAGAAACAGTAGATTATCCAGTACGTGTTGTCAGTGGACAATATGATACAAATAAGGACATTGCCATCTTTTTTGTGCATGGAGCACCTGGAGCCTCGGACAACTACTACAAATACTTGCAAGATTCTTTACTGTTGAGTAAGGCAAACCTATATAGCATTGATAGACCTGGATATGGTTTTTCTAATTTTGGAAAAGCAGAGACCTCTATTAAAAAACAGACTGAAGTCGTTGCGGAGATTATCGATAAGTTACCTGAGAAGAATGTCGTTGTTTTAGGGCATTCTTTTGGCGGACCTATAGCTGCTTATTCTAGTTTGTTTTCCTCCAAAGTAAAAAGTGTTTTGATGCTGGCCCCCGCAATTGATCCAGAAAATGAAAAGGTTTTTTGGTTTGCCTATGTCTCTAAATGGAAACTCACCAAATGGATGATTCCTGGAGCGATGGGTGTTGCTGGAGATGAGAAATTTACGCATGTAGAAGAACTTGAAAAGCTAAAAGATATCTGGAAAGAGGTACGTGTTCCTATCATTCATATACATGGAACCAAGGACATTGTTGTTCCTTTTAAGAACCTTCAATTTTCTGTAGAAAAGTTTGATAAACAATATTTAGATACGATCGTTCTTCAGAAAGAGAATCATTTTTTGCCTTGGAAACGATATTCATTGGTTCGGCAGGAATTGTTGAAGCTTATTGAGAAGATAAAATAAACTGTCATTACGAATCTTTTGACTGTCGTTTAAGACAGATTAAAGTGAAGTAATCTTTTTGTTTTTAGCAGATTGCCACGATTATAACTTCGACTCCTCTCAGTTAATATCTCACAAAGACAAGTCTTATAGAATGAATAGGTCTCGACTGCGCTCGGCCAGGCATCACCAATCACCTTTCGATTTTTGATTGGCTTCACACAGTCGAATGATTTCTGTAATTCTTTTTTGTCGTGTGACTTCTCTCTTTGCTTGATTGATCCAGTACAAATAACTCTTTCTATAGCTACGTGCAAAGTTCTGATAGTTGTTGAAGGCTTTTGAATTGTTATTGAATGCTGTTTGTAAATCTTCAGGGATAATACCATTTTCTACATCATCCAATGCAGTCCAAGAACCATTCTTCTTGCCGATTTCAATAATAGCAAATCCACTTTCGTGCATCAAGTTAGCAACAGTTAGTTCTTTTATGTATCGTTTATTTAAGGCACTCCAAACACTTTTTGGGTTCCTTGGACAGAAATACTGTCGTCTTTTTCCATTACCTAAACTCTTCACAGTTGAATCTATCCAACCATAACAAAGGGCAACTTTCACAGCTTCTTCCCAACGCATTGATTCTTCCTTATTCTCAACTTTATAAAAAATTAAATAAACACCACCTGAAGAATCATAGTTTTTACTTAACCAAGTTCGCCATGCTGTATCATCTTTAAAATAGAGTTCTGGTTTAGTTGTCACTTGCTATTTTCTTTGGAGCTTATTTAATCTTTTATCAATCTAACTTACTCAGCCGCTGATTACCTGTACACCATCTACAATCTAGAGAGGAGTATTATTACTTAATGAACCTTGACCTCTTATGCGAAGATTAAGGCTGCCTCCAGGTTGACCGCTACTAGTTCCTCCTTGAATGGCATTTTTGTTTTGACCTTTAATTTCGAACTGTTTGAATTTTTCTAACATAACATATGATTTTAAAATTAATAAAGGATCGTACAAAAACTATTCCTTTAATTGAATAGTGCCAAAAATATCAGCATCTTTCCAACCGCGGTCTTTGTCGCTTCCTTCAACAGCTACAGATCCAATAAAGTTTTCTCGATGATCACTATTGTCATTATCGCAATAAGCAATGGCAAACCCAATTTTCTTACCTAAGGAAAGAGCCACTTTTTGATTTGATTTTCCGTATTCAAAAGAATCTGGAAAGAGTGAGATTTTGAACTCCCAAGTATTTGTGTTTTTTCCAGAAACAGTTACTTTAGATTGTACATGATCATTGAATAATTTCGGTGTGTTTTCAGCAATAATATCAACAACATTTCCTTTTAAGTCGATATGATATGCAAAAGCGTTGTGATCAAATTGATGACCGCCTCCGCTATTGTCTTCATCAATAAAAATCTCTACGCAATCTTCATCCCACCAACGTTCCAGTGGGTTTTCAAACTTGTCTCGTAAGACATCATCTTGTACTTCAACTAAAACATACAAGGCTTCTTTTGACCATGATAATTTATATCTACCAGAGAAATCTTTTGCGTCAACTGGATTTCCTAACCAAACTTGATCCATAGGCAGCCATTGAGCATTTTTCCAAGTCTTTTCATTAGCTATACCATCAATGGTAATTTGATCTCTGTTTTTAGCAACGGTATTTAATTGATGATCTTTCTTCATCGTAACTGCTGCTTTTTCCTCTTCTTTAAGTGTTGTGATTTTATCTAGGAAAGGTTTCATTTCCAAAAGAGTAATATCATCTCTTAAACGCAACTCTTTTAAGAACCAACCTTTATGTCCAGCTCCATAGGTAATTAAAACTCGCTTGCCTTGATTTTTATACTTCTCTAAGGCTTTATGAATGTTCCAATAATGTGCAATATTGATATTGTCCCAACCGCCTAAACCTAGCTCTACATTGAACAATTTATTATAGGCTTGTAAACTAATATTGTAAATGCTGTCATACGTATTTGTATGAATAAAGTAAGGATCGTTTCTGTTTTTACCACTCAACTTTAGAGCTAAGTCAGATTGTTTTCCTGCATCGGTATATGCTTTCCAATCTTCTTGTCGGGTTGAGTCTAGTCTAATTGCTCGTAACTTCCGTTGACGTTCTTGTGCCATTGGTCGTGTCCAACCCGCTGTAGGTATGATCTCAAAATCCATGGTTTTAGACAATGGAAAAATAACGTCTTTGTATTCTGGAAATCGAACAACCCGAGGTTCTGAAATACTATCGTCACGTTTAAATCCGTCAACCGCTGCTTGAAAACGATCTGGTGGAATCTCAGTTAAGATAAAATCTGGATTGATTTCCTTAATCAATTTTGTTAGTACTTCCAAATCAAATTCCTTTTCAGTATAGTGGCCACTATGAATGGTTCCTAATACCAATACCTCATTCTTTGTGTCTTTAGTACAACCAATGAGTATCGCTATTAAAAAAAGGAGAACTACCTTTATAGATGATTTTCTCATGATTCTAATTCCTAAGGATTCCTGATGGGAATGTTACAATACTTTCATGTCCATTTTCACCAACGGCAGCAACTCCAAAGAAAAAATTATCAACTACAATTCCTTCTAGAGTGGTGCCAAGAGTACCTTCAACATATTTGTAATGATCCCAAGTGGGAGATGTAGTGTCTCTCCAATAAACTTTATATCCTTTAGCACCATCAACCTTATTCCATATAAGTTTAACAGCGGGTCGTACGGCACCTCCGATTTTCACATTTTTAGGAGCTGGCGGTGCCCAGGCAATACTTGCCAAATTGATTGCATTAACAGCTGTTAATTTTTTAGCATATTCAAAATTGACAAATTTAATTTTATCACCATATTCGATGCCGTTTTCGGTACGAATGTCTTGATGTTGTTGTGTATAGTTTTCGTGCATTTCCATGATTCTAATTCCTGGATATCCAGCATCATTAAAAGGTCTATGATGTCCGCCACGTCCAAAACGATCGAGTCTGTAGATCATTTTCGGATTCATTTCTGGCATGTATGTTTTTACTGTTTTATGGATAAAACGTGCAAGTTGACGAGAAGTTCCATCTACTTCTCCACCATAAAAACGACGCATAACACGTTGTCTGTCTGTATGTTTTTCATAGGTGTTTGGTTCAGAGAAAATACGAAAGGTACGGTTGTCGATTACACCATCGACTCCTTTGATATTTCCAATCATGTCATTGTTCATGATACCAACAATCTCCCAACCTTTTTCTTTTGCATAAGCTGCCAGTCCACGGCCTCCAAACAGTCCTTGTTCTTCTCCTGATAAACCAACGTATATAATACTATTTTCAAATTGATATTTAGATAATACACGAGCTGCTTCAATGGTTCCTGCCATTCCAGAAGCATTGTCATTAGCACCTGGGGAATCTGAAGTGAAGTTGTTAGCATTGGAAACACGAGAATCGATGTCTCCACTCATAATAATGTACCTGTTAGGATACTTGGTTCCTTTTTGCAGGGCAACTACATTTACAACCATTACATCATGTACAATCCTTCTTTTATCTGCTTTTACCAAATCTTGTTGGTAGAAAACATTCAAACAATTTTTACAATCAGAAGAGATTTTATCAAATTCAGATTTTATCCAACGACGAGCGGCTCCAATTCCTCTTGTTTGAGAAACAGTATCACTTAGCGTGTGCCTAGTTCCAAAATTTGCAAGCTTGGTAATGTCGTTTTTTATTCTTTCGGCACTTACATTATTGATAATGTCATATACTCTAGTATCTGTTTGAGCTTGTGTTATTCCTACAATAAGAAACGTAATAAGAAATGTAATTTTTTTCATTTTAGTTGTTTTTAAAATTCCAAAATGGAATTTGAACTTGTATAAAGTTAGTGGTATCCTTCTTTTTGATCCTTTTTCTTGTAATTTTTAACAGATGTTTTCCTGGCGTTAAATTTTTGATATCGACATAGGATTCAAAACCTAATTTTTTCCAACTATTTGTTGCTCCAACAAATTCTGAATCATAGATTTTGTCATCTATATATACAGTATAGACTTCATTAAAGGTTTTAAAATATTCTACTCGTAAATCTCTCTGTTTTTTAAATTTATCTGAACTATTATTAGTAAAGAAAGTAGCATCTGTAGTATAACCACGTACATCATTTTCTGGTTTTAAGGCTGGGTTGTAACTAAATAAACGCCCTTCTAAATTATCATTGAAAACGATAAAAACTTTCACATAGGGTGTTGTAATTACTTTTGATTGTATGGTGGCAGTTCTAATAAAGTCGTTTTGTTTTGTTAATTGATCTTCATAGTTGCTTTTACTTGCGTAATATGCTGATGAACTTAAACTGTGCTCTAAATAATTCGATTCGACGTAGTAATAAGAAGAAGCATAGATGATACTAACATAGACTGGAACCAAAATCCAACTTAATCGACGACCGAATTTATTGTCTAAAAAATTATAGACAAGCGGCCTGTATAAAAAAGCTAGTGAAACGTAGCTAAAAACTCTATAGATAGGAAAGTAAATGACTGATGTCCATTTCTTTTTTTTCAAAAACCCTTGAGTGATAAAATCAATAAACGTGAAGATCATCCCTATGATAGTGAATAGTACAAGTCCTATTCCTAGATATTGTATAATGTCTTCCCAAATACCTGTTAGATCATTGCCCATTAGGAATGTAGCAATAATTAAAAGTAGAATAACAAAGGTTAGACTTGCTAAAAAGTAAAAAACGAATAAAAAAGAAACTGCAAAAAGAATACTACAATAATTCTCTAGAGTAGCGATGTATTTATCAAAGGAACCAATCTTCTTCTGTAGGTATTTCGTAAACTTGGGTGAGTACTTTAATTCATCATAATCGATGTCTCCAGAAACATAGCGCAACCCTAAAGCTCCAATCCATAATCCTCTTAAAATAACATGAATGAGAAGATTTGCCATTAAAATCCAACAGGATATTTTTGCGGCAAACCATATAAGGGTATCAACAATTTTCTTGTCGTGCTGTGCAATATCTAATCGTAATGAAATACTATCTATTGCAGAGAACAAACCAAAAATAGCAAAACCAGAAATTAGTAGTTCTAATTGCCAGCTTTCTTGTTGTAATTTATCTAATAATGCTTTAAAAGTTGAATCCTTATGGTCTTTACTCATATTCTTTGAATTGCTTAAAGATAGCGACTTTGATAAAAACAAAAAAACCAACTAAAATTTAGCTGGTTTTCATGAAAGTTTGGCTGTGTTTTTTATTCTTTATCTAATTTCTTTGTTAGTGTAAATCCAACAAATAGACCGGCTCCTGCGGTTAAGAAAATTACTCCTGGATAAATAGCATCTGAATCACTATGACTAAGGTCTAGTGTGCTAGATAGAATCATAGCGATTAACGTCCCTAATCCAATTCCCATTAATAAAACAGCTAAGTTTAAAACAAATACTTTCCAAAAAGGAGCAGGATTGTTATCACCTCTTTTTCCTTTGGTAAAGATTCCCGCATCGGCACCTTTATCTATTAAAGCCAAACGCTCTTTGTTTCTAGTAGAAAGATATAAATAAAAGATTCCGAAGATAGATCCGAAAATGATGATCATAATGAAAATTGCCATGGTGTCTTCTGAGTGCATAATATGTTATTTTTAAATGATTAATTTTATGTATTTGTAGGGTATGACATCGCTACTTAAAAAAAGGTTACAAAAAAAATAAAAAAAGTTTTTTAAGAAATCTTGTAACCTCTATAACATAAAAACTGTCATTATACATAATGACTATTAACGACGACCAACAATTTATTGATAAGGTATTAAATGGAGATACCAATGCTTTCTCTTTTCTAGTAGAAAAGTATAAGGATATGGTATTCTCATTGGCGATGAAAGTCACGAAGAATAGAGAGGAAGCAGAGGAGATATCGCAAGACAGTTTTATAAAAGCGTTTAAGTCGTTACAAAGTTTTAAAGGAGATTCGAAGTTTTCTACGTGGTTGTATAAGATTACCTATAACAATTGTATGGATCGAGTAAAAAAGATAGCACGTAAATACAATACAGATGCTATAGATGAAGTAGTAGAAAATAAAATAAAAGCGACTGAGGATACAATGCAAATGATAGAAAGAAAAGAAAGAGCTATCTTGATGAATGAATGTATGGAAGAATTGCCAGAAGATGAGCGATCTATTTTATGGTTGTTTTATTATAAGGAATTGAGTTTAAAAGAAATTATTGAAGTAACTTCACTGTCGCAGACAAATTTGAAAGTGAAGTTGCATAGAGCTAGGAAGAAATTACTAGCTATTGTACAAGAAAGAGTAGAACCAGAAATCATTAACCATTATGGAAGATAATAAGAACTTACAAATAGATGCTTTTTTGAAAAAGCAAATTCAAGAAATCCCTTTAGATTCTCCATCAAAAGATTTTACAAGCAATCTAATGGGAGTTTTAGAGAAAGAAACTTCTATAAAAGCTCAGTATGTCCCTTTGATTTCTAAAAAGGTTTGGATTGTAATGGCTACGTTAATTGCAGCATCTTTAGTAGCACTATTCATCATACCTTTTCAACAACAAGAGGGAAGCCTTTTAGATAAAGTCCCCGTTGATTTCTCATTTTTAGACAAAATTAGCTTTTCTGGTTTGTTTGACGGATTATCAGTTTCATCATCAACATTCTATGCAATGCTCTTATTTTCTATTATGGTAGGTGTACAAATTTTTTATATCAAAGGGTACTTTAGCAAACGAGCATCAGGTTTATAAGAAAGTAACAGCAACAATTTTACCGTCTTTCACTTCGTAAATGGCAACTGCGCCAAATGTATTTCCATTGGCAGTGACTGATTCTTCATCTATAACAAAGTTGCCTCTTTCAATTCGCTTTACAATAACACAATTTAAGTCTTTGGTGTTTTTAAAGAAAGGGCCATATCTTTTTTTCATTTCCTTTCTACCCTTGTATCGTAGTTTATTTGGATAATCATACACTTTTACATCTTGGGCGAATACATTGACAAAAGTTTCGATATCTCTGTTGTTGTATGCCTCTAATTGTTTTTGAACAACATATCGAGGTGATTCTTCTCCAACAATAGATATTTTTGTTCCATCTGGACTTACAGTGATTCGTGAAATATTTTGAATCTCACTATCATCTATGGTGTAAAAAATACTCCAGTTTTTGTCTTTCTTTGGATTGAATTTTAAGATTTGATTCTTTTTAGCTAGCAATATTGTACCATCGGAAAGCCAGCAAATATCTTCACGTTTTCCATCTATAGTAGCAATTTTAGCTGTTCTTAATGTTCCAACATCCAAAGAGCGGATTTCCCATTGACTATTCTTTTTGCTGACATAACTAACCATATTTGTATTAGGAATTCTATGAATTGACCTCCCTATATTTTTTTGTAAAGTAAAGTTGGTTTTGTGCCTCAAGTCACTAATTACAAGGTCCAATGAGTTTTTACCAATAACAGAAGAAACAACTAGGTTTTTCTTATGCCAATAAGGATAAGCAACTACTAAACTTCTAATGAGCTCTTTAGAATCCCCTGTTTCAATATCATACTCATAAAAACGTTGTAAACCACTTTTATCTAGACGAACAGCAGAAACATTGTTTGAACCAGGAATCCTTTGAGGAGAATATTCACCACCATTTGGCGTGCTATTGATAAAAACTTTTTTAGCTGATTTTATGTCGTACTTGATAATATCTGTTTGATCATTTCTAGTGGATGCAAACAATACAGTGTTGTTGTCATAGAAATGAGGCTGACTATCATAGCCTTTGTTACTGGAAATATTCTTTTTATTTGTTAATTGATATCCTGATTCTGTTTTTTCAAGATCAAATAAATAAACCTCTGTATTGGTTTGTGCAATCATTGTTGAAGTGATGAAAGCAAATAAAAGCGATAGTTTTTTCATTTTATAGTGAACTTTTTTATGATTCTAGTGAATGTTTTTTATGAAATTGGACGGAGTGAAGATAACAAAGAATACCTAAAGAAGCATAAGCAAATCCAGGAACTCCAGATCGTAATCCAATCTGAAATCTTGCTAGAATAGCAGAGATAATACCTACTAAAACAAAAATGAGGAAATGCCTAGTGTAAAATAATAATTGATAGGGGTTCTGTATTTCTTTATCTTTTTTGAAAGCTCTGTAATACATTAAAGAAAAACTTAAAAACATTAAAGAAAAACCAACACTGTACAATTGAAAAAGTTGCGAAAGTTCATTCGTAGTCATTTTTGACTGGTTCAATATGCTGTCTAACATCGATTTTACTGGAAAAATATAAAACAGAACAGTAAATAGAAGGATCATATTAAAGGCAATAATCCAGTTGTCAATATAGTTTGTGCGCCTAAAAAAATTATAGTGTAATTTCCATAAGGTCATCATAATGAAAAAACTAGCGGCAAAAGAAATAAAGTTTGGAAGCTCTTTCTTTAAGGAAACGAATTCAGATGAAGCACCAACATCAACAACCATTAACGTAGCTGCAAAGGCAAATACACCATCGCTCAATGCTTCCAGTCTGCTTTTGGAATGAGAAAAAAACATAATCCTTAGTTAGTTGGCTCTAAGGTAAGAAAAAGATGAATACTTAATTATTAAGAAATAGTATCTGCTATTCTTTAAAAATGCTTAGCTGCAAATTCTTCATTTTTATTTTTCTCTAAACTATTTTCTTTCCCATCTTCTAGTAACCAAAAGAAATCTAATTTTGAACGTTTTTCAACTTCATCGATTGTTACTAAATGATCAATGACTTTATCTCGACGAGGTGTTTCTTGCTCAAAAATAAAGGCAGAAGCGTTAATAATTCCATTCTTTTCTACACAAATTATTTTCCAATATCCACTTGGTACTTTGTGTGGCTGATTAGCTTTAGGAAGAGGCTCCATTTCTCTTTCATAAAGAGGTCCGGTCATTACATAAACTTCATTTCCTGCTTTCACTAAGTTTCTCACGCTAGTTTCTAAGCGTACCCATGCACCTTGATTTAAGTCTGCTTTTTGAGGAGTGATATTACTTAAGTAATTAGTTACAAAAGCATCTGCTGAGTTCTTAAACGAAGCTAAAGGAGCTTGGTGACCTCTGTCGGTTTTTAGAACTTTATTAGCATCTTTATAATCATCTGGCCTAGGTGCTAAAGTTTCATTATCAGCTAACCATGGATCTTTTTTCCATTTTCTTTTTATAGTTTCACCTCCAACTACTTCGTTAGTTGTTAATCTATACGCTAACCAATCTGCAAACTTAGTATCATCATTATTTGATAAGGCATAAAGATCCCTAATGATTAAATCATTAGTTTTAGGTGTTCCATAAGGATATCCGTATAAGAAATGTTTACTATGAATTTCAGAACGGTGTTCTTTTAAACTTTTTTTTGGATGTTTTTGACTTGATACTTGGTACGAAAAAAGTATTAAAAGAAGAATTGTAAAACGTTTCATAATGATTCTGTTTTTAGATTTCTTAAATATATTTATTGAGAATGAGTAATCATACAGGTAGTTATACCTGATTTAATAAGCCTAGATAAAACAGAATTAATAGTGTAAGTACATTATGTGATTTGGGTTGGAATGTGTTTCGGAAATCTTAAAATCATAGCTTCCAATAATGTTAAACCCCATTTTTTTGTAAAATGAAATAGCTCTAGAGTTTTCTACCCAAACGGCTAACCAAATTCCTTGTTGATTGTTTTTCTTGGAGAGGGATACATTAAAATCAAATAGCTCTTTGCCTAAATTGAATCCGTAATATTCCTTTAATAAGTATAACCGACTCATATAGGTGACATTCGTAGCATCCAAATATTCATTCTGAAGGTTGAAAACAATTTTAGAAAACCCTACAGGTTTGTCTTTGTAATAAATGAGATGGTATTCATTTTTTGGATTGGATAATTCTTTGATGAAATTCTCTTCTGAAAAATTTACAGTGATGTAGTTGTCGATGTCTTTTTGAGGAGCACTATGACCATGAGCAGGTAAGAAAGCTCGTGTGCTCAGAGAATTTAAGGTTTTAGCATTTGCTAAAGTAGCTTTACAGATTCTCAATGTATTTGAATTTTAATAGCCTATGTTGATGAATAAATAGTATTAAAGATCTCTTACTTGATAACATTCACAGTATATGTAGCTATCAATTTCTTGCCAAAATATAAGTGCACATCATAAAACCCTCTTTTTTCGAATTGTAATTGTAGAGATAAATTATTCTCCTTTTTTAATACTTTAGGTTTTCTTACCAATTCACTAATATTATTCACTAAAATAAACTTCACTTTAGTAATATCAATTTCTTCTTTGAGTATGTATTGAAATTCAATAGACTCATCTATTTGAATCTGATGATGCATTTTTTTAGGTAAAATATGCTTTGATACTAATTTGTATGTATCACCATAAATTAGAGGCATTTCTACAAACTCCATGAAAGTAGGTGTGTTTTCTCCTAATAATGATTGCTCAGAAAATATTGGATAGTGATTCAAAATAAATATTTCTGGATCACTTAAGAAATATCCGTTGTTATAATCAAAAACAAATTTCCCTTGCTCTGGATAAGAAATACCTGAACCCCAAGTAGCATCGCATAGATACCACTTTTCGTTTATTTTTACGATGTTCCAAGAGTGGTTTGGGTGTTTAAAATCTTCTTCAGTTAATTCTGACATTTTTCCAATTCCATGCACAATTTTAGCTTCAATTCCAGCAATTTCACACATTTCCTTTATCAAATAAGCATAGCCTGTGCAGATTGTCTTTTTTCTTTTTATCAATTTTTTAAATACTTCTGTTTTCAATTTAGAATTCCATTCTTCCAGTGCAACAGAATCATTAGCGAATTTTTTTCTTTTACGACGATTCTTTTTATACAATCTATGATCGCTAGCTACATTATGTGTCACCCACATGTATATAGCTCTAAATTTTTCAATATCTGAATTTAGATTTTGAGTAAGCGAGAAAGTTAGTTTGTTTAATTTTTTAAGCTTACTTTTTTTGTATTTTTTTGCAATATTGTCAGCTTTGCTAAAATCAATATTTTTAAAGTCAGCTTGCTGTGAGTATACTGATTCAATACCAAAAAAGATAAGCCATAGAATACAAATCTTGTACATAAGCTAAAGAAATTATTGCTTTAGCCTTTTAGATTTGTAGCGTTTGTTATTTCTTAAAGCTCCTAAAAGAGTATTATCGTCTTCTTGTAAGATAACAGTTAAGAAAGTAGTGTTGTTTTTTAATGTTATTTGTTTCTTTATAAAACCTAAAAAAGAGAAAACTAATACATCACCGGATTTTAATTTTTGTGGAAATTTAAACTCTCCTCTTCTGTTTGAAGTGGTGCCTATGTTTGTGCCTTTAAGGTAGATGTTAACATCTGATAAGATTTCTGTTTCTAATTGGGTTTTTCCTTTCACTACTCCTTTTACTTCAAAGCTTTGAGCATAACTTGATGTACTAACAAATACAACAAGAAACAAGAAGCTTAGCATTCCTTTGATAAAGATTTTTCTGTGTAATAAAGTTTTCATAATTATATGTTTTAAAATTCATATCAAAGCTAAAGTTTGTTTTTATGTTAGAAAACCAACATTGAGTCATTGAAACTGAAACACTAGCGAAAGTTACTTTTAATTGAGTGAAATTAAAAATAGATTAACAAAAAATACTTAATTTTTCAAAATAAGTATCACTTAATAATACAAAACCTCTCTGTTTTCACAAAGAGGCTTTCTAATTTACTTGCGGGATTACCACTATTTAATCAATTCGGAACTACGTTTCGTTTTACGAAGTAATAAACAAAAAAGATAGCAATGAAATGGATCCTATTTATTTTTCACATCAAAAGTATATGTCATAAGGACATCGTTGTAAGCGATCACATGAACATCATAGAACCCTCTTTTTGGAAATTGATACTCGAATGCCAATGAATTTCCTTGTTGAATGATTACAGTTGGTTTAACAATTTTATCTGTTATGCCATTACTTATTAATAAACTGATTTTACTTGGATCAATAGGAGAGAGTAATTTATATTTAAAAGTAGCTTTTTCTTTTTTATATACTGTGTTGAGCATCTTTTTAGGATAATTAGGAGATGAGATGTATTTAAATGCTTCACTATATATAACTGGCCCTTCAAGAAATGCGTTAAAAGTTAACCCATTTTTATTGGTTAACATCCATCTTCTTTCTAATGGGAAATGATTTTTAGCAAAGAGCTTCGGCTCGGCTAAAAAATATCCTTTTTTAAAATCGAATTTAAATGTGTTGCTTTCAAGGTCATTCATGCCACTTGCCCATGTTGCGTCACACAAATACCACTTGCCATTTAATAGAACTGCATTCCAAGAATGGTTAGGAGCTGATAACCTTTCGACATCTGTGGAGCTTGTCCTTCCGAAGCCATCAATAATTATGCATTTAATATTGGCTAACCTTGCTAATTCTTTAATTAAGTAAGCATAACCAGTACAGACAGTTTTTTTATCTCTTCGCAACTGTTTAAACATTTTCTTTCTTATTGATTTGTTCCAGTTGCTTAGTTTAATACTGTCATTTCGGTATTTGCCTCTTTTTCTTTTGTTCTTTAAGAACATACTATAGTCTCCTTTGATATTAGTACAAACCCACATATAAAGAGCTCTAAATTTTTCGACATCAGTTGTTAGATTAGAGGTTAATTTATGTGCTAGAAGAGGTAAATTGGTTAATTCTTCATTTTTATAGTTCGAGGCAATTTTATCGGCTTTACTAAAATCAATATGATTAAAATCTGAAACTTGGGCATTAGAGTTACATATGTAGATAAATAGAAAAAGGAAGTAGATCTTTTTCATTTTAAAATAAGTTTTTTACTCTATCCCAAAGAGAACGTTTTGATTTGTATAATTTATTTGAATCTACTTCTCCCATAACAACCATGCCTAATAGTTCACCTCCCTCTACGAGTTTAATGTTAATTGATGTTGTGTTTTTTTTAATTGTAAACTCAACAGTCTCATATCCTAAATAGCTAAAAACCAATATGTCTCCCGGTTTTGCTGTCACGGAATACATTCCGTCAAAATTAGTTTCTCCTCCATTAGTTGTACCTTTAATTAGAACACTAACACCTGGAAGCGTACCATCTATATCCGTAACTCTGCCTTTAAAAATTCTTTCTTTTTTAAGCGATTCTTTTAAAGAATCAGCACTTTTCTTAGTAGAAGTGATTTCAACTTTAGGCTTTTTTTGTTGAGCGGTTGCATTACTAGATGATAAGATTGAGATAACAGATAGACCAAAAGCTGCGAACACACTGTAAGAAGTTCTCTTTTGTTGAGCTTCATATTCTGAATAGGTTTTCAATTGAGATTGATTAAACCTTCCACAGGTTTTTTCTTGACGATTATTAAAGTAGTTGATGACTTCTTTATCATTCATTGTAGTGAAATCAATTACTTCTTTGACGCATGAATTACAGAAACCTCCAGCAGGTGTTGTATTGAAGTTTTCGAATTTTTCTGAACAAGGAGATTTTACGGTTAGGTTAAATTTTGGTTTCATATTGATTATTTTATATCAAACCTATAGAATCATATATCCGTATGGAAACTATATTGAGTTATCACTTGTAAAGATGCAGTAAAGATTGCTTTTGAGTTAGTAAACTATATTTAAGCAAATAAAAAATGGCTTTGTTTTTACAAAGAAATCTTGATACGATTACCATCAATCTTTTTTATCGTGCTGTTCAATGTAGTATTTATTTCCGTTAACTATTTTATCTTCTTCGTGTAGGGAATTTGACATTCCTAACATAAAAGCAGTAATGATTAAAAGAAGCTTTCTTTTTATCCAAAGAATTGGTTTTTTAGAGTTCTCTAAACGAGTTTTGTTTTTTTTGTTATACATAGTAATAATGATAAATGAGTGTGCATTTTTATCATTTTTTCGCACCGAGTTTCGGTGTTTAGAACAATGATTTAGTTCTAAGCTATGTATGTATTTGGGTAAATTTTTTCAGATTGAACTCTTCTATTTAAGAAGACATGCTGCTTTTTAACTAGATATATCTTTTGGTAAATCTGAATTTGTAATTTTAAAACAAGCTGAATTTGAAGGCTGTAAACTTCTCTTAAATTGAGAGACTTAATGAAAAAAGTGAATAAGTAGTCTCTTAGAAAAACTTGTTGAATGCCGGGTTTAAATTTAGCGTCTTTATTGCTGATCTTGTTTCTAAGAGGCACTTTGGAAACTTGATGGTAGCTAGCAGAATTTTCTTGAGAATAGATGCCGCAATTATTAACGGTTAGGCCGAAAATAAGCAGGAGGGAAATCAGATATTTTAGATAAGCTCTCAAATTTTTACTTCTGGGAATCAATTTTAATAATGTTGTATAGAATAAGAAAACCTCTTTGCTCTCACAAAGAGGTTTCTTTTTTTAGTCTCTTAAGTATTACTTTATCAAATCGTAACTACGTTTAATGAAGTTTGTTAACTCTTCACCATGGAGTAAGTTTTGAGATAGTTTTGCCAAATCAAAAGCCTGTCCAATTAAACGCTCACGCTTTTTATCAGTTTTGGTATTTAAGATTTGCCCTACCAATTCATGATTGGTATTTACAACCAAGTTGTACATTTCTGGTAAATTCCCCATTCCCATCATTCCGCCTCCACCAGAAGCACTCATTTCTTTCATTCTACGCATAAATTCAGGAACCGTAATTAAGAAAGGAGAAGCATTAGAATCCATCGCTTCTAATTGAACAGTGTATGTTTCTTTAGGAACAGCACCTTCAATCATTGGCTTTAATGTTTCTTTTTCTTCATCAGATAACTTAGAAATAACAGTATCGTCTTTCTTGATTAAGTTGTCAATATGATCTGCATCAACTCTAGCGAATTTTACTTTCTCGTTAGAAGTTTCTAATTTCTGCATCAAGTGAGAAATAATTGGAGAGTCTAATAATAGTACTTCATATCCTTTCTCTTTTGCATCTTGAATGTAGCTGTGTTGCGCCTCTCTATTTGCTGCATATAAAACGATGTGATTTCCATCTTTATCTGTTTGTGCATCTTTCGTTTTTTCAATCAATTCATCAAACGTAAAGAAAGAATTGTCTACAGTTGGATACAACGCGAATTTCTTCGCTTTGTCAAAAAACTTGTCTTCAGACAACATTCCATATTCGATAATTACTTTGATATCATTCCATTTTGATTCAAAGTCTTCACGATTGTTTTTGAATAATGACGTTAATTTATCAGCAACTTTCTTTGTTATGTATCCTGAAATTTTCTTTACAGCACCATCCGCTTGTAAGTAAGAACGAGATACATTTAAAGGAATGTCTGGAGAATCGATAACTCCTTTTAGCATTTGTAAGAAATCAGGAACAATTCCCTCTACATTATCCGTTACAAATACTTGATTTTGATACAATTGAATTTTATCCTTTTGCATGTCCATACTTGGACTCAACTTCGGGAAGAATAAAATTCCTGTTAAGTTAAAAGGATAATCTACATTTAAGTGAATGTGGAATAAAGACTCTTCAAATTGCATTGGATACAATTCTCTATAGAAACTTGTATAATCTTCATCATTTAAATCAGCAGGTTTTTTTGTCCAAGCTGGATTTGTATTGTTAATGATTTTATCTACAGTAATTTGTTTGTGTGGCTCAGTAGTTTCTTTGCCATCTTTGTCTGTAGTTGTTTGTGGCGTAAACTCAGGGTCGTTAATTTCTTCTGTTCCAAATTTAATAGGTACTTGATTAAAACGATTGTATTTGTTTAATAAACCAGAAATTTTTGATTCTTCTAAAAACTCAGTAGAGTCTTCTGCAATGTGTAAAATGATTTCTGTTCCTCTATCAGATTTATCGTGTTCTTCTAAAGTATATTCAGGAGAACCATCACATGTCCAATGAGCAGCTTTTTCATCTTTAAAAGATTTGGTGATAATTTCTACCTTATCAGCTACCATAAAAGCAGAGTAAAAACCAAGTCCAAAATGGCCAATGATTCCTGCTTCGTTGTCTTTGTATTTGTCTAAAAATTCTTCAGCTCCAGAGAAAGCGATTTGGTTGATGTATTTTTCAACTTCCTCAGCTGTCATACCTAAACCCTTATCTTTAATTGTAAGTGTCTTACTCTCTTTGTCAATACTTACTTCAATTTTAGTATCACCTAATTCAGTTTTCGCTTCTCCAATAGAAATTAAGTGTTTCAGTTTTGAAGTTGCATCTGTCCCGTTAGAAATTAACTCTCTTAAAAAAATCTCATGATCTGAATACAAGAACTTTTTAATTAATGGAAAGATATTCTCTACCGATACATTAATATTTCCTTTGCTCATAATTTTATAGTTTGTTATAATTGTTTTCTGTTTAAAGACTAGTCAAAAAAAATACCAAACAAATTATTGTGACAAGATGGCATAAGGAAGGCTTTATAAACGACAAATCTTTAAGAATCCTTATTTTTGCTATCTTTAGCGAGAACAAACAAACAAATTCGACTTATATATGTACAATTCTAAAATTACTGGATTAGGTTATTTTGTGCCCGAAAATGTGGTAACAAACGATGACTTAAAGCAGTGGATGGAGACTAGTGATGAATGGATTCAGGAAAGAACAGGGATTAAAGAACGTAGATGGATAGATCCAGCAACTGGTGAAACTACTTCTACGATGGCTGTAAAAGCTTCTAAAATAGCAATTGAAAGAGCTGGGTTGACAAAGGATGATATTGATTTTATCATATTTGCAACCTTAAGTCCAGACATGTACTTTCCTGGTGGGGGAGTGCGTGTGCAAGATATGCTAGACATGCCTACAATTGGAGCATTGGATGTTAGAAATCAATGTTCTGGATTTATTTACTCATTATCGGTGGCAGATCAGTTTATTAAAACTGGAATGTATAAGAATATTTTAGTCATTGGTTCTGAAAATCATAGTGGAGGTTTAGAGCGTTCTACAAGAGGTAGAAATGTAACGGTTATCTTTGGTGATGGAGCAGGAGCTGCCGTATTATCTAGGTCTGAAGAAGAAGGGAAAGGAATTTTATCTTCTCATTTACACTCAGAAGGGAAATATGCAAGAGAATTGATGTTAGATGGCCCTTCTACGGGGCGTTGGGTTCCTGAAATTTTGGCTGAGAATGATCCAAATGACGAATCGTACTTTCCATATATGAATGGACAGTTTGTATTTAAACATGCAGTTGTTCGCTTTTCAGAAGCTATTGTTGAAGGTTTACAAGCTAATGGATTAGAAAAGGAAGAAATAGATATGTTAATTCCTCATCAAGCAAACCTGCGGATAGCACAATTTATACAACGTAAATTTCAATTGAGAGACGACCAAGTTTATAATAACATTATGAATTATGGAAATACTACTGCCGCTTCTGTAATTATTGCATTAACAGAAGCCTGGGAAAAAGGAAAGATTAATGATGGAGACTTAGTAGTATTGGCAGCTTTTGGTAGTGGATTTACATGGGGTAGTGTCATTGTAAGGTGGTAGAATTCTAAAAATAATACATAAAAAAAGCCGAAGCATTTGCTCCGGCTTTTTTTATAAGTATGGGTTTAATTAGTTAGAAGCTCCGTACTGACCAATTAAGTTTTTAGTAACCGTTTTGATGTCACAACCAGAATGTTTGATTGCAATGATTTGTGGATACAATCTCGTAGCACTATCATATACTTTTCCTTTTACAACTCCAATAGCTTGTAAAAATACTTGATTGATAGACGATGTGATTTCTGAGTTGATAGGAATAACAGCAGTAATTTCTTTAGACTCGATTCCTACTACTTGATAACCAACACTTCCAGAAATTTCACCTTTAGCAGCAGCTGCTCCTAAAGCGACTAAACTACTAATATCAATGTTATTTCTTAATGCATTTACATTCGCAACAATACGTAAACCAACTCCGATCTTTGCATATCCGACACAACTATCATTACCATCACCTTCAACAGTTTGGATAATGTATTTATTATAGTCTACAATTAATCTATAGGTTCCTTTTTTTAAAGATCTTCCAGAATATAGGTAAGAAACAGTTCCATCAGCATTAAAACGTTGGATAGTTGTTTCCATAGATTCATTCGGAAGGAAGTTTAATACAGATTGTTTGTCCATTGACATCTGTAACGTAGATTGTGATTTTATTTCATTATTAGATGTAGCACTAATCACATTTGCCTTAATTTGAATCGGGGCAATTGGAATAAAATCTATATAATTTTCTGCTGTAACAGCATAGTTGTCAGGTCTACTAGAAAGAAATTGTGCTGAAATACTAGTACTGAAAGCTAATAAGATCAACGACACAAAGAATTTTTTCATCGTTAGTTAGTTTATTTGAATTTTTAGAACTCATCAAATCTAATAAAAAAACCCGAAAAAGCTATCTATTTTGAGTGAAATGTAATACACATCATATTAACAATAAAAAAGCCGCATGAAGCGGCTTTTTTATTCAAAGAATTATAAGTTTTTTTTTAGAAGAAACCACCTCCACCGTCTTTTTCGTTTTTATCTCTTTGTCTACGGGATTTAGCTCTATTTTTTCCACCACCAAATCTATAGTTGAAACCTAAGAAACTTGTTCTGCTTTCCCATTGGAAACGTCCGTTTTGAGCAAAAGGTCTATCTGCATTGAATTGAAATCTCATTCCTCTAAAGATATCATTGAAACGTAATATAATGCTTCCTTGTCCTTTTAAGATACGGTAGTTTGCTCCTAAGTTTACCATCCACATTGGATCTACTTCCCATTGGATGTCTTGGTTTGCACCTCTATACAAAGCAAACAATTGTATGTTTAAATTTTTACTTGCAGTAAAACTATTGACAATTCTAGCGTTAAAAACTTCATTAGTAACTTCAATTCGTGCAGCATTAGGATTACTCAAGTCAGCAGTACCAAATTGTTTTTGAGAATAGAAATCAATACTTGGATTAGCTCTCCACCATTTTGTAACTCTAAGGCTAGCAGAAAATTCTACTCCATATGCGTCAGTGTCATCAAAGTTAGCAAAAGATAAAATCTGTCTAACGTTACTTGGATCTGATGGATCTCTATACGTAACTCTTGAAATTACATCATTTACTTTTCTATAGAATGTTCCAAAACTTAGCGAACCTCCTTTAATTCTTCTTGTGTAGTTAACTTCGAAAGAGTTTGTAAACTGAGGTACAAGATTAGGGTTTCCAATAGAAGTAATTAATGGTGTACTCCATTCTCTAATTGGATTTACTTGTTGTATTCCAGGTCTATCAACTCTACGGCTATAGCTCATTTGAAATTGATTTTTCTGAGATGGAGAATAGGTGAAAAATGCAGATGGATATACAGAGAAAATTTCATCTGTTACTGTCTCATTAGCTAAAGTTTCTCTTCTAAAAGTTCCTTCAATCTCATAGTTTTCAAGTCGAGCACCTAATTGCATAGTTACTTTCCCAAAAGAATGATTGTAATTTACATAACCAGAATAAATCTTTCTATCGTAATCAAAAGAAGAGTTTGTAAACCCTAACTGATTTGTTAGGTTTGTATTTGCAGTGTTGTCTGCACGATATTCTGCTCCTAATTCTAATTTAGACTTATCTGAAATTGGGTTTGTATAATCAATATTGAATAAGGTGTTTGTTCTTTCATTATTAATATCGTTAAAATAGTTTAATTCCCCATTTGTAGGATCTACTAAATCGGTGTTGATAAGATCTTGAGGTGCTTTGTTTTTAGAATATGTTAATTCAAATTCTAAGTTATGCCCTTTCTTTTCAAAGTCTGTCTTATAGTTTAAATTATAAGCAGCGTTCTTACTATCAGATGCCTGAAAGTTAGGAGAATTATTAACTTGTACTCCGTTGGCAGTGATAATAGCTGAACCGTTTGCAGAATTACTAGACCAGTTTTGTGTGGTATAAAGAGAAAGCGTGTTCTTCTCATTTAGATAAATGTCAGCACCTATTTTTAATAGGTCTGATTGGTTACTATTTGTAAATACAAACTCTTGTAGGTTAACACCTGGTCTTTCAACAAAACCAAAATTGTATTGATCCCCACTGTTGTGACCATAATTAAGAAAGAAGTTTACATCTCCTGTTTTATAGTTCATGTTGGCAGAAGTATTATACCTTACATAATGACCAGCTGTAACACCTCCATCAACAGAAGCATTGAAACCAATATTCGAATTTTTATTTAAAATAATATTGATGATACCACTCATACCTTCTGGATTATATTTTGCAGAAGGATTAGTAATCAATTCAATACTCTTTATAGAGTTTGAAGGAATCTGCCTTAATAACTGTGCTGTAGGAATGTTGGTAGGTCTACCATCGACCAATACACGTACATTTTGATTCCCACGCAAACTTAATTGTCCAGTTTGACTATCCACACTTACAGATTGAACGTTGTTTAATAATTCTGAAGCTGTAGTTCCAGCAGAAGTTAAGTCTTTTCCAACATTAATCACCTTTCTGTCTACTTTTTGAATTACTGTAGAGGTTTCAGCTCTTACAACTACTTCATCTAATTGAGCAGCATCTTCTTCTAGAGGAACGGTTCCTAAGCTAATGTTTCTATTTTTACTTGTAACTGTTATTTCTTTTGTAAATGTTTTAAATCCTATAAATTGAATCTCAACAATACTTTTACCTTCTGGAATATCTTTAATTTTAAAAGTTCCATTGTCTCCTGTGATTCCTCCAGTAATTACTTTTTTAGCCATATCTCTAATCACAACATTTACGTATGGAAGAGGTTCTTTAGTTGCTAGGTCAATTACTTTTCCTGAGATGACTCCAGGTTTTGGAAGTTTGCTTTTGGCTAATTGAGCAAAGGAGTTCATTGTCAAAGTTAGCATACAAAAAAGCATTAATTTTTTCATTTGGTTGTTTTTTTTGAAATTGATTGTTTAATGCCTAGTAGACTTCTTATGTATTATATTTGTTACCTACTTTAACACTGTTTAACGTATTATTAACAAATGGTCAAAAAAACCCTAGTCTTTGGAGCTTCTTTAAAAGAATCACGATATTCTAACCTTGCAATTCAGCGATTAAGAGAGAGAAATATTCCTGTGGTAGCCTATGGGTTAAGAAAAGGAATGGTGATTGGCGTTGAGATAGATACGGAAATGATTGCCTATAAAAATATTGATACTATTACCTTGTATTTAAATCCTAAGAGGCAGCAAGAGTATTATAATTATATAATAAGCTTGAAGCCAAAAAGAGTTATTTTTAACCCAGGAACTGAAAACCTAGAATTTGTAAACTTACTTCAGAAGAATGGAATTGCTTCAGAAGTTGCATGTACCTTAGTGTTATTATCGATTAATAAATATTAACTATTTATCCATGAAGAATAGATTTGTTAGAGTCACAGTTGTTACTATTGTAATAAGTTTCTTTTATTTCACTTTTTTTACTGAAAAAGCAGAGGATGTTTCAAACAACAAAAACAATCTTACCCCAAAAGTTGAAAATATTTTTGTAGAACCAGATACAATATTTAACGAAAAAGGATATCTAGTCATTGCGAAGCCTAATAGTGTCAAAATAATTAGTACGGCGGATACTATAAATTATAAGGAGTTTCAGAAAATTGCGACTTATAAAAATGAAATAGTTTTAATTGAAGAAATAGACTCAGGTTATATTGAGGTTTACAAAAAAAAGAATTTCAAAGAACTCTTTGAAGAACATAAGGTTTCACTTTATATAGGAGAATTAGCAGATCCAGATTTTACATCAAACTCAGATGCTAAAACGTTTGTTACTCGTATTACGGATGGATGTAAAGAGGGCGTTAATTTTGCAGGGCATTATACATTGATTTATTGGGGCTGCGGAAGTTCTTGTCAATATGGGGTCATCGTTGATCGAAAAACAGGAAAGATCTATGATGGCTATCAAACATCTCTTGGGTCTAGCTTTAAGGCTGATAGTAAATTGATACTTAAAAATTCAGGCTTAATGGATGATAATTCAAATTACTTCTTAATAAATCATAGTTACGCCAAGCTTGGATTAGAGGTGTGGGAGAAGAATAAATTTACTCTAATAGATTAAATGGAGAACACTTTTCCAGCATGGGCTAGCTCTACATTAAGAAAGGCTTCTTGAGCTTCTTTTTTAAATAAAGAAGTATCTGTATATCGACTTGAATAATGACCTAAAATTAATCTTTTAACGTTAGATAATGATGCGATTTTTGCGGCTTGTTTTGCTGTAGAATGTTTTGTTTTATCCGCCAAATCTTCTCTGTCTGAAAGAAAAGTTGATTCATGGTATAAAAGATCCGATCCAGAAATAATGTCAACTATATCAGGTTTGTACGAGGTATCGCTACAGTATGCATAACTCAATGGAGGAGCTGGGTCTAGCGTGAGTTTGGAATTCTCTAGAAGCTCTCCAGAAGAAAGTTGAAAATCTCGTCCAACCTTTAAATTATTATAGTCACATGTCTCAATCTCTTTGAATTGCCTAATGACATCGATGTTTAACTTACGAGGCTTTATTTTTTCTTTAAAAAGATACCCATTAGTATAGACACGATGATTTAAAGGAATTGTTGTTACTTCTACTTTGTCATCCTCAAAAATAAGTTCACTTTTCTTTGAAGTTAACTCATGAAAAGTCAAGGTAAATTTAATATAGGATTTAGAGTATTTTAATTGTAAGTTAATGACCTCTTTTATTCCTTTTGGTCCATAAATATGTAATTCCTTCTCTCTGTTTAATGAGCCTAAAGTAGCTATAAGACCAATAAGACCAAAAAAATGATCTCCATGCAAATGAGAAATGAATATATGATTGATTTTAGAGAAGCCAACTTTATATTTACGCATTTGGCGTTGAGTTCCTTCACCGCAATCAATTAAAAAATGGCGAGAATTAATCTGTAAGTATTGAGATGTAGGATGTGCATTTACCCTAGGTGTAGCAGAATGACAGCCTAAGATTGTTAATTCTAGACTCATTATTTTATCACAAAACGTTTAGAAACAAGTTCTTTACTGTTTTGTAGTGCGTAAATGTACATTCCAGATTTTAAATCATTTTTAGAGAAAGGAATTAAGTTTTTCCCCTTTTTTACTTTATGTCTTCTTCTGTAAACAGTCTTTCCAAGAATGTTTTTTACATTAAGTGTAATGGTTTGATCTGAATCAGAAACAAAAGTAATCTTAGTTTGATTTACAAAAGGATTTGGTGCAGCAGACAACTTCGTTAGGGATTTTTGAGAAAATCCTACCGAAGAAATAAATAAAAAAAGAATAAAAAGTACTTTTTTAATCATACAGTTTGCCTAGTTATAATCCTAAATCACGTTCAATAGCTTCCATTTCTAAAATATCTTCGGCTTCTTGAAGCGTAGGTACAATATTAACAATTTCTGGGAAATCATCACTATTAAATCGTGATTTTATAATAACAAATGATGTGCCATTTGTGTTAAAATCAGTTGATATCTTCAAAAATAGAGAGATTTCTTCTTTACTTATGTTAATATTTTCAGAAATTTCAAGTACTAAATGATCCGATTTTAAGTTGTCAATATTTTGTATAAACTCAGAAAAAGTATCCTTGTTGATGGAAAGAAATGTGTAATTTTCGTTCTTTTTTATTTCCATATTACCTTTTAATTTGCTGAGCTAATAAATAGATTACGGCCATTCTAACTGCAACACCATTTTCAACTTGATTTAAAATAATTGACTGATCTGCATCTGCAACATCGCTGGTAATTTCAACACCTCTATTAATAGGCCCTGGATGCATGATCACTATTTTCTTTCCAAGATTGTCTAAAATTTCTTTATTAATTCCAAACAATTGAGTGTACTCTCTTGTTGAAGGGAAATATTTGATATCCATTCGTTCGTGTTGCACTCGAAGTACATTGGCAACATCACACCATTCTAAAGCCTTTTTAATATCTGTTTCTACTTCTACTCCTAAGCTGCTAATATATTTAGGAATTAATGTAGTTGGTCCGCATACTTTTACTTTTGCTCCTTGCAATTGCAATGCGAAAATATTAGACAAAGCGACTCTTGAATGAAGAATGTCTCCAACAATGACTATTTTCTTCCCCTTTACAGTTCCTAGTTTTTCTTTAATTGAGTAACTGTCCAGTAAAGCTTGTGTTGGGTGCTCATGAGTTCCATCTCCAGCATTGATAATTTTTGCATCTACATGTTTTGATAGAAATACACCAGCTCCAACATTCGGATGTCTCATCACAACAATATCAACTTTCATGGAAAGGATATTGTTTACGGTGTCTATTAAGGTTTCTCCCTTTTTTACTGAAGATTGACTCGCAGAAAAATTAATAACATCAGCAGAAAGCCTTTTTTCAGCTAGTTCAAATGATAATTTTGTACGAGTGCTGTTTTCAAAAAATAAATTTGCAATGGTAATATCTCGTAGTGAAGGAACCTTTTTTATAGGTCTATTAATAACTTCTTTAAATTGGTTGGCAGTTTCAAAAATAAGGTCGATGTCATTTTTAGTTAGGTATTTGATTCCCAATAAATGTTCTACACTTAACTGCTTCATAATTATTTGTTATCTATATATATGGCATCTTTTGAATGCAATTCTTTCCAATTTACAATGACACGCTCTTCATTAATAGCATCTACTTGTCTTCCTCTGTAATTAGGTTGAATTGGTAAATGTCTACTAAACCTTCTGTCGATTAAAACTAATAATTCTACATTTTCAGGTCTACCATACGATTGAATGGCTGTTAAAGCAGATCGAACACTTCTTCCAGAAAACAGTACATCATCAATGATAACAACATTTTTATTTTCTATTAAAAAATCTATTTGTGTGTCTGTAGGTTCTAAAGGCTCGTCTCTTCTCCTAAAATCGTCTCTATAGAAAGTTATGTCTAAAAGACCAAGCTTTATGTCTTTGATTTTGTAATCGTTCGTTAAGATTGTTGAAAGTCTTTTTGCCAAGAAACTACCTCTGGGTTGTAACCCAATTAAAACGGTTTCTGAAAAATCATTGTGGTTCTCGATAAGCTGGCAAGCTAATCGGTGAAGGATAATTTCAATTTCTTTAGAGTTTAGTAAGACTTTCTTGCTCATGAGAAACGGATCTTTTTTAGCTATTTGCTAAAGTATGGCAAAGCTAGTGTAAAAAAAGAAACAGACAAAATTAATCATCTCAAATTCTATTTTACGCCCAGAAAATAGACATTGTTAATTAAATTGTTGAAAACAAATGTCCCTTGGGTCTAAGATAGGCGCTATCGTATAGTACTTTTAAAGTAATAATTCAAATCATAAATTGCTTATGCCATTGCTAAAGTTTGAATCGATGTTAAAAACCAATAGTGTTTATTTCTTCGATTTATTAGAATTTGAAGAAATAATTGTTCATTACCTAGACACAGGAAAGCATTCTCTTGCAAAAAAAGCTGTCCAATTAGGTTTGCAGCAACATCCAACATCTATTGATTTAAAGTTATTGGAGATCGAAATTTTGATTTTTGATAATAAGTTGGAAAAAGCAGCTCAAAAGGTAAAGAAAATAGAAACCTTATATCCCAACAACGAAGAAGTTTATATTCAAAAAGCTACCATACTTTCTAAAAGTGGAGATCATCGTGGCGCCATTCAGAATTTAAAAACGGCACTGATTCATACAGAAGAGAAAGTAGACATTTGGTCGCTCATGGGTATGGAATATCTATATTTAGATGATTTTGAAAATGCTCGATTGAGTTTTGCTAAGTGTATTGACGTAGATTATGAGGATTACTCTTCATTGTATAATGTGGTCTATTGTTTTGACATGGAGAAAGATCATGAACAAGCAGTGAAATTCTTAAACTCATACATCGATAAAAATCCATATTGTGAAGTCGCTTGGCATCAATTAGGACGTCAGTATTTTGTGTTAGAATTATATAAAGAGGCTTTAACTTGTTTTGATTATGCAGTTTTAATAGATGAATCTTTCATTGGAGGTTACTTAGAAAAAGCAAAAACATACGAGCAGCTTTGCGAGTTTGAAAATGCAATTGATAATTACATGGTTACTCTAGAACTAGATGATCCTACTGCATATGCATATGTTAGAGTTGGAGAATGTTATCAGCAATTAAATAAATTGGATACTGCTATTAGTTTTTATAAAAAAGCAGTTCATGAAGATCCTTTGTTAGATAAAGGGTGGATCTTATTAACAGAAGCGTATTATTCACAGAAAGACTATCAAAAAGCGCTTTATTATATTTCTAAAGCTATAAAAATTGATGAATCCAACATACTATATTGGAGGAAATATTCAGACATTAATATTAAGCTTGGTTTTTATGAAGAAGCAATTAAAGGTTTTGAGAGATGCCTAGAGTTAAAAGATGAATCTATCGAGATTTTCATTGCTTTGTGTGATGTTCAGCTTTTTATAGGGGATTTTAATGATGCTTTAAAATCGATGATTAGCGCTCAGAAAATATATAAGGATTTTGCAGAAATAGAATATAGACTTTCAGGATTGTTCTTTATCTTAGATAAAGAACAGTATGGAATCACACATCTTATAGAAGGAATGAAAATAGATTACGATTATCATTCCATCATTCAAGAACTTTTCCCAACAGTATATGATCGACTTGAGGTTAGGAAATTATTAACCGATTACAAGAAAGCCATAGAATAACAGGAGGGGGTTTAATTAATTTTAAAAAGCCGAAAAAATACTTTTTCGGCTTTTTTAATTTACAAACATTATTTCTCTTTTTCACTTATCTTCGTAGGTGTAAACAAATCGCTACATCAAACATGAATAGATCATTAAAAGACTATATTATTATTGCTCTAAAAGGAATGGCTATGGGAGCTGCTGATGTTGTGCCGGGAGTTTCTGGTGGAACTATTGCATTTATTTCAGGAATCTATGAAGAACTTTTAACAACCATAAGTAGTTTTAATTTTGGATTGATAAAGGTTCTGAGAAAAGAAGGATTCGCTACAGTTTGGAAACAAGTCAATGGTAATTTCTTGCTGGCATTGTTCCTTGGGATTTTTATCAGTATTATTTCTCTAGCAAAAGCATTAAAATGGTTGTTAGAAAATGAACCTATCTTGTTATGGTCGTTCTTTTTTGGATTGGTTTTAGCGAGTATCATTTACATCGCAAAGCAAATTACAAAGTGGAATATTATCACAGCTCTAATATTAGTAGCAGGAGCTGCATTGGCATATTATATAACAACATTAAACCCTTTAGTTTCTGAGAACTCGTCGCCTTGGTTTTTATTTATGGCTGGAGCCATTGCAATTTGTGCAATGATTTTACCAGGAATATCAGGAGCTTTTATATTAGTGTTATTGGGTGCTTATAAGCCAGTACTTAGTGCTGTAAATGAAAGAAATCTTACTTTGGTAGGGATTGTTACATTAGGTGCAGTAGTTGGGTTACTTACATTTTCTAGACTATTAAAATGGCTCTTTAAGAATTACAAGAATTATACACTTGCTATATTAACTGGGTTTATTGTTGGGTCATTGAATAAAATTTGGCCATGGAAAGAAACCATTACTTGGAGAGTGAATTCAAAAGGAATAGAAGTTCCTTTAAATCAAGTAAGCAAATCTCCATTTTCTTTTGATGGAGATGCTCAATTAACAATGGCGATTGTATTGGCAATTGTTGGTTTTGGAATGATTCTACTATTGGAAAAATTAGCGGTTCAAAAAGAATAATGCACAAGACAAGAACCTTTATACAAAAAATCAATCTTTTTTTGAAAGGATTGGCGATGGGAGCAGCAAATAAAGTGCCTGGAGTTTCTGGAGGTACAGTTTCTTTTGTATTAGGGTTTTACGAAGAACTAATTTATTCCTTTCAAAAAATAAATGGAAAAGCATTTAGATTGTTATTACGTGGGAGATTTAAAAGTTTTTTTCGATACATAAATGCACAATTTTTAGCATTAGTAATGGCTGGAAGTATTTTTAGCTACTTCAGTGTTTCATTACTACTCGACTACTTTCTAGACAACTATGAACTGTACGTTTGGAGTTGGTTCTTTGGGATGATCATTGGATCTATTTATTATATAGGAAAAGGTTTTGGAGACTGGAATTTTAAAAATGTTTTTTCATTAATTATTGGAGTCAGTGTAGGTTTAGGAATTAGTTTTCTAACACCAGCAAGTGAGAATGACAACTTATGGTTTGTTTTTTTATGTGGAATTATTGGCGTGTCAGGAATGACTTTACCTGGGCTTTCAGGATCTTTTATTTTGATTCTAATGGGGAATTATGTGCTGTTATTAGTAGATTCTGTAAATGTTCTTTTTAATGTGATTGTTAATGTTTTTCAAGGAGATTTTGAAGCATTTCAAGACCCTATGAAAGTTCGATACTTAAAAATTATAGGTGTTTTTACAGCTGGATCTGCCTTTGGGTTAGTTTCCATTTCTCACGTCCTTGGATATGTGCTTAAACGTTGGCATCAAATTGTAACTGCAGTTATAATTGGATTTATTACAGGTTCGTTAGGAATTGTTTGGCCATGGAAAGATAAAATATTTAAACAGGAGAACGGACAATATTTAATGGATCAGAACGGAAATGAAATAGTAGAAAATTACAAGCGTTTTCTACCAGACATTTCTAAGAGTGAAAACATGTTTGCAATTTTCTATATTTTATTGGGAATAGCACTCATTTTAGCAATCGATTATTATGGAAGAGGAAGAGAAAAAATTAAGTAAAGTACTTTTTGGACTGGTTGGAAAAAATATTTCATATTCATTTTCCAAAGATTTCTTTTCTAAGAAGTTTCAAAAAATGGAACTCCATCACCATCAATATGTCAACTTTGATCTTGAAAAAATAGAAGATTTCTCAAAAGTTATTCATGAGTTTAAGTTTTGCCTAAAAGGGTTAAATGTCACAATTCCGTACAAACAAGATGTTTTCTTACACCTTGATAAGGTAAATAAGAAGGCACGAAAAGTTGGTGCAGTGAATACCATAAAAATTACGAAGAAAGGAAAACTAAAAGGCTATAATACAGACGTGGTTGGATTTAGAAAATCTATTGAACCACTATTAAAACCTCATCACAACAAAGCTTTGATATTGGGTACTGGAGGGGCCTCTAAGGCAGTTGCATTTGTTTTTAAAGAACTTGGAATTGATTATCTAAAAGTTTCGAGACGCCCTCGGAAGAAAAAAGAAATAGCATACACTTCAGTTGATGAAAAGTTGTTGAAAGAGTATTCAGTAATTGTTAATTGTACTCCATTAGGAACATATCCAGAAGTAACTAAGAAACCACAAATTTCCTATCAACATTTAACTGACAGACACTTATTATACGATTTAATTTACAATCCAGAGTTGACTTCGTTTTTAAATGAAGGACAGCAGCGTGGATGTCAAATTAAAAATGGATATGAGATGTTAGAGTTGCAAGCTGAAGAATCTTGGAGAATCTGGACTCAATAGTTTCTTAAACATTAACAGTATCATTTTGCAGTTTTGAGATACATCGCTATCTTTATAAACTGATTTAATAGGAACCTTAAACATTGTAGATATGTTAGACCCCAAAGAAGAAAAAACCGAAGCGGTAAATAATGAAGAAATTTCTGAGAAAGTAAATGACGAAGTAGAAGCAACAACAGGACAAGATAACCTGGATGAAGCTACGAATGTAGAAGAAGGTTTGCCAGGTACAGAAGAAGGGGGTAAAGTTAGTGAAGCAGCTTCAGAAGAAGTAAGTGAAGTCAAGCCAGATAAAGTCGAAGAAGACTTGCCAGTTGCGAAAAAAGAGGAGAAGGCGATAGAAGAAATAGAAGAGAAAGTAGCAGAAGAAGCAGAAAAAGAAGAAGAGAAAGTAGAACTTCCAGCAAAAGACTATAATTCATTAGAGCTAGAGGAATTAGCCGATGAACTAGAAAAGTTAATCACAGGTCATCCTATTCAACAAATAAAATCAAATGCCGATATTATTAAAAGCGCATTTAATTTAAAGTTCGGCAAACTTCTCGCAGAAAAGAAAGAAGCATTTTTAGCAGAAGGAGGGAATTCAATTGATTTTCAATTTTCAAGCCCTGTTAAATCTAGATATAATAAGTTACTCTCCGATTACAAAAAGCAAAAAGATGCTTATTATTCAAATTTAGAAAAGCAACTTAAAGAAAATTTAGAAAAGAGAGTTAACGTTATTGAGGGCTTAAAAAACTTAATCGAGAATGCAGATACTGCTACGATGTATAAGTCGTTTCGAGAACTTCAAAATACTTGGCGAACAATAGGTTCTGTGCCTAAAAGCAGGTACAATGATACTTGGAAGATTTACCATCATCATGTAGAGCGTTTTTATGATTTATTGCATTTAAGTAATGATTTTAGAGATTTAGATTTCAAAAAGAATCTAGAAGAGAAGCTGAAACTTATTGAAAAAGCTGAAGCTTTAACAGAAATGGAAGACATTAATACGGCTTTTAAAGAGCTTCAAAAGCTTCATAAGTTCTGGAAAGAAGATATTGGTCCAGTCTCTAAAGATATGAGAGAAGAAGTGTGGCAGAAGTTCAGTGATGCTACTAAAAAGATTCACGATAAAAGACACAATTACTTTAGAGAAATGAAATCTCATTATGGAGAGATCATAGATGCTAAATTATTGGTTATCGAAGAAATTGAAAATTACGATTCTTCTAAAAATGCAACGCATAACGATTGGCAAAAGAGTATTAAAGATATAGAGGCTTTACGTCAAAAATATTTTGATGCTGGAAAGTTACCGTATTCAAAAAGCGAATCTGTTTGGCAAAAATTTAAAGCGGCAACGAAACAATTTAACCAAGCTAAAAACAAATTCTATAAGCAAGAGAAAGGCTCTCAGCAGGATAACCTGAAAAAGAAAATGGATTTGATAGCGCTTGCTGAATCCTTAAAGGACAGCGACGATTGGGAAACTGCGACAAATACGTTTAAAAAGATCCAATCTGATTGGAAAAAAATAGGGCATGTGCCTAGAAAGTTTTCAGATGACATTTGGAAAAAATTCAAAGCAGCATGTAATCACTATTTTGACCGTTACCACAACCAAAAGAATGCCTTGAGTAAAGAGCAAAAAGAGGCTGTAGATAAGAAAAATGAATTTGTAGAGTCATTGAAAGAAGCAGATTACACAACAAAGGAGTCCATTTCTGATTTAATGAACGTCTGGAATTCAATGGGTAAGTCTCCAAGAAGTGCTAGAGGTGTTGATGCTAAATTCAACAAGTTTATCGATAAAGCTTTAGGAGGGTTGTCTATTGGGAAAGATGAAATTATCTTACTAAAGTTTAAGAATATTGTGAATGGTTATCTAGCAAATGATGATGTAAGAAAATTGGATTCTGAACAACTGTTTATTCGTAAGAAAATTGACGAGAACGTTCGTGAAATTCAACAGCTAGAAAACAATTTAGGTTTTATTTCTAATGCATCGGATGATAATCCTTTGGTACAAAATGTTCACAAAAGTATTGCGAAATTTAAAAGCGGACTGGTTATCTGGAAGCAGAAATTAGCATACTTGAAAACATTAGACTACTAGAGGTATTATAAAGTAACTATATAAAAACAAAAAACTCGAGCATTTGCTCGAGTTTTTTGTTTTTGTATGTATGAGTTGATTAAGAAAAAAGATTGTCAATTTTCTCTTTCTCTTCAGCAGCTAATGCAGCATCTACTAAAATACGACCACTGTATTCATCAATAGTGATTTTCTTACGAGTAGCAATCTCTAATTGTACCTGTGGTGGAATTGTGAAGAATGATCCTCCAGAAGCACCTCTTTCAATAGATACAACAGCCAAACCATTTTTTACTTTAGTTCTAATTCTATTATAAGCCGTTAATAAATGGTTGTCAATAGAAGTAGAGTACTCTTCAGATTTTTGAATTAAAAGTTTTTCTTCTTTTTCAGTTTCTTTTAAGATAGCATCTAACTCAGATTTTTTATGATCTAAATGTTGTTGCTGACGTTCTAATTTTTCTTTAGTTCCATCAATAACTTCATTCTTTTGCTCAATCTTTACTTTGTACTCTTTAATACGCTTTTCAGACAATTGAATTTCTAATTCTTGAAATTCAATTTCTTTAGAAAGAGAATCAAACTCTCTATTGTTTCTAACTTTCTTCTGTTGCTCGTCATATTTTTTCATCAAAGAATTAGATTCTTCAATTGCTAACTTTTTATTACTGATATCAGTTTCTAAATTTGCAACATCTTCAGATAAATTAGAAAGTCTTGTGTTTAATCCAGCTACTTCATCTTCTAAATCGTCAACCTCTAAAGGTAGCTCACCTCTTACATTTCTAATCTCATCAATTCTTGAGTCGATTAATTGTAAATCATAAAGTGCTCTTAACTTTTCTTCAACAGTAACTTCTTTCTTCTTTGCCATGTTTATAAATAATAAATTGGATTTGTACTTTTTTCTGATAAAACGACTGCAAAACTAGTGAATTTTTTTGTAAGATACTCAACCAAAAGGTTTTTTGTAAACTGCTCACTTTCATAATGTCCCACGTCTATTAGCAATATTTTTTCTTCAGCTTTAAAAAAATCATGGTATTTAAAATCTGCACTGATATAAGCATCTGCATTTTCTTGGATTGCATTTTGAATTGCGAAGCTTCCCGACCCACCTAAAACAGCTACTTTTTTTATCTCTTTTCCTAAGCTTTTAGAGTGGCGAATACCACCAGATTTAAAAACCATTTTAGTGTAATTCAAGAAATCTACTTCTTTCATCGCTTCAGGTAATTGACCAATCATTCCCATCCCGATAGATTCATCTCCTTTCTGAATTAGAATTTTCTGATTTTTTAATCCTAAGACTTCGCACATTTTAGCACTAACACCTACGTTGCTATTATCTAAAGCAGTATGCGTAGCATAAATAGCAATGTCATTTTGAATTGCTTTTAGAACAACTCGTTCCACATAAGAGTTTCCATTAATTTTTTTTAGACCACTAAAAATAATCGGATGAAAACTTACAATCAGATTGCATTTATTATCAATGGCTTCATCTATAGTTTCTTCTAAGGTGTCTAAAGCAACAAGAATCCCTGTTACTTTTGTTGCATAATTTCCAATTAACAAACCAACATTGTCAAAATCCTCTGCCTGTTGTAGTGGAGCAATTTCTTCTAAATGATTTGCAACATCTCTAATGATCATAAATAAAAATTTGAAATCAAAGTTACTATTTTTAATGTACTTTCGTATTCAATGAGAACGATTCGATTTTTATTATTTCCATTTGCTGTTTTGTATGATTTGATAACAACAGTCCGTAACTATTTTTACGACGTTGGAGTTTTTAAATCAACTTCCTTCGATATTCCCATAATAGCCGTTGGAAACCTAAGTGTTGGCGGTACTGGAAAAACGCCACAGATTGAATATTTGATTCGTTTGCTGGAGCAAGATAAAAAGGTAGCGGTATTAAGTAGAGGTTATAAAAGACATACAAAAGGTTTTATATTAATTAACGATTCTCATGTTGCTTCTGATGTAGGAGATGAGCCTCTGCAATTTTTTAAAAAATTTCCATCTGTTTCTGTAGCTGTTGATGCGAATCGTGTGAATGGAATTCAACAATTACAAAAATTAGTACAACCTGATGTCGTTTTATTAGATGATGCTTTTCAACATCGAAAAGTAAAAGCGGGAAGTTATATATTACTAACAAAGTATAATGATTTGTATTCTTCAGATTTTATACTGCCAACAGGAAACTTAAGAGAGAGTAGAAGAGGTGCAAAAAGAGCCAATGTGATTGTGATCACAAAATGTCCCAATGATTTGTCGGAACTTGAACAGCAAAAAACAATTGATAAACTAAAACCTTTAGAAGGACAAAAAGTGTTCTTTTCATCAATTTCATATCACAGTAAAACGAAAGGGAGTCACCAGTTAAGCTTAGAAGAACTAAAAGATTATGATGATATTATCTTAATAACAGGAATTGCTAATCCAGCACCGTTGGTGCAATTTTTAGAAGAAAAAAAATGTAAAATCAATCATCTTAAATTTCCAGATCATCATGAGTTTTCTGCTGAAGACCTTGAAAGAATAAAATCACACCTTAGGGTGAAAGCAGAAAACAAATTGCTTTTAACCACTGAAAAAGATTACATGCGATTGTCTAAAAATATTTCTCAGCTAAGCTACTTGGAAATAGAGCCAATGTTTTTAGGGAATAAAGAAAGTTTTGATAGTTTGCTTAAATCTTATTGTAATACAGGCCTTTAATAATACCATCCGCCAAACCAATTTTAGGGACGTAAATTTTTCTGGCTCCACTCCATTTCATAGCAGACAAGTAGATTTTAGTTGCTGGAATAATTACATCGGCACGATCAGGATTTAAACTCAATTCAGTAATTCTGTCACTATAACTCATCTTCTTTAAAAATTGGTATTGAGCATTCAGGTAGATGTAAGAAATTGGATTTCCTTCACTTCTCCCAGACATTTTAAAGATTCTGTTGATGTTCCCTCCTGAACCAATCATGGAGATTTTACTATATTCTTTTGTGTTTTCTTTAATCCAAGCTTCCACTTTTTTAAAGGCCTCTTTGTTTTCTTTCTTTGTATTGTTTAATAAACGAACAGTTCCTATTTTAAACGACTTAGATGTAATAATTTCTCCTTTTGAAAAGACGGTAAATTCAGTGCTTCCTCCTCCAACATCTACATATAAATACGATTTTTCACTAGAGATAAGTTCATTTAAATCTGTTGAAGAAATAATTGCAGCTTCTTCTTTTCCGTTTATAATATCAATTTGAACTCCAGTTTTTTTATGGATCTTTGTGATGACCTCTTTTCCGTTTGAGGCTTCGCGCATTGCTGAAGTAGCACATGCTTTATAAGCTTCAACACCATGTACATTCATTAACAGCTTGAATGCTTCTAAGGCATCTATCATTCTATCAATGTTAGCGTCACTTACTTTCCCTTCGACAAAGGAGTCGGCACCTAAACGAATTGGAACACGTACTAGAGATGATTTTTTAAACTTGGTTTCTTTGTCTTCTTTTTCAATAATATTTGAGATCAGCAATCGTATGGCATTAGAACCTATATCAATTGCAGCGTATTTTTTTATTGAAATCAAAGGGGCTATTTATTTATGATTTTTAGGGAACTCAATGAGAATTGTAGTCCCTTTTTTTACGTTTTTCCAATGCTTTTCGTCAAAACGAATTCCAATAACTCCGCAAGTAGGTACATGAGCAATAGGTTTACTTCCGTATTTATTTACAAAGGTATTGATTCCATGGTCGTGACTAAATATAATGGCAGAATCAAAACTATCGTCTAGAGCTTTGACAGTTTTTACCAGATATCCATCACTAAAACTATAGAGTTCCTTTTTGATTTTTAAATTAGAAAAAGGGTAGTTAAAGTTTCGACAAAAAATAACTCCAGTATGCAGTGCTCTGTTCGCAACACTCGAGATAAAAACATCGGGTCTGCTAATTTCTTCTGAAAGAAATTTAGACATCAATTGAGCGTCATTAATTCCTCGCTCTTTTAATGGTCTGTCTATATCATTTACGCTTTCGTACTTCCAAGACGATTTTGCGTGTCTAACAATGTAGAGTGTTTTCACTCGTTTAATTTTTGATTGATGTAAATATAAAAATTAAGGGGCTAATCTTTCTATCTTCCAAGAAAAATCTTCTAACAAAGTATACAAGATTCTGTCGTGCATTCTATTGGGTCTTCCTTGCCAAAATTCAATAGAAACAGGCTTTGTGATAAAACCTCCCCAATGCGGAGGTCTTGGAATTTCTTTCCCTTCAAATTCTTGTTGATAAGTTTTTAGATTTTCATCTAGCTCTTCTCTAGAAGAAATCACTGAGCTTTGATTAGATGCCCAAGCTCCTAATTTGCTACCATCGGGTCTAGATTCAAAATAACCATCAGACAGATTTTCTGCAATTTTTTCTGCTTTTCCCTTAATGATGATTTGCTGCTCTAAGCCTGGCCAAAAAAAGGAAAGACAGATATGGTTGTTTTCTAAAATTGCTTTTCCTTTTTCAGAATTGTAATTGGTATAGAATATAAATCCTTCCCAAGTGTATTTTTTTAATAATACAACTCTACTCTTAGGGAAGTTGTCTTTTCCAATAGTACTTATAGTCATCGCATTACTTTCATCTACCATTTCAGAAGCATCAGCATGTAAAAACCACTTTTGAAATAATTCGATTGGGTTTTCTGGGCAATTACTTTCTAGTAATTCTTGTTTCTCGTACGATTTTCTATAGTTGCTTAGATCTTTAGACATAAAGGAATTTTAGCGTTGTAAAAGTACAAAGGAAATTACAATCTTAAGGGGTAGATTGTAGAAATGTGCATTAAGTTTTAATAAGATTTTATACAGAAAGAATAATGGTTTCTGGCAAATCTTGACAATAGAAGCCTTCTCTTTTAATGATTTTTTTAAGTCCAGTTTCGCTTAATCCACTAGAAGCTTCAACTCGTAAGACATTGTCGATATCTTCGATGTCTATCGACCATTTAATGATAAATGGATGACTGTTTAAAAGCGATTCAATTTTTTTAACACTATTGCTTGTTTTAATATTTGTTCTTAAAATGAACAATCTCATAGATTCGTAGTACATAGCTTTTTATTCTTTTTCTGGGTTTGTAGGTAAAGATGTTTCTTGTTGTTTTTTTATGAAGTCGCTATAGGCTTTTTCTCCTTCTTCTTGCCAAAACGTATCGTAATATTTCCATTTAGAGAAATCAGATTTTGAAGATTTTCCATCTAGATTTTTAGTGCGACATTTGTCTTCTTTGCTACTGCCTTTATCACCGCCAAAACCTCCAAATAGTATTTTTGATAGTAAACATAATCCTATCGCTTGCCAAAACGTGATGGTTGTCAATCCAAAAATTGCAGGCATTAACCAGTTCCATAAATACATTAATGCATAACCGAATAAGATAAAGAATCCGACTGCTAAAATGGCAATGAATAAAACGGTTCCTACAATGACTGCGGGGTTTTTACTTCTTAATTTGTGTTTAAAATAACTTTTCATTTTATATGCTTTTAATTGATAATATCTTTTTTATGTTCTAATTTTTTATGCAATTGAGAAACGGCTCTGTGTCTTCTAGAAAGCAAAGTGCCTTCAGGAATCCCTGTTTCGCCAGAGATCTCTTTGTATGTATATCCTTCTATATCTACAGCAAGTATAATGTTTCTATAAGGAGGCTTTAAATTAAAAATAGCATGCTTTAGTTCTAGTTTCATTTCTTCTGAGTATGAATTGTCAGATTCGCTATAGAATAAATCTACAAATTCGGTAAACTGCTTTTCGAAATCGTCTTCAGCATGCGTATGCTTTTCCTTTTTTCGAAGGACATCGATAATTCTATTCTTTATCGAATGGTAAAAGAATCCTGCTATATTATTGATAGGAACTATTTGCTTACGAGAAAGAACTTTTAAGGCAACATCTTGAATGATATCTTCGGCATCTCTATCAGTACTATCTTCAATTCTAGAATGTACATAAGCCTTAAGACTATGATACTCTTCTGTAAAGAACGTTTTTAGTTGTTGATCGTTTTCTGTTTCTGATGCCATTCAATGACCTTTTTGTAGGTCTTCATATATAAAGACGAGGGGGTTTTAATTTATTGCATTTTTTTTGAAATATTTATTCAAAAAGCTGAAAAAGGCTTTCCTTTAAATGGGCTATTAAATTAGGTGTATTATAATTTTTTGCATGTGAGGCTATAGTTTTTAAGTAATCTAAATCAGGTCCACAAACATATTTTTTTGATTGAATGAATATTAATGTGTCTATTTGAACTGCGTCTTTAGGTTTTATTTCTTTTATTGTTTTACCCTTACTGTGAAATATTTTTATATGCTTAGATAATGGATATATGAGTTCAGAATTGTAAACATTGTCAACACTGGAATCCCTCATGATGATTGGGTTATCACCGATCAAATGATAATCTATGGTTTGATTAGATGAATAGTAAGGTTTCCAATCTTCCAGACTTTCCGATGTTTTGTTTTTTAAATAGTCTATCGTAGCTTTCATTATTTTAATTGACTGAATAAAAGCAGGCTCATCTTTAAAACTTTCAAATATTTCGTAAGAATTATTGATTTCTTGATTTGTGCCTTTGCTTAATATTTTTACGAAAAAATCTTCTTTTTTGGAATCGTTAATAATTTGAAACATTAAATCGTCGTTGATCGGTAACCCTGCGTATAAAACACCTATGTAGCTTATTAAATGAAACATATCTAATGGAGTAAGATCATATTTTTCAAGATCAGCCGTAATTCGTTTATGAACGGGAGCAAAATCATTCTCGATACGGCTGTATAGCTTTTCTACAAAATCTGTCTTTTCATTTTTAATTATAAAACTATTCCTATCCCATTCAAAAAAAATCTGTTTTGGACTTTTCATTATAGGGTCAATAGTCATTTTTTCCTTATCAAATACGGCAATTTTACCTTCTTTATTAGTAAAGCCTCTAATAATAAATTTGGGAATGTAATGATGTCTTTGTGAAATTGACAAAGTGATTTAGTTTAAACTTGAGAATGTTTTTTAAATAAAGCCAACCCAACAAACGTATAAAAACCATTCAATACCAAAACAAAGAATTCAAAGTCAAAAGTAAAGAACTCAACGGTTAGATAGTTGGTTAAGAATGTTAGAATGGGAGCAGTGATACAAATAAAAGGAACCGCTTTGTCTTTTACTTTTAGTTTGGTAAACAAGCCAAATGCATACAATCCTAATAATGGACCATAAGTGTATCCAGCAGCTTTAAAAATATTTGAAATCACACTTTCGTCAGCAATGAAGTATTTAAAAATCAAAATGACAGCAATGAGAATGAATGAGAACATGACGTGTACCTGTTTCCTCTTCTTTTCTCTTTTCTCTTTGCTCTCTTCTCTTTTTTCAACCTCTAAAATGTCAATACTAAAAGAAGTGGTTAAAGAAGTTAATGCGGAATCTGCACTCGAATAGGCAGCCGCAATCAATCCTAGTAAAAAGAACATAGCTGTGGCAATCCCTAAAGTTCCTTTGGTAGCTATGATTGGGAATAATCCATCTCCATGAGCGTCGATACCATTTTGCTTTGCGTAATCTGTTAGTAAGACTCCTAAGGCTAAAAAGAAGAAGTTTACAATCACCAAAACAATGGTAAACCAAAACATGTTTTTTTGTGCATCTTTCAAGTTTCTGCATGTCAGATTTTTCTGCATCATATCCTGATCCAATCCTGTCATTACAATGGCAATGAATGCGCCAGCGAAAAATCGTTTCCAGAAATAACTACCAGCTTTGTAGTCGTCAAAAAAAAAGGTTTTTGAGAGTTCACTATCTGCAACATAACTAAAGATGTTAGAGATGTTCATTTCAGCGGTTACTGTATAAATACAAACTCCGACTGCAATGAGCATAAAGAGTGTTTGCAAGGTATCTGTCCACACAATGGTTTTAATTCCTCCTTTAAAAGTATAGAGCCATATCAATAAAATGGTAATGGTGACGGTTACCCAAAATGGAATCCCGAATTCGTCAAACAATAATAATTGCAATACGTTGGCGACTAAAAAGAGTCTGAAGGCTGCACCTATTGTTCTAGAGAGTAAAAAGAATGCAGCGCCAGTCTTGTAAGAATGTCGTCCAAATCGATCTTCCAAATAGGTGTAGATAGACGTAAGGTTCAATCGGTAGTAGAGTGGAAGTAAAATCAATCCAATCACAGCATATCCAACAATATACCCTAGTACCATTTGCATATAGCTCATACTCTGACCTTCAACCCATCCTGGAACAGAAATAAAGGTAACTCCAGATAGCGATGCACCAATCATTCCGAAGGCAACTAAATACCAAGGAGATGAATTGTTTGCTTTAAAGAACGTTGCATTGTCTGCTTTTTTTCCAGTGATGTATGAAATGAAAATCAGAACGCTGAAATATCCAACAATAAGGAATAAGATATGAAGTGGTTGCATAATTAATTGTGAATTATGAATGTTGAATTACGAATATAGGATTCCTAAAGATAAGAGAGAAAAGAATAAAGACAAAAGACGGATGAAGAAATGATTTTTATTGATTAATTTTTATAATTCGTCATTTGTAATTTGTAATTTTGATGCTGTGGATTTTTCTTCTAAACTTCTCGAAAATGCAGTTGATGAGGTGTCTCGTTTGCCTGGAATAGGAAAGCGAACAGCCTTACGTTTGGTATTGCATTTGTTAAAGCAACCTGCTGAAAATACAAGTTATTTAACAGAAGCATTACAACAATTAAGATCTGAAGTGAAATCATGCCAGAAATGTCACAATATCTCTGATACCGTATTGTGTGATATTTGTAATAATCCAACTAGAAAACCCGAAATAGTATGCGTTGTGGAAGATATTCGCGATGTCATGGCGATTGAAAACACAGCACAATTTAAAGGTTTGTATCATGTTTTGGGTGGGAAAATCTCTCCGATTGAAGGTATTGGGCCTCAAGATTTAGAAATCGAAAGCTTGGTAGAAAAAGTAAAGAAAGGAGAAATTAAAGAATTGATTTTCGCTTTAAGTTCTACGATGGAGGGAGATACTACAAACTTCTATATCTTCAAACAAATAGAGGAATTTGACATTACAACTTCTACCATTGCACGAGGGATTTCAGTAGGTGATGAGTTAGAATACGCGGATGAAATTACTTTAGGAAGAAGTATTTTGAATCGAATTCCTTTTGAAACTTCTTTGAAACAATAATGTTCTACTATAAAAATAAATCAATTATTTAATAATTGATTCATCATCACTCCCTTCCTCTAACTCTTCAATAGTTTTTTCCTCAGAAGTATCCCAGTCTTTTTTCTCGCGAATATTTTTATACAATTTAATAGAAAGCATTAATAAAATTCCAAAAAGAATAAGCCCGATGACTCCCCAAATCCAGCTAATAGCACTTTTAAGTACTACAGTAAAAACTATGGCAAAGAGTAGTAAGGTTGCAATTTCATTCCATAGGCGAAGTTTAAATGACGAATATTTTACTTGATCATTTTGTAATTGATTGAAAATTTTATGACAAACTCCATGATAAAAGTACAAAGCAAAAACAAAAGAAAGTTTAACGTGCATCCATACATCAGTTAAATATCCTGGTTGAAGAATGATCATCCATAATGCAAAAAGACTCGCTAAAATACCAGAAGGCCATGTGATAATATACCAAAGTCGTTTACTCATTAATTTATATTGAGTTTGTAAAATGCTTTTAGCAGGCTCCTCTTTTTGTTCAGCTTCAACATGGTATATGAATAATCGAACCATATAAAACAATCCTGCAAACCAAGTGGTAACAAAAATGATGTGTAGCGATTTTGCGTATAATAACTCCATGGCTTTTAATTTAAATGATCAATTGATGCTAATTTAACTAATTTTTCCAGTTGTTAATCCATTTTACCATAACATCTACCCAATTATCATTATCATTCATACAAGGAATGTGTTTGTAGTCTGTTCCGCCAGCATGCAAGAATTCTTCTTTTCCTTCCATGGCTATCTCTTCGAGGGTTTCTAAGCAGTCGGAAACAAAAGCAGGTGTAATAACTGCTAATTTTTTCTTCCCTTCAGAAGGAAACTTCTCCAGTTCAAAGTCGGTATATGGTTTTAACCAAGGGTCTTTTAGTAAACGAGATTGAAATGAATTGCTGTAGGTTCCCTCTTTTAATCCCAATTCTTTTACAATACCTTTTGTAGTCTCAAAGCATTGATGTCTATAACAAGTATGATGCGCAACAGAATTCCGTTCACAACAGCTTCCATCGATCTTACAGTGATTATTTGTTGGGTCAGATTTTTTAATATGTCTTTCTGGAATACCATGATAGGAGAACAAAATATGATCATAATCAAACCCTTCTAAATGATTCTTAATATTAGAACTCATTGCTTTGATATAATCTTTTTCATCATAAAAAGGAGGAAGAATATCCATGGTTATATTCGGATAGTGTTCAGCAATAATTTGCTCGGCTTTTACTGTCACTGTTTCATAAGAAGACATGGCGTAGTGAGGGTATAATGGAACCAAAAAGATTTCGTCGACTCCTTGGTCGGTTAATTCTTTGAAGCCTTTTTCCATGCTCATAGAGCCATATCTCATTGCCAATGCAACAGGAATATCTAGGTTGTCTGTTACTTTTTTAGAAAAGCGTTCAGAGATCACAACCAAAGGCGAGCCTTCTTCCCACCAAATCTTTTTGTAGGCAGCTCCAGATTTCTTAGGTCGAACCTTTAAAATAATCCCTTTAATGAGTAAAGAACGTTTCCAATATGGAATATCAATCACACGTTCATCCATTAAAAATTCGCTTAAATATTTTTTTACATCTTTTGTTTCTGTACTATCTGGTGATCCTAAATTTACTAGTAAAATTCCTTTCATAAATTTTGCTGAACTTGTTTCAGTATCTTTTAAATTATTATTCTGTCTACTTTTTCAATTGATTTGTTGCCTCGTATAATGCAATACTTAAACTATGAATGACATTCATAGAAGAGTTTCTTCCGTACATAGGAATTGAGAGCGTACTGTCTATATTATTTGTATTTTCAATCCCGTTACGTTCACTTCCTAAAAGTAATACGATTTTAGCATGATTTTTAAAATTGAAATCTTGAATATTGATACTTTGATCAGTAATTTCTATACCTAAAATTGTATTTCCTTCTTCTTTTAATTGATGAATTAAGTTATCAAAACTTTCATAAACGTCGTGTTCAATCTGATTGATTGTATTTCTTGCCGTCCTCTTTACATGTCGGTTATCGGTTAAAGGAGAACTTTCATGTAAATATATTTTCGATACACCAAAACTCTCTGCTATACGAAAACACATCCCAATATTTTCAGGAGTTCTAATTGCATCACAAACAATGGTGATAGGAAATTGCTCTTGCTTGTTTTCTATATCGTAATGAGTTAGCTGTTTCAAAGTTTAATTTGTTGCTATTATTGATAACTGTTAATTGATCATTGATTTAATGACATTACATACTTCTTAGGTGTTGTGCCAAATTTCTTTTTAAAAGCTGCAATGAAATGACTTGCAGTGCTATAGCCAACTTTTAGTCCTACTTCATTTACATTATGCTGATTGGTTTCTAGTAGGCGTCTTGCATGTTCCATTTTATAATCGAACAAGAAGCTATATACGGTGTCGCCATAAATTTGTTTGAAGCCTTCCTTTAGCTTTTTGATATTCAATCCAATCTGATTGGCTAATTCTTGTAAACTTGGAGGTTCGGCAATATTTGCAATGATAATATCTTTAGCTTTTCGGATCTTAATCACATTTTGCTCATCAACTAGAAATGGACAATATTCTCCCAATGCAGCTTCGTCTTGTTGAAAGTGTAAGCTTAATAATTCATAGATCTTCCCTTTAATGTATAAGTCTCTAATTGAACTATTAATGCTAGAATTAATAATCTGTTGTAGCACAATTAAAACCGTTGGTTTAATCTCTACGTCATCATAGTATTTTTTGTTGCTATTTTCTTCACTTAAAAACGGAATATAACCTGCTTCTTTTGAAAAAAGCGAATGGAATTTTTCAATAGGAATTAGCAAAGAAACCAACATGGTTTTAGGGTGAATTTCTAAGTTGATGGGTAACTTTCGCTGTGGGTTGTATAAGATAATAGAGCGCTTGTCTAAAACATCAAAAGTATAGCTTCCTCCATTAAATAAAAACTTTGAACTTCCCTTTACACAAAAGTGCAATTGAATAAAAGTACTGTCCATATCACGTTCAAAACGCAATGTCTCATTACTTTCATTTTTGAAGTCTAGAAGATGAAAACCGTTCTCTAGGTGAAATTCATCAAAAGAACTTCCAGCGACATTTTTTAGCATAAGAAAAAAATTAATTAAAAATGTTTTTATTTAGAATCATTCTACGTAATAGTATTTATACCTATTGATTTTACTACAAAAGTACAATTTTGTGCAAGTTTTTAAAACAAAAAGCATCTAAAAAACATATAACGATATAAAAAGTACTTTGAGCGACATTTTTATCCAAGTGAACTATTTACTTTTGATCATCTTTTAATAAGAGAACTGAATGCGTTTAGACAACCAACAAACAAATCTATACAACATTGGCGTTAGCTACAAAAAAGCCGATGCCCATACTCGTGGAAAATATAGTTTGTCTAGAGAGAGTCAAATCAAAGTTTTAGAAGAAGCGAAAGATTTAGGGTTCGATGGTGTTTTTGTCTTATCTACATGCAACAGAACAGAGATTACCGGTTTCGCAGAGCATCCATATCAATTGATTAAATTGTTATGTAAATATTCAGAAGGAACTGTAGAAGAGTTTGCTAGAATTTCAAATGTTTACAAAGGCAATGAGGCAGTGAGTCAATTGTTCCGAATTGGAACAGGATTGGAGAGTCAGATTTTAGGAGATTACGAGATTGTAAGTCAGTTAAAAATTGCTTTTAAATTGGCAAAGGAAGTTCAAACAACGAATGCGTATATCGAGAGATTGATTAATTCTGTTTTACAGGCAAGTAAGAAGATTAAAAATCAAACACAATTGAGCTCAGGTACGACTTCTGTTTCTTATGCTGCTGTTCAGTACATTATTAAAAATGTTCCAAATTACAATTCGAAAAATATTTTAGTTTTTGGGTTGGGTAAGATGGGGAAACATACCTGTAAGAATTTAGCAGAGTATACTCAGAATGAATCAGTTTGTTTGATCAACAGGACGGAAGAGAAAACAACTTCTTTTGTAAAAGAACATCAGTCGATAAGAAAAGCAACGATTGAAAACTTAACAGATGAAGTTGCGAAATCTGATATCTTAATTGTATCTACAGGAGCAGATAAACCCACAATTACAAAAGCACATGTTGCTGCCAATAAAGAAATCTTAATTTTAGACTTGTCAATGCCTGAAAATGTTGAGAAGTCGGTAAGTAATTATGAAGCTGTATCTTTAGTAAATGTAGATGAGTTGTCTAAAATTACATTAGAAACTCTAGCGACTAGAGAAAAAGAAATTCCGAAAGCAGAAGAAATAATAGAAATGCACAAAGAAGAATTTAATGAGTGGCTAAATCATAGAAGATTAGTTCCAGCCATTAATGCCTTAAAAGAATCTTTGGAAGCCATTCAGAAAGATGAAATTAATTTTCATAAAAAGAAAATTAAAGATTTTGACGAAGCACAAGCAGAGATACTAACCAATAGATTCATACAAAAAATTACAACTCAGTTTGTAAAACATCTGAAAGAAGAAGAGACCTCAGTGAATGATAGTATTCAAGTGATGTCTAAAGTTTTCGGAAAAGCCTAACCAAACTCTATGCAGAAAGTTATTAGAATAGGTACACGCGATAGTCAATTAGCACTATGGCAAGCCAAGAAAGTTCAACGCCTATTAAATGAGCTTGAATATCAAACAGAAATAGTTCCTATAAAGTCTACTGGAGATATTGTGTTGAATAAGCCTATTTACGAATTAGGAATTACAGGAGTATTTACACGAAATTTAGATATTGCCTTATTAAACAATGATATTGATATTGCTGTGCATTCGATGAAAGATGTTCCAACGGTTTTACCAGAAGGAATTATTCAAGCTGCAGTTTTAAGACGTGCGAATTACAGTGATATTTTAGTTTTAAAAGACAACGAAGAATTTTTTGCACAGAAAGAAGCGACTATCGCAACTGGGAGTCTGCGTAGGAAAGCTATGTGGTTAGATCGTTATCCAACACATACCGTGGTTGATTTGCGAGGAAATGTAAATACACGTTTGCAAAAGTTAGAAGACAACAATTGGAACGGGGCCGTCTTTGCAGCAGCAGGATTAGAAAGAATAGGGAAACGACCAAAAGGAGCAGTGAACCTTTCTTGGATGATACCAGCACCAGCTCAAGGAGCGATTATGATTGCCTCTTTAGATGAAGACGATTATGTAAAAGATGCTTGCGAACAGTTAAATCATCACGAAACAGCAGTTTGCACAAAAATAGAAAGAGAGTTTTTGAATCGTCTAGAAGGGGGATGTACAGCACCAATAGGAGCATTGGCATATGTTGATGAAAAAACCGAGGAGATCAATTTTAAAGGGATTCTCTTAAGTAAAGACGGAAAGAAAAAGATTCAAGTAGCTAAAAATGCACCATTAAATCGCCATCGATATTTAGCAAAAGATTGTGCCGATTATATTATCAATAGAGGAGGTAAGCAATTGATGATTGATGATATGGATGAAGTAGTTGAAGATAAGATTGAAGTGTATTCAACCAAATCTTTATCTGAGAGTCAGACAGCATTATTCGACAATGGGATTTCTTCAGATAGTTCTGACTTTATCAAAATTCGATTCAATAGAATAGCACCAAAAGTGGTGAAGAATGAAATTGAAAATATCATTATCACTAGTAAAAATGGTGTTGAAGCAATTTTAAATAGCTTTACCAAAGATGAGTTGAACTTCAAAAACATCTACTGTGTTGGAAGAAGAACGAAAAAATTGATCGAACAAAGAATAGGTGCTGTTGTAAAATCAGAAAAGAATGCAGCAAAGTTAGCAGAATACTTATCCAAAGAAATTAAAGGACAAGAAGTAACCTACTTCTGTAGCGATTTGCGTTTAGATACATTGCCATCGGTATTAACAGAGAGCGGAATTACCGTACATGAAGTAGAGGCATACAAAACGATGTACAGTCCAGCCGATGTAAACGAAAAGGTTGCCGGAATTTTATTTTACAGTCCATCTACAGTAGAGAGTTATGTGCAAAAGAATGCAACCGATAAAGTTGCTTTTTGTATTGGAGAATCAACAGCAAAAGAAGCGAGAAAGCATTTTGAAAACGTACAAGTAGCAAAAGTGCCCACGGTAGAGAGTGTTATAGAACTAGTAAACCTTCATTATGTACAATAGAACAAGAAGACTTCGAAAATCAGAAGGAATCAGACGATTGGTGCAAGAAACTAAATTGACGGTCGATGATTTTATCTATCCTTTGTTTATTGAAGAGGGTGAGAATATAGAAACGGAAATCGTTTCAATGCCAGGAATCAAACGTTATTCATTAGATACCATTTCTAAGGAATTGGATGAAGTAGTGTCTTTGAATATTCCAGCGGTATTGTTATTTGGAATTCCATCAGAAAAAGATGATGAAGGAATCGAAACTTGGAATGACAATGGAATCATGCAACAAGCGATACGCTTTATCAAAAAGAACTATCCTAAGTTATATGTAATTACAGACGTTTGTTTCTGTGAATACACTTCACATGGTCATTGTGGAATTATTCACAATAACGATGTTGATAATGATGCAACACTTGTTAATATTGCAAAGCAAGTAGTATCACATGCTAAAGCAGGAGTAGACATGGTAGCACCATCAGGAATGATGGATGGAACCATTCAAGTGATTCGTGAAGCACTAGACAATACAGGTTTTGTAGATTTACCAGTGATGGCGTATTCAGTAAAATACGCATCGGCATTTTACGGACCATTTAGAGATGCTGCGGATTCTGCACCAACATTTGGAGACAGAAGAACCTATCAAATGGACCCAGCAAATAGAGACGAAGGAATGCGTGAAGCAAATTTCGACGATCAGGAAGGAGCGGACATTTTAATGGTAAAGCCAGCATTGTCTTATTTGGATATCATTCGTGATTTAAAGAATGATTTTGACAGGCCTATTGCGTGTTATAATGTAAGTGGCGAGTATGCGATGGTGAAGGCAGCAGCAGAAAAAGGTTGGATTGATGGAGAGCGTGTGATGATGGAGAGCCTATTGTCTATGAAGCGTGCTGGAGCAGACATCATCATTACCTATTTTGCAAAAGAAGCGGCGAAGATTTTAATGAAGAAATGAGTCAATTGATTAATGAATATATAGTTGACGGAAATGCTTTTTCTGATGAAAAAGGGTTTTATGATGAGATCGAAAGAAAGCTAACGAACGGATTAGATTGGAAGATCGGTAGAAACCTAAATGCTTTTAATGATGTTTTAAGAGGTGGGTTTGGAGAGTTTGAGTGCGAAGAAAAAATCATTTTACACTGGAGGAATATAGAAAGAAGTGAGAAATTATTGAATAAGAGTTTTTATAATTCGATAATTGAAATCATACAAGAACATGAAAATGTTACATTTAAATTTTTAAATGAATAATAATTGTCTTTCCGAGCTGAGCGAAGGAATCTGTTTAATGAGATAGCTTCATTTCATCTGAAAAGACAAACAAAAATATATTTACTAGTTAACTAAACACTAGATACTAACAACTAATAACTAGCGAAGAATGAGCTTTAAAAAATCTCAAAAACTATACGAAAAAGGACTTACGAATTTAGTAGGCGCGGTAAACTCACCAGTAAGAGCATTTGCTTCTGTTGGCGGAAATCCTTTGTTTATTAAAAGAGGAAGAGGTTCTGAAATTATAGATGTAGACGGGAATAAATATGTCGATTTAGTATTATCGTATGGACCGATGATCCTAGGTCATCGTCATAACAAAGTTCAAAAAGCGGTGAACAAAGCGCTGAAGAATGGATACTCATTTGGAGCTTCTACAGAAAATGAAATCAAGCTTGCTAAACTCGTATGCGATGCTTTTCCAGAAATGGACAAAGTTCGTTTTGTAAATTCAGGAACTGAAGCCGTATTAAGCGGAATTCGTTTGGCAAGAGCATTCACAGGGAAAGATAAAATCATTAAGTTTTCTGGTTGTTACCACGGACATCAAGACGCTTTATTAGTAGCGGCTGGTTCTGGTTTGGCTACTCTTAGTTTGCCAGGAAGTAAAGGAGTTCCAGAAGGAGCTGTAAAGAATACGTTAATTGCTACCTACAATGACTTGGATAGTGTAAAGAAACACTTTGAAGAACATGATGATATTGCTGGAGTAATCATCGAACCTATTGGAGGTAATATGGGGGTTGTAATTCCTCAGAATGGTTTCTTGAAGGAGCTGAAAGAATATTTAGAGTCAAAAGGGGCTTTATTAATTGCAGATGAGGTAATGACAGGTTTCCGTTCTAAGTTCGGAGGAGCGCAAGAATTATTAGGTGTTACAGCAGATATTACTTGTTTAGGAAAGGTTATAGGAGGAGGTTTCCCTGTAGGAGCTTATGGAGCAAGAAATGAAATTATGGAGCAAGTAGCACCTCTTGGTGGAATGTATCAAGCTGGAACACTAAGTGGAAATCCAATAGCCATGGCAGGAGGGATTTCAACTTTAAGAGAACTGAAAAGACAGAATCCATACAGCCAATTTGAAGAAGTAGGTCAGAAAATAGAAACAATTCTATTAGATGCCGCAAAGAAATACAACGTAGATGTAACGGTGAATCGATTTGGTTCGATGTTGAATCCGTTCTTTACAAAAGTAACGGTAACTAATTTTGAAGAAGCACAAACTTCTGACACAGAAAAGTTCGGAGTATTCTTTTGGGAAATGATTAGAAACGGAGTGTTTTTACCACCATCACAATTTGAAGCATGGTTTTTAAGTTCTGCTTTAACAAAAGAAGATCTTGCTAAGATTGAGAAAGCAGTTGATAAAGCGATGGAGAAGGTAGCAAATAGTTAAAAGTAGCAAAGTCACAAAGTTGTAAAGTAGACTTTTAAACATTTAACTTTTCAACTTTTAAACAAAATAATATGATTAAAAACGATTTATTTTTAAGAGCATTAAAAGGAGAAACAGTTGATAGACCACCCGTATGGATGATGCGTCAAGCTGGACGTTATTTGCCAGAGTTTATGGAAATCAAAAAGAAGTATGATTTCTTTACACGTTGTAGAACTCCAGAATTAGCATCAGAAATTACAGTGCAACCTATCCGTAGATATGGAATGGATGCCGCAATTTTATTTTCAGATATTTTGGTGATTCCACAAGCAATGAATATTGAGGTGGAAATGAAACCAGATTTTGGTCCTTATTTGCCAAATCCAGTTCGCGATCAAAAAGGAGTAGATAATGTGATTATTCCAGATGTTCACGAAGAGTTAGGATATGTAATGGATGCAATTAAAGCAACCAAAGAGAAACTGAATGATGAAATTCCATTGATCGGTTTTGCAGGTTCTCCATGGACAATCTTATGTTACTGCGTGCAAGGGCAAGGTTCTAAAAACTTTGACAAAGCAAAACAATTTTGTTTTACGAACCCAGTTGCAGCACATCAATTATTACAGAAAATTACAGACACAACCATTGCATATTTAAAGGCAAAAGTTGTTGTAGGAGTAAATGCTGTTCAAGTGTTTGATTCTTGGGGAGGAATGTTATCACCAGTAGATTATCAAGAATTTTCTTGGCAATATATTCAACAAATTATTGATGCATTAAAAGACGATGCGCCCGTAATTGCATTCGGAAAAGGATGTTGGTTTGCATTGAATGAAATGTCAAAATCAGGAGCTTCAGCTTTAGGAGTTGATTGGACATGTTCTGCTAGAAATGCTCGTTATTTATCTGGAGGAAATATTACCTTACAAGGAAACTTTGATCCTACTAGATTATTTTCTCCTCCAGCAGAGATTAAAAAGATGGTACATCAAATGATCAATGAGTTTGGGAAAGATAAATACATTGTAAACTTAGGTCATGGAATTTTACCAAACATTCCGTTAGATAATGCCAAAGCATTTATAGATGCAGTAAAAGAATACAAAGCATAAATGTCGCCTTGGAAAATTATAAAAGGGATCAATTTTAAACAATTTAAGAATCTAATCATTTTATTGTTTACCCATCCTTTTTTTATGATTTCCACAGTGAGAGCAACTTTTAATGTTATCAGTGTTTCACAAAAAGAGTTTCCTGATATTCATGGGGGACTTAACAAAGCAAATGCTTTTCGTCATGCTTTGTGGAATGTTTTTATTGCTATTGAATGTAGCAAGTTTTCAAAGAATGTAGAGGCTGTTCTAAAGTGGGCCAAAGACTTTACAGATTGGCACGAAGAGTTTTCTCCAAATGAAGAACTTGCAAGAGTTATGGATTTACACAATAACTTAATTGGAAGAGAGTTGTATCGAAAAGCAGTAAATCGAGATAAAAACCATTGGATTACATTGATGAAAGAAGAATTAGTGAATGCTGTTCTCATAGCATCTGTAGATGCAGTAGATAAATATCCAAACCAATTAGTGTATCTTGAAAACTAAATGGAGTTAAAAGAAAAACCATACAGTTCAGAGTCTATTTTGAGCATTACGAGTCGAAATGGTAAAAGCATTCATGTTTTTAAAATCACGAAGAATGATGCTTGGCCAGTTTGTGATTTTGTAACGACAAATGAAGATCGACTACTTGATTTTTTTCCAGGGACAAGAGAACAGAATCTTACTCCCGATTTATCAAAGAGATTTACAAGTTTAAAAGAAAAGCAATTTGATGCGAGAGAAGAATTTCTATTTACCCTTAGAGAAGAAAAATCCTCTAAAGTTATTGGACTTGTATATATTAAAGAATTAGATTGGAAGAAAAAGCAAGGCGAGTTTGCTTATGCAATCGATTATAATTGGGAAGGAAAAGGAATTACGTCTAATGTGGTTGCTGAACTATCAAAATATGCATTTGAGGATTTAGAACTAGAGATACTGCAAATTATTGCTCATAAAAGTAATATAGCGAGTAGAAAGGTTGGAATGAAGAATGGGTTTCAATGGATAAAAACATTGCCAAAAGCATTCACTCCAAGAGGAAAAGAACCTATGGATATGGAGTTATATGAATTATATAAAAGAGACAAAGAGGAAAGAGAATAGAGAAAAGACATGTCTTTAAAAAGGAGAATGTCATTCTGAAGTTGTCGAAGAAGATTTCTTCAAGCAATTATTTTAATCAAAAGCATGATGAACACAAAAAACATAACTCGTAACTCAACATTCATAATTCATAATTAAAAAAGATGCCACATTTTATTTTAGATTGCACAGAGAATATTTTAGAGTTAAAAGACCCTAAAGAAATTATAGAAGAAGTTTTTGAAACAGCTTTTTCTACAGGGCTTTTTGAAAGAAATGATATAAAAGTTAGATTAAACCCTTTCAAACATTCTTTGGTGATGGGCGGAGATGCCGATTTCATACACGTTTTTGGAAATATCATGCAAGGGAGAACTGATGAGCAGAAAGCAAACCTTTCTCATAAAATTGTTGAAAAACTTAACGAACTTTTTCCTGACGTACCTATCATATCAATGAATATTAGAGACTTTGAAAAAACGTCTTATATGAATAAAACAATGTTATAATAGTGTATTCATGATAGAAGGAATAAAAGCATACTTTGGAACTTTTGAATTGATTTCTAAATTGAAACTTTGGAAATACTTTGCAATTCCTATGGTGATAAGCTTAGTAGTTGCTATTGTTATAGGAGGTTTGTCTTATGTGTTTTCAGATAATATAGGAAATTATATTGCTAGTTTCTGGTCGTGGGAATGGGGTAAGGAAACTTTTCAAACGATTAGTAATGTGTTTGGAGGTATCATTGTCATTGCGCTTGGACTTCTCTTGTTTAAACATATTATCATGGCTTTATCTGCTCCATTTATGGGGCCAATTTCTAAAAAAATTGAAGACCATTTAACAGGAGGGAACATAGAAACAAAAGAGTCTTCTTCCATGGAGTTGTTAGCTCGTGGTGTTCGAATAAGTCTTCGGAATTTATTTAGAGAATTTATTTTGACGATTCCGATTTTACTACTAGGAATAATACCTGTCATTGGATTTTTCTCTGCTGCGTTATTATTTCTAATGCAAGCATATTTCGCAGGTTTTGGAAACATGGATTATACATTGGAGCGTCATTATAATTATAAAGAAAGTGTTCGGTTTGTAAAACGAAATAGAGCATTGGCAACAGGAAACGGAATCATATTTATGTTGTTTCTATTAATTCCTGTCATTGGTGTTATTTTAGTTTTACCCTTTTCAGTAACAGCTGCAACAATAACAACCGTAAAACAAATTCAAGAATAATAATTAAAAAAATACTGAAACAAGTTCAGCATATATGAAAGATCAGTTTTATCAATACATATTAAACTTACAAGATACCATCACTTCTAAACTTGAAGAGGTAGATGGAAAAGCAACATTCCAAGAAGACTTATGGGACCGACCAGATACTTCGAAAGGCCTCAGTACAGGAGGAGGTGGAGGAAGAACTCGTGTGATTGAAAATGGAGCTATTTTCGAAAAAGGAGGCGTTAATATTTCTGCTGTTCATGGAGAATTGCCAGAGCCTTTAAGAAAACAATTTGGAGTAGAGCAAGGCGATTTTTTTGCTTGTGGATTGAGTTTGGTATTGCATCCTAAAAATCCAATGATTCCAACTGTGCATGCCAATTGGCGTTATTTTGAAATGTATGATGGAGAAGGGAATATTGTTACGCAATGGTTTGGAGGCGGACAAGATTTAACACCGTATTATTTGTTTGAAGAAGATGCTACACATTTTCATACCGTATGTAAAAAAGCATGTGATGCGCATCATGCTGATTTCTATCCTAAATTTAAGAAAACTTGTGATGAATACTTTTGGAACGGGCACAGAAATGAAGCGAGAGGTGTAGGAGGTTTGTTTTTCGATTATTTAAAAGAGACTGAGGAACTGTCTATGCAGGATCGTTATGATTTTGTGACTGAAGTAGGAAACAGTTTTTTAAATAGTTATGTGCCTATCGTAGAGAAAAGAAGAACATTGTCATACACACAAGAACAAAAAGATTGGCAAGAAGTACGAAGAGGGCGTTATGTTGAATTTAATTTAGTTCATGATAGAGGAACGTTGTTTGGATTAAAGACAAACGGACGAATCGAAAGTATTTTGATGAGTTTACCGCCTGTAGTTCAGTGGAAATACAACCACCATCCAGAGCAAGGGTCGGAAGAAGCTAAACTAATAGATGTCTTAATGAATCCAAAAGAATGGGTTTAATGCTTTGTGAAATTCTTAACAAAAACGTCTAATACTTAGTATTTAATTGATTAAAATCAAATTAATCGCTATATTTTAAGAATAATTCAATTTTATTTCTTTTTTCAAAGAATTTTTCATTGCTAAAAAATAAGGTTTAATCACTCATTTTTCGTATTTTCGCAGTCTCAAAACTGAATATTAATGGCAAGATTCGAATTAAAGTTACCTAAGATGGGTGAAAGTGTTGCAGAAGCAACCATCACTTCTTGGTTAAAAGAAGTAGGAGAGACGATAGAAATGGACGAGGCAATTGTAGAAATTGCAACAGATAAAGTAGATTCTGAAGTTCCAAGTGAAGTAGAAGGAACTCTTGTGGAAATTTTATTCGAAAAAGACGCAGTAGTAGAAGTTGGTCAAACCATTGCAATTATTGAAACAGAAGGTGGTGAAGTTGCAGCAAGTGAACCAACTCCTAAAGTTGAAGAAACTCCAAAAGAAGTTGCTGAAGTAGAAAAAACAGTAGAAGCTGCTGTTGTAGCTACAAATGCACCTATCACTAAAACATCTGATTCAGGGAAATTCTTTTCGCCATTAGTAAGAAACATCGCTCAAACAGAAGGAGTTTCTATGCAAGAATTAGAAAGTATTGCAGGAACAGGAAAAGACGGAAGAGTTACAAAGAATGATATACTTTCTTATATAGAAAATAGAACTGCAGCACCAAAAGCAGTAGAAATTGCTAAACCAGTTCCGGCTAAAGAAGAAAAGAAAGAAGTTGCAAAAGCTGCACCTGTTTCAGTAAATGGAGGAGATGAGATCATTGAAATGACTCGTATGGGTAAATTGGTTGCAAAACACATGGTAGACTCAGTTCAGACATCTGCACATGTACAATCTTTTATTGAGATTGATGTGACCAATATTGTAAAGTGGAGAAGTAAAGTAAAAGATGCTTTCTTATCCAGAGAAGGAGAGAAGTTAACATTCACACCTATTTTAATGCATGCTGTAGCATCAACCATTAAGAAATTTCCATTGATTAATATTTCTGTTCAAGGTGATTCTATCGTTAAAAAGAAGAATATTAATTTAGGAATGGCTGCAGCCTTACCAGATGGTAACTTGATTGTTCCAGTGATAAAAAATGCTGATCAATTGAATTTGGTTGGAATGACAAAGCAGGTAAATGATTTAGCCAATAGAGCTAGAAACAATCAATTAAAACCAGATGATATCCAAGGAGGAACCTATACTGTTACCAACGTTGGAAGCTTTGGTTCTGTAATGGGAACTCCAATTATTAATCAACCACAAGTAGCTATTTTAGCTTTAGGAGCTATTAGAAAAGTACCAGCTGTGATAGAAACTTCAGAAGGAGATTTTATTGGAATTAGACAGAAAATGTTTGTTTCACATTCGTATGACCATAGAGTTGTAAACGGAGCTTTGGGCGGAATGTTTATTAAATCACTAAAAGAAACATTGGAAGCTTGGGATATAAATCAGGACTTTTAAAAAAAACTTAAATATTTTAAAACGCTCGCTTTATGCGGGCGTTTTTGTTATTTTGCATTTTGAAAATTTAATACAATGCAATTCGAAAACCCAATTCTTTTTTTTATCTGCTCTTTAGGAGTATTTAATGGTTTATTGGTTAGCATTTATTTTTTGTTTTTTAGTAAACAAAAGAGAGTTCCTAATTTATTATTTGGATTGTTAACCTTATTCTTAACCTTAAGAATTGGTAAATCTGTGTACGTTATTTTTACTACAAGAGAAGAAAGAGATTTGTTATTCATACAAATAGGCTTATCAGCCTGCTTTTTAATTGGAATTTCTTTGTTCTATTATTTAAAATCATCACTTGAAAACCGAAAAGTAATTCCGAAGCCTTGGAAAATACATTTTGCAACGTTAGTCCTTATTATTTTAAGTGTTGGAATTGTAAAACCTTACGAGACGAATCTAAGTTTTTGGAATACCTTTTTTGTATGGTTTATTTATACTGTATGGGGAATGTATCTTCTTGCTTCTATTTTTATAATGAAGAGTACGATACAGAAAAGTTTTAAAAAAGGAATTTGTACAACTTCTGAGTATTGGCTTATTGCAGTTTTATTGGCGAATGTTTTAATTTACATGGCTTATATAATTGGGTATTTTTATTTATACCTAATTGGAACAATTACTTTTTCTGTTGTTTTTTATGCGCTACTTATCTTTTTTGTGTCTAAAAAAAATAGAGAGACTATTTTTCAAGATATTCTTGAAAAATACGGAATGAAGCGTATCGAAAATGAAGAAGCACAATTGTTGATCGACCAGCTTAAACTACTAATGGAAGAAAAAGAATTGTATAAAGAGACAGATATTAAACTGCAAAAATTAGCAAAACAAATTCATATTTCTACTCACAAGTTATCGCAATTATTGAATGATAATTTAGGGAAAAGCTTTGCTTCTTTCATTAATGATTATAGAATTGAAGAAGCAAAACGATTGCTAAAAGAAAACCATAAATTGACATTGGAAGCGATAGGTTTTGAGGCTGGTTTTTCCTCAAAATCAAGTTTTTACGCAACGTTCAAAAAAGTGACAGGTAAGACTCCATCTGAATTTCAAAAAGAGTTCCTATAGTCCAAAACTATAATTCTGGACGCCTGAATTATAACTTTTCATTTCATCAAAAAACCATTTTAGGAAGTTTGTCTAAACTTTAAACTTTTTAAAATGAAACACATTTTTATCGTAGTAGCATTATTATTCTCCTGCTTAGGGTTTTCTCAGAATGACAAACTAGTAAAGCAAACACTTCAAAATTATATAGAAGGAAGTTCCTATAATAAACTAGAGCTATTAGAAAGCGCCTTTGCCGAAAACGCAACCTTGTATTTAACAGGAAGAGATGGTTTTAAACGATACACACCAAAAGAGTATGCTGGTTTTTTCAAAAATTCAAAAAAAGGAGAGTTCAATGGAAGGGTTGGTAAAATCTTATCTGTTGAAGTAATAAAAGATATTGCAACTGCAAAGGTTGAAATTGCAGGCCCTAAAAGAAAGTGGGTCTATATTGATTTATTCTTGTTGAAAGAAACAGCTAGTGGATGGAAGATTATCAGTAAAACAGCAACAAGAATAGATGATAATAAATAAAATGAGAGTTGTTTTTTTATGTTTAGGACTCATCTTTACCCTAGGAGTGTTTGCTCAAACTTCAGAAATAAAATTTCTAAATACTGAGGTTTCAATAGATGGAGATCTTAAAGAAAAAGTTTGGCAAGAATTACAAGAATCTACAGGTTTTTACAATCATATGCCTACGGATATTGGTTTGGCAAAAAATCAAACCTCAGTAAAGATTTTTCATAATGGAGAGTATCTATATATCGGAGCTATTTATAATGATTCGATCTCTAGAAGACAAGTGAGTTCTTTAAAGCGAGATGTTTCAATTGGTATCAGTGATGCTTTTGTGGTAGTTCTTGATACTCAAAATCAACAACAAACGGGAAACTTATTCGCTGTAAATTCTTACGGGACACAAGTAGATGCTTTGGTAGAAAGAGTAAATACAGGATATGGATTGAATTTTAGTTGGAGTACCGTTTGGAAAGCTCGTGCTACCGTTAAAGGAACTCAAAAGATTTATGAAATAGCAATTCCTTTAAAAGCACTTAATTTTAACGAAAATGCTACTGAATTTGGTATTCAGTTTTATGTGCGTGATATTAAGAATAATTCATGGACAATTTTAGAGAATGTAAAACGAAACTATCTAACTTTCGATTTAAGATTTACACGAAAGTTTGCTGTGGAAAACCTACCCAGCAAAGTTGCCTCTCGCTTTGCGATTACGCCCTCTCTTTCTTTAAACTATCAGAATGATGTAGAAGAAAAGTCAAAAGATTTATCCGTAAAGCCAAGTTTAGATGTACAATACAATGTAACGTCATCATTAAAACTTGATGCTACAATTAATCCAGATTTCTCTCAAATAGATGTTGATCAGCAAGTAACAAACTTGACACGATTTTCAATCTTCTTTCCAGAGCGAAGAAATTTCTTTTTAGAGAATGCGGATTTGTTTTCTAATTTAGGAACAAGTGAGGTTAATCCATTTTATTCAAGAAGAGTAGGTGCAAACAGTGACATTCAGTTTGGAGTAAAACTTTCAGGAAACCTCACCCCAAAAACTAGGATAGGAATTTTAAATGTACAAACGGGAAGCGATAATGCCATTGCTTCTGAAAACTTTGGAGCGCTGGTTGCAGAACAACAATTGACTAAAAACTTTACAGCGACTGGTTTTTTAATTAATAGACAAGAAACAGACAAGTTTCGTTTTATTCATGATTATAATCGTGTCACTGGGGTTAATTTGAACTATAAGTCTGATAATAATAAATGGATTGGTTTAGCGAACTACGGAAAAAGTTTTAATGATAATATCATTGGAGATAATAATTTTTTTAACCTAGGAGTTTGGTTTAATACCCGTGAGTTGTCATGGAATGCATCCATAAAGAAAGTAGAAAAAAATTACATAACCGATGTAGGCTTTACTCCAAGACTCTACAATTACGATGCTATAAATGACATTGTTATTCGTGAAGGATACACAGAGACAGAAGCAGGGATTCAGTATCGGAAATTTTATGATCAATCAAAAACAATTAATAGAGTTCGCTATATAAACTATGTCAATAATAATTATTACGATGAAGAAGGGAAGTTAAGTCAATCATCACACTTTTTAAATTCAGCAGTTTTTTTTAAAGATTTGTCTGCGATATATTATGTTTTTGAATATGATATGATAGATTTAAAATATGGCTTTGACCCTTTAGGAAATGAGAATTCTTTAAATCCTGAGAAGTATCATTTCGGAATTATAAAAGTTGGATATAACTCAGCCAACAATCAAAAATTTCGTTATCGTGCTAACATTCAAAAGGGAACTTATTATAGCGGAAAACGAAGTGCAGCAGGAGTCTATTTTAATTATCAATTATTACCCTTTGCTAATTTATCAGCTTCTTATGATATCAATTCAATAGATTTAAATGAATTGGGAAAAGAGACATTTCATTTAACTAGGTTTACAGGAGAAGTGTTTTTCAATACACGTTTAAATTGGACAACCTACGTGCAGCATAATACACAGCGAGATGTTTTTAATATCAATAGCAGATTGCAATGGGAGTATAAACCGTTGTCTTATGTGTATTTTGTAGTGACAGATAATTTCAATAAAAATATCAATAGAAAAAATTGGGGAGTATCATTCAAAATTAATTATCGATTCGATTTATAAAAAAAGCCTCAGTTTTAGATAACTAACACAGGGGCTTTTTTGCGTAAAGGGACTTTTTTGCATATATTTAATTATTGCTTAAAAAAATAGTTATGAAAAAAGTTCTTTTGGCATTCTGCCTTTTAGTATCGTTAACAGTTATTTCTCAAAACCAAAATAGCCTGCTCTGGAAAATTTCAGGGAATGGATTGGAAAAAGACTCCTACTTATTTGGAACAATGCATGTTAGTGAAAGGATAGCGTTTCATTTAGATGATGTTTTCTATGAATCGTTATTAAAGTCAGATTTCGTTGCTTTGGAATCTAATCCTGAGTTTTGGTTAGATCATTACCTTGAGTCTGATATGTATGCTAGAGAATTCAATGCCTTGAATTATAAAAAAAAGAGCTTTTATAATCTTCCTTTCAAATTGGAGCCAGTGAAAATAGAAATGGTAAAATCCTTTTTATCGTTTGATAATTTTATGTTGAATAACATCCTGTATAGAACAAATGCATCGCGTCAGGATTTTCAAGAAGAAACATATTTAGATATGTTTATTTTTCAAGGGGGAAGTAAGTTTGGGAAAAAAATAATTGGATTAGAAAACATTAAAAGGTCGGAAAGACTAGTGAAAAAAGCAACTGAAGGTCAATTTCGCAAAAAAAAACCCGATGCATGGTTGCAAAAAATGATAAAAAAGAAAGGTTATTTAACATTGATGTCTGATTCTTATAGGAATCGAAATATATCTTTTTTAGATTCATTGAATACGGCTATTTATACAGAAAAATATCTAGACCATATGCTATACAAAAGAAATACAGATATGGTAAATGGTATTGACTCTATTGTTAAACAAGGGAGCTTGTTTTCAGGAGTAGGAGCAGCTCATTTAGGAGGAGAAAAAGGAATTATTCAGATGTTAAGGAATAGAGGTTATACAGTTACGCCTCTTGTCTCAGAAAAAACAACAAAAGGCGAAGAATTAAAGAAGAAGATTGAGGCTAAAATGGTGGAAATAGATTACAAAACCCAAACGAGTAGCGATGGCTTTTTTTCTGTGAAAGCCCCAAATAAATTATATGAAATTGGAGTAAATGATAATACAATGTATTTAATACCTAATCTTCAAAATGGAGCTTTTGGTATTATTACAAGGTTGAATTTAGTGTCTTTTTCAAGAGAGTCTCTGAAGGATATTAAAGAAATAGAAGCTGTTTTATTTGAAAACATCCCTGGAGAAATTATTAAAAAAAGCCATATTGAGAAAAATCATATCAAAGGAATTGATATTGTCAATAAAACGAAGGTAGGAGACTATCAGCGATACCAAATTTTCTTAACACCTTTAGAAATTATCATTTTTAAAATGTCTGGAAAAGATGATTTTGTAATAAAACACGGCAATCCTTTTTTTAACTCAATTACATTTCCTGAAATTAGTGATAAGAAAAAGAATGTTTCTCCAGAAAATGGAGGGTTTGCAATTAAGTTTCCTGAATTTCATGTTTTTGCAAATAAAGGAAAAGAAGGAGATAGATTAATTCAAGGGATTGATAAAAAAGGAGACTATTACTTTGTTAGAGAGGTTGTTTTAAACGACTATAAGTACATAGAAGAAGATGATTTTGAATTAGAAAGAATTCATGAAAGATTTTATAAAAACATTGATCTGAATTATGACGCAGGAGCTTTTTTAGAAGACAAAGACGGCCGAGTTTTTATATCGAAAAAGAAAATGAAGACCGAGGATAGATGGATTCATTTAAAAACTAAAATTAAAGGAGGGTTTTATTATTTAGCGGGTAAAATCACTAAAGACTCTCAAGAACCTAGTATGTATTTTGATTCTTTTAATTACATGGATCTTTCTAATGTAAAAAAGAAAATGAAAAAGGTGAGAGATACTAGTTTATTATTTTCTGTAAATACATATAAAAAGCCAATCTATAATTATAGTAATCGTAGAGGAAAGAAAAAATCATACGAACCATATACTAAGACTTCTAATTACAATAATCTTACTAATGAAAATATTACTGTAAAACTTAAAAAGTTCCATGACTGGACTAGTTACTCTAACATTGATTCACTTTGGAACGATGAGGTCAATGTTTTCAAGAAAAAAAATATCAATACAACTAGTGCTTTGACGCCTGATCGTATTTTACTTGATGAAATAATAAACAATACTAAAAAATCGTATCAGGTAACTGATAAAGAGATAGGGAAAGATATTCATGGAAATGATTACTTAAGTTTCTTGTTACGCAACCCTTTGTCTAGTAGAGCTATAAAGTATAAGAAAGTTTTGGTAGATAATAAGTTGTACACTTTAACTACCTTAATTGATGTTAGGTATCCGGAGACAACATTTGTTAAAGAGTTTTATTCTTCTTTTACACCTGATAAAAAAAATGAAAAAAAGGTTGATTTGTTTGAAGATAAAACTAACGTGTTTATCAAAGCTTTGAAAGCAAAAGATAGTATTGCGTTAAATGGATATACTTATGTTAATTTTAAAGAAACTGATGGTACTAAACTGATGTCTCTATTGAGAGATTTTGAGTTTGAAAAGGATCAACAATCAATAAAAAGACATCTTATCAAACAATTGTCAAAGAACAAATCAAAAAAAGCAACTAATTTTATTGAAAACCTTTATAAAAATTCTTTCGAAAATCCCTATAACCAGATTGAAATATTTAAGGCTATTGCAAAAAGAGGTGAAAAGAATTCTTATAAAGAATTATTGAAATTATTAAACTATGACACACCTTTAACGTTAAGTGGAAATGATATCGGTAAAATGTTTTCTCCCATGAGAGATTCTATTTTATTAATGAAAAAAATATTTCCAGAATTGTTAGATTTCACATCTATTGAAGAGTATAAAGCACCTATTTATGGTCTGTTGTCGAAACTTTTAGATGAAAAAATGCTAACAAAAGAAGTCTATAAGAAATATAAAAAACAAATATTAACGGAAGCTATTATTGAGTTAAAGAGGCAGTTAAGTAATACTATTGATAATAATAATCTAAATATTAATAGTTATCAGTCCTATTCTAATAGATTATCAAAAAGTGAAGGAAGTTTATTGAGTTTATATACTAAACTATTATTTCCATATCGAAAAGATACTAAGGTTAAAGAGTTTTTGTCTAGAATTAAATTGATCGATAATATTAGTGTAAAATCAACGTATTTAGTTGAGAAAGCGAAAGTAGGGGAGGTTTTACCTCAAAGAATGGTGAACGAGATAATGGAGAAGGTAGTTGGGAGAAGGCTTTTATTTAAGGAGTTTTCCAAAATTGGAAAAACGAATTTATTGCCTAAAAAATACAATACGAAAGAAAAAATTTATGAATCTTTAATATTATATACAACGTATTATAGAGAAAAGAATGATAGTATTATTTTCTTAGGGAAAAAAGATCTTAAAATAAAAGATAAAGAATATGAAGTGTTTTTCTATAAAAGAAATAAAAATTTAAATTACAGTAACTGGAATTTACACTTTGCAGCATTTTTGAAAGAGGGAGCTAAAATTCAAAAAGAATATTACATAAAATTGCCAAGTGTAAAAATTGACAAAACCGATTCTTTAGATGATGTATTTAAATTAAATTTAGAAAAAATAAGATTGAAAAATAGAAATAGGGTCAATCTAAATAAGCAGAGAGGAAATCTCTATGGATATTATTAAGCAACATTCTCTTATAAAAAAAAGCCTCTGAATCTCAGAGGCTTTTAAGTTTTATTGATGTACTAACTTATTTTATATCAATAAAGATACCGCCATTAACCGTTGGGTTAGCAGCAATATTTCTTCCATCAGCAGCGCCTATATAACCTAAAGAAAGTCCAATTTTTTCTGTGATGTAATAGTTGGCTTCAATACCGATTCCGATGAATCCTACATTATTTCCAAAAATACTTCCGGGAACAGTATTAGGATTGCTAAAGTTTCCATTATTTAAAGGGTGAACTACATCTAATCGAGCAATTAACCATGCCTTTTTATTCAATAGGTTAATTCCTGATTCTAATCCGTAGCGTAATTCATCAGAGAAATCTTTGGTTCTGTTGTTGTATCCAAAATATGTTTTAGCATACAATGGAAAACCTCCTACTTGTGTTGAGTAACCCAAAGCTCCAGATAGGAATTGATTAAACTCTCCATCACCAGTTTGTAAGCTTCCATTTGTTCCCCCAGCTTCGTTTCCAGTAGGTAAGCCAAATAATAGTTTTGCAGATGCTGCCCAACGCCCTTTCTTGTAGAAACCATAATTAATACCTAAATCAATGTCTCCAAGAGAAGAAACAGACTGACTTCCTTGATCAACTTTTGCGTAAAAAGGAACATAACCGATAAGATCTACTTTATCTGAGATTCCATATTCTGCATACGCATTGATGTTAAATTGAGTTCTAGATGGATTTGATATAATATCTCCAGAGTTGTTATAGTACTGGTCAGTATTTAAAGACCAAGCAGATAATTTATAATATCCTTTGTTTTTTCCTTTAGACCATTGCCCGTAAGTAACATTTGTTATTAGAAGAACTATGGTTAGTAGTAATGTTTTTTTCATCTTTTTGTTTAAATGTATTTTGATGTTGGTCGAAAATAAGATCAAACATTACATTCCGTTGAAAATTATCGTTTAATAAAGAACATTATCTCATATATGATTATCTCAAGCACCTATTTAAAAATTTTAAGAAAAGAAAAGAGTTATTCTAATACTCTTAGCGCTTACATTCTATATTAGCTTTTTCGCAGAACTCGGTTTTTACTAAAACGAAGTATAATTAAGGGGATGTAAATCAAGATCAATTTTTAAACTTAAAAAGTGCATTTGGTAGAAATTTATTACTAACTTTATAATAAGAAATTGCTACCTAATGAAATACTTTACTATGCTTATAATATGTGAAAAAGAATTTTCACCCACTTTATAAAGTGCCAGAAAAGAAACGTGTTTTATTATTAATAATTTATTAAGTAACGATTGTGTAGTTCTTCAATAGAGAGTTATTCCTAATGTTATATCAATAGAGTTAATCATAGAATTTCAAGAAAAGAATATAAAAATTTATGTATGAAGAATACGTAAACCTTAAGCGTCTAAAAGATTAAGGTATTATTTTAATTATTAATTTTTTAGTTATGTTAAACATTTTAAATTTAGAAGGAGTTACTCGACTCGGTAAACAAGAGCAGAATGAAATTAGTGGAGGAACAAATCCTTTTGGTGTTAGTTTGGAACGGTATATAGGTTGTACGGCTAGGGCAGGACTAGAAGTCCAGAATGCATTATTAAGCCATCCTTTTTTGAACGCAGAGGATCAGCAAGAGGTTTTTGACGAAACTTTCCAATTATGTATAGGAGATAGCACTCCTTACGCATGGCTTTATTAATGGCTAATTAAAGGTGGATCATATAGATTCTTAGAAATTAAACGGAGTGTAAATTCAACTCTGTCTTATGTATAATTTAAAGAGGTTGCCCTGGTTTTATGGCAACCTCTTTTTTTTGTTTTTGAGTATGAAAAATTTTGAACAATGCTTTACTGAGGGGTATCCGAATTCTTTAGGAAATATAATTGAAGTAGGTGAATAAGTGCTTAATGAACCAGAGCTGTTTAATGAATTGTTCTACTGCTATTTCAATGAAGATGAAAATTGTAAGATTACAAATGTCAAATATCATTAATAGGATTGTAGAGAAGAAAGATTAATACTTGCATCCTTATATAGATCGAAGATCAAGTGCAAAAATTATGTAATTTATATTTTAGTTTTCAATTGCTTAAATAACTAATAAGATCAATTTTGTTCTAGATGATGTATTTGAAACAATATCTCCAGTATTGTTGTAATATTTGCCTGTATCTAAAAATCATACAGATAATTTACAGAAATCTTTGTTTTTTCATTTTAGTATCGAAATATATTCTTATAAGTTGACCGAGAAGAATAAGAAATATTATATAGCAACGAAAAAAATATGATTTTAAAATAACTTTATATTTAAGATGACTATCTTTAGCACGTTTAAAAATTAAAAAAATGAAAAAAATGAAAAAAGCGATAAGCCTTTTCTTATTAATGGGGACACTTTATGTGTCTGCTCAAGACAGTGCACTACTAAGATACAATTTAAAGAAAGGAGATAAATACGAAGTTGTATTAAACATGAAGCAAGATATGGCTCCTATTATGGACATGGACATTACCATTAAAATGCTCATGGAGTCTAAAGGAAAGGACAAAGAGAATACAAAAGTGGCTAGCAGTTTTAAAAGGATGGCTATTAACATGACAGCAGGTGGTGAGGAAGTGAAATTTGATTCTGATGAAAAAAGTGAAGATATGGATGCAGATGCAAAAAAGATGCAAGCTGAAATAGCACCACTTTTAAATATGATGATACATCAAACCATGAACAAGTATGGAAAGATTATAGATGTTAAAGTCGTACCAGAAGTAAAAGGAGCGAGCCAGTTTACAGATCAGGCGCAATTAACTAGTATGGTTTATCCAGAAAAGGCTGTTAAAGTTGGATCTAAATGGATGCACTCACAGAATATTAGTGGAATGAAAATGGATGGTACATATACTGTGAAAAAAATTACTCAAAATAGAGTTTTTGCAGATTTTTCAGGAAAATTAGGCTCAGATGATGCTAGTAAAATGACTGGTAATCTTGAGATAGATCGTAATTCTGGAATGATACTAGATATGAAACTAAACATGAGTATGTCTCAAGGAGGAATGAGTATGAAAATGAATGTAACAATGAAGTCTAAGAAAGTAAACTAAGATCTTCTTAAAATATAAAAAAGCCTCTAGAATCTCTAGAGGCTTTTTTTATGATATATAATTTTTAATTAGGCTAGCATAGTTACTGGGTTCTCAATATAAGCTCTTACAGTTTGTAAGAATTGAGCTCCTGTAGCACCATCTACGGTTCTATGATCACAAGCTAAAGTTACTTTCATTGTATTTCCAACAACAATCTGTCCGTCTTTTACAACAGGTTTTTGCTCAATAGCTCCAACTGATAAAATTGCTGAATTAGGTTGATTGATAATGGAAGTAAATTCTTGAATACCAAACATTCCTAAGTTAGAGATAGTGAATGTACTTCCTTCCATTTCGTTAGGAGCAATCTTCTTATTCCTTGCTTTACCTGCTAAATCGCGAACAGATCCTCCAATTTGAGTTAAACTCATTTGATCTGTAAATTTTAAAACAGGAACCAACAATCCATCATCTACAGCAACAGCAACACCTACATGAATATGTTTGTTATATCTAGTCGTATCTCCATTCCATGATGTATTCACTTGTGGGTGCTTTTTCAACGCCATAGCACAAGCTTTTACAATCATATCGTTAAATGATACTTTGGTATCTGGAATTGCATTGATAGTCTTACGAGAAGCAATGGCGTTGTCCATGTCTAATTCAATCGTCAAGTAATAATGCGGAGCAGAGAATTTAGATTCTCCTAAACGTTTTGCAATTACTTTACGCATTTGAGAATTTTTCACTTCTTCAGAACCTTCTTCTCCAGCTGGAGCAAATGCTTGTACTGGAGCAGCTGCTTTAGAAGTCTCAACTTGAGAACTTGCAACAGGTTGAACAGCAGGAGTATAATTTTCAACATCTCTCTTTACAATTCTACCATGATCACCAGATCCTTTAATATCTGATAAATTAATGCCTTTGTCTTTGGCTATTTTTTTAGCTAAGGGAGAGGCAAGGATTCTTCCTCCATTATTGGTGGTACTTTCATTAGTGTCAGCAGTCTGAGCTAAGACTTCAGGAATTTCTTGTTTAGGAGCTTCCTCTTTAACTTCAGAAGTTCCGCTAGATAAAGTTCCTGCATTATGAGCCGCTACAATTCCAGAAACGTCTGTTCCTTTAGGCCCAATGATTGCTAATAAACTATCAACTTTAGCACTTTCTCCTTCTCCAATTCCTACATATAATAAGGTTCCTTCATAGAAAGATTCAAATTCCATGGTAGCTTTGTCAGTTTCAATTTCAGCAAGGATATCTCCTTCATCTACTTTATCCCCAACTTTTTTAAGCCAAGAAGCAACAGTTCCTTCTTCCATAGTGTCACTTAGCCTAGGCATAGCTATTACTTCAACATCATTAGGAACTTCAACACTTTCTGAAGAAGAGGTCTCTTTTGGAGCTTCTTCTTTTGTCTCTTCTACAACTGAATCTGAAGCGCCAGCTAGTAACGCAGAGATATCTTCTCCCTCTTCTCCAATAATAGCTAAAAGAACATCTACAGGGGATGTTTCTCCTTCTTGAACTCCTATGTATAGTAATGTTCCTTCATTGAAGGATTCAAACTCCATAGTTGCTTTGTCAGTTTCAATCTCAGCAAGAATATCTCCTTCTTCAATTTTATCTCCAACTTGTTTTAGCCATTTTGCTACAACACCTTCTTCCATGGTGTCACTTAAGCGTGGCATGTTTACTACTATTGCCATAATCTATTTGATAAAAGGATAATCTTCTTGTTCATATACTACGTCGTGTAATTGACTTACTTCTGGGTATGGAGAATCTTCAGCGAATTTCTCACATTCAATTACTAACTCTTTTACTTCTTGATTTATTGCTTCAATTTCTTTTTCAGAAGCATATTTCTTTTCTTTAATGATATCTAATACTTGTGTGATAGGATCTATCTTCTTGTATTCTGCTACTTCATCTTTTGTTCTGTAGTGTTGAGCATCAGACATTGAATGACCTCTATAACGATATGTTTTCATTTCTAAGAAAGTTGGCCCTTCTCCGCGTCTAGCTCTTTGAATTGCTTCGTCTACTGCTTCAGCTACTTTAATAGGGTTCATTCCATCAACGGGTCCACATGGCATTTCATATCCCAATCCTAATTTCCAGATATCTGTATGATTTGCAGTTCTCTCTACGGATGTTCCCATTGCGTAACCATTGTTTTCTACAATAAAAACAACTGGAAGTTTCCATAGCATAGCCATGTTGAAAGTTTCATGCAAAGAACCTTGTCTTGCAGCACCATCACCAAAACACGTCAATGTAACACCATCACTTCCTTTGTATTTGTCTCCAAATGCTATTCCAGCACCCAATGGAATTTGACCTCCTACAATTCCGTGACCACCATAGAAACCGTGTTTCTTTGAAAAGATATGCATAGAACCACCCATTCCTTTTGAAGTACCAGTAGCTTTTCCATACAGTTCAGCCATAACTCTTTTTGGATCTTCACCCATTCCAATAGGCTGAACGTGATTTCTATAAGCAGTAATCATTTTATCTTTCGATAAATCCATTGCATGTAAAGCACCCGCTAATATGGCTTCTTGACCGTTATATAAATGTAAGAAACCTCTTACCTTTTGTTGGATATATACTGAAGCTAACTTGTCTTCAAATTTTCTCCAAAATAACATGTCCTTATACCATTTTAGATAGGTTTGTTTGGTGACTTTTTTCATTCTTTCGTATTGTTTGTTTTCTAATTACGAATCCTAGTAATTTGAAGGATTGTAAATACAAAAATAAATGTTTTATATAGAATAAAAAAAGTAGTGAGAACTAAATTAAAGAGAACGTTTTCGTAAAGTAATTATTTGTCTTTTGCTATGATAATAGTGGCTTTAGCACCTGTAGCAAGATTCCATTCATTAGAAGAAATAACATTTCCAGCATCGTCAAATACTTTAAAGCCCGCAGTATTTGGCCCAGAAGTACCCTGATTGAGTGCTACAAAAGATATTTTATTGATTCCAACAGTTAAAGGAAGATCAAAGCCCTGAAAAGCTCTTCTTAATGTAATATTGGCAACCACAGGAATGTCATTTACAAAGATAGTTACTCGATCGCCATCTGGATATTGAAAATCTCTACAAACAATTTTTACGGATTTCGATTGCGTTCTAAAGCTCCCTAAATCTTGATCGATTTTTGGATAAGGAGCATTAATTCTTTGATAGGATTTTAAAAAGCGTTCTTCTGCAATTTTAGCAGCCGTTATGATTCCTTTATTTTTTAAATCGTCCGCCTTTTTCTTTTTAGCTAACTCTTTTTGATTTTTATCATAGGCTTTCTTAAAACCATTCTTACCATCATTCTTTAATGATTTAGGCTTTTTAACTGGTTTTGCAGGAACCGCCAAAATAGCTTTCTTCTTTCCCTTTTTTTCAAGTTCAGAAGTAGTATCTACTTGAGCAAATAACGCAGAAGAAGCAAAGAAAAATAATGTAAAAAAAATGGTTTTATAAAAATTCAAAATAAATCAATGATTTGAGATTTATGTACAAATATAATGCCGATATACTACTAAGTCCTTTAGATTTTGTTAAAACTTATATTTTTATTAGCATATTTAAAGATTGTCACTTTTTGTCACCACTAAAATTATGCTGTAAATTTTTCTCAACTTATTATTGTGCCTTGTAAAGTGTGTCCTGAAAAAATCTTAGAAAATGAAGACTTCTCAAACCAGTTTTATTACAGTAATTGTATTGTTTTTCTCAATTAATCTATGTTCTCAAAATTTCACGATAGATGGTATTACTGGAATAAGTTTTAACGAATCAGGGGCAGATTATTCTCTTACTATTACAGATGATTTTACTGCTTTCGGGGTGGTAGTATCTCCACAGAGTATTACTCTAGATTATTCAGCAACTTCAAATACATTTTCAATTACAGGTGTAGTTGAAGCTCAATTTGATGGTAATGTAGTTAATTCTATCATCAATTTTACTATTGAAAATAAGATATTGCAAGAGCTATCATTTAGTGTCTCTGGCGATTTTAATCTTGAAGGTATCGAAGTAACTCCAGAAACTGTAACTTTTGAATGGGATACTGCAAATAATCAGTTTGAGATGTACGGTGCCATCAAAAGTAAGATCGAAGGGAACACTATAGATTTGTTATTAGGAGATTCATCATCTCCAGGATTGGTTATTCAAAATGGTGAAGTGCAATCAATAGAGATGAGTGTTACCGCTGATTTTGATTTTAAAAGCATCACTTTTTCACCAGATGACTTGGCTTTTGTGTATAACAAAAGTGATGATTTATATGAAATGTATGGATCGCTAACTACAAGTTTTGATGGAGAATCATTAGCAGTTGCTTTTGGGGATGCAAGTGCACCAGGATTTAAGTATGAGAATAATGTAGTTGAATCAATTAATATGGACGTTACTGCTGATTTTACAATGAAAGGAATTGAGTTTAATCCGCAGAGCTTTGGGTTTGATTATGATAAAGTGAATAATCAGTTTGAGATGTATGGCACTATCAAAAGTAAGATCGAAGGGAACACTATAGATTTGTTATTAGGAGATTCATCATCTCCAGGATTGGTTATTCAAAATGGTGAAGTGCAATCAATAGAGATGAGTGTTACAGCTGATTTTGATTTTAAAAGCATCACTTTTTCACCAGATGACTTGGCCTTTGTGTATAACAAAAGTGATGATTTATATGAAATGTATGGATCGCTAACTACAAGTTTTGATGGAGAATCATTAGGAGTTGCTTTTGGGGATGCAAGTGCACCAGGATTTAAGTACGAGAATAATGTAGTTGAATCGATTAATATGGACGTTACTGCTGATTTTACAATGAAAGGAATTGAGTTTAATCCGCAGAGCTTTGGGTTTGATTATGATAAAGTGAATAATCAATTTGAAATGTATGGCACTATCAAAAGTAAGATCGAAGGGAACACTATCGACTTGTCACTAGGAGATTCATCATCTCCGGGGCTTGTAATAACTAGTGGTACTGTAGATTCTATAGATATGAGTGTTACTGCTGATTTTAGTTTTGAACACATGACTTTTTCTCCTGACAATTTAACATTTGTATACAATCATTCTCAAGAATTGTATGAAATGTACGGTGAACTAAATGTCACTTTTGATGGAGAAACATTAGATGTAAATTTAGGCGATAGTTCTTCACCTGGACTTAAATTAAAGAATAATATAGTAGAGTCTATCGATATTGGTGTTACAGCAAATTTTAGATTAAAAGACTTAGAATTTGATCCTCAAAACCTCACTTTTATTTATCAGAAAACTGGGAAAAAATATGAAATGTATGGAGATGTTGAATTAAAAGTAGGAAACTTTGATGACAACGTAACGGCAAATTTAGGAAATGCTTCTAATCCTGGGCTTTTATTTGAAAACGGCAACATTAAACATATAAACATAGCGATTACTGGAGATTTTAAAATGAATGGCTTAGATATCAGAGTTGACAATCTTGGAGCTGACTGGGATTCAAGTAGTGGCTATTATCATGTATATGGTTCTGCATCTGTGCATGTTGATGGGCAATCCATTTCTGCAGATTTCGGAACAGTAAATGACCCCGGTTTTGTTTTTAAAGAAGGGAATTGGCACTATTTTAATGTAGACCTAAATGCAGATTTTAAAATAGGAAACTTAGAAGTAGAGGTAGAAGATTTGGACGTAAGCTGTTGCGAAAATGGATACTTTGTTATTAAAGGGACATTAAAAGTAAAGGAAGTTTTTTCATTAGCTGTTACCTTAGGTCATGACGGGCAAGGAGGGCTATATATAGATACTAATGGAAGCACTCCTAAGTTCAAATTAGAAGATTTTACAATTGATATAGAGCATGCCAATTTAGGTGCAATTGACTTAAAACAACTAAAGTTAGAATTTAACAGTGATGGAATTGTTGAATCTGATGTCAAAGTAGTTTTCCCAGAAGGATGGGAAATAGATTCGACGATGAAATTCAAAGATGTACATGGTAAAGCAGAGTTAGATGAAATTAGTTTGGCTTATAGAGCGAACAACCTTGATGATGCAATTGAAATTTTTGAAGGAGTACAATTAAGTTATTTAGAAGGCGATGTTAAGAATTTGACGACTCCATCTAAATTGGAAGTAAGTGGAGGTATTGGAACAATTTACGGAGGAGGTTTTACATTAGATAATAGGTCCGCAACATTTTTAGAAATGTCAGACAACGTAACAATCTCTAGTAAAGAGTTTAAGATAAATGGCGATGTTAATGTAGGAGCTTATAGAGAAGGTAATAACTCTTGGCATGCTCTTTTAGGATCAGGAAGTATCGACTTAACAGCCTATTTCCATCATTATATCAAAGCAAAAGTAAATGCTAAATACCCTGGAGATCCTCTTATTGAGGCTGACCTCTCAGTATATTTTGATAGTCATGGGCATTTTGATGGATTGTTAGATGTAGAATTTATTGTTCCACATTGGGTACCTTTCATTGGAGGTAAACATTATGGAAGTGTCGATGGAGCTGTGCGATATAAAAAAGGATACTTGCACGATAGTTTTGGCGCTGCTTGGGTTCGAATACATACATTTTGGCACACTTATCATGAAGGGGCTAAGTATAATTTTGGATCAAGACACACAAGCTCTATAGGAAGTGGAAGTATCAGTAGTATAGAGAGCACAATTCATCATGATGAAGAAAGTAGAAGTCTTGCAGGAACTAGTAAGGTTTTTGAATTTGATGTACTGCAACCAGCTCCTAATTCTATGTTGATTGATATTGACTGGGTTGGTGAAGTGGATGAAGCTTTACTTACAGTTATAGGGCCTGAAGGTACTTATGAGTTAACAAAAGCTGTAATAACTCAAGAGAATGCAATAGATGAGACTCCAACAATGTCTTATGAAGAAAACATGACGTTGATAGAAAGAGATACTGTTACAACATTTTTATTCAAGACACCTTCTGCATTTAGTCAAGAAGAAATTATTCACTCTAATATTGTAGATGGGAGATATCAATTAATAGTTTCCTTTCCAGGAGCTGAAACTGAAATCGATACGATTCAGTTTAAGCCTAAATGGCAAATTCCATCATCAAATATTATAGCAGCTAAAACCGCAGATAATAAGTACAATTTAGAAATAGATTATTGGACAGCGTTGCCAGATTCTACATACATATCTTTCTATGTAAATAATGTAAATTCTTATGAAGAGGGCAGGTTAATTAACCATGTTAAAGCCACTAATTATGATGTGTTAGGAAATGGTACAGAAACATTAACATACACTCCAAAATATTTTGAAGGAAATACAAATTCATTGTATTTCTATGCCGTTATAGAAGATGGTGTTAATCCGCCTTTCCAGTCTGTAATAAGTTCCGTATTTAACCATGAACATGATTTCTATGGAACAATTACGTTGAGTAATCCAACTACTGATTTAGAAGTCGCAGGATTGCGAGTTTTTTTAGATACAGATAACGATGGGAATTTTGATACAGAATCAACAGGAGGGATAGAACCTTTTAGTTTAGTAGATGAGAATGGAGGCTATTCATTTCCTGATATAACTAATGGTACTTACAATTTACGAGCCGTCTTGCCTTCAGGTTATCGATTTGTAGGAGAAATAGACAATTTCTCTTCCAAAACTGTTGTGTTTGATGGTACTCCTTTACAATTAAATTTAACTATTGAAACGTATTAAGATGAAAAGAATTGTAAAAATAGTTGGTTATAGTATGCTGTTTCTTGTTTTAGGAACAATGACAGTTTTATCACAAGAATTAATTAACTCTGAGGTTGCGAGATCTTCAGAGAATGGACTTACAGGTTTTTCATTAGCTGTTTCTGGAGGATGGGCAATCGTTTCATCCCCTCAGAAAGATGTAAATGATAAAAAGAGTTTGGGAGGTGTTACTTTTTACCAATTAACAGAGGGGCAATGGAAGATTGCCCAAGAAGTGTTGCCTTTAGGTATTAGTGAGTTAGGAAGCTTTGGTTCTAGTTTAGCTATTCAAGGGAATACCGCTGTAATTTCAGCAACAGGTGATCATCAAGGCGGACTCTTTTCAGGAGCAGTTTATGTGTACAATTATGATTATTTGCAAAGTAGCTGGGTACAAGTCGCAAAATTAAAAGCATCGGATGCTGCCATTGGGAAAAGATTTGGACATTCGGTTGCTTTGAAGGATGATATAATAGTTGTAGGAGCCTATAATGCAGATGGAAATGAAATAAAATCAGGAGCAGCTTATGTTTTTCAAAAGATTGAAGGAGCATGGTTAGAGTCGCAAAAAATTTATGCTGCAAGTGGAAAATCAAATGATTACTTCGGGCATCAAGTACATATCTTAGACGAGGGAAATATTGCTATTGGAGCATATAACGCAGACGGAGCTGAAGAAAGGTCGGGAGCGGTATATGTTTTTAAGAACTCAGGAAGTGATTGGATTCAAAGAGCAAAATTATTTGATGTAGAAGGTTCTTCTAGCGATCTCTTTGGATTCAGTTTAACTTCTGGGCCACGTTTGAATATAGATGAGAGTACAGATACATATGCAGGAACTCTTTTTATTGGTGCGCCTGGAACGAACAATAATAATAAACAAACAGGTTCTGTTTACTTCTATACAGAGAATAGTGCTGGATGGAATCAAAGTTTAGAATTAATTGAAGCAACAAGTGAACACAACGATCATTTTGGAGTTTCAATTTCCTGCAATTCTAGCGGAAACCTTTTTGTAGGGGCAAACAGAGTAAATACAGATTCTAATTTGAATTCTGGAACTGTGTATTTATATGAAACCTTTTTAGGACAAGGGAGCTCAGTTTCTCAAACTTCTGAATTAACCGTAAGTCTTATCAATGCATATGATCAATATGGATCGAACATAAGTACAGATGAAGAAAATATCATTATAGGATCTCCTTATGCAGATGTGAATGGAATGAACAACTCGGGAACTGTCAGTTTTTTCAGAATGACCTCCATTATTGATAGTGCTCTTAGTACTAGTGATGTGTATACTTTAGAACAAAACGTACCAAATCCATCAAATGGATTAACTGTAATTCGATATGGTCTTAAGAAAGCAGGAGATGTAAAAATATCTGTCTACAATATTATGGGGCAATTGGTGGAAATATTGGTGAATGAATACCAGGATTTTGGAGTGTATAATATCCCTTTTGAAAAAGGATCCCATGGAACAGGAGTGTATATTTACAAAATTGAGGTAAACGACTTCACGGCTAGTAAAAAAATGATATTAGGAAATTAAGTGGTTACTTAACTGGAAAGTTAAAATAAGTAGCTGGATAAGGTTCGTTTTTTAAAGTAAAATGCCACCATTCCTTTGAATAAGGTTTGAAGCCAGCTTCTAACATTAGGTTTCTTAGTAAAAACCGATTTGAACGCTGTTCTTTTGTAAGTTCTGGATAGAATGGGTGAGATGGTGTTCCGAAAAAATCAAACGAACTTCCCATGTCTAATTCTTTTCCTGTTTTAATGTCAATAATGGTTAAGTCTACTGTACTTCCTCTTGTATGTCCAGATTTTGCAGCAATATAATCCAGTTTAAATAAATCTTTTTTTGCGACATTAGGATAGTATTGCTGTTTCATTTTTGTGTCACTCAAAACCTTTGCCCAACGAACAAAATGATCTACAGCTTGTTGAGGTCTATATGCGTCGTAGATTTTTAAACTCAATCCAAACTTGACTAATTTTGATTGGACTTCTTTTAAAGCATTGGCAGCTGGCGTAGTCATAATCACTGTATTCTTTTGATAGCCATCAATTGGCTTGCCTATAAAATTATTATGTGTAATGTAACGCAATTCAGATTGAATCGTTGTATCTATATCAGACAAATACGAAAAACCATCAGGAATCTGTGAATGACAAGAGATTGTCAGAAATGTACAAACTAGTAGTAAAAACTTCTTCATAATATCAAAAGTAAAGAAATAAGAAACTAGAAACAAGAGAGGGATACTGAAACTATTCTGATGTAAAAAAAGTAAGAGCCGTTTCTTGCGAAACGAACTCTTACCAAGTAAACTAATAAAACCAAGTATTAGTACTGTTATTAGAGTTAGCTATTCTAATATGACAGTTTTTTCAAAAGGAATGTTTTAAGTCCCTTTCTGTATTTTAATGTAAGCTTATAACTTTAGTTATTTTCCAAGCCTCATTTTATTCTATTGTTTTGATATATGCACTGTAATAAGCATTGTCTACTTCCATAATTTTTTTATTCAATGCGATATCAATAAGTGTGTGTTTTGAGGTAGAAGTTTCTGTTTGATAATTCACCTCTTCATTATTTGTCGCTGTTGTGAATAGAAATGTTACAATTCCTATGAAAATTTTAAAAGCAACACTTTCTCTAAATATATCAATTAGCGTATTCATTATAAAGTTGGTTAGTTAATTTGGTTAATTGATTTTTGTTTATCTAGAAGATACTCCACCACCAGAAGAGGTCTTTCTCTCTACTTTTTCTGGGTCTCCCTTGTATCGGATATCTCCACCACTACTAGCTCTAGCATTAATAGATTTTGTAGCATAGACACCAATGTCTGCTCCACTACTTACTCTAGCTGTAACATCTTTAGACTTTAAGCCATAAGCATTAATTGAACTACCACTAGAAGCCTTTGCAGAATGAGAATTTGAAGTACCACTAATTTTTAAATCTGCTCCGCTGCTTGAACTTGAAGTTACACTATCAGCATCAACATCAATTCTCATGTCGGCACCACTACTAGTACTCACCTCGATATCTTCTACTTTTAAAGTATTCTCAGAGAATACATCACTTCCGCTAGTTGCTTTTAATTCTTCTAATGTGGTAACAGTTAGGTATACTTTTCTAGCTTTTGCTCTTCGAATGTTTTGATCGGTATAAATTTTAAGTACACCATTTCTTACTTCAGTAATGATAATTTCATGTAAATTTTCATCAGCTTCAACGGTTAAAGAATTTTTATTTCCTTGCTTAATATATAAGTCTAAGCCATTACTCACTTTTACACGAGTAAAATCATTTCCTATTTTTCTTTTCTTAGAAACTACGTTTCTATCTCCATCTATTCTGTTGAACATATCGATACCACAAGAGGTAACAAATGTTGCTAAGAATAAAATAACGGTTAATTTGGTAATTGTTGTTTTCATTGGTTTTAATTTTTTATAGTACAAATGTCTTAGTATAGACGCTGTATTTATAATTTAGGTTACTCAATTGTCTGATTTTTAGGATGAATTGTTATAGTATTATTTATTAGTGTCAGATTCTTTAATTCCTAGATCTTTTAAAGCATTGTATTCTTTACAGTCGCTGCAACTTAATCCTTCTTTGGTCATTAGGAAATAATGATCGACCATATCTCCGTCATAAATATCTTCTGTATTATCAATATTATTTAAAAATGTTTCTGTTGAATCATCAAAGTAAACTGTAACTCCTTCTGGAAGGTACAGTGTAAAATACACCGCTTCGTCTTTTAGAAAGTTCCTGTAATCTGAGATGAAAAAACCATCAACGATAACTTTACCACCTTCTATTTTATAATCAAACTTGATAGCAGAAGCTGTTTTTTGAGCTTTGGAAACATTTCTCCCTCGAGATCTTTTTCGGATTTCAATATAAGCTCCATCAGAATTGCTTTCTCGTACATCTAATCGAACATCATTTGAATACCATTTAGTTTTGTCATCGACTGTAACTTCTTCTTTATTGTCTCTTTGTCTTAAATTGCTTTGATAATAGATGTTATTATCATTTACCATAGTAAGCGTTAATGTATCTGTAGGCTGCACAATCAAATTCTTTTTAACAATTGAGCTTCCGCTTCTAGCATGACTCGTTCCAAATTCTATTCCTGTGAAAATCACGATCAATAAAGCAACGATCCATACTCCTAATAGTGTTAAAGAAGTTACTTTACTAAATTGTTTTACATTGCTAGACAGTATTCTTAAGCCTAAAACAAATAAGATTAAAAAAGGAATTCCAACAAGTATGAGAACTGTAATGGCTAATAACCAATTAGGGAGTACTGAATGATCCATAAAGGGAGGCAGTGTTGTAAATTCATCACTAAATCCTAATATTTCAAAACTTCCTACTGAAAATATTGCAAGAATAAATGAAATCAAAACTGCAGCAGAAGCAATGATAATAATGACTCCAATAAATTTTCCGATAATATTAAAGAACGCCACAATAATGTTACCTAATGTATCTAAGAATTCTTGAAAACCCGATTTAGCCCGATTTCCATTTTTTTTAAAACCTTCGTTTACTTTTTTGGTTACTTCATTTGCACCATCCTTAATATTTTCTGTCATTGAATTAAATTCTTTACGAATTTTTTTTTCAATGTTATCAATATTTACAGGCTCTCCTTCCATCTGTAATTTTTCAGCGGTAGTTTTTGCTTCTGGAAGTAAAACCCATAAGATGATATAAAGAAGTAAACTAAATCCACCTCCGATGAAGAATAAGATAAATGCTAAACGTATCCAAATAACATCCACATCGAAATAATGTGCAATTCCGGCTGCAACACCCCCTAAAAATTTATCCTCACCATCTCTGTAAAGTTTTTTGTTATTAGATGTTTGTCTTCCAGAATAGCTTTTTTTAGATTCAGTATAACTTTCTTCACCTTCAGCATAGTCTTCAGGTTCACCCATTATTTTGATAATATCACTAATGTCTTGCTCATTTACTACTTGACGTGCATCCGTAATTTTTTCCGACAATAGTTCACTAATTCTGGTTTCTATGTCAGAAATAATTTCATTTTTTCCTTGAGGATCATCGCTTAATGACTTCGCAATAGCGTCTAAATACCTTCTTAATTTCTTATAGGCGATTTCGTCTATATGGAAAAAGTATCCTCCTAAATTTATATTTATTGTCTTATTCATCTTTGGTTGATTTTTTGCTTGTTACTTGGTTTACAGCATTAATTAAATTGCTCCATGTTTTATTTAATTCTTTTAAAAACATGCCTCCATTTTCAGTTAAAACGTAGTATTTTCTTGGCGGACCTGAAGTAGATTCTTCCCATCTATATGATAACAGGCCTGCATTTTTCAAACGAGTTAGTAATGGGTATATAGTTCCTTCTACCACAATCATTTCTGCACTTTTTAGCGTCGAAAGAATTTCTGAAGTGTAGGCATCACCATGCTGTAAAATGGATAAGATGCAGTACTCCAGCACTCCTTTGCGCATTTGTGCTTTTGTGTTTTCTATTTTCATCTATAGTGTGGTTTTTATTTAATAAATTTTATAGTTAAAGGATATTTGTATTCTTCTCCTTTATTTGCTTTAATAGCAGCTAGTATGATTAATGCTATTCTTATCAATCCGATAATTCCTGCAAAAGAGGCAAATCCAACCAATCCGAATAAGCTATCAAATCCAAGATCAATATTCCATTCATAATTGAAATTATGATCCCAACCATTAAATAAGTTTCTGAGGAAAAAAGGAATAAAAGTCAAACCGATAATAAACATGTATAAACTATAACTGATATTAAAATTGACAGCTTCCTTTCCTTGATCATCTAAAAGTTGACTTCTATCTTTTAGGGTTTGCCACACAATTAATGGAGTAATGATACTTCCAAATGGAAATAAAAACCCAGCAAAAGCCGAAATATGAATTAAGAAAGCATTGGTGTTTTCGTTATTTTGTGTCATGATTAATGATTTGTATAATACTTTACTATGCAAATATATGTTTAAAAGATGGTATTATGCAAAACATAGTACTAAATTTTAACAAATTTTAACATTCAGTTGTGTGTAGATAAAATGTAATTTAGTATTTGATTTTAATTGTAAGTGTCAATAAAATCAATAGATGTAGGCATTTTTCAAAAGAAAAAATACAACAAAATTTTGAAATAAAACTTTTTTATTTTTTTAAAGAAAAAAAATAGTTTGACCTATTTTTAAGAAGTTTTATGGATGATTTGAATTTTGAAAAGTTTGAAAATTGATAGAAGTGAACAGAATGTTAAGTGATTTTCTTAGGCTACAGCTTATAAAAAATGTGGTAAACAAAAAAGCGAACCGTAGCTCGCTTTTTTTGAATTTTTAACAACCATCCCCATAGGTTAACGGATCTCCGTCAACTGGACATGGAATACTACATGATTGAGTTAAAAAAACTTGATACATATAGCCTTCAGGTCTATAAACACATGAGCAGCAATCAAATATTGGGAAGATACCTCCATTAATAGCTTTTAATTCTTCTTTACTTAATGAAGAACCTAGGTTTGAAATTTTCTTTAACATGATTTTCAGGGTTTTAGATTAATAAAGCTTCAAGATAAGATTAATCTTAAGTATTGTCAATCCCTGTAAATGGTGAAATTTTTATCCCTAAAAGCAGGGATAGATAAAATAGAATAATTATAAGTAGACTTTGTTTTAAAAAGTATATTTTTATTGTTCATTATTTTCCTATGCAAATTACACCTAGTAAAATCAATACTTTCATGTTATTTAAATTACCTCTTGCTTATTTTGGAGGTGTACGAGTTATTTCAATTTCTGAAAAGACAGTTATTGTACGAATCAAACATAGATGGATCAATCAGAACCCATTTAAATCCATGTTTTGGGCAGCTCAAGGTATGGCAGCTGAAATGTCAACTGGAGTTTCGGTGATGAAAGGAATACAAAATTCTGGAAGAAAGGTTTCGATGTTAGTGACCAATCAGAAAGGAAATTTCACAAAAAAAGCAACAGGTAAAATTCGCTTCGAGTGTCATAATGGGGATTTAGTTGCAAATGCAATTAAAGAATCTATAAAGACAGGAGAGGGGAGAGTTATAACAATGAAATCTGAAGGTTTTAATAAAGAAGGAGTTTCCGTTTCTAACTTTGAATTTGAATGGAGCTTGAAAGTAAAAGCTTAATTCTAAAAGCCCTTCATTCTATATAAAATGTATTGATTTAAGCTCATCAGCTACTCAATTCTTCTGTTATTTCGAGACTTTCTAATTTCTTTCACCCTATTTTTTTCCCTTTTAACACTTTTTTTTCCCTTTCAATAACTTCATTTTTTGATTACGAGCTTTGCTTCGTTAATTTACCATGTCATATAAAATAATTTGGATATTTTAAAAAGTGACAAGGTTGTTTAACAAAGAAAACAGAATCGTCGTGGGCACCCCTAGGCGGCGATCTGTTTTTAAAAAATGAATTTCTAAAACCAAATTTAATACATGTTTATAAGAGCGTTTAAAGTAAAAGGAGAAGATGTAAATGACTTCATGGTTATGCAAAATTTTGCATACCTTTCTTATTCTTCAAAACTATTAGAAGTGTATTTACTTGAAAAAGGTTATTCACAGTTAAAGTTAAACTCTCTAAAAATAGGTTGGCAGAAAAGTAACGACCGACTAATTAATAAGAAACACTTAATGTTTACAGAAACATTTTCTGTTCATTTGAATTTTTCTGAAATAAGCATGAAAGAAAATAAAATGAGTGTTCTAGTAGATTTTTATAATGCTAAAAATGAGTTGTGCGCAAGTCTAATGACTGAATTGCAATGGTTTGATTACAATGCATGGAAAATTATTACACCACCTAAAAAAATAGCGCAACATTTTTATAATCCCAAAGAGTTTAGAAGAGCAGTTTAAATAAACCCATTACAACTACCAACATGAAAAAACTACCTAAATTACTCGTTTTAGTATTACTTACTCTTTTTTTTAGCCAATGTTCTGAGACAGTTGATACACTAATAGACATAGCGCCAGAAGCCATCACAGTAACTGATGCAGATGGAAACACATACAGAACTATTACCATTGGAAGTCAAGTGTGGATGCTAGAGAATTTGAAAACAACAAAATTTAATGATGGAACTCCAATTACAGAATATCTTTCAGGTGAACATTGGAATAAAGAAAATAGAACGTTTCCTTTTTATCAATGGGCTAGCACTGACGATTTAAATAATGTTATTGATGGAGATCTTCCTGAAGATTATTATGGAATGATGTATAATCATGCTGCAATTGAATCTGGGAAATTAGCTCCAGAAGGGTGGAGGATACCTACAGAACAAGATTGGAGAATATTGAAGAACTATATAGCTAACGATGGCTACCTAGGAAGTGAAGGTGATGCACTGAAATCATCTTCAGGATGGTCTGATCATAGTGGAAATGGAATCGATGCTTATGAATTTAAAGGATTACCAAACGGTTATGTAGATTCTAATGGAACACCAAAAGCAAATACTCTTATTTGTACATGGGCAACAAGTGACCATAATTCATCACAATTTACCAGAAAGGTGATCAATTTATTTGATCAAAGTGAAATCTTATTTTTCGATCAATCTATTTTACTAGGGGCTGGTGTTCGATGCATAAAAGAGTAATAATTTATTCGAGCTTTTAACCGTATAAACGTCTCTTTAATTTTTCATTTTTTCCGTTTGCTTAATCTCTTTTTTTAGTGGAGGAAGCCTTTTCTTTAAAAACAATATTTGACCTAGATGACTAGATTGATGTTCCATTACATGAAACCATTGATATTGATTAGTACCCCAACTTCCATTATTTACTGATATAAACCAAGCATCATCTCTTTTTCTTAACTCCTCAATAGTCTTTTTGCGTACCTTGTTGTATATCTCTAAATAGTAATCAATGTCTTTTCCTTTGTACTTTTCTCTTGCCTTTTCTCCCAAATCTAAAGGAATATCCCATTCTTTCTTTTCTTCTTCATTGAATCCTCTATTTTCAAAAGTGCTTACTTGGTAATAAGCTTCAGCAGCTGCTAAATGCATTACTAGAACACCAATTCTATTTGCTTTCTCATCATGTAAGTGATCTACATGTTGCTTTTTTAAATTCTTCACGGCATATTCAACTCTGGCTTTCAAATCATCTAACATTGAAATCATGGCTTCAATTTGTGGAGATTTGCTTTCAGGATCTCCGATAGATTCTGGTTGTGTTTCTTTAATATTACTACCAGTAATGAGTAAGGAAGTGTTTTTATCTTCAGTATGAGATGTAATTGTAAATTCCTTTACTCTTATCGTTCTATTTCCAGAAATAGCTTCATTCCAACCAGGAATTACATTATTAACAATGTCTTTTTCAAAATCGGAATTTGCGATACTATAAGGTTGCATTTTTCCATTTTGATCTTCAATAAGTAATTGAAAATTATCAAAAAAGAATTTCCCATTATAAAGAGTTAATCCACCAAAATTTAAGGTTTTAGTGTTTTTATCGATAGTTCCTTCAATACTATAGTTCTTCCATTTGTTTAAACGAATGGGTTTATCTCTCATGTTTTCAAAAAGACCTCGTTCTTTATTTTTTGTGTCTATTCGTAACCAAATCCCAGCCCAGGCATTTTTATCATCAGGTGCTACTTTTACATCAGCCGAGAGCTTGAATTTTTTAGGAGTGTCAGTACTAATAGAAATAGATTGCACAAAAGAGGTCCAATCCCTTGAGATTTCCGTTCCTTTATTCTGAGCATTGATAGAAAAATTAATAAAAAGGAGTAATACCCCAGATATTATCTTGGTTTTCATAGGTTTTTTTTAGAATTTAATTGAAGTAAAAATAATTATTTTTCTTTCCTAAAAAAAGAAATTGAAATAGTTTTAAGGATAATTTAGGATTCTAAAAGAAAGATTATTTTTCGTTCTTTTTAATGCCAGCAATAAAATTTTCGAGCTTTTTACCATACAAAGACTTTCTAACATCAGCGCTTAAAGTATTTTGTATGGTGTCTAAAATTTTAATATTAGCATCCACCAAATCAGTAATCGCAATAAATGCTGAAGCTTCAGCGTCTGGATGTCTTAATGCAAAATTTGCAGAAAATAAATATCTCTTTCTTAATAATTTACTTGAAACTTCTTTAAGAGAATCGGATTCTTTTACATCGTTTTTTTTCTGAGCTTCAAAATTAGCTTTTATTAAATCGAGCTGTTTGTCCTGGAAACTTTGAGTCATTTTTTGGTAATCTTCCATGATCTTTTGATTCTTAGATCCTTCAACGACAGTGCCTACTCCAAAATTATTGACATTGTCGTTTAAAGTAATAGTTCCTTCTTCTCCAAAAAATCGAACTCTTTTAACAGTTGTTTTATCATCAAATGCGATATAATACATTTGTGGAGATTCGATATTGTCACTTAAGGTAAAAGTGTCTTTTCCTAAAAGAGAAATAGAATCTACAGAAGTAACCAAACTGTCGTTCATTTTTTGCAGGTATAAAGTTCCTTTTTTCAATCCTTTAATTTGACCTTTTACTACCATATTGCCTAGTTCCTTTTCTTTAGAACAAGCAACAATTAATAGTAATAAACCAACTACAAATACTTTCTTCATAATCTTAAAAACTTTAAGCTGCAAATATGCAGATTTCTATTTAAACAGGAGCGGCTAATTCTAACAAAATAGTACAGCCAATAGCAGCTATGGTTCCTATAGCATAACCAAATACAGCTAACAAAACTCCAACAGTTGCTAATGAGGAATGAAAGGCAGAAGCAACAATAGGAGCAGAGGCAGCTCCACCAACGTTGGCTTGGCTTCCTACAGCCAAAAAGAAGTAAGGAGCTCTAATGAGTTTGGCAACTAAAATTAGGAGCCCAGCATGAATAGCCATCCAAACTAAGCCAATAAATATTAAACCAGGATTTTCAAGAGCTTGATTTAAATCCATTTTCATACCAATGGTCGCAACTAACATATAAATAAAGACACTTCCTAATTTACTTGCTCCAGCACCTTCATAATTTCTAGCTTTAGTGTAGGATAAAATAATAGCAATAATAGTTGATATACTAACTAGCCAAAAGAATTGAGAACCTAAGAAGGTGAAGATATTTCTCATGATTTCAGAATTAATTCCAGCAACTACTTCATTAAAAAATTCACTCAGATATTTTGCTGCGAAATGACCAAATCCAACTGTTCCAAAAGCGATAGCTAGTATAATCATTATATCTGTTAGGCTAGGATTTCTTTTTACCTTTTGAGTAAATGTAATTACCTTTTCTTTTAATTCTTCAATAGCAGAAGTATCTGCTTTTAACCATTTATTTATCCTATCTTTTTTACCTATTCCAATTAATAAAATGGCCATCCATATATTTGCTACAACAATGTCGACAATAACCATTCCTCCATATTTAGCAGGATTGTATTGGTAAATTTCTAACATCGCTGTTTGATTTGCTCCACCACCAATCCAGCTTCCAGCCAAAGTAGAAAGCCCTCTCCAAACAGCATCAAAATCAGCTCCACCAACAGTCTCTGGTGAAACGATTGATATCAGTAGAATTGCAATTGGCCCTCCAATAATAATACCAACGGTTCCGGTAAAGAACATAATCAAAGCTTTAGAGCCTAAATTGAAAATAGCTTTTAAATCTATACTTAAGGTCATTAATACCAATGCAGCAGGAAGCAAAAACCGACTAGCAACATAATATAATTGAGATTTTCCTTTTACTGCTTCTCCAGTTGCATTAACAGTTTCCCATTCTGGAGCTATGGCTCCAATAGTTGTAAAAATCGCAGGAATAAAATAGGCCATGAATAAACCAGGGACTATTTTGTAAAATTTAGGCCAAAAGCCTGTTTTTATGGATTCGGTATAAAATACAAATCCGAGAGAAATCATTAAAATTCCAAATACAACTGCATCGTTGGTAAAAAGTGGCTCCATGTGTATATCTTGATTTCTGCTAAAGTAATAAAATCAACGCATAAAAAAAGCGGAGTGTCAACTCCGCTTTAATTTTTTAATGTTTCTTAATCTCCTTAAAAGGGGAGATGCTAATGTTTTCTACTTTAGCTCTGTAGTCTTTCCAATCCTTATCGAAGAAATCGTTCGATTTTTTAATAGCTGCATTCATAGCATCTTTATATTGCTTGATTAATTGACGCTCCGTAGCTGTTAAATTGCCATACCTGCTTCCTACATACCTTCTTGCAGTTCCAAAACGTTGTGTAACTGTTACTTCAGGATTTCTAGTAATTCCTTGTCTTCTGTCAACTTTACCTAAGAATATTGCAATAATCTTGTCAATGCTTTTTACAACTTCAGAAGAAGCTTTGATTTGATCTTTGTACTTCTTTTTATCTTCTTTGTCTTTAGATAGTTTAGATTTAATTCCATTCGCGATGTTTTTGCTTTCTATTAATTGCTTGATAACATCTGCCATTCGCTTTTGATCTTTCTCCATGTCTTTGCTAGCATTGTAAATTTCATTGATTGCAGCAGTGGACATTTTTAATCTAGGATCGAATTCAACTTTAATAGTAGACTCAGAAGTTTGATCTCCGAAAGACATTTTTAAACGATACGTACCTGGCTTTACGCCAACTCCGCTTGGCTCAAATCGAGAATTTCTAATTCTTCTTGAAGGTCTAGCAACTCCTTTTTCATCCATAAACCAGTATGTTTTATGAATTCCATTTTCTTTTGGAGCTCTTCTTTTCAGTGTTCTTATCAAACGAGTTCCATCATAAATTTCTAATTTGATAGAATCCCATTTTACTTTGTTCTTTACTTCTTTCTTTACCTTAGGAGCTTCTTCTTTCTTTTTCTTACTTCTTCTTCTTTTCTTTTTTCCTTTAGGTTCTGCCTCTTTCTTCTTTGCTTCAGGTCTATTGATGTAATAAGAAATGATGGCTCCTCCACGTTTGTTCTCTCCTTGATACATTGCATCTGCTCCAAATCGACTTCCTGTAGGTTGTTGATATGCGGCTTGATATGCAGTTGGAGGATTGAATAATTGTAAATTTTTAGTCAAAACATTTCCATCTGCAATGGCGCGCAAAGGTCTGATGTCATCTAAAACCCAGGCAGCTCTACCAAAAGTTCCAATCACTAAATCGTGTTCTCTTGGTTGAATTACTAAATCCTTTGTTGAAACGGTAGGGAATCCAGAAGTCCATTTGGTCCATTTATTTCCAGCATCTACTGAGATGTACAATCCATCATCAGTTCCTAAAAATAATAAATTAGGACTAACAGGATCTTCTACAATACTCAATGTGTAACTTTCTACATCGTTTCCATCAACGATTCTTGTCCATGTAGTACCATAGTCTTTTGTTCTATACGCATAAGGAGTATAGTTGAAACGTCTATAATCATTAGCGATTAATAATGCTTCTCCTTTGTTTTTATTGGAAGCTTTAATTTGTGCGATCCAACTTCCAGCTGGTAATCCAGGAATGTTTTTACTAACATCTGTCCAGTTAGTTCCTCCATTTTGAGTAAAATGAACACGACCATCGTCAGTTCCTGCCCAGATCATATTTTTTTCAACTACAGAAGGTTCGATTACTAAAATAGTAGTATGATTTTCTGCACCAGTAGCGTCCATCGTTAATCCACCACTTTCTCCTTGCTTTTGTTTTTCTTTATCATTGGTTGATAAATCTGGAGAAATTACTTTCCAAGTCAATCCTTTGTCAGTTGATTTATGTACAAACTGACTTCCAAAATAGATGGTATTATTATCGAAAGGATCAATATTGATTGCTGAATTCCAGTTGAAACGTAATTTTACATCTGGATCTGGGTGCGTTGGTTTTACACTATAATTGTTTCCAGTGATGTGATCATACCTGCTTACAAACCCTTGTTGACTCATAGACCATCCATAACGTGAATCGTCTCTATCTGGAACAACATCAAACCCATCACCAAAGCTAATTTCTTGCCAATATGAATTTCTAATTCCTTGAGCTTTCCATACATAGGCAGGACCTCTCCAAGAACCATTATCTTGCATTCCTCCATAAACATTGTATGGGTATTCGTTGTCTACGTTAATATGATAGAATTGAGCTACGGGTAAATTTCCAACAAAACGCCAAGATTTCCCTTTGTCGTGAGTTATGTTTAAACCTCCATCATTACCATCAATCATAAATGATCCATCTTTTGGATCTATCCACCAAGCATGATGATCTGGATGTACTCCATTGTCTACTCCATAGGCAGGCATTAATTGGCGGAAACTTCTTCCTCCATCGTCTGAAACATTTACATAGGTAAATACCGAGTATACTCTATTTTCATTTTGTGGATCAACATAAATTTCTGAATAATAGAAAGGTCTGTTTCCGATTCCTGGTTTATTATTGATCATTCTCCACTTAAAACCACCATCAACACTTTTGTAAAGAGCGTTCTTTTTTGCTTCTACTAAAGCGTAAATTACATTCGGATTGCTTCTAGAAATGGCAACACCGATTCTTCCTAGATCACCTTTAGGGAATCCTTCTTTATCGGTCATTTTCTTCCAAGTGTCTCCACCATCATAAGTGATGTATAAACCACTTCCTTTACCACCAGATTTAAAGAACCAAGGGTCACGTTTGTGTTCCCACATAGCGGCAATTAACTTATTTGGATTTGATGGATCCATTACTAAGTCTGCTGCTCCAGTTTTGATGTTATTGTATAAAATTTGTTTCCAAGTTTTACCTCCATCAGTTGTTTTGTAAACACCTCTTTCTTTATGCTCTCCCCACGGAGAACCGATAGCACCAACATATACTGTATTTGGATTGCTTGGGTCTACTATGATTCTGTGAATATGACGTGTTTTCTCAAGTCCCATCGACTTCCAAGACTTTCCACCGTCTAAAGATTTATAAATTCCATAACCGCCATTTAAACTGTTACGAGGATTTCCTTCTCCAGTTCCTACCCAAATAACGCTTGGATTGGATTGTTGAATGGCAACAGCTCCTACAGAAGCGGTAACTTCTTTGTCAAAAAGGGGCGCCCATTTAATACCTCCTGAAGTAGACTTCCAGAGACCACCAGAGGCGGTTCCAACATACATAATGTCAGGATTCGATTGCACTACATCAATAGATGTAACACGGCCACTCATTCCACCAGGCCCAATATTTCTTGGCTTCATGTTTTTAACCAAGTCCATTGAAAACTCTTGCGCGAAAAGTGTAAAACTAGCTAATAGAAATAGCGAGGTGAGGAATTTTTTCATGTGTAATTTGTTAGTTGTTAAGAAAAGCTTAAAGGTACAAGTTACACTTTTTAAAAAATCTTAAAGAAATCTTAAAGAAAGAAGAAAAGAAACTACTGTTTTTATTTCTTTTGTTGGGCTCTATGTAGAACCCTAAAGTGTTGTGATTCTTTAATTTATTGATGTATGTTTTAAAGAGTAACTTTATATTCTTACCCTTTTAAGGGGGTTAATCATTTGTTAAAAGTTAATTACTGCGGTAGTTTATTCTATTAACTTTTTATCTTATTTCCTTAATTTTAAAACTAAATTACTATGTTAGAAAACATCTTAAATCTCAATGGCGTTACAGTTCTTAACAAATCAGAGCAAAATAATATTATTGCAGGTAACTCATTATCCGTTTGTGAACAGGATCAAGTTTGTCTTCAAGAAGCTATGAGCTATGGGGATTATTATTATAATCTTCTTTGTGGTGGTGCTTTTACAGATGAAGAAGTGCAAGATATTGCTTATATGGCTACTAATCATTATGCTTCAACCTATTGCGGTTGCTAATTTAATGAACATAACTGCTGATTTAGTTTTTTAGGAAAATGTCAGCAGTTTTCTTTTTTAATTTCTATTTTTCCAGAAATGAAACTGCTATTTGTAGGAATAAATATAAAAAGTAAGACGAGTAAATTACTCGTCTTTCTTTTTTGGTTCTCTTTTGGCGTCTCGTAATGATTTCATTAGCATCCATTCAATCTGACCATTGGTAGATCGAAACTCGTCTGAAGCCCATTTTTCAATAGTCTTCAACATCTCTTCATTGATTCGTAATGCGAATGCTTTTTTCTTTGCCATGGATTATTCGTTTACAAATTTTGTAATTGTTTTAATCAGTTCCTGTGAAATCATATAGTCAGGAGAATAATATGATTTCATATTGTCTTCATCTTTCTCAATATTCTTTATAACATGATTCATGTTCTTGATAATGACTAATTGAGCATTTTTATTTGCAGCACCTAAAGTTTCTGCATCAGAAACCTTTACTTGTAAATCTTTTGCTCCGTTAATAATTAAAATAGGAATCTTAATTTTTGCAATTTCTTCTAAAGGGTTGTAAGACATCCAATTTCTAATAAATGCTAGATTCTGTTTAGCAAAAATACTGATTAGCATAGGATTTATTTCTTTTATATCTCCAGTTTCTTTTAATTCTTTAAAATGGTTTTCGGTCGTTTTCCCTAAATCTGCACTTTGGCCAGTAACTTGTTTGATAATCGTTTTATCTATAGATTCTCCCGGGCCTGATAATGAAATGTATTTACTGATTCCTTTTGAGGCTAGCATAGCAACTAAGGATCCTTGACTGTGTCCGATTAAAATGATTTCTTTAAAGGTATTTTCTTTCTTAAAATGTTCAATTGCTTTCTTTACATCATTCACAAAATCATCTAAAACAATCCCTTTTAAATGCACTGCGTTTTTTGGATTCGCAGTACGTTTATCATAACTAAAAAAAGCAATGTCATTTTTGTTCATTTCATCTCGAAACTGTTTGATGTAATTTGCATTTACGTTAACTCCTGTCTGATTACCATTTCTGTCTACATTTCCAGACCCATGAACCCAAATAATTAACTTTTGACTATTGTTTGTGTAAGAAAGTGTTCCTGGTAATTCAATATTGTCGTTTTTGATTAAGATGTCTTTTTGCGACACCTCTTGTCCAAAAATATAATGAACAACTAAGGTTGTTATGAATAAAAATAATTTAGTTTTCATGATTTAATATTTTTAATGATAGCTTTCAATACTTGCGTTGCTCTATCAATCTGTTTCTTTATTTTTCTTTATAAAAGCAAATGTTATCGCTAAAAAAATTGCGGTAATAATTAAAATAGTTGGAAGTATCCATTTAGAATAATTGAATGTTCCTTTAGCACTTTCTATAATTGCATAGACTACTATTAATTGCATTAACCCTAAAAAAGGCATGTACATAGCTAGAGATCTAAAATTTGCTGTTCTTGTTTTTAATTGAGTGTTATGAATAGAGGTTGCTCTAGCCATAAAAAATAAACCAATAGTGGTGGCGGTTAAGATCCCAACCACATACCATAGGGTACTTTTGCTTCCATATCTATCAATATCTCCACTCGCATTGAAATGAAGAGGTATTTCATCAGGAAGGGCAGAATATTCCAAGAGGGTATATACTACTGCTAGTACAGTAAGCATTACGCTAGAACCAATAATGATGTAATCTATACCGCTATATTCTATCTTGTTATTCATGACTGTTGCTTAATTTTAAGGAATATGTTTCTAATACTTTTTTGGCTTCAGCTTCTTTTTTTGTTCCTATTAATATCTTTTTTGCGTTTTTTAATTCCAATTGAATGCCTATATCACCACTAACATTAATTGCTTTTCCTCTCTTTCTGCTAAAGCCGCCTTTCATTCCCCATCCACCATATTCAGAAATGGCATCATATTTTCTAATAGTAGCAGACTTCATTTCTGACCAAGCAATTGTTCTAGTAGAACTATGGAAAGGGAAGAAGCGATAGTGGATACCTTTTTCATCTATCCGTGTTGTTAACTTAAAGAAGAATATAGGGAATGAAAATAATAGCATTAAACCGACTATTAATAAAAATTCGACAGTAGTCATAGAAGAATTTTCTTCAGAATATTCTTTTATAATCAACCCAATAGGAACAAGAATACTTACGACCATTAGTACAATAAGCCATGTTTGTGTAAATCGTTGTTCTTCTTTAAATATTCTCATTTTATCTGTTTTTGTCTCTTTCGAAAACTATTCTTGCTGTATTTTCAGCAATGTGTCTTACTGTCCAGCCTGCTTTTGCATGTTGGTTCAAGGTGTCTTCTAATCGTTCGTTATTTCTAGATAGACCTTGTTTCCAGGTAATTACTTTATATTCTTTCATATTTTTAAAATAATATTATTCCAATGGTTAGAAGAGTAGTACAAATGATAAATAAAACAATGAGTGTTTTTCTATTTGATATTTGAATTCCTAACATGTTAGTTTTTCTTTTCGTTATTAAATTGATTTAAAAGAACTCCGATAATAATTCCAAAACCAGCTCCAAAGGAAGCTCCTAAAGACACTCCCATTGCTACATTATCAGTAACAGCTCCAATGACCGTTCCTATCGAAGTTCCTATAGAGGACCCTATGGCTAAGGCGACACCAATATTCAATTCTTTTTTTTCTGTCATATTAGTGACTTAGAGTTCCAGTGTTTAATACAGGAGAAGCTTCTTTGTCTCCACATAAAATCACCATTAGATTACTTACCATTGCAGCTTTACGTTCTTCATCTAACTCAACAATGTCTTTTTTGTTTAATTCCTCTAAAGCCATTTCTACCATGCTTACAGCTCCTTCAACTATCTTATGTCTAGCTGCAACAATAGCTGTTGCTTGTTGACGCTTAAGCATTGCATTGGCAATTTCTTGAGCGTAGGCTAAATAACCAATTCTAGCTTCTAGAACTTCAATTCCTGCAATAGATAAACGCTCTTCTAGTTCTTTTTCTAAAGCTTCACTCACTTCATTTACACTAGAACGAAGGGTAATGTCTTCTTCATGACCTTCATCTGCGAAGTTGTCATAAGGATACATGCTTGCTAATTTTCTTACAGCCGCATCTGTTTGTACACGAACAAAGTTCTCGTAATTGTCTACGTCAAAGGCAGCATTGTAAGTATTGGTAACCCTCCAAACTAAAATAGTACTGATCATTACTGGGTTTCCTAACTTGTCGTTTACTTTTAATCGCTCACTATCAAAATTGCTAGCTCTTAAAGAAATTTTCTTTTTAGTGTAAAAAGGGTTTGCCCAATAGAGACCATTGTCTTTAACTGTTCCAACGTATTTTCCAAAGAGTAAAATAACTTTAGATGTATTTGGGTTTACCAAGATAAAGCCAAAGAAACCAATCAGCCCGAAAAAAGTTGCGATAAGATATATTGGGTTTTCTTGTTGAATAGTAATAGCGATACCTCCAAAAAATAAGATAAATGTTATCAATAACATTAAGTATCCATTTGTAGGTTTAATAATTTTCTCTGCTTTCATATTGTTGTTTTATTATGATATTAAAATGATATCACAAAGATATATAATTTTTTTTGATATTTCCAAATTATTTAACGCTAACTAAAAAACTATTACATTTATAGTTATGAGCAAAAAGAAGAAAAAAGAAGATTATTATGCATGGAAACAGCATCTTGATAATACTAAAGAAATAAAAATTTATTCTTTAAAAAGGCTAGATTTATTAATTATCTCTATAAGTGGTGCAGGAATATTTATAATTTTTGAAACTCTTAGAGAGTTTAAAACTAATAATATTGAAATAGAGAGTTCAATGATTATATTTCTTTCTGGATTGTCATTAATGCTAGCTATAATTTCCAATTTTTTTTCCCAAAGAACAGGATATAATGCTAATCGATATGAAGAAAAATATACTAATATTCAATTAAGGAAAATAAAAGGAAAAGATATAGATATTTTTAAAGAAGAGAAATGTAATGAGAAAGTAAAATTATATAATAAACTCACAGAAAGGTTAAATGTTGTGTCAATAGGGTTTATGATATTAGGTTTAATACTACTTACAACATTTTATTACATGTTTATGTTTTCATAGTTAGTATAACTATTGATATAATTTTATAACTCAAGGCCTGTCACCAGTGCCAATTCCAAGCTCTTCTGTTGAACCACCTCCTTGACCAACACCGCTGTCAAGATTATCATTATCTCCACCTGGTTGTTTTAAATTTAAAAAGCTAGAAAAATTCATAGATTCAATTTTGGCTGTTATAAAAACATAAAAATATAAAAAATAATCAAAACGATATTCTTTAACTTAGCAAAATTGAAAAACAAAAAATCAAATAGTATGAAGTTTAAAATGTTACTTATTTTTTTATTGACAGGTGTCTTTTCTTATGCAAATGAGATAGACAATTGCACCACAAATGATGGCGATCTTTTTTGGGGCCAAACCGGGCATAGAGTTGTAGGTGAGATCGCTTATCGCAATTTAACAAGCAAAGCAAAAAGAAATATTGAGAAGCTATTGAAAGGTGAAGGATTGGCAATTATTTCAACGTTTGCTGATGATATGAAGTCCGATAAAAAGTATGATGCCTATAGAACTTGGCATTATATTAATTTCAAGGATGGGGAAACCTATGAGAATGCTGAGAAAAACCCTAAAGGAGATTTAATCACAGGAATTAAAAAGTGCAAAGAAGTTATTTCAGATCCAAATGCTAGCGATGAAGACAAGGTGTTTCATGTGAAATTATTAGTTCATCTTATTGGTGATTTGCATCAGCCAATGCATATAGGAAGAGCAAAAGATAGAGGAGGGAACTCAATTAAAGTGAAATGGTTTTTTGATGATTATGCAGCAAACTTACATTCTGTATGGGATTCTAAAATGATCGATCAATTTGGAATGAGTTATTCTGAGTTGAGTGGAAATTTAAATAATTATTCTAAAAGGCAAATCGCTGCCGTTCAAGAAGGAACAGTTTTAGATTGGGTAAATGAAACGAGAGTGATTACAATGGAAACTTATAATTCCATAAAAACAAAAGAACCAACACCAAGAGGTACTAAATTGGAAGACCTAGAACGATTAAGCTATCCTTATATGTATCAGAACTTTGAAACGGTAAAGACTCAATTGCGAAAAGGAGGCTTACGTTTGGCGAAGGTATTGAATGACTTATTTGGATAGAATAATGTTCAATAACCAATGATCAGTTATCAATGAACAATGATCACTGAACAGTGATTGATAGTAGAGATTGAAATTTTAATTTTGATAACTGATAACTGATAACTGATAACTGATAACTGATAACTGATAACTGATAACTGATAACTGATTCTTGTTAAGATTTAGTTAAGGAGCTTGAGGAAGATTTCTTATTTTGTATATTTATGCATTATGAGAAATCTTCTTTTTTGCATTGGACTTCTTTTTCTTGTAACCTCTTGTAAAGAAGAGTCTGGATCAAAACCAAAAACAACGACCAACGCCTCTGAATTTGTAGCAGTAACATTGGATGATGTTCCTACAGTTGATTACAAAGGATTAAAACCTACACTTGAAATAAAGGATGACAAGACATATGTTGTTAATTTCTGGGCCACTTGGTGTGCGCCTTGTGTAAAAGAGCTTCCTTATTTTGAGAAAGTGAACGAACAATATAAAGATCAGAATGTAGAAGTAATTTTGGTAAGTTTAGATTTTCCAAAACAAAAGGAAAAACGCTTGATTCCATTTATCAATAAACGTAAATTAAAATCAGAAGTGATTCATTTTGATGATGTGAATGAGCAAATGTGGATTGCTGATATTAGTGAAAAATGGTCAGGTTCAATTCCTGCGACATTGATTTACAATAAAAAGAAACGTAAATTTTACGAGCAATCTTTTACAGAGGAAGAATTACAAAACGAAATAAAATCATTTATTAACAAATAGAAATAGACAAATGAAAACAATTAAAACAATTCTAGTGCTAGCAGTGTTTGCTTTGGCAACAGCTTTTACGATTGGACCTGATAAAGGCTACAAGGTAGGAGATGCAGCTTCTGATTTTAAATTAGAAAATGTAGATGGTAAAATGGTTTCTTTAGCAGATTATACAAAAGCTAAAGGATTTATTGTTGTATTTACATGTAATACATGTCCTTATTCTGTTGCCAACGAAGACAGAATAGTTGCTTTGGATAAGAAATACAAATCAAAAGGATATCCAGTGATTGCGATCAATCCAAATGACCCAGCTGCAATTAAAGGAGATGATCTGTCTGATATGAAAGTGAGAGCTAAAGAAAAAGGGTTTACTTTTCCTTACTTGATGGACAAAGGGCAAAAAGTATATCCAAAATATGGAGCAACAAAAACACCTCACGTATATATTCTAAAGAAAACTAAAGGAAAGAATATTGTAGAATATATTGGAGCTATTGATGACAGTTCTAGAAACCCAAATGGTGTGAAAGAAAAATTTGTTGAGGATGCTGTTGATGCTTTACTCGCAGGAAAGAAACCAGCAAAAACGTATACTCGAGCAATAGGCTGTTCGATTAAAACAGTTGGGAAGAAATCAAATTTTAGATAAAAATTAAAAGCGGACTGAAAAGTTCGCTTTTTTATTTTCTATCAATAAAATCTTGATAGGCATTTTGTGTAAGTGCTTTACCTAAAGAGTCTAGTCTTTGAGCAGAGGTCCCTTTCTTCTCTATAATCCTGTCACCAACATAGTCATAAACGATGTATCCGTTTTTATCTACAGTTCCAAAACCATTGTTGTAGATGAAGTGAGCGTATTGAGTCTCAGAATCAATAAATAAGTTTTTTCCGAAAGTGAATTTTTCAGGATTATGACCTAAAACACTAGCCAGTGTGTAAGTTAGATCTGTTTGCCCACCTATGGTACTGACCGTAGTTCCTTTATTTTTAATGGCACCTCCCAACCAAAGCATAGGTATTTTAAACTTTAAAGGAGAGTTATAAACTCCTTCATGTTTTGGTATTGCGTGTCCATGATCTGCTAAAATAACGATGAGTGTATTATCCCACCAAGGCTGCTTTTTTGCGTTTTTTATAAACTTCCCTATAGTTTCATCAGTATATGCATGCGCACTTCTAAACATATTGGTTTCACTGTCTTTTCCAAATTTATAAGTAGGAACATCAAACGGCTCATGGCTTGATAATGTTAAGGCTATAGTGAAAAAAGGCTCTTGTTGTTCTCCAGATAAATCCTTTGATAGTCTTTCCATGAAAACATGATCAAAAGCTCCCCATTTAGAGCTCCAATCTTTTTCATCGAATTCACTTCCATCAACAAATTTAGAAACACCACCATTTCTAAGGTAGGTGTTCATATTTCCAAAATTTAAATCACCTCCATAATAGAAACTTGTATGGTAGCCTTCGCCAGTCATATGAGAGGTTATTATAGGGAGCGTTCTTGATTTGTTTGGTAATTTAATAATACTAGCTGTGGTTTGAGGGTAATATCCACTTAATATAGCTGGAATTCCCTTGTCTGTCCTGTCTCCGTTAGCATAGAAATTTGTAAAAAGAATACCTTCTTTAGAAAGAGCATTCAAATTGCTGGTGATATCTTTTTCTCCACCTAAAGCCCCTACGAATTTAGCTGATAGACTTTCCCAAATAATAAAAATTACGTTTGGTTTTTCTACAGTTAAAATTGAGTCTGTAGTTCTTTTTAAAAGTGGATTTCTATTTTTATCTATAATGTCCTGAGCAACTTGATCATCAAACCGTTTGTTTGGGTTTTCTGAGTCAATTGTGTAGGTAAAAGAATGTGAAAAATTCCAAATAAAATTAACAGAAGCTTGATTAGCAAACATAGTATTTGAAAAGTACACGTTACTTTGATTGATTGGGATCTCTTGGAATCCTCCTCGTATAGGAAGAATTAAAGCTGCTACGATAACAAGAAATACAGGGGCTTCTATAAGCTTTCCTTTTTGTAGCGAGTTGATTTTCTTTCCTACGATTTTATTGAAAATAAATACTTGGAAGAGCGAATACAAAATCCAAACTAAAGGACCTATGATTATTTGAGATGTGGAGACTGTGGCGAACATAAGCTCTGGAGTATCCATGTAATTTAACAGTGTGTAATCTATTCTTATTCCCCAATACTTGTAGAGCGCGATATCTATAATCATTAAAAGACTAATGATAAAAATAACAGGATATGTATACCATTTTAAAATAATAGAAACCGCCTTTTTTGGAATCCAAATAGAAAGAATAATTACTAAAAAAGGAATTATGCAAAGATATCCCGTAAAAGAGGCATCAATTCTAGCTCCGTATAAAAAAGTTTTAAAGAATTCTAAAAAACCTAATGAACTAGATTGGTCAAAATAGAAAAGTAAAAAAAGCAATCTTGCAAATGCAAAAAAGACAATCCAAAAAATAAAATAGCGAAAGTTTACTGTAAATCTATTCTTAAAATTGAGCATACAAGCTTTTTTTGAAATATGGAAAATATGAAATTATTCTGTAACCTTTAGTCGGGCTTCAGCTTTTACATTAATACGAGAGTAGTCTTTGTTTAAATATTTTAAATACCCTGTAATAGCAATCATAGCAGCATTGTCTGTAGTGTACTCAAATTTAGGGATGTATGTAGTCCACCCTAAATGTTTTTCAGAAGATTGAAGTCTTCTCCGAATTTCTGAATTGGCAGAAACACCACCAGCAATAGCAATGTGTTTGATCCCTGTGGATTTAGCAGCATTTTTTAATTTGTCCATTAAAATTTCAATGATGGTATGCTGAATAGATGCACAAATGTCATTGAGATTTTCTTTAATGAAATCAGGATTTTCTTTCACCCTTTTCTGGATGAAATATAAAATTCCAGTTTTTAAACCGCTAAAACTAAAATCTAAATCGCCCACTTTCGGTTTTGTAAAAGCAAATGCTTTTGGGTTTCCTAACTGAGCGTACTTGTCAACTAATGGGCCTCCAGGATAAGGCAACCCTAAAATTTTTGCCGATTTGTCAAAGGCTTCTCCAACAGCATCATCAATAGTTTCTCCTAAAATTTCCATATCGAAATGATTAGAAACCTTTACAATTTGTGTGTGACCACCACTAATGGTTAGACAGATAAATGGAAACGGAGGGATTTTAGCATTTTCTTCTTTTATAAAATGAGCTAAAATGTGGGCCTGCATATGATTTACATCAATCAGGGGTATTTGTAGCCCTAATGAAAGTGATTTAGCAAATGAAGTACCTACTAATAAAGATCCCATTAAACCAGGTCCTTTGGTAAATGAAATAGCACTTAGATCTTTTTGGGTTATTCCTGCTCTTTCAATCGCTTGCTGAACTACAGGGACAATGTTCTGTTGGTGAGCTCTAGATGCCAATTCAGGAACTACGCCACCATACTTAGCATGTACTTCTTGATTTGCAACAATATTGCTTAATACCTTGCCATTGCAAATAATAGAAGCACTTGTATCATCACAAGAAGATTCAATTCCTAATATGTATGTATTTTCTAAACTCATAAAAATGATTTTGCAAAATTAGCTATTAAATAATTGTGTGTTTCTTTTTTGAAGTAGAAATTTAATAGTTTGTTAATTTTAACGTTCTTTGTATAGAAAGGCTCTATTTTTGCGTTAGATTTTTGCAGATAAACTCCTTAAACAGAAGACTTATTAAAAAAGCTGGAAAAATATTACTTAAATGGATAAAGTACATCGTGCTTTTTCTCGTATTTCTTATCATTATTTTTTCTATTCCAGCTGTACAAACAAGAATTGCAAAGATTGTTACAGATAATATCAATGAAGACTATGGGACAGATCTTGTCATTAAGAAAGTTGACCTCTCTTTATTAGGTACTGTAGCTCTGAAAGGAGTAGAGATTAGAGATCACCATAAAGATACGTTGATTTTTGTGGATAGAATTCGGACATCTTTGTTGAATGCCAAAAGAATTCTTGATAATAAGGTAGAGTTAAAGAATACATCTTTTAAAGGAATTCACTTTCATATGAAAACATATAAAGATGAAGACAATGATAATCTTAGCATTTTTGTAGATAAGTTCGAAGATGATAACCCAAGAGATACAACATTGGTCTACACACCATTTGAATTAAGTACCTCAAATATTTATTTAGAGGACCTTACCTATACGTTAATAGATGAAAACAATAAAGTTCCTTTAGATTTTGCAGCCTATGGAGGTGGAGGTACTCTTCAAGACTTTTCGATTGTAGGCCCTAATGTTTCTGTGAAAATTAGAGGACTATATTTTACAGATAACAGAGGTGTAGATATTACAAGTCTTACTACAGATTTTAAGTACACAAAAGCTCAGATGCAGTTTTACGATACTAGAATAGAAACGCCACATTCGTTATTAAATGCGCAATTAGAGTTTAATTATAGAAGGAGTAATCTAAGTAAATTTAATGAACTTGTAACTGTTGACGCAACTTTTGATAAAAGTTATCTTTCCATACTCGATTTGAAAAAACTATACAATGAGCTGAATGGAAATGACGTTCTGCATTTTACAACGAACCTTCACGGATCCTTAAATAACTTTTCTGCTAAAGACCTAAAACTCTATTCCGACAAAGGAATTAAGATTGATGGAGATCTAAATTTCATCAATGCTGTAAGTCAGGAAGACTTTTTTTTGACAGCAGATTTAAACAATGTTACAGCAGATTATTACCGACTTAAAGATATTTTACCCAATTTATTAGGAAAAACATTACCAACTGAGTTTAAAAAGCTTGGTAAGTTTCACCTTTCTGGATTTACAAAAGTAACACCGAATGCGATTGAAGCGACATTAGATATAGATTCTGAAATAGGAATGATTATCTCAGATTTGGAGATTACTGATTTTGCTGATATAGACGATGCGACGTATTCAGGCGATATTGAATTTATAAAATTTGATTTAGGAAGAATTTTTGAAGACCCATTGTTTGGTAAGTTTAGTTTTAAAGGTGAGATTCCTCAAGGAAAAGGATTTAGAGTAGAGAATATCAATACAACTTTAATAGGTGATATTTCTGAGATTGAATATAACAAGTATGTTTATCAAGATATTCATCTAAACGGTACTTATAAGAACAATGTCTTTGATGGTAATTTTATTGCTAAAGATGCGAATTTGAAAATGAATTTTGATGGGTTGGCAGATTTTTCAAAAGATGTTAGTCAATTCGATTTTCTAGCAGACATATCTTATGTAGATTTAAAAGCCACAAACTTATATCTAAGAGATAGCATTTCTGAATTGCAAGGGACTATCAACTTTAATTTCAAAGGAAATCAAATAGATAATATTGTAGGTTTCGCTAATTTCAAAAATATTAAATATAAAAACCAAAAAGAAGAGTATTCATTTAAACAGTTTTTGGTTTTCTCTAAAAAAGAAAATGATATTAGAGAAATATTAATTAACTCTGAAGATATTGTAAAAGGTGAATTAACAGGTAAGTTTGCTTTTAAAGATTTGTACCCAATTACTTTAAATGCCTTGGGTAGTATTTACACAAATTTCACTCCATACAAAGTAGATGCTGGACAATATTTGGATTTTGATTTTACGGTTTACAATCAAATAGTAGAGGTGTTTTATCCAGAAATATCAATTGCTCCTAACACAAAACTTAAAGGAGAAATCAATGCAGATGATAGTCATTTGAAGTTAGATTTTAATTCTCCTAAAGTGACGATCTATGAAAATGTAATAGATTCATTATTATTAGATATCGATAATAAAAGCAGATCGAAATTTAGACCTTATGTTACAGAGCTGAAGGCAAAAAAAATTGAGACACCTTATTATAGTTTTTCTAAAGTGTTACTCTTTAATAAGACCATAAATGATACACTGTATTTTAAATCAGGTTTTAGAGGAGGTGAGCTAGAAAGAGAAAAATTCAACCTAGATTTCTATTACACTATAAATGAAGATAAAAAATCTGTAGTAGGGATTGAGAAGTCTACGTTTAATTTCAAGGAAGATAATTGGGTTATTAATGAGGAAAATAATAAAGCGCATAAACTGACCTTTGATTTAAATAAAGATGAATATGTTTTTTCTCCACTAGAACTAAAATCGATCAAAAAGAATGTTAGATTAAAAGGAGTCTTAAAAGATCAAGTAGTACAAGGGATAAAGTTTCAAGGAGTTCTTAGAGATTCCACCTATAAAGATTTACATGCCGAGTTTACAAACGTATACTTAGAAAGTTTTTTACCTCCTGTAGATAGCTTGTCTCTAAAAGGGCAATTGAATGGAAACATTGACTTTGTGCAGAAAGATGGCTTGTATGATCCAAAAGGAGAATTAAAAGTAAATGATTTTCATATTAATGATTTTAAGCAAGGAGATTTATCATTGGCTGTAAAAGGTAAAAATTCTTATGAAACATATACTGTAAATTTCTACATAGGAACAGAAAATGCTAAGAGTATTAGTGTAAAAGAAGGAACCATTGATTTTTCATCTACAAGACCCACGATAGATTTTGATGCAGTAATTAAAGGTTTTAAGTTAAATGCATTTAGTCCTTTAGGAGAAGATGTAGTGTCTAAATTACGAGGTACAGCTACTGGCGATTTCAAGTTGAAAGGGTTTTTGAGAAACCCTGAAATGAAAGGGAAATTAGTGTTGAAAGATGCAGGACTTCAATTTCCGTATTTGAATGTAGATTATAATTTTGATGGTGAAACTTCGGTTAGGTTGGGAGGGTTGGAGAAAGGGACTTTTGGACGTTCTTTTATATTTGAAGATATTGCTTTGAAAGATACGAAGTATGATACTAAAGGGGTTTTAAACGGAGATATTACGCATCAAAACTTTGATCAATGGTCTTTGAACTTAGAAATAGAGTCTGATAATTTATTGGTTTTAGATACTGAAGATTCTGAAGAAGCATTGTACTATGGTACAGGGTTTATTGAAGGAAATGCAGGTATTTATGGACTAACAAACAGTATTACAATTGATGTACAAGCAAAGACAATGCCTGGAACATTGTTTGTAATCCCAATAAAAGACATTGCATCCATAGATTACTATCGATTAATTCGTTTTAGATCAAAAAATAAAACAGAAGATTTAGAACAAAAGACAGCAGCGGAATCAATAGAGGGAGTCGATTTAAATATTGATTTAGAGGTTACAAAGGATGCTGAAGCTCAGGTGGTTATTGATGAGGTGAATGGAAGTGAACTGAAAGGGAGGGGAACTGGAAACTTGAACATAGAGATTAATACACGTGGGAAGTTTATTATGGATGGCGACTTTACAATAGACCAAGGAGTGTATAATTTTAAATATGGAGGAGTAATTAATAAGCCTTTTGAAATTTTAAAAGGTGGTACTATTTCTTGGAATGGAAATCCGTATGAAGCAAACTTAAATGTAACAGCTGTTTATACTACTCAAGCTAACCCTGCAGTGCTTCTAGAGAATTTCAATACGAGTAGAAAAATCCCTGTGAATTTGGTGACAAAAATTACTGGAGGATTATTTAATTCAACACAAGAGTTTGATATTCAGATTCCAAATTCAAATTCAACAATTGCTTCCGAGTTGGATTTTGTGCTTAATGATAATGATGTGAATGCCAAAATGCAACAATTTTTCTCATTATTAGCGACGGGTAGTTTTAGAAACCCAAATAGGGCGAATATTGATGGAGGAGAATTGCTAACAGGAACAACGACCAATGTTATTGGGGCTATTTTATCTGATATTATTAGTAGTGAGAAATTTCAATTTCAATTAGATTATACATCAGGGGATCCATCAAATCCACAAGATGATTTATTAACAGACGATCAAGTAGGTGTTTCTGTACGAACCAAATTAACTGACCGTGTTATTATCAATGGAAAAGTAGGAGTTCCTGTAGGAGCTCAAACACAATCAAGTGTAGTTGGAGAAGTGAAAGTTGAAGTTTTATTAAATGAATCTGGAAGCTTTAGAGGTGTTATTTTTAATAGACAGAATGAAATTCAATATTCAGCACAAGAAGAAGGGTATACCCAAGGAATAGGGTTGTCGTACCAGGTAAACTTTAATAGTTTGTCTGATTTACTTCAAAAAATGGGATTGAAGAAAAAAGGGAAAAAGAAAAAAGAAGAAAAGAAAAAGAAAAAGAAAGATACTATCGTGAAACCCTACAAACTATTGAGGTTTAATAAAAATTAATTACAGCAAGCGTTGTAATTTAAATGTAATAGACTTAAGTTCCCCTATATTACTCTTAACTTTTAAAGTAATCGTATTACCTTCTTTTTTTAACAGATCTCTGTAGACTTTAATTTGTTTTGATGTCTTTCCGTCGATTGCCAGTATCTGATCACCTTCTCTTAAACCAGCTTTAAAAGCAGGACTAGTTTCTACCAGAACGTCAATTGCAATTCCTTTTTTACTCTTTTTTAATTGGATTCCACTTAAAGGAAACTCAAATTTCTTACCATAATGACTATTAGGTTTTAGATACAATGTTTTTGTTGAGTAGTCTAGGACAATGTTGAATCGTTTGATAATTTGAGCACCTAGTATTCCCAGATATCCATCATAAGCACTAACGCCACTCTCCTCATTAGATATTCTAATTGCTAAATCTTTAAATGTAAAATCTCCAATTGTTAAAGAGTTAATAGCTACTTTCTCAGAAATAGATTTCTTACTTAACCCGAGGGATTTAGAGATAATGCTCTTGCCAGATTTCTTTCGAATCTTGTTTTCCTGATTATAAGGAGTATTCACAGATAATGTTAGACCAGCTCCACTATCAAATAGTATTTTACCGGTAAAGCTTTCCCCGTTTTTTAATTGTATCGAAATGTCAAATTGCGGAATTGGAATGCCTCTGTCAAAACGGAATGGAATTTTAGAATATGAGCTAGTATTCAAGTCACTGATCTTCTTGTATAGAACAAGTTCTTGTTTCTGGTAATCTATTTTTGTGATGAATTTTCGTAGTAAGCTATATCCTACAATTCCTACAAAACCGTCATCTATTGCTGCATGAAAACGGGACAGATCTGTAAATACTAAATTGGTATTTCTAATAACAATACCCTTCGGGAGAATTAATTTTTGACTCGTTGCTATATCATAAGTTTTACTTCCTCCTGTACCCTGAACGCTTTGTTGATAATCAGCTTTAATGCCCATCTTTTCAGCAATATCTTTGTCTAGTAAATCTGAGGTGGCACCAGTGTCAAAGACAAAATTTAGAGCTTCCTTAGAATTATTTACTTTTACTTTTAAGTAGAGATGCCCATTGTCTTTAATTTCAAAAGGGATGGTAGCTACCTGAGCATTCAATAAAATAGATTGAATAAATACTAATAGGAAGATATAAAACGTACGGTTCATAATAGGTTATAAATGATATGTATTGATGAAAATAAGCTATTTTATATAAATTGTTAGTTAACAATTGTTAATCAATGTTAATTAACTTATTTAATAATCTAAAATAAGCATCCGTATTTAATTTTTGATGGTACGTCAAATACGATTAAATAGACCTCTTACATTAAGGTTTTTATGGGGGTGTGACCGAAATCGATTTCGTTTTTTTTTTATTTAAAGTGAGTTTTATTGAGTATTTTTACACCAGTTAATATGACGAAAATTAAAAAAATAGCAGTGATGACTTCTGGAGGTGATTCTCCAGGAATGAATGCCGCAATTCGATCAGTAGTAAGAGCATGCGCTTATTACAGAACAGAATGTGTTGGGATCTATAGAGGTTATCAAGGAATGATAGAAGGTGATTTTACAACACTTACAGCAAGAAGTGTGAATAACATCATTAATAAAGGAGGTACAATTCTAAAATCAGCTCGATCTAAGGAATTTAGAACACCCGAAGGGCGAAAGCAAGCCTATGATCATTTAGTTGAACATAACATAGATGCTTTGGTTGTTATTGGAGGGGATGGTTCTTTTACAGGAGGCGTTGTTTTCAATAAAGAGTACCAATTTCCAATTATTGGAATTCCTGGGACTATAGATAATGATATCTATGGGACTTCTCATACATTAGGATATGATACTGCATTGAATACTGCAGTAGAAGCTATCGATAAAATTAGAGATACTGCTTCTTCTCACAATAGACTTTTCTTTGTGGAAGTTATGGGGCGTGATGCTGGGTTTATAGCTTTAAACGCTGGTGTTGGTGCAGGTGCAGAAGAGATTCTGATTCCAGAAGAAGATTTAGGTTTAGAACGAATGCTAGAATCGTTGAAAAAAAGTAGACGTACTGGAAAATCATCGAGTATTGTTGTTGTAGCCGAAGGCGATAGGTCTGGGAAAAATGTATATGAATTAGCAAATTATGTAGAAGAAAATTTACCTGAGTACGAGGTAAGAGTTTCTATTTTAGGTCACATGCAAAGAGGAGGGAGTCCTACGTGCTTTGATCGAGTTCTTGCAAGTAGATTAGGGGTAAAAGCTGTTGAATTATTATTAGATAATAAAACAAACGTAATGGTGGGTTTAAAAGATAATAATGTGATTTCAACTAACTTAGAAAAAGCAATTAAAGGGGGACATGAGATTAACAAAGAACTTCTGAGAGTCTCTGATATAATGACCACGTAAACAAAATTAAATTTAGAAATGATTAAAATAGGAATTAACGGGTTTGGAAGAATAGGTAGACTAGCTTTCAGATCAGCTATGAGTAGAGAGAATATGCAGGTTGTTGCGATCAATGATTTACTAGAAGTAGATTATTTAGCATACCTTTTAAAATACGATTCTGTACACGGACGTTTTGATGGAGATGTAAAGGTAGAAAATGGACAATTAGTTGTGAACGGGCAAGTAATTAGAGTAACAGCAGAACGTAATCCGGAAAATTTAAAGTGGGATGAAGTAGCAGCAGATTATGTAATTGAATCTACTGGATTCTTTTTAACAAATGAAGCTGCGAGTTCTCATATAAAAGGAGGAGCAAAAAAAGTAATCATTTCTGCACCGTCTAAAGATGCAAAGATGTTTGTAATGGGAGTAAATCATACAGAGTTGACTTCCGAAGACACTGTTTTTTCTAATGCATCTTGTACAACAAACTGTTTAGCGCCGATAGCAAAAGTATTACACGAGAACTATGGTTTGGCTGAAGGATTAATGACAACGATACATGCTGCTACTTCTGGTCAAGGAGTCGTAGACAGTCCTAATGGAAACAGAAGAAGGGGTCGTTCAGTATTGAACAATCTTATTCCTGCAACAACAGGAGCTGCAAAAGCTGTGACAAAAGTAATTCCAGCATTGGAAGGTAAGCTAACAGGAATGGCAGTGCGTGTTCCTACTGCTGATGTTTCTTTAGTAGACTTGACATTTAGAACCGAAAAAGCAACTTCGTTAGAAGCTATTTTAGCAACATTAAAAAGTGCTTCTGAAAATGAGCTAAAAGGAATTTTAGGATATACAGATGAAGAGGTAGTTTCTCAAGATTTTGTTTCAGATACAAGAACTTCTATCGTTGATGCAGGAGCTAGTTTAGAGTTGAATGAAAACTTCTTTAAAGTTGTTTCTTGGTACGATAATGAATACGGTTATGCAACGAAGATTGTAGACTTACTAGAGTATTCAGCTTCTTTGTAAAAAGAATAGATTTAAAAATAAAAAAGCCTGCTTTAAGTAGGCTTTTTTATTTTATTGATATGTTGTAAAGAATAGTTTTTTCGGAAAACCTAAACTATCCTTTTATTGCAATCATACTAATTTCTACATTAACAAACTTAGGTAAGTTAGCGACTTCAACAGTTTCTCTAGCTGGAGCAGTAGCTTCATCAAAGTAGGTTCCATAAACCTTGTTTATTTCAGCGAAGTTATTCATGTCGGAAATAAAAATAGAAGTTTTTACAACATCGTTAAAGGTCATGTTGGCCGCAGCCAAAACCGCTTTCATGTTTTCCATTACTAACTTGGTTTCATGAGGAATTGAATCCAATTCTAATTCACCTGTAGCAGGATTAATTGCAATCTGACCAGAAGTATACAGTGTGTTTCCGTATAAAACAGCCTGATTGTAAGGGCCTATTGGTGCTGGAGCATTTGATGTTTGAATAATTTTTTTCATTTGACTAGTATTAAAATAAAACTCTATCTGGTGGTCTGTTCTTATCGTACTTAAGATCGCTAAGAACTGATGATTTCACACCAATAAAGAATGAGTATGATTGATTTGTTCCAAAAGGAACCCAGTTAAAATTGAATCGCCAACTATCTAAATCTCTCGAGAAATTAAGTCTAGTAAAAGTAAAACCTCCTTCTTTAATATCGTACCCAGAAGAAAACCCAACTTTCCATTTTGGAGTTAATTCAACATCACCACCAAACATAACAGTATGTATCCGTAGCCCATTATTAGTATCTCCAGAAACACCATTGTTCACATAAGAGGCAGAATAGGCAAGATTTAATGTCCAAGGTATTTTTGCTTTGTAGAGTTCTGTTTCTGTTTCTTCAGTAGTGTCTTGTTGATTTTGAGGTGTATTGGCAAACCTGTTGGTAGGATCAATATTATTACCTAAAACATCGGGAGTGTTTTGATTTCCATTTCCGGAATTACTGTTTTGAACAACATTGTTGTTCTCATCACTAAAATCTTTACTCGATAGCGAGTAGTTTGCCGTTAAGCTAGCGGCAGTAACTCTAAACAATCCTTTATTGAATTTATCAATTCTTTGACCTAAATCATTCACTTGGTAAGGATCTAGCGTTGCACCTAAATTAATAGCTAATTTGTCTTTAAACAACCGAGTTCCAGCTGTAGCACTTACAGGAGACCAACGCAAACTATCTGCAGCAATATTGTAATTGGTGCTAAAATTCAAGTTGTTTAATATCGTTATCCTTTCATCTTCGGCATCGCTATCGGGGTCTTTTGGGGCGACTTTAGCCTCAAGAACATTGTTGACAGAAATTCCAATTGAATTACTCAGACCGGCACTAGGACTTCCATAAACGCCTTGCTGAAAAGGAGAATACGTTAGGATATCTGTAGGGTCCGAACTTTGTTGTACTTCTAGGTTGTATATGTCTGCAAAATCAGGTCTGTAAGAAAAAGAAATAGAAGGCCTTATGGTATGTCGAATAGCCTTTAATCGCCCTTTCTTAAAATTAAATGTTCCATAAATGTTTGTCGATAAACTAACTCCTGTGCTGTATTCTCTAAAGCTTCTAAAGCCTTTTATCGTATCAGTAACAACTGTACCAAAAGAGCCATCAGTGTTCTGTGCCGTAGGATCATAAGTTTTGTTGATATGATCAAAATTCCAAACTTCACGATAATTGACATTCGGAGAAAGTGTGAAGTAATTTAATAAAGTAATGTTGGTACTTGCATCTGTTCTGTGTTGAACTCCGGCTTTGGCAGTTTCGAACATTTTTGAAGTGAAAAACTCATCTTCCGTTGTGGTAATTCTATAGTCTCCTTGCATATTATATGTAACTCCAATTTTTTGAAAAGGAGTTCTTTTAACTCCACCTTTTCCTGAAAAAGGATATATTCTATTCATATTCAGTTGAACAGAAGGTAGTGTCATGTTTACCAATTGAGTATTGGTGTTTTGAGAATGTGTAGCAGTTACACTCAAATTAAAAGGAGTACCAACAAACGTTTTTTGATACGAGATAGACGAATTAAATGTATTCGTTAAAAAATTAGAATTATTAAACTCGTTTAAAGATTGTCTAAAATACTGACTACTTCCAATATTTACGGAAGCTCCAAAAGTTGCATTCGGGTTAGATTTTGCGTCTTGACGATGGCTCCATCTAAGATTAAAGTTGGAAGCTTGAGAGAAATCATCGAAACCTCTAGTGCTTTGTATGATTTTTTCAAAACTCAAGCTAAAATTTCCAGAAAATTTATAGCGGAGATAGTATTGGGAGTTAGATCGTAATCCCCAACTACCATTCGAATAAACATCTCCCAGTAACTCTAAATCTACATAATCGTTAACCGCAAAATAATATCCACCATTTTGAATTCCAATACCTCTATCAGAAGTACTTGTGTTAAAGGTAGGAATTATAAACCCTGAGGTTCTGTCTTGTCCAAGAGGGAAGTAGGCAAAAGGTAGAAAAACAGGTGTAGGGACATCAGCAATCACCAGGTTACTCAAACCAGCTACAATTTTTTTATTAGGAACAACTTTCGCCTTCTTAACACCAATATAATAATCGGGGTTTTCTTTGTCGGAAGTTGTAAAACGAATGTTGCGCATGTAAATTGTAGAGTCATTTACTCGTTTCGCTTTTTCACCCAAAACAATAATGCCAGGTTCTTGCTTGGTTTTGATTCCGTATATAATTGCCTTTTTAGATTTAAAATTATAGATCATAGAATCTTGTTCAGATTCCTCGCCACCTTGTTTAAAAACTGGCTTTTGCGTATATCCAGTGCTGTCTTTTATCCCTTTAGCAAAAAGGGTGTTTTTGAGATAGTCAATGATAATGATTCCGGCTTTTAAATCAATATCAGTATAGGTTACGTGAGCTTTGTTGTATAGAGTAACCGTTTTCTTTTTTGCGTCTTGTGTTGTATAATCTTCTGCAATATGGGTTATCAATCCAGCAATTGATTCTTTAGGACGAATGGTGTCTAGTTTGATGGTGTCTCTTTTCTTCAGTAAAAGACTATCTTTTTTTGAGTTTTTAAGACTGTCTTTTTTGAATTTAGGAATCGTGTCCTTTTTAACTAAAGGTATGACAGTTCCTTTAGGTTTTATATCTTGCGATTTTATATTCTGCCAAGAAAATAAAACGAAGAATAAGAGTATATAAGACAGATTTGATTGCAATATTTTAAAATGCTATTTTTGTGTCTGGGTAAAAATATGGCTCAATAGTTGAAGCACCAAATTTGAAACGCCAAAATTAATTAAATTTTGTTGATACAATTCCTACAAAACCACAAATTTAATACCAAACATTCGAAGATGTTTCTATTTGCAGTGGTTTTATTTTTTATTGGACAGCCTTGTGATTCATTTGCACAGGAAAAGACATTTACAATAGTTTTAGATGCTGGGCATGGAGGAAAAGATCCTGGGAATATAGGGAATGGATATCGGGAGAAAAATATCGTGTTAAAAGTTGTCAAGGAAATAGGAAAAGAGCTTGATAAGATAAAAGGAATAAAAGTCATTTATACTAGAAAGAAAGATGTTAAAATCGATCTTTGGAAAAGGGGTGAAATAGCCAATAAAGCTAAAGCAGATTTATTTGTCTCAGTTCATTGCGATGCTCACACGAGTAATGCTTTTGGGGCTGGAACTTTTGTTTTAGGATTAAAAGGAAACAGGGCGAATTTAGAAATTGCAAAAAGGGAAAATGCAGTAATTTTAAAGGAAGCGAATTATAAAAAAAAATATCAAGGTTTTGATTCAAATTCAGCAGGATCAGTGATCGGATTGTCATTATTGCAAGAAGAAAATTTAGACAAAAGCTTAGTTATAGCAAGTTTAATTCAAAACAACTTTGCATCGAAACTAAAAAGAAAAGATAGAAAAGTAAAACAAGATAATTTTCAGGTATTAAGAGAGACGATAATGCCGAGTGTCTTAGTTGAACTAGGTTTCTTAACTAATAAAAAAGAAGGCCGTTATTTAAATTCCAAGAAAGGTCAGCAAGAAATGGCAAAAGCAATAGCCAAAGCCATCGAAAAATATGTAAATCAATTACAATTAAATACCATAGATGCTGTAACAGATGATGTTGTTATTGTTGATGAAGAACCAGTAGTAATTGAAGAAGTTGTTAAAGAAGAGGAAAAGAAAGAAGCTTTTTTTAAAATTCAAATAGCTTCAAGTAGAAAAAAAATAGCCACTAAATCCTATAATTTTAAGGGACTTAGAAATGTAGAGAGAGTGAAAGTAGGAAGATACTATAAATACTATTATGGAAATACTTCCAACTATAAAGAAGTGAAAGTGTCACTTCAGAAAGCTAAGAGAAAAGGATATTCTTCCGCTTTTATTGCCGCATTTAAGAATGGTGAAAAAATATCCCTTAAAGAAGCACTCAATTAGAGGCTTTGTTCGTGTTTTCTACGAAAAAATAGTAGTATTATTGTAATACAAAAAAGAGTCAATGTCTAAAGAGTTAAAAACCGGAATTGTTGCAGTTGTTATTATAGCAATCTTTGTTTGGGGGTTCAATTTTCTGAAAGGAGAAAATCTTTTTGAAGCGAACTCAAGAGTTTTTTATATTGAATACGAAAATATCAAAGGCTTAAATAAATCGAGTCCTGTAAGTATTAATGGACTGCAAGTAGGGAGAGTATCTGAAATTAGTTTTAATTCAGATGAAGAGAAGAAGGGAATGCTAATCGTAAAAATATCTCTAGACAACGATTTTCAATTTTCTGAAAATAGTATTGCTAAAATCTATTCTACAGGGATTATTGGAGGAGAAGCCTTGGCAATTATCCCTAGCTATGAAGGAGAACTGGCGGTATCTGGAGATTATTTAAAAGGAGAAATAGAGTCTGATATATTTACCTCTGTAGGACAAAGTTTAAATCCATTAAAAGCCAAAGTAGAAAAAGTAATTGTAGGAGCAGATTCTTTGTTAATCGCTTTAAACGACGTTTTAGATAAAGAATCTAGAATGAGTTTTAAAAGAACGATTAAAGGATTTGAAACAACAGTATCAACAATGAACAGTACTTTAAGTTCATTGAATAAAATGATCGATTCTAGTCGCGTAAATATTGATGTTTCTCTTGAAAACACAAGAAAAGTATCAGAAAACTTCGCTAAAGTATCAGACACATTAGTAAATGCTAATTTTGGACAAACGGTCAGAACATTGCAAGGAACTTTAGATAATGTAAACGAATTGCTTACAGGAATTAAAGATGGAAAAGGAACAATAGGGAAGTTAATGGTGAATGATAGTATGTATACAAATCTTACAAATGCATCTAAAGAGCTTGAAGAATTGTTACGTGAGATGAAGTTAAACCCTAAAAGATTTGTTCACTTTTCGTTGTTTGGAAAGAAAGCAAAGCCTTACAACGAGGATAAAAGCAAGGAAAATAAGTCTAACAAATAAGAATGAGCTGGATACAAGTGATATCTTATGCTGAATCTGAAGGCAGACTAAGAAAATTATACGATAGAGTTACTGGACCGAATCAAAATGTAGACAATATTATGATGGTTCACGGACTAAGACCTCACACAATGGTTGGTCATATGTCTATGTATAAAAACGTATTGCACAACAGCAACAATACCTTGCCGAAATGGTATTTAGAAACCTTAGGAGTTTTGGTAAGCATATTGAACGAATGCGAGTATTGTATAGAGCATCATTTTTCTGGACTGAAACGTTTGTTGGATGATGCTGATAAATCTAACGAGTTAAGAGCTTCATTAGAGAAGAAAAAATATTCTAGTAAATTAGATGCTAAATATGCTGCTGGATTAGAATATGCAGAAAAATTAACACTATCTGCGCATTCTTTGGTAGAGAATGATGTTGTAGCATTGAGAGATTCAGGGTTGAAAGATGGTGAAATCCTTGAAATCAATCAAGTTGTAAGTTATTTCAACTATGCCAATAGAACAGTTCTCGGGTTGGGCGTTTCAACAGAAGGAGATATTATTGGATTATCACCTAATAACTCTGATGACGAATCAAATTGGAATCATCAATAATAAACTAATTAAACCATATATATGAATTATTTATCGAACGTATTTTTTGCATTAGTCTTAATTGCTGGAATCGGTTTCTTTGTGATGAATGTTCGTAAGCTGATCCGAAATATTAAATTAGGAAAGGATGTAGATCGATCTGACAACAAAGGAGCTCGTTGGAAAAATATGACAAGAGTAGCCTTAGGACAATCTAAAATGGTCAGCAGACCCTTCGCAGGAGTGCTGCATGTTATTGTTTATGTAGGGTTTGTGATTATTAATGTTGAAGTTCTAGAGATTATTATAGACGGACTTTTTGGAACACATCGTGTTTTTCAACCTCTTTTAGGAAATGCTATTTACGGGTTCTTAATTGGAACTTTTGAAATATTAGCTGCATTGGTTTTTATAGCAGTAATTGCTTTTTGGCTACGAAGAAATATTGGCCGTTTAAAACGATTCATGAGTAAAGAAATGAAAGGTTGGGCTAAGAATGATGGAAATTACATCTTATACTTTGAAATGGTATTGATGACATTATTCATTGTGATGAATGCAGCAGATCATAATTTTCAAGAGGCAGGAATTGGAAATCCAATTAGTCAATTTGTAACACCTTGGTTTGACGGATTTAGTGCAGAAGCTTTGCATACGATAGAAATGTCAGCTTGGTGGTTGCACATCGTAGGAATTTTAATTTTCTTAAATTACTTATACTACTCTAAGCATTTACATATTTTATTAGCTTTCCCAAATACCTATTATGCGAATCTAAAACCAAAGGGACAGTTCAATAACTTAGCTTCGGTTACCAGTGAGGTGAAGATGATGATGGATCCAGATGCAGACCCTTATGCAATGCCAGCAGAAGGAGCAGAAGATGAAGTGCCCGAAAAGTTTGGAGCTAGTGATGTTACCGATTTAAATTGGGTGCAATTACTGAATTCATATACCTGTACAGAATGTGGACGTTGTACTTCTTCTTGTCCAGCGAATATGACAGGAAAAGAATTGTCGCCAAGAGCCATTATGATGAAGACACGTGATCGATTGGAAGAAGTTGGAAAGAATATAGATTACAATGGCGGAACATTTAAAGATGATGGCAAGCAATTATTGAATGATTATATTACTCCAGAAGAATTATGGGCATGTACAAGTTGTAATGCCTGTGTAGAAGAGTGTCCTGTAGATATAGATCCATTATCTATTATTTTAGAAATGAGAAGATATTTAGTGATGGAGCAGTCTGCTGCACCTCAGGAATTGAATATGATGATGACGAATATTGAGAACAATGGAGCTCCATGGCAATACAGTCCAATGGACAGATTGAACTGGAAAGACGAATAGTATAATAGCAGTTCGATAATAAATGAAGTTATTCAGGAAAACTAGATTTAAAAACTTGAAAAAGAAAAATTTATTCTCTTATGTAGCATATGTCTTAGGAGAAATTATCTTAGTTGTTGTAGGGATACTAATTGCAGTTTATATCAATAATGTAAATGAAGAAAAAAAGCATCAAAAAGAATTAGAGAGTATATTATCAATTATTGTAAGTGATTTGCAAGATGATATAAAAGAAGCAAATCAAATAATTTTATCTGAAGAAATTAAAGGAAGTAGCTACGATAAATTTTTTAAAAACGAATTAACAAAAGAAATTTATAAAAGCGATTATGCCTTGAGAAGGTTAATATTTGGTTTTCCTGAAATATCATTTAATAAAAGAGGATTTTATCTTCTAAGAGATAACATAAATATAGATTCATCTCAAGATAGTATTTTAATCAAAATCATTAATATATATACGCATCAGATAGATGAAGTAAAAGCTGATGATGAACTTAGGAAAATAGAATTTCAAGAAACCTATAGCTACTTTAAAAGTCAAAAATGGTGGTTTGATTATGTAGAAGGGATTACAAAAAGAGATACTTTTAATTCTGAAGGTTTTTTTGAGTATGTTTTAAAAAGCGAAGATTATAAAAATAGAGTTTCTTCATGGTACTTTATTAATAAGTTTGTTTTCATACCAGAAATAAAAGTTTTTGTCGCTGAAGCGCAAGAAATTGTAGATTTAATAAAAAAGAAAAATAAAGTACTAACAACAAAGCCCTAATACCAATATTATGAATGTACCTACAATGGCTGATATGATGGCTCAAGGAAAACAACCTGAAGTGTTGTTTTGGGTTGGCGCAGCAGGAAGTTACGATGATAGAGTAAAGAAAATTACCAGAGCTTTTGTGAAGATTTTACACAAAGCAAATGTAGATTTTGCTGTATTAGGAACAGAAGAGAGTTCTACAGGTGACGCAGCTAAAAGAGCAGGAAATGAATTCTTGTTTCAAATGCAAGCAATGACCAATATTGAGGTATTAAACGCCTATGAAGTGAAAACCATAGTTGCTACCGATCCGCATTCATTCAATACACTTAAAAATGAATACCCAGAATTAGGAGGGAACTATGAGGTATATCATCATACGCAATACATTAAGAAATTAATAGACGAAGGAAGATTGTCTATTAGTGAATCCATGAAAGGAAAGCAAGTTACTTTTCATGACCCTTGTTACCTAGGAAGAGGAAACGGTGTTTACGAATCACCTAGAGATTTAATTCGTAGGTTGGGTGTGAACTTAACAGAAATGAAGCAAAATAAAAATAGAGCTTTGTGTTGTGGAGCTGGAGGGGCTCAAATGTTTAAGGAGCCTGAAAAAGGAGACATGGATGTAAATGTATTAAGAACAAAACAAGCGATAGAAACCAATGCGAAAATTATTGCTACCGGTTGCCCGTATTGTAATACAATGATGACAGATGGAGTGAAGTATCACGAAAAAGAAAATCAAATTCAAGTAAAAGATATTGCTGAGTTAATTGCTGAAGCAGAAAATTTATAAAGGCTATGAAAATTAAATTATTTACCATCGTTTTATGCTTCCTCAGCTTAAGTATGTCTTCTCAAGAAACAATATTAGATAAAGTTTCAAAGGAAACGTGTGAATACCTTGGCAGTGACGAGATAAAGAATTTGAAAAATTCTGAAAAAACCTTGAAACTTGGAGTGTTTATTATAGGTTTATATACTAAATACAAAACAGAATTAAAAAAAGAAGGAATTACTTTTGATGCTGCCAACGGAAGAGATAGTGGTAGAGAGCTTGGAGAGAAAATTGGAATGAATATGGTAAATTTCTGTCCAGAGGTTCTTATAGCACTTGCTGCTCAGGATGATGATAAGTTTGAAGAGAAAGAAGAACTTACTAAAGAGAAGTTTGAAGTAATTACTGGGAAAATTGTTTCTGTGAAAGGAAATGAATACAGCACGTTAGTTGTAAAAGATGATAATGGAAAAACTCAAAAGTTTCTTTGGTTGAGCAACTTCAAAGGTTCAGATAAGTTAATAGAAACTAAAAAACCTAAAAACCTAAAAGTTAAAGTATCTTATATTAACTTAGAGGTTTATTCACCTAAGTTAAAAGAATATGTTGTTCGTAAACAAATAGTAGAAATTGAATACTTATAATTCAATAGAATAGTTTTTATGAGCGCATTTCAAAATGATGTAGTAATGGAGCTTCCCGATATTACAGAAGTCACTTTTAAGAAGATTCATAAGAACTATCTTAAGGTGATTTTAATTAATACTTCTCTAATTTTCATCCCTACACTAGTAGGGCTTGTTTTCTTAATCAACATGAAATTAGAAGAGGAGATTCCGGAGTATACCACTCTTATTTATGGACTGTATTTTTCTTTGTTCCTTCTTGTTTTTTTAATGTTATTAATCGGGTTTTCTAGAAGGAAGTACGCACTTAGGGATAAGGATATTACGTATAAAAGTGGTGTTATTATTAAAAAAATGACAACAGTTCCTTTTTCTAGAATACAACATGTAGAAATAGATGAAAAACCAATTTCTAGAATGTTCGGATTATCTTCAATAAGTGTTTATACAGCAGGAGATAGTAGTGACGATTTAGGAATTAAAGGAATCAAAAAAGAAGAAGCACTTCGTATTAAAGAATTCATTAGTTCCAAAATTAATGGATAATTTTTCAGAATTTTCAAGACAATCACCAAAGGGGATCGTAGTTATTTACGGAAGACTAATGGTTCGGTTGTTTAAAGCTACATGGGTGTTGTTTTTCCTTTTTTTTACACAATGGTTTTCAAAACTTTCAGGAAGAGAATTACTATATGTCTTCTTAGGGTTTGGATTTGTTTTGTTGTTTCTATTAGTTAGAGCGTATCTAATTTATAGAAATTATCAATTTAAAATTGAAGGAGATTACTTTATCTTGAAGCAAGGGATTTTATCAAAATCAAATACTTCTATTTCTTTTGATAGGGTGCAAAACATTAACTTTAAACAGAATTTAATTCAACAAGCTATCAATGTATATGGTGTTAGTATAGAGACGGCAGGTTCTAAAAAAACAGAAATCTATATCAAGGCACTCTCACATGAGAAAGCAAAAGCGTTGAAGAATAAAATTTCAACAAATAAAAATACATTAGAAGCGGTTCCTAAAAAAGAGAAGATAAAACCGTTATTATCCATAAACATTAAAGAGTTATTTAAAGTAAGTCTTACAGAGAACCACTTGCAGAGCTTACTTCTTTTTTTAGCACTGTTGTTTGGGTTCTACCAACAAATAGAACAACTGCTTGATAGTTTGGGTCAGAAAGAATTCTTAAAAGAATATCTAAGTGAAAGTTCTGATGCTGTATTTGGAAGTATTATGCTGATTGTTATTTTTCTTTTTATACTAACTATTATAGCAATCATCAGCTCCTTTGTACGTGTTTTCTTATTCCATTTCAACTTGACTCTTTTTGCGAAAAAAGAAGCGTTTGAAATCAATCAAGGGCTATTAACTAAGAAATCTATAGTCTTAAAGAAACAGAAAGTACAAAGCATTGTTGTTTCAACAAACCCATTGAAAAGAAGAATTGGTATTTCATATATTACATTCAAACAAGCGGTTAGTGGAAAAACAAAAAAGAATAAGGATAAACTGATTAGAGTTGTTGGTTGTAAAGAGAACCAAAGTTTAAAAGTAAAAGAACATTTGTTCAATATCGAAGAATTAGAAAATAATGAAAAACTGTATCCTACCAGTTATTATAAAGGAAGAATGTTGTTTCAAAGTTTCTTATTATTGATAGTACTCAATACCATATTGTATCTTGTTTTTCAAGGGCTAAACATTTTTTACGCAAACATTGGATTGGTTCCTCTGTTCTACTTTTTAGTGCATAAGAAGTACAAAAAACGATTCTATAAATTAACAGATAATATGTTGCTCGTAGGAAAAGGTCTTGTAGAAACACATCGCACCTATTTTGAGCTTTTTAAAGTTCAAAGTGTAAAAATGAAACAAACGATATTTCAGCAAAGAAAAAATGTTGTAGATATTGTATTACAGACAGCTTCAGGAAAAATACGAATTCCTTGTATTGAAGTTAAAAAAGCAAACCATATGTATAATTACCTCTTATATACGGTAGAAACAAGTACAGAACCATGGATGTAAAGAGTTATATAAAAGCAGCTAGGTTACGAACACTGCCGTTGTCTATTTCTGGGATTATTGTAGGAAGTTTTTTAGGAAATAAATATCATCTTTTTAATTCTAACTCATTAGTTACTCATTGTGATTTCGGATGCCCAACAATTTTGCAATCACCAATTTTCTGGCTGGCAATTCTTACGACAATTGGTTTTCAAGTACTCTCTAATTTTGCAAACGATTATGGAGACGGAATCAAAGGAACCGATGATGAAAGAACTGGTGAGGCAAGAATGGTGAGTTCAGGGAAGATTACCCCAAAACAAATGAAGAAAGCAATGGTTGTTACCGCAATCATAACATTAATCATTGCATTGCTTTTGATTTATCTAGCTTTTGGAGAAGATAATTTTGGATATTCAATCTTATTTTTTGGTTTAGGAGTCGCATCTATTGCAGCAGCTATTAAATACACTGTAGGGAAATCTGCTTATGGGTATAGTGGTTATGGAGATTTCTTTGTCTTTGCTTTTTTTGGATTACTAAGTGTTCTAGGAAGCTACTTCCTATTTACAAAAGAGATTCACTTTTTAATCTTGTTACCAGCATTTTCTATAGGATTGTTAAGTACAGCAGTATTGAACTTAAACAATATGAGAGATCGTACGAATGATGAAAAGGTCGGTAAGAATACTATTGTTGTTAAGATAGGAAGCGAATTTGCAAAATATTATCACTATTACTTAATAGGAGCATCATTGCTATTCTCATTAGGATATGTAACTATACATTATACAAAGCCGATACAATTTCTTTTTTTAATCGCATATATTCCTTTGGCAATCCATGTACTATTTGTTTCAAAAAATAAAGACGAATCGAAATTAGATGGAGAACTCAAAAAAGTTGCACTAAGCACTTTTCTATTTGCAATCCTTTTTGGATTGGGGCAAGTTTTGTAAATTTAAACAATCACTAAATAACATATGAAAGCTGTAAAAATAATCGTCACATTTTTAGTAATACTTACTGTAATTTTCTTCGGAACTGGTCTGGTCATCAAAGAGAGTAGTTATTCAGTGGAGATCTCTATAAATAAATCTTTAGAAGAAACTTTTGCTTCATTTAATGACGTGTCAACAATCAAAGAATGGATTCCTCAATATAAATCAATAGAAATAGTAGATAAAAAAGCAGGAGTTACTGGGAGTGTTTACAATATCGTTGTTGAGCACAATAAACAAGAAGTGATTGTTAAGGAAAGAATCATGGGATATGTAGAGAATGAAAAGGTCACACTATTTTTTGATAGAGAGGGAGTTGAAGAAATAGATGATTACACATTTAAAAGAGATGGATCAAAAACAATCATTACCTTAAATTCCAATTATCAAGCGAAATCCTACATTTTAGGATGTGTATTACCTTATTTCAAAGGAACCTTTAAAGAAGTAGATGTAGAGGCGTTAAATAATTTTAAGGCATTTATAGAAAAATAATAAGTACCATGGATGTAAATATGATTAGTTGGTTTGAACTCCCTGTAAGCGATATGGATAGAGCCAAGAAGTTTTACGAAACTGTTTTTAATGTGAAAATTTCTATTCAAGAGTTCGGAGGAATATTAATGGGATGGTTTCCACCTGCTGAAGATATTACTGCCCCTGGGATCAGCGGATCATTAGTGAAAAACGATAATTACAAGCCTTCAGCATCACATGGAGCTTTGGTGTATTTCAATTCTCAATCTGGGGATTTAGGAAACGAATTAAAGAGAGTAGAAGCAGCTGGAGGAAAAATACTACAAGACAAAACATTAATTTCTAATGATGTTGGTTATATGGCAGTTTTTCTAGATTCTGAAGGAAATAGAGTCGCTTTGTATAATAGATTCGATTAGAAGAAAACAAATTAGAATTCTAATTTGCTATTCGTCGAAATAAAAACTTTTTAAAGACTTCATGAAAGCCAGTTATCACAAATACATTTTAGAATTTAAAAGACCTAGCGGTACTTCTCGTGGGATTTTAAAAACCAAAGAAACATGGTTTTTAGTTTTAGAGGATTATGGAAAAAAAGGAATTGGCGAATGCGGAATTTTAAGAAGCTTAAGTGTAGATGATAGACCCGACTATGAAAAGAAATTAGCATGGGTTTGTGAAAATATTCATTTAGGATTAGAAGAACTTTTAGGATTAACAATAGAGTTTCCTAGCATTCAGTTTGGTTTAGAACAAGCTTTTTTATCACTACAAAGTACAAGTCCTTTTGATTTATTTCCATCCGATTTTACAGAATCAAAAGCAGCCATTAATATCAATGGCCTCATATGGATGGGGAATAAAGAGTTTATGAAAACTCAAATAAGAGAAAAACTAACGCAAGGATTTAGTTGTATAAAAATGAAGATTGGAGCAATCGATTTTGAAACTGAAATAGCCTTATTAAAATCCATCAGAAAAGAATTTTCAGCAAATGATATTGAGTTACGAGTAGATGCTAACGGGGCTTTTTCAGTAAATGATGCTCTAGAAAAGTTGAAAATACTATCTGAGTTCGATCTACATTCCATTGAGCAACCTATCAAGGCCAACCAATTAGAAGAAATGGCTCGACTATGTGAAAAAACACCATTACCCATAGCTTTAGATGAAGAGTTAATAGGCGTTTTAGATGTAACAAAGAAGCAAAAAACACTACTAACAATAAATCCTCAATACATCATTTTAAAACCTAGTTTGGTTGGAGGTTTTTCTGGGAGTAAAGAGTGGATTGATTTGGCTGAACAACAAAATATAGATTGGTGGATTACAAGTGCTTTGGAGAGTAATATAGGATTAAACGCAATTGCACAATGGACCTATACGTTAAACAATAAGATGCCTCAAGGCCTAGGAACTGGAGGTTTGTATACAAATAATTTTAAAAGCCCATTAGAAGTAAAAAAGGGATATTTGCGATATAATAAAAAAGAAAACTGGAATTTTAATTTATCTTGAATTAAATTTAGGATCTAATAAAGTAGAATATGAATTTTATACAAACAGGTTATAAAGGAAGAAGTGATTGGTGGATGTATATTGTGATATTTATCATCATATTTTTTTCTAGTGTTATTGGTCAATTACCAATTACTTTTACAGCACTTTCTCGAGTTAATGGCGATTTTCAAAAGTTTACTGAAAGCGGAGCGAATAGTTTTACAGACATAGGAATTGATTCCAATTTGTATCTTTTTTTAATGCTCTTGTCTTTTGTGGTCCCTTTAATTGTCTTTTATTTTGTAGTAAAAGCAATACACAAGAAAAGATTTACTTGGATTGTTACTGCTAGAGAAAAAATTGACTGGAAACGATTTTTCTTCGGTGTTTTAGTTTGGGGAGTTGTCACTGTTGGTGTGATCGGTTACGATATTATTTCATCACCAGAAAGCTACGTTTGGAATTTTAAACCTATTCCCTTTTTCACACTTTGTTTCGTTGCAATTATTTTCATTCCCCTTCAAACAAGTTTAGAAGAACTTTTGTTTAGAGGCTATTACATGCAGGCATTAGGGATGTGGGCTAAAAATAAATGGTTTCCTTTAATAATCATGTCGCTTGTTTTTGGGTTTCTGCACATATTCAATCCAGAAATTGATAAACTAGGGTATACTATTCTTCTATTTTATATAGGAACTGGTCTTTTCTTCGGTATTGTTACCTTAATGGATGAAGGAACAGAATTAGCGATGGGAATGCATGCCATCAATAATATACTGGCAGCATTGTTTGTTACTGCCGATTGGACAGTGTTTAAAACGGATGCTCTATATATAGATACTTCGGAGCCATCACTAACGTTTGAAACCTTTATTCCGCTGCTTATTTTATATCCTATTGTGTTTTTTGTATTGTCGAAAAAATACGGCTGGACCAACTGGAAGGATAAACTTTTTGGAAAAGTAGAAAAACCATTTAATCCTGATGTACTTGAAGAACTTGGTTCATAAAACATTTAAGCTTAACGGGAATTCTTTTTCTAATGAAGAAGAACTCATCACGTTTTCTAAAACAATTTCTGCTTCCTTGTATCGTTTCTTGACAGATTGGTTTTCAAATGAAGATTTTATAGTTGTGAATACTTCCGGATCTACAGGGAACCCAAAAGAAATTCAATTGAAAAAAGAGTACATGAAGAACTCTGCAATTGCTACGGGAGATTATTTTGAGCTATATCCAGAAACTACTGCATTGTGTTGTTTGCCCATTGATTTTATTGCAGGAAAAATGATGGTAGTAAGAGCCATGATCTTAGGTTGGGATTTAGACATTGTTGCCCCTAGTTCCAATCCGTTGGAGTCTATTGAAAAACGCTATGATTTTTCAGCGATGGTTCCATTACAATTGAGTAATTCTTTAGATGATATGCACAAAGTATATACTCTTATTGTAGGTGGAGGCGTTGTTTCAAATGAGTTACAAGAATCACTTCAAAGCCTTTCTTCACATGTGTATGCAACGTATGGAATGACAGAGACCATTACACACATTGCTGTACAACAATTAAATATTTTTCCACATTCACCAGTTCCTTCAAAAGAACAAATAGAAAGATACCAATCCCATTATGAGGTTTTACCCAACGTGTCTATTTCAACAGATAAGAGAGGTTGTTTAATCATCAATGCGCCAAAGGTGTCGGGCGAGAAGGTAATAACGAACGACGTTGTGGAAATTATTTCCGAAGGAGAATTTATTTGGAAGGGGCGTTATGATAACGTAATTAATTCAGGGGGAATAAAATTACATCCAGAAGAAATAGAACAAAAATTATCTTCAGTAATAGAGCAACGATTTTTTGTGATTGGGATGCCAGATGAGAAGTTAGGTGAAAAGTTAGTGTTGATTATAGAAGGTGAAGAATACCCATTGAGTGATACTACATTTCACAAACTTTCTAAATTTCAAACTCCAAAAGATATTTACTTTGTTACTGACTTTATCGAAACTATTACAGGTAAAATTCAACGAAAAGAAACTCTTAAGCGAATATCTCTATCGTGAAAACAGTGATTTTCCTGTGAAATAGCCTGCCCGTAAATACTAACTTCGTGAAATATTTACTATTAAATAAAAAATCATGTCGTTTAAGTTTGGAAAAAGGAGTAAAGAAAAGTTAGCAACCTGTCACGAAGACCTACAGAAAATATTAAACCTAGCAATTTCTAGAAGTAGAGTAGATTTCGGAATTTCAGAAGGACATCGTTCTATTGAAAGACAAAATGAATTGTTTCGAGAAGGGAAATCGAAGATAGACGGAATTACTAAAAAAGGGAAACACAACTCAAACCCTAGTGAAGCTACAGATATTTATGGATACCATCCAGATTTAGAAACTCGAAGAAAATTAGCGTATGATAAAGTTACGTTAAGTTATATTGGAGGTATTATAGATGCTTGTGCAGCAGAGCTCTTTGAAAAAGGAGAAATAAGTCACATTATTCGATGGGGAGCAAATTGGAATTCAAATGGAATTATCGACTACGATCAGAGTTTTGATGATTATCCGCATTTTGAATTGAAGAAACCATAAAACAAAAAAGCCGCTCTTTATGCTGAATTTATTTCAGTAACAGAGCGGCTTTTTCGTGTATTACATTTCCATGCTGTGGTACACGTTTTGCACGTCATCATCCTCTTCCAAGCGTTCCAGTAGTTTTTCTACATCGGCTTGTTGTTCCTCGTTTAATTTTGTGGTTGATGTTGGAATACGTTCAAACCCTGAAGAAATAATTTCGACATTCTCTTCTTCAAAGAAAGATTGTATCGCACCAAATTGTTCAAATGGAGCATAAATAATAACACCTTCATCGTCAACAAAAACCTCTTCTACATCAAAATCAATTAATTCTAGTTCTAACTCTTCCATATCAATGGAAATATCTTCTTTCTTTACGGTGAAGTTACAGGTATGATCAAACATAAAAACGACAGAACCCGAAGTTCCGAAGTTTCCATCACACTTATTAAAAGAAGCTCTTACATTGGCAACGGTTCTGTTATTGTTGTCGGTAGCAGTCTCAATTAAAACAGCAATTCCATGAGGAGCATATCCTTCAAATAAAACTTCTTTGAAATCTGCCGTATCCTTATCTGTTGCTTTCTTAATGGCACGTTCAACATTATCCTTAGGCATATTAGCAGCCTTCGCATTTTGCATCACGGCACGTAATCTCGAATTACTATCAGGATTAGGACCGCCCTCTTTAACAGCCATTACAATGTCTTTCCCAATTCTAGTAAACGTTTTAGCCATTGCCGACCAACGTTTCATCTTACGTGCTTTTCGAAATTCGAATGCTCTTCCCATAATTAATGTTCGTTTCTATTTATTGTAGCACTTTTCGTTGTAGTATTTTACAACTTCGGGTGCATGTTTTACTTTGTATTCTCTTTTTTTAATTTTTTCTATAAGGTCTGGACAATCAGTAAGGTGTTTTCTTGTAATCTCTTTAAACCTTCTATGTCCTGTTAAATCTGTATCACCAAAATAAATGGCATCTTTACCTTTATTTTTCACAATATAGTATGTAAAAGTAACTTTATTTGGAACCTTAAGCAAGAGTGTTATTAGACCGCCATATAATCGTGTTTCAACAATTTCAGCATAAAGTGATACATTTTCATGCTCGGAAATAAGTTCTAATAACCTCGGGGCTCTTCTTCCTTTTGCTTTCTTATATCTGAACTCAGAAACAAGAGTGTCTCTTTTTAATAAGAGCCTCGATATATCTTTATGATTGTAACTAATTCTTTTCGCTTTTTTATGTTCCTTGAATTTTATCTTATCGTTAAAGATGTTAATTTCGGCCAACCCTGTCTTAACAGTCCCGTTTAAGAAATGCAATTCAGCATTTACATACTGAGAAAAAGAATTAAGGGAAAAAAGTAAACATAAAAGAATAATAATCTTTTTCATAGAAAAACTAAACTTGTATCACGCCTAAATTAAACTTTTTTTCAATCGGAGAATGATCTGCAGCTTCAATTCCCATAGAAATCCAAGTTCTGGTATCTAATGGATTAATAACACCATCTGTCCATATTCTAGCAGCAGCATAATAAGGAGAGATTTGATTATCGTAACGCGACTTAATCTTATTGAATAACTCTTCTTCTTTTTCTTTAGTGATTTCCTCTCCTTTTTTCTTTAAAGAAGCAGTTTCTATCTGCAATAGAACTTTTGCAGCAGAGTTTCCACTCATCACAGCTAAATTTGCACTTGGCCAAGCAGCAATTAATCGAGGGTCATAGGCTTTCCCACACATTGCGTAGTTTCCTGCCCCATAAGAGTTCCCAATAACAATTGTAAATTTTGGCACAACAGAGTTACTTACCGCATTCACCATTTTAGCTCCATCTTTTATAATACCTCCATGTTCGGATTTAGAACCAACCATGAAGCCTGTTACATCTTGTAAAAAGACCAAAGGAATTTTCTTTTGATTGCAATTAGCAATAAATCGAGTTGCTTTGTCCGCAGAATCCGAATAGATTACTCCACCAAATTGCATTTCTCCTTTAGCATTTTTTACTACCTGACGCTGGTTGGCAACTATACCAACAGCCCAACCATCAATTCTAGCATATGCTGTGATAATTGTTTTTCCGTAGTCTTCTTTGTATTCGTCAAATTCAGAATCATCTACCAATCGTTTGATGATTTCCTTCATATCGTATTGTTCGTGACGAGCTTTGGGCAAAATTCCAAAGATATCATCTTCAGTCTCTTTTGGTTTTGACGCATCAATTCTGTTATAACCAGCTTTGTCGTAATCTCCAATCTTACCGATAACACTTTTTATGCGATCCAAAGCATCTTTATCATCTTTGGCTTTATAATCCGTAACTCCAGAAATTTCACAATGTGTTGTTGCTCCTCCTAAAGTTTCATTATCGATAGACTCTCCAATAGCAGCTTTTACCAAATAACTTCCCGCTAAGAAAATACTTCCAGTTTTATCTACAATTAATGCCTCATCACTCATAATGGGTAAATATGCACCACCTGCAACACAACTTCCCATGACGGCAGCAATTTGGGTGATTCCCATGCTACTCATCACGGCATTGTTTCTGAAAATACGTCCAAAATGTTCTTTGTCAGGGAAAATTTCATCCTGCATAGGCAAGTATACACCCGCACTATCTACTAAGTAAATAATTGGAAGCCTGTTTTCAATAGCAATCTCTTGAGCTCTTAAATTCTTTTTTCCAGTAATAGGAAACCAAGCCCCGGCTTTTACCGTAGCATCGTTGGCAACAACAATACATTGCTTCTTTTGAATGTACCCAATTTTTACAACCACACCACCAGACGGACAGCCTCCGTGTTCTGCATACATGTCTTCACCAGCAAAAGCTCCAATCTCTATACTACTAGAACCGTTATCTAATAAGTAATCAATGCGTTCACGTGCAGTTAGTTTTCCTTTCTCGTGATGCTTGTCAATACGTTTTTGGCCTCCTCCTAATTTAACTTTTGCAAGTCTTCTTTTTAATTCTGAGGCTAAAAGCTTGTTATGATCTTCGTTTTTATTGAAGTTGATGTCCATTCAAAAATATTTACTGCGAATTTACAAAAGTTTGCGTTTTCATAAAGGAAGAAGAGAATTAAACTTTCCTTAAAATAACCATGGAAATATATTCCTTGGAAGATAAATATTTATTTTGTAACTTTGAACCATCAAATTTAAACAAGACAATTAATTATTAGAACATATGAAAAAAATTATTGCATTTGCAGGAAGTACTAGCAGTACATCAATAAATAAACAACTAGCAACTTATGCATCTACATTATTAGATACTGTAGATGTAACGATTGCTGAAATGAATGATTATGAAGCACCAATCTATAGTAGTGATGAAGAACAAAAAGGGTTTCCTGAAAGTTTAGTTGCTTTTAGTGAAGAGCTGAAAAGTTATGACGGTTTTATTATTTCATTAGCAGAACATAATGGATCGTATGCTGCTGCTTTTAAAAATATTTTAGATTGGTTGTCTAGAATTAATAGAAGTGTCTTTAATGAAAAACCTGTCTTATTAATGGCGGCTTCTCCTGGAGGAAGAGGTGGAGCTTCGGTTCTGGCATCAGCGATTGCTTACTTTCCACATGCGGGAGCAAGTAAAGTAGTTCCTTTTTCATTCCCTAAATTTTATGAAAACTTTAAAGAAGGAAAAGTCATTGATGAAACGTTGAAAAGTGCTTTGGGAAAATCGGTACAAGAGTTTCAAGCAAACTTATAGTTATAATGGTATTCTCCTAGTTAGAAGGATTTAACATATACATAGGATATGTTGAATCCTTTTTCTGTATATGTTAAAGTGAGTAATCGTATGTGATTATTTACTAAATTCGTGAAATTACATTCAGATATTTCAAACAACTTACCATGAAAAAAATCATTTTTTTTGTTGCCTTATTTTTAGGAGCAACTATTGGATTCTCTCAAGAAACTCAAAATGAAGAGAATACACCAAAGCCTAATTATAGATTAGCATCTAGATTTTCCCCAACTAAAATTGGAAAACTTGTACATTCTACGAGTGTTCGACCAAACTGGTTGAAGAGAGGGAATCGCTTTTGGTATCAGTACAAAACTACCAAAGGGTCAAAATATTATATAGTAGATGCTGATGCTAAAAGAAGAACCGTGCTCTTTGACAATGCTAAAATGGCAAAATGGTTATCAGAGATAACTAAAGATGCTTATGATGCAAAGCACTTACCACGTTTCAATTTCAAATTTGTGAAAAATGAAACAGCGATTCGTTTTCGAGTAACTTCTGCTGAAAAGGTTCCTGTAAAGGAAGATGAAAAAGATGGGAAGAAAGATGATAAGAAAAAGGCTAAGAAAAAAGGAAAGCCTAAAATGGAAAAAAAGATATACCATCTTGAGTACCGTTTAGGAGGAAATGGGTTAACCATTATCGATAATGAAAAAGCAAAAGAAAAGAAATGGAGAAGTTGGGCAAATGTAGCTCCTGATAGTTCTATTGTTGTGTATTCTAAGAATTACAACCTTTACTGGATGGATAAAGAGAACTTCTTGAAAGCAACAAAAGATGAAAAAGATTCGACGATTGTTGAAAACCAATGGACAAAAGATGGTGAAGAGAACTATGGTTATGGTGGCCGTTCTTGGGGTTTAAATAATGAAACCAAAGGAAAGAATAAAGATAAAAAACAAAGTGTTTATGTGATCTGGACAAGAGATTCTAAGAAGTTTGTTTTCCAAAGAACAGATTCTAGAATGATTAAAGACCTATGGGTAATTAATTCAGTTTCAAAAAAGAGACCAACATTAGAGACGTATAAATATCATATGCCAGGTGAGCAAGAGTTTTACAAAAACGAAATGTTAGTATTTGATATACCGTCTAAAGACATTATGAAGGTAAAATTAGATACAGTAGCTCAACAATCGGTCTCTGCATATACTGCACCAAGAAAGAAAGTGGTGGATTGGGATGCTCATAATCCAACCTACTTGTTGTCTAAAAAAGGGAACATTTATTACAGTACTGTTAGTAGAGATCGTAAGCGATTAGATATTAAGGTTGCAGATATTAATACTGGAGAAGTAAAAACTTTAATCGAAGAACATTCGAATGTTTATATAGAAAATAGAGGTCGCACTATGCGATTATTTAATAATGAATCTGAAATATTACACTGGTCTGAAAGAGACGGCTGGGGGCATTTTTACTTATACGGTTCTAATGGAACTTTAAAACGTCAGGTAACTAATGGACCTTACCATGTAAGTAGGTTTGAAGGAATAGATGAAAAAACAAGAACATTGTACTTTACGGCTAATGGTGTTTCTAAAAATCAAGACCCATATTATTCTCACTTGTATAAAATTAATTTGAATGGTACTGGAATGAAAGGATTAAACCCAGGAGATTTTAATTCTGGTGTAGATGTATCTCCTTCTAAGAAATACTTTGTAACAAATTTTTCTAGAGTAAATACTGTGCCGAAATCAGAATTAAGAAACAGTAGCGGAGGTTTGGTAATGAAGCTTGAAGAAGCTGATTTGTCTGAATTAATGGCTACAGGATATAAATTTCCTGAACCATTTAAAGTAAAAGCAGATGATGGAATTACTGATATTTATGGAGTAATGTATAAGCCTTTTGATTTTGATGAAACTAAAAAGTATCCATTATTAGAATACGTATATCCTGGACCACAAACGGAAGCGGTAAGCAAATCATTCTCTCCAAGAATGAACCGTACAGATCGTATGGCACAAGTTGGATTTATAGTAATCACTCTAGGAAATAGAGGAGGACACCCAGATCGTTCAAAATGGTATCATACATATGGATATGGAAATTTAAGAGACTATGGATTGGCTGATAAAAAGTATGTTGCAGAACAATTAGGAGATAGACACTCTTTTATTAACCTTGATAAAGTTGGGATTTTTGGGCACTCAGGTGGTGGATTTATGTCGACAGCAGCAATGTTAGTATATCCAGACTTTTTTCATGCAGCAGTTTCTTCAGCAGGAAATCATGACAACAATATTTACAATAGTTGGTGGAGTGAAACGCATCACGGAGTAGAAGAAGAAAAAGATGCTAAAGGAAATATTACGTATAAATATAGAATTGATAAGAATCAAACCTTGGCGAAGAACTTAAAAGGAAAACTAATGTTGGTTACTGGAGATGTAGATAATAATGTACATCCTGGAGGGACTATTCGTATGGCAAATGCATTGATAAACGCGAATAAAAGATTTGATTTTATGTTGATGCCAGGACAAAGACATGGTTTTGGTCGAATGACAGAGTATTTCTTTTGGTTGAAAGCAGATTATTTCAGCAAACACTTATTAGGTGTTGAAATGAAAGATGTCGATATGAAAGAAATGAATAGAGACAAACCAAAGAGGTAGTAATACTATTCGTAAAAAAAAAGAAAAATATTAATTCAATAATAATTTATCATATGAAAAATGTATTAAAAGTTTTTTCAGTAGTAGTGCTGACGTTGATTTTAACAGCATTTACTGCTGAAACAAATATTAAAGACTATGACCCAGTTGGAGTTTGGGATTATGAAGTTGAAACTCCCGATGGAACTGTCACTGGTGAAATGACTATTTCAAGAGATGAGGAAAAGAAGTTAGAAGTATCTATAGAGTCAGAAGCTTACGGTACCTTAGAGCTAGAGGATGTAAAATTAGAGAAAAGTACTTTAGAAGGAAATACCGAAATTGAAGGCCAAAGCCTAAGTATTGAGATGGAGTTTGATGGTGATAGTATGGAAGGGACTGTTTATATGGGAGAACAAGAAATGAGCCTCTCAGCCGAAAGAAAGAAAGAGTAGAGATAAATCTAAAAGATACATAATATGGATGAAGCTAAAAAAATAGTAAAGGAGTACACCAATGGAGAGATTACTGTTGTTTGGCAACCTCATATGTGTACACATTCTAAAAAATGCTGGAAAGAATTATTGCCAGTTTTTGACCCAAGAAGAAAGCCTTGGGTTGATATGAATGCAGCTTCATCGGAAAGAATTATCGCTCAAGTAAATGAGTGTCCTTCGAAAGCTTTATCTATAAAGTAAAGGGTTTTCTATCAAGTTTTAAAAAGCACATCTATTCATTTAGATGTGCTTTTTTAATTAATTACATCAGTAATATATTCCTTGGAAAATAAAATATATTTTCGTAACTTTGTACCTCGAAAGGAGAAATAAAATGAAGATTACTTTGTACGGGAAAAAAGGCCATGCACATACAGTGGCTTTTAAAAATTTTTTAAGAATGGCTGAAATCAAATTTGATTACAAAGATGTTTTTAAAGACGAAGAAGCAAAATCACATTCAAAAGAATTGTATAGTGGTCAATTAAAATTTCCAACATTGTTTGTAGATGATGAAGTGCATTTAACACCGACTTCTGATGATTTTAATAAAATCATGAAAGATTTAAAATTAAGAGGATAGTTATGGGAGATATCTCTAAGGACATCAATTCTAAATTCACTAACGACAAGGTCAAAGCGCTTATTAATATTAAGTATACAGCAAATTGGATTCAGAGTCATGAAAATGAATTTTTCAGACCTTATGGAATATCGCCTCAGCAGTACAATATTTTAAGAATCTTACGAGGTGCTAATGAAGCAATAAAAGTACAGACAATTAAAGATCGAATGATCGATAGAGCTCCAAATGCTACTCGATTAATGGACAAATTATGTGACAAAGACTTGATTGATCGTATTCGATGTGATCATGATAGAAGAGTTGTTTATATCAGCATTAGCGAAGGAGGATTAAAATTGTTGCAAAAGATTGATAGTAATACAAAGTTAGATTTCTTAGACAATCTAACAGAAGAAGAGGCGACTACATTGAGTAGTTTATTAGACAAAATCAGATAAAAAAAATTTATAAAAACATTTTCCATGGAAAATAAATTAAAATCAATAGAGAACCTAGTAGGGAGTCCATTGGTAAATATGGGACCCATAAAATTAAGACAACCAATTCCAGCTGACGGAATTGAACAAGTAGATCCTTTTTTGTTGCTGCACCATTATGGTCCGTATGCAATTAGCGAATTTAATAACCCATTCGATTTAGGTCCACATCCACATCGAGGTTTTGAACCCATTACCTTACTGTTTAAAGGAGAGCAATTGCATAGAGATTCATTAGGAAATGAAATGGTTGTGAAAGCAGGAGATGTTCAGTGGACTACAGCAGGAAGAGGTGTTATTCATGCAGAAGGACCTACCAAAGAGTTTGTTCAAAAAGGAGGCGAATTAGAAGGGATTCAACTGTGGTTAAACCTAGCGGCAAAAGACAAAATGATTCCACCTGCATATCAACATGTGAAAAGTGAAGATATACCAGTACTACAAAATGAAGATGAAACTATGAAGTTGAAAGTTGTTGCTGGCGAACAAAAAGGATTCAAAGGATTGATTAAAACACAAAGCCCTGTAAATGTATTTACAGTAGAAGCAACTCCAAAAGGAGTGATGAATGTAGAAATTCCAAAAACTCATAAGTCTTTGATTTATTTACTAGACGGTGAAGTCATTGTAAATGGCGAACATAATTTGAAGAAAGGAGCTGTTCAAATGGCAACCTTTCAGCAAGATGGAGATGCAATTCAATTTGAAGCTGTAACAGATAGTAATTTACTGATTCTCTCAGGAGAGCCTATCAATGAAAAAGTAACCTCTTGGGGGCCTTATGTTATGAATACACAAACTGAAATTATGGAAGCCTTGCGTGACTACCAGCAAGGAAAAATGGGGTATTTGTATTAATAACCTAGTAAGTATTATAGTAGAATAATCGCTTTGAGAATATCATTTTCAAAGCGATTTTTTTATTGATTTTAACAAAAAAACAATCCATTTTAAAGTAACTTTACTACTTCAATAATTTATAACCCAATTCAAATGAATTTTAGCCATTCGAAAAAAGCAATTTTATTGTTTTTCTTATCCTTTTGTTTGATGTCTGTTACTTCAGGTACAGCACAAGACAAATTAAAAAAGATGCCAAGATACGAACAGTATCGAAAAATGGGATCTCAATTATACAGATCTATCAAAAGAGCCCCGTCCAGTGTAGTATGGAACGAAGACGGTAAAACGTTTACTTATGTTGAAGACGGAAAGACACACACCTTTGATGTACGCAAAAAGAAAGTCGTAAAATCTGAAGAATATAAAAGGCCAAAAAGACAACCGTTTAGAAGAGGGAATAGACCAGCACGTGGAAGACAATATGCATCTGCAATGTCGCCAGATAAAACATTAAAAGCCTTTACCAAAGATAGAAACATGTACATTAGTAATGCTGATGGTTCTAGTGTGATTGCAATTACCGATGATGGTAATGATGAAAATCAAGTAAAATATGGAATTGCTACTTGGGTATATGGAGAAGAATTAGGTCAGAATACAGCAATGTGGTGGTCACCAGATGGTAAGAAAGTAGCTTTTTACAGATTTGAAGAGAAAGATGCTAAAAAGTATTATGTAATCTATCATCAGACAAAAATTCAAGATTCGCTAGAAGTTGAAGCCTATCCTAAAGTAGGAGCTAAGAATTTACCAGTAGACTTATTGGTGTACGATTTAGAAACTAAAAAAACAACCAAGTTAGATACTCGTGATGGGAAACCGTTTAGCGATGGTCCTATTGGTACCTATTTATACGATATGGGATGGACGCCAGATGGAAAAGAATTGCTTTACCATAGTACAAACCGTAAGCAAGACATTATGGAGTTTAAAGCGGCGAATCCTGAAACAGGAAAGAGTAGAGTAGTTGTTAGAGAAGAGTGGTTGGCAAGTTTTACAGAAAATTCTCCAGGAATTTATTCGTTAAAAGATAAGAAACATTTTATCTGGACTTCTGAAAGAAATGGATACAAAAACTATTACTTATATAATTACGATGGAACCTTAGTCAATAAGATTACTGATCATGATTTTGAAGTTTCTTATATCGTTAAAATAGACGAAAAGAAAGGGGTGTTGTATTACATGGCACGTAGTGGAGATAATCATATGAAACTACAATTACACAGTGTGAAACTAAACGGAACAAAAGATGTTCGTTTAACCAATCCAGCATACAATCACAGAGTTATCTTGTCGCCAACAGGAAAACACTTTGTAGATATGGCGCAAACGCATAAAATTCCGCCTTTTATGAATCTTGTGAATGCAAAAGGAAAGGTACTTGCAGAAGTTGCTAAAAGTGACATGACTAAATTTAATGAGTTAGGATTTAAAACAGTAGAAACATTTACATTTACATCCGCAGATGGAGTTACTGAATTGCATGGAAGTATTCATTTCCCATCAGATTTTGATCCTTCAAAAAAATATCCATTAATCTTAGACAATTATGGAGGGCCAGCAACCAATGCATTTAGAGAGTCTTTTAGATACCCAAGTACACTAACTGAATTCGGTTTCTTAATTGTAAATATTGATGGTAGAAATGTAGGTGGTAGAGGAAAGAAAATGCTAGACAAGTTGTATGGAAATTTAGGAATTGTTGAGATGGATGATTTTGCAGCAGGAATTAGATCGTTGTATGATAGACCTTATTTCGATAAAACAAGAGTAGGTGTGTATGGAACTTCGTATGGTGGAACTGTAGCAGGAATGAGCTTGTTAAGATTCCCAGATGTATATCATGCAGCCGTAGCCAATTCAGCAGTAACCGATTGGAGAAACTATGACAATGTATATACTGAACGTTACATGAATTTATTGGAGAACAATAAAAAAGGATACGATGCTTCTAGTTTGATGAATTATGCGAGTGACTTAAAAGGAGAATTGATGATTTTCTATGGAACGAATGACAACAATGTTCATCCAGCGAATTCATTGCAGTTAATTCAAGCGTTGCAAAGAGCAGGAAAGAGTTTCGAAGTGCAAGTGGGTCCAGACAAAGGTCATACTGCTGTCAATAGAGATCGAATGATGGAGTTCTTTATTCAACATTTAATCCTGAAATAAAGAGAAAACAATATTTTGATGCAATCGCCTAGAAGTAAATTCTAGGCGATTTTTTTTACACTCTTTTTAAAGGGAGTTGTTTTCTAAAAAATCGTATCTTGCAAAAGTGTTATGCATGCATAATAATTAATCAACGAATTGAATATGAAGTACCCACACATTTTTGAGCCTTTAGATTTAGGATTTACAACATTAAAGAATAGAATTCTAATGGGATCTATGCATACAGGCTTAGAGGAAGAGAAGAATGGGTTGGAGAGAATTGCTACTTATTATGCAGAACGAGCAAAGGGAGGTGTAGGTTTGATTGTTACCGGAGGAATTGCTCCTAACGTACAAGGTTGGACTGGACCATTTTCAGCAAGAATGTCGAGTAAAAAACACGCAAGACATCATCAAAAGATTACAAAAGCTGTGCACGATGAAGGAGGGAAGATTTGCATGCAAATATTACATGCTGGACGTTATGGGTATCATCCATTTAATGTAGCACCTTCAAAAATTAAAGCACCAATAAACCCATTCAAGCCTTTTAAACTTAACAAATCAGGAATCAATAGAACGATCAGAGATTTTGTAAACTGTGCTAAACTATCTAAAGTTGCAGGGTATGACGGTGTTGAGATTATGGGATCTGAAGGATATTTAATCAATCAGTTTATTGCAGAACACACCAATAAAAGAACAGATGAATGGGGAGGTTCTTATGCAAACAGAATGCGATTGCCTATTACATTAGTCAAATCAGTACGAGAAGCTGTTGGTAAAGATTTTATTATTATTTATCGATTGTCAATGCTAGACTTAATAGAAAAAGGAAGTACTTGGGAAGAGGTAGTTATGCTAGGAAAAGAAATAGAAAAAGCAGGAGCTACAATCATCAATACAGGGATTGGTTGGCACGAAGCTAGAATACCAACCATTGCAACTTCAGTTCCAAGAGCAGCATTTACTTGGGTAACGAAGAAAATGAAGGAAGAAGTTTTTATTCCTTTAATTACTTCGAATCGAATTAATATGCCTGAAACTGCCGAAGAGGTTTTAGCCAGAGGGGATGCCGATATGATTTCAATGGCACGTCCGTTTTTAGCCGATCCAGAATGGGTAAACAAAGCAGAACAAGAAAAATCAGATGAAATTAATACCTGTATTGCTTGTAATCAGGCTTGTTTAGATCACGTGTTTCAACAAAAAGTAGCGAGCTGTTTGGTGAATCCGAGAGCATGTCATGAAACGGAATTCAACTACGATCCCGCTAAAAATTCAAAGAAAATAGCTGTAGTAGGAGCAGGACCAGCTGGAATGGCAGCTGCAACAATTTCAGCACAAAGAGGGCATCAGGTTACTTTATTTGATGCTGACAAAGAAATAGGAGGACAGTTTAATATAGCCAAACAGATTCCAGGGAAAGAAGAGTTTTATGAAACCATTCGATATTTCAACAAGCAAATAGAATTGCATGGCGTTACTGTAAAATTGAATACTAGAGTAACCGTAGAAGATTTACAAAATTCTGATTTTGAGGAAATCATTATAGCAACTGGAATTAAACCGAGAACACCAAAGATCGAAGGAATTGAGCACGCAAAAGTATTGAGTTATTTAGATGTTCTAAAGTACAAGAAACCGGTAGGGAAAAAAGTTGCCGTTATGGGTGCTGGAGGAATTGGTTTTGATGTTTCTGAGTACTTATTACATGAAGGACAATCTACCACCTTAGATTTGGATAAGTGGCTAGAGGAATGGGGGATTGATAAAAGTATTGAAGCTAGAGGAGGTATTGCTGGTATAAAGCCATTAATACACCCAGGAAAGAGAGAAGTGTTTATGTTCAAAAGAAGCAAAGGGAAATTTGGTGGAAAATTAGGAAAGACTACTGGATGGATTCATCGTGCAAACTTGAAAAAACAAAATGTGCAATTTATTAATGAGGTACAATACACAAAAATTGATGATCAAGGATTGCATTATGTCCAGAATGAAGAAGCAAAAGTTTTGGAAGTAGATAATATTGTAATCTGTGCAGGTCAAACACCATTTAAAGAATTGTACGAACCTTTAGTTGCTGCAGGTAAAATTGTTCATGTGATTGGAGGAGCTGATGTTGCTGCTGAGCTAGACGCTAAAAGAGCGATAGATCAAGGAAGCCGACTAGCAGCTTCCCTGTAATTATAATTTATTTTGCTCCTTTACTTATAAGGTAGGCTACAACGTCTTGATGTTTTCCACGTTTTGCCATTTTTAAAGCATTTCTTTTTTCAGAAATTATAGAATAACTATCTCGTACAGTTTTATTTACATCAGCGCCATTCTCAACTAAGTACTTAACCACGTCTAAATGACCGCTCCAAGAAGCTCCAATCAAAGGAGTTTCATCACCTACTACATGTGCATTGATCTCTGCTCCTTTTTTTATCAATAGCTTTACAACGTCTAAGTGTCCATGTTTTGCCGCCATAATCAATGGATTTCCATCACCATCACTCTCTTTGTTTACATTAGCTCCCATTTCTATCATAACTTCTACCATCCCTAAATTCCCACGAGCAGATGCTCTAATCAAAGCTGTTCCGTCACCAATAGTTTCTTCATCAATATTGCCACCATGAGAAATTAACAATCTTAAAATTTCTGCATTTCCACTTCTACCTACACTAATCATTGGGCTCCCATCTCCACGAACTTTAGTATTAGGATTGGCTTTGCTTTCTAATAATAGTTTTACAATCTCTGGATTATTTTTACGAACCGCAGAAATCAAAGGACTTCCATCTCCACGAACTGTTATATTGGGATTGGCTCCACGTTCTAACAAAAGCTTTACAATTTTAGGATTATTACCTCGAGCAGCAGCAATCAGAGGAGTTCCATCTCCTGAGATTTTCTTATTGACATTAGCTTTTTTATCGACTAAGAATTTTGCAAAATTATAATCTCCTTTTCGAGCAGCAATCATCAAAGCACTTGCATCACTACTATAGCGGTATGAAATTCTTGCACCAGCTTCCACCAATAGTTTACCTATGATTAAATTTCCGTTTCTTGCTGCCATTCCTAAAGGAGTTCTAGGTTGCAAATGACCATTGTATGAACAATTAGGGTTTACAGTTTTTAGTAGTGTTTTTACTTTAGATATATTGTCTTCACTCACTGCAATGAGCAAATCTTGACAAGTTTGAGCTTTCAATGCGATACTAGTCAAAAGCAAAGCGGTTATTAGAAAAAAACGTATCATAATTTTATTTTTTAAGATTATTTATATGCCAAGTAGGCGTTCATTTTTGATTTCACTTCAAAAGTATGAGGAAGATGTATATGAAAGTAAATAAATAGAAGTATGATGACTACCTCATGATAAAAACCGATTTGTTACGGTTATTTTGTTCATCATGAGGAATCCATTTTTTATAGGTAGTAAAACTGTATTTAGATATTTTCTGAATGCTTCACTAAAATATTAGCTACTTTTAACCCTATATGAAAACAAACAAAACATTTATTGATTCTATTTTACAGAATACATTGTTGTTACACATTGTTTTTTGGATCATTTATTTACTGTTTTCCATTACGATGGCTAGTTTGAATTCAGGAAAACTTATCCAAGAGTTGATTAAGTATTTAGCTCTTTTACCCAGTCAATTAATGGCTTCGTATATTTTGATTTACTTCCAAATCCCTAAGCTTTCTCTAAAGAAGAGATATGTTACTTTCTTTATTTCTCTAATTATTACTGGATACTTTTTTTCTGCGTTTGCTCGGTTTTGTATGGTTCATATTGCAGAACCTTTTTTTAGAGAAGAATTTGTACAAGAAACGATTTTAGAAATCATATCAGATACTTCTTTTCTATTTAGTGTTTATTTCCCTTCTGTATACACAGTAGCTTTTATATTATTGATCATTCGTAATATTAGAAAAAGAGCAGAAGAACAACAGCATATCGAAATTTTAAAAAAAGAAAAAGCAACCAATGAGCTAAAATTTTTACGGGCTCAAGTTCAACCTCATTTTTTGTTTAATACACTCAATAACTTATATGCATTAACTTTAGCAAAGTCAGATTTGGCGCCCGAGGTGGTATTGAAATTATCGGAAATGTTAGATTTTATTTTGTATCAAAGCAATCAATCTGAAATCCCTATTGAGAAAGAACTAGAGTTGATACAAGGGTTTACAGAATTGGAAAAATTGAGGTATGGAGATTCATTAGACCTAAGATTTGATTATAAGGTAGATAATATGAATACTATGATAGCTCCGTTAATTTTACTGCCTTTTGTAGAGAATGCTTTTAAACATGGAGCAAAGGGGATAGAAAATCCAGTAATAAAAATTGATATAAAAGCAATAAGTGAAAAACTTATTTTTGAAATTTATAATAAGAAATCGAGCCTTATCACTGATGATAAGGAAAATATACGTGGAGGAATTGGAATCACAAACCTTCAAAGGCAGTTGGAATTAAATTATCCAGAAAAATACACCCTTGTTGTAGAAAATGAAGCGGACTTTTATAAAGTGCAATTAACAATCAATTTGAATTAATCAGTATGTCAATTAGATGCGTAATTATTGATGATGAACCTTTAGCAATTGAGGTTTTGGAAACTCATTTAATGAAAGTTCCAGAGATTACAATTGTTGCTGTTTTTCGGGACTCGTTAAAAGCATTTAATTATATCAAAGAAGAGAAGATCGATTTACTTTTTTTAGATATTGAGATGCCTCTATTAACAGGAATTGATTTAATTAAAGCTGTTGATGATCCTCCTAAAGTAATTTTCACAACTGCTTATAGAAACTATGCAGTAGCAAGCTATGAATTAGATATAGATGTAGTAGATTACCTTTTAAAGCCTATTTCTTTTACGAGAATTTTTAAGGCAATAAACAAATATAAAAACCTAGCACAGATATCAACTGTAACAGAGTTTCCAATAGAGCAAGAAATTAAGAATGATCATATCTATGTAAATTCTAATAAAAAGTTTATTAAAATCTCTTTCGATGAAATAAGCTATGTCGAAAGTATTAAAGATTATGTACGAATACATTTAGCAGATAAAAATGTTGTTACCAAAGATTCTATAGGTAATTTTATTAATAAGCTCCCGAGTCAATTTTTAAGAATTCACAGGTCATTTATTGTCAATACTACAAAAGTATCTGCCTTTACTTCTTTAGATGTAGAAATAGGAACAAAAGAAATTCCCATTGGAGCTAGCTACAAGAATGATGTGATTCACTTTTTCAAAAAGTAAGATACATTTATTAATCTACCTATTTTTTACCTTTAAGTACGGATAAACGTATCTAAGATGTCAAAAAAAAAGCGATATTTGTTGTTCATTTTTTAATAAACCAAGTATGAATAAAAATGGAGTTTTAGCATGGGCAACAATTATTATGATTGTTGTTGGATGTGGGTTGATTGCTTTAGGAGCATTTCGTTATAATGAAGTAGCGGGTTGGGGATTTGGTGCCGTTGGGTTTGGATTCTTTGCTATTGCATGGGTTTTTAATGCATTAAAAGGAAGAGTGTAAATAGACACTCTCAAAAAATATACATAGTACAATTTTAAAAATATTACTGAATGTCAGATGATAAAAAGGTGATTTTCTCCATGTCTGGAGTGAGTAAAACCTATCAAAGTACGAACAAGCAAGTCTTAAAAGATATTTATTTAAGTTTCTTTTATGGAGCTAAAATTGGAATTCTAGGTCTTAACGGATCGGGTAAATCCACCTTGTTGAAAATTATTGCAGGAGTAGAAAAGAACTTTCAAGGAGATGTTACTTTTTCCCCAGGGTATAATGTTGGGTATCTAGAGCAAGAGCCACAGTTAGATCCAGAAAAAACAGTAATTGAGGTTGTGAAAGAAGGTGTTGCTGAAACAGTTGCAATCTTAGATGAATACAACAAAATCAATGATATGTTTGGTTTGGAAGAGGTGTATTCTGATGCAGATAAGATGGATAAATTGATGGCGCAACAAGCAGAACTTCAAGATAAAATAGATGCTTCGAATGCTTGGGAGTTAGATACCAAGTTAGAAATCGCAATGGACGCATTAAGAACTCCTGATTCTGACAAAAAGATTGGAGTACTTTCTGGGGGTGAAAAAAGAAGAGTAGCCTTGTGTAGATTGTTATTGCAAGAACCAGAAATTTTACTTTTAGATGAGCCAACAAACCACTTGGATGCCGAATCTGTACATTGGTTAGAGCATCATTTAGCGCAATACAAAGGAACCGTAATCGCTGTAACGCATGATAGATATTTCTTAGACAATGTTGCTGGTTGGATTTTAGAATTAGATAGAGGTGAAGGAATTCCTTGGAAAGGAAATTATTCGTCTTGGTTAGATCAGAAATCGAAGAGATTAGCACAAGAAAGTAATACAGCTTCTAAACGTCAGAAGACTCTAGAGAGAGAATTAGAATGGGTACGTCAAGGAGCAAAAGGAAGGCAAACAAAACAGAAAGCTCGTTTAAAGAGTTATGAACGTTTGATGAGCCAAGATCAAAAGCAACAAGAAGAAAAGTTAGAGATCTTTATTCCTAACGGACCACGTTTGGGAACCAATGTAATTGAAGCTACGGGGGTTTCTAAGGCTTATGATGATAAGTTGTTGTACGAGAATTTAGAGTTTAATTTGCCTCAAGCAGGAATTGTTGGAATTATTGGACCCAATGGAGCTGGTAAAACAACTATTTTTAGAATGATTATGGGTGAAGAAACTTCCGACAAAGGAAGTTTTAAAGTAGGAGAGACTGCTAAGATTGCTTATGTAGACCAAGCGCATTCTAATATTGATGCGGATAAATCTATTTGGGAAAACTTTTCTGACGGACAGGATTTGGTCATGATGGGAGGAAAGCAGGTAAACTCAAGAGCTTATTTAAGTCGCTTTAACTTCTCAGGAAGTGAGCAGAATAAAAAAGTAAGCACATTGTCTGGTGGAGAACGTAACCGATTGCACTTAGCAATGACGTTGAAAGAAGAAGGAAACGTATTGCTATTAGATGAGCCAACCAATGATTTAGATGTAAATACCTTAAGAGCTTTAGAAGAAGGACTAGAGAATTTTGCAGGATGTGCTGTAGTAATTAGTCACGATAGATGGTTCTTAGACAGAATTTGTACACACATCTTAGCATTTGAAGGAGATAGTCAAGTGTATTTCTTTGAAGGATCTTTTTCGGATTACGAAGAAAATAAGAAGAAACGTTTGGGTGGAGATTTGATGCCGAAACGAATAAAGTATAAGAAACTAATTAGATAACAAAAAAGACCGCCAATTGGCGGTCTTTTCTTTTTAAGATCTTCTTTTTCTTGATTTCACAACTTTCTTTTTTGCAGGGACTCTTTTCTTTTTAACAACAGTTCTCTTTGTTGTAACTCTTTTTTTAGGTTGTACTCTTTTTCTAATCTGTACTTGTTTTTTTACTTGAGTTCTTTTGTTATTAGTAACTCTTCTGTTAACTTGAGTTCTCTTTTTAACTTTAGTAGTAGGAGTTGTATAACTTCTTCTCTTTTGTTGAACTCTCGTATTTGTTCCAACTCTTTTTCGTACGCTATTACTTTGAGTTGCTGTTCTTCTCGCTGGTTTTCTTCTTTTTAAGATTTTGTTTCTAGAAGTCTTTGCGTTTTTATTTGCTCTATAGTAATAGAAGTTATCATCTTCTCTAATTTGTCTATAGTTCGTTCTAAATTCATTTCTATAGAAGTAAGGATCATTATATACACAGATGGCTCCTAGGTTTAAATTAAACCCTACAGAAAACCCTGGGTTATAATAGTTAGCACTGTTATAATAGTAATCATTGTATCTTACTTGTCCATAGAAAACTGGATCTCCCCATCTATCATAATCGATACCTAATTGCCCAACATTTGTTAATAATCCTCTGTTGTATCTCATGTATATAGATCCAACTCTTCTTACATCACCTCTGCTATTGTAGCTAATAGTTATATTTCCAACTCTTCTAATTCGACCTCTGTAATCTCTTTTGATTCGTATTCTAGAATTTCTTCTTGTCCTCACGTACCTTGAATCAAAATCGAAATCACCATTTAAGAAAACATGAAAACGCACTCCTCTTTCAATAAAAGAAACAGCTTCATTATAACGATATTCAACCCCAATTCTTTCTGTTGGATGTACGCCATCTTTGGCTTCAACAAGAGAAACCATCATGAACATTCCAAATAATAATAGTAAACCTTTTTTCATAATTTATGGTTTTAAGGGTTTTGCCTACTCTTTTGCTTTTCGGCCTCCGCATTTGATAAGTGGTTTTCAAAGAGCGTGCCAAAAAAATAAACCAAGGTTTTTTAAGCAGTTTTATTAAATGGAAATGAAGATAATATGAGCTTTTTAAACTAAGGTAGAATAAAGTTAATAAGCGAAGGGAAAGAGTAAGAAATTAATGCTACTTCTTTGACAACCTCTTTAAACGATTTGTATATCTCTTTAAGACAATCATATCTTTAACGAAAGGAATGGTTTTTCTAAAAGCAACTCCTTGGTGTTTGTTGTTGTAATATGCTATTCGATATAACTGTTTCCAATGTACTCTAATGGTCTTTAATGCTTTTAGATAGGTCATCTTACTGGCATCATAGATATGCGTGGGTTCTGCTAGAATACCATTTAGTTCGAGGACCTTAAAGTTCCCGTTATTCAAGTCTTCTAGGGTGTTATATTTTATATCCAATCTACCATAGTACCACCCTTTTGCTTGATGATTTAATGTATCAAAAGAAGCTTCTAACTTTTTATTAATTAAATGATTTCCGTTGATAAACTTGGTTCCTTTAGAGTGGTTCCCGATATCAGACAATTTTTTATACTCCCCTTTCTTTAATACAGTTTCCCATTTTAACAATGAATTATCTTTTAGTAAATTAAAATATAAAAAAGCTCTTTCATCATTAATTACTAGCTCTTTTAATGTGGAAACCCCATCTCCCTTTACCGTTAAAAATTCTTTTAAAGTAATGGAAGTCACTTTGCCTAACTCTTCATTTGGGTGTCTGTAATAGAAAATACCACATTCATGTTCGTGTGCTAGAAATTCTTGAATAACAATTGCAACGGGGTATTTCTCCAAATAAGCTTTTAATTGATTCTCATCTTGAACTTTTTTGACTAAGAGACCTCTGAAACCCTGGTCAGGTTTTACAATCATTGGATATGGAATACCTTCCTCTTTAATTCTTTGTATTGTTAATTCAATATCTTGGTCCTGATCATGAAAAACAGATTTTGGCAAGTACTTTTTAGGAAGTAAGTTTAATGTTTCATACTTAGATTCTGAACCAATCCCTGAGTCTTTTATCCCTGGGTTTACAACCGTATAGAAAACAAAGTTTCTAATTTTTATTCCATGAAGGAAAGCGTAAGGGATGTTAGGAATGTAAAACATTAGCAAAGGCCAATGTTCCCAATGAAACAGTTTATGAAATTTGTTTTTGATCACTATTTTTCTGAAAAAAGAGAATCCAAAATAATTCGAAATGTTTTGAATGCAAAATACACGGTATAAAGTATAAGTATTGAACAAAGAACAATACTTACTAAACTAAAGAAATAAGGAGTTCCTTTTTTGTAAATTCTAAGTGCTTTAAAAGAAATACTTAAAAAAATTGGTGAAGCGATAAATAGGAGTAAAAGAATTAACAATCGTTTGAATCCTTTTCCTAAAAGGTCTGTATTTGCCATTATTTATAATTCTGAATTACTTTACGGACACTTCCGTATTTGTCTAATAAAATAGATGCTTCTTCAGTGTCGATATTCAACTCTTTAGATAACATTCTAATACCTCTGTCGACTAATTTATCATTAGATAATTGCATGTCGACCATCTTGTTTCCTTTTACTTTACCTAACCGAATCATGGTAGCAGTAGAAAGCATATTTAAAACCATTTTCTGAGCAGTTCCAGCTTTCATTCTAGAACTTCCAGTAACAAACTCTGGACCTACAACAACTTCAATAGGGAATTTTGCAGTAGTACTTAATGGCGAATTTTTATTGCAGGTAATACATCCTGTTACAATATTATGATTATTACAGCTATCTAAAGTTGAAATAACATAAGGCGTTGTTCCAGAAGCAGCAATACCAACAACAATGTCTTTTTCTGAAATACTTTTTGCTTGCAAATCTGTCCACCCTTGACTTGTTGAATCTTCTGCATGTTCTACAGAATTACGAATGGCAGAATCACCACCAGCAATCAATCCAAGAACAACATTCTGAGAAACACCAAAAGTAGGAGGGCATTCTGAAGCATCTAAGATGCCAAGTCGACCACTAGTTCCAGCACCAATATAGAACAATCGACCTCCTTTTTTTAGTTTAAGAATGATTTGTTCTACAAGTTTCTCCACCTGAGGAATACTTTTTTCTACTGCAAAGGCAACTGTTTTGTCTTCTCGATTCATATTAGTAATCAATTCAGAAACACTCATGTTTTCTAAATGATCATAATTTGAATCTTGCTCAGTAGTTTTGGTAAAACTCATACTCAAAAGTAAACATTAATACATAAAAAAAGCAGGCGATTGCCTGCTATTCTTTTTTGTTTAAAATTAGATTGAATTTAATAATTCATTCAATGTTTTACTTGGTCTCATAGCATCGCTAGTTAAACCATTATCTGGTTGATAATATCCTCCAATCTCAACTGCATTTCCTTGGATGGAATTCAATTCGTTAACAATGATTTGTTCATTATCTCCTAATTGACTTGCAATGTTTGAAAATTGATTCTTTAAATCTTGATCTTGATCTTGATTTGCAAGTGCTTGCGCCCAATACAATGCTAGGTAAAAATGACTACCTCTATTATCTAATTCACCTGCTTTTCTAGAAGGTGATTTTTTATTATCTAAGAATTTATCTGTTGCCTCATCTAAAGTTTCAGCTAATACCTTCGCTTTTGGATTGTTATTTGTGTCCCCTAAGTGCTCTAAAGAAACGGCCAATGCTAAAAATTCTCCTAAAGAATCCCAACGTAAATGGTTTTCTGATACAAATTGTTGAACGTGCTTAGGAGCAGATCCCCCAGCTCCAGTTTCAAACAATCCTCCTCCGTTCATTAACGGAACGATAGAAAGCATTTTTGCTGAAGTTCCCAATTCTAAGATAGGGAAGAGGTCTGTTAAATAATCTCTCAACACATTTCCAGTTACAGAGATGGTGTCTTTACCATCTTTAATTCTTTCCAAACTAAATAGTGTAGCCTCAAAAGGTGCTAAAATTCGAATGTCTAATCCAGAAGTATCGTGGTTAGGTAAGTATTGATTTACTTTTTTGATAATCTCTGCATCATGAGCTCTATTCGTATCCAACCAAAAAACAGTTGGTGTATTTGTTGCTCTAGCTCTATTTACGGCTAATTTCACCCAATCCTGAATAGGTGCGTCTTTAACTTGACACATTCTCCAAATATCTCCTTCTTCAACAGTATGCTCTATTAAAACTTCATTATTAGCATTTACAACTTGTACAACTCCAGCACTAGACATTTCAAACGTCTTGTCGTGAGAACCATACTCTTCAGCTTTTTGTGCCATCAAACCAACATTAGGAACTGTTCCCATGGTTGTTGGATCAAAGGCTCCATGCTTTTTACAGAAATCAATAGTAGCTTGATAAATACTTGCATAAGAGCTGTCTGGAATGACAGCTTTGGTGTCTTGTTGTTTTCCTTCTTTGTTCCACATCTGACCAGAAGTTCTAATCATTGCTGGCATAGATGCATCAATAATAACATCGGAAGGAACATGAAGATTGGTAATTCCTTTGTCTGAATCTACCATTGCTAGATCAGGGTTACTTTCATAAATAGAAGCAATATCTGATTCAATTTCATTTCTTTTTTCGTCAGACAACTCACTAAGGTTACGTAGTAAATTTCCAAATCCATTGTTTACGTCAACACCAATTGATGTAAGGGTTTCTCCATGCTTAGCAAATAAATCTTTGAAGAAAACTTTTACAGCATGTCCAAAAATAATTGGGTCAGAAACTTTCATCATAGTTGCTTTCATATGCAAAGAGAATAAGATGTTATTCTCTTTAGCATCAGCAACCTGAGCTTCTAAAAACTGGATCAACGCTTTTTTATTCATTACAGTAGCATCGATAATTTCTTTGTCTAATAAAGAAATGTTTTCTTTTAAACTTGTTTTAGTACCATTGGTATCTGTATGTACGATAGAAACATTCGTAGCTTCGTTAAGAGTTACTGATTTTTCGTTGTGCGCAAAATCACCCGCAGACATTGTTGAGACATGAGATTTTGAATTTGAATCCCAAGTTCCCATTGAGTGTGGGTTCTTCTTTGCATAATTTTTTACTGCCTTTGGTGCTCTTCTGTCTGAATTTCCTTCCCGCAATACAGGATTCACAGCAGACCCTTTTACTTTATTATATTTTGCTAAGACTATTTTGTCTTCTTCAGTATTTATTGATTCAGGATAGTCAGGTAGTTCAAACCCTAAAGCTTGCAATTCTTTTATAGCAGCAACCAATTGAGGAACTGAAGCACTAATATTTGGTAGCTTTATGATATTAGCTTCTGGTTTTTTTGCCAATTCACCTAATTGAGCAAGCGCATCTTCAACACGTTGCCCTTCAGGAAGCATGTCAGAAAAGTTCGCTAAAATTCTACCAGCTAAAGAAATATCTTTCGTTTGAATGTCAATATTAGAAGAATTCGTGAATGCTTTAATGATTGGTAAGAAAGAACGAGTTGCTAAGGCTGGTGCCTCATCTGTAATCGTGTAAATAATTTTAGCTTTTTGCGTCATAATAGTGTTTTCTATAAAGCCTAATTAGGCTTAGATTTAATGTAATAAAGTTTGCTCGAAAAGCAAGTGCGAATTTAAGAATTCTAGGGCTATTTTACGAAGTAATATCGTTTAAATTATTCTTAAATGTATTTTGTTTGTTATGGAAATGAGAAATCTTTAAAAAAGACAAAAATAAAAGCCATATCATTCAATTTCTTGAGTGATATGGCTTCTTTGAGATAGCTTTTTAACAATGATCTGTATTGCTACACAATCAAACAGAGATAATCCCTGTGTTTCTTTCAAACAAAGAAACTGTTTCTTTGTCTACCTCAGAGTGAAATTCCATCTTACTTTGGTTTTATCCTAGGTTCGACTTATCGGAATTTCTATTGAGTCTCTTTGAATCTATATACAGTCAAATAACTATCTATAAATGGTCTTGTTTGCCTATTTGCATAGTCTTACGCCTCCTTCTGTCTTCGTTTGAGGAAACTCGAACTTGGACTGATCAATTTGTTGAAACTCAAAAATAAAGAACGTTACTTTATTAATTGCTTGGTTGCCTTTCTGTTCTTCTTTCGAATCACTTTCTAGTTTTCCTTACAACTACGATTCAAATATAGAACTCAAATTCAATTGTACAAACTTTTTAAGTATTTAATAATCAACACTGTACTAACAGTGGTTATTAACATTTGTTAATTAAAAAAGGGTTCCAAATTAATTAGAACCCTTTTTTATACTTTATAAGAAGAAAGCGATTAATGTCTTTTCTCCTTGATTCTAGCTTTCTTACCAGTAAGACTTCTAAAGTAGTAAATACGGGCTCTACGTACTTGACCTTTCTTGTTGATCTCTATTTTTTGGATAGATGGTAAGTTTACTGGAAATATTCTTTCTACTCCAACAGTACCTGACATTTTTCTGATTGTAAAAGTTTCAGAAAGTCCAGCTCCTCTTTTTTGGATAACTACACCTCTAAAGAACTGAGTACGTACTTTGTCTCCTTCTCTAATTTCGTAGAATACAGTGATCGTATCTCCTGCTGAAAATTCAGGGTTTTCGTTTTTTGTTACAAATTCGTCTTGAACAAATTTTATTAAAGATTCCATTTTTTTAATTTTAATGGTTCTGGTAAAACCAACATTCACGATTCTCGTCAGAGGTTAATTTTAGCGAGTGCAAATTTAGTAATTAATTTTAGTTAATAAAACCTATTCTAATTATTTTTTTGGTTGATACTTAGTGCAGTAGAAAACCCAGAACTTTCTAGCTTTTGCAGTTCCAGGATTAATAATGATAGGATCTAATTCTTTTATAGCGTTGAAGTTAGCTGTAAGGTTAGGGTCTATAATGCCATTTTTTTTGTCATTTTTAAAACGCTTGTCTGAATCAATAAAAATAGCATCCTTACCTTCTAAAGATGTTAAATCATCATTCAGATAACTAAAATGCAAAGCATTCTCTCCAATAATGTTTTGAGCATATACTTTCTGATCTAAGAAAAATCGAAGTTCAGCAGAAGTTTTATAACCATCCATAGCGAATACAAAAGTATTTGGATGCGTTTCTTGTAATTTTAAGACTTCCTTCGATAATTCGTTCCAGCCAACCCAAGTATCATCGCTCTTTATAGGGGCCAAAAAGAAAAGTACCTGAAGTGCTATTGCGATATGAAAAACAATGGAGATAATAATTTGAGCTTTTAATAGTTTTTTACTGACATACATTCCTGCGATAATAATTCCAGTAATGTAGGATGGCATCATCCAATTCAATTTTACCCAATAAATAGGGGTTAATAAAAAGAAGCCGACAAAGGTTGGGATAAAGAATGCTAGTAAAAACAGTGTCTTTTGGGAAGGTAGCTTAAATTTTAAAAGCGCTTTTTTGATGTGTTTGAATGTAAACACAATGAAGATGCTAAATAGAATGGGTAATAATAAAAATAACTGGTGACCAATAGCCCCAAAAAACCATTTAGGATTTATTTCAAATTTACTAATGGAACTTGTTCTATCTGACGATTGAAAAGCAAAAGAAGCAAACTCATTTTGATAGTTCCACCACCATACAGGAAACGTTACTAAGGCAGAAATAATTAAACATATCCAAAGCCATGGCGATAAGAATAATTTTCTGTATTTATTAGAGAATAATAGGAAAGCAATCAGTCCAATCTGCAATAACAATGCAGTATATTTACTGTCGAATGCCAACCCCATAGCAATCCCTCCAAGAATCCAGAACCATTTCTTCTCTTCAAAAATTGCTTTGTATAAGCAAATCAAGCTCAATGTCCAGAACAATAACAAAGGAACATCAGGTGTAGAATTGAAAGATAAGATTGAAATAAAAATAGTAGAGATTATTAAAATCATGCTTCGCCACAATCGCTCTTTGGAAAGGAAAAGTGAAACAAGTTTGTAAAAACTGAAAATGGTCAACGAGGTAATGGTAAAGTCTGCGAACTTAATCACAAAGATAGACTGACCGAATACATCGGTAAAGATTCTTAAAATGTACCCAATCATTCCAGGATGATCGAAATATGAAAGAGATAAGTTCTGACCATACATATAATAGTATGCATCTTGAGGCATTAGCCCCATAAATGGTAATAAAGCAAATCTAAAAATTTGAAATCCTAAAACCCAGCTTAGTGCTGGGTGCTTTTTTAAAATATTTTTCAAATTACTCATCTAACAAATCAGGTCTTATTTGTTGTGTACGTTCATATGCTTTATCTGATCTCCATTCTTCAATTTTAGGAAAATTTCCTGATAATAGAATTTCAGGAACTTTCATTCCTTCATAATTAGAAGGTCTTGTATATACTGGAGGCGATAATAAATTGTCTTGAAAAGAATCGGTCAGTGCTGATGTTTCATCACCAATCACACCAGGAATTAAACGAACAACACTATCTACCAAAACAGCTGCTGCCAGCTCTCCACCAGTTAACACATAGTCGCCAATAGATATTTCTTTGGTCATGTATTTGTCACGAACTCGCTGATCTACACCCTTATAATGCCCGGTTAAGATTAAAATGTTTTCTTGTAAAGAAAGTGTATTTGAGGTTGATTGATTCAATGTCTTCGCATCTGGAGTCATGTAGATGATTTCATCATAATTTCTTTCTGCTAGCAATGCATCAATACATTTAGAAATGGGTTCTATCATCAAAACCATTCCTGCTCCACCACCAAACTGAGTATCATCAATCTGTCTGTAGTTTCCTAGTCCAAAATCTCTTAAATCATGGATATGAATGTCTATCAATCCTTTATTCTTTGCTCTTTGAATAATGGAGTGATTAAATGGACTTTCTAATAATCCTGGTGCTACTGTAATAATGTCAATCCGCATGGGGCAAATGTACATTTTTTGTTGAGAATATTTTTTTGAATTTACTTATAGATTAGAAATCGCTGCCTCAGCGCAACGTTCCCCATCCATAGCGGCAGAGATAATTCCACCAGCATAACCACCGCCTTCACCACATGGGAAAAGTCCTTCGATTTCTGGATGCTCTAAGCTTTCTTTTCTTGGAATGTTTACTGGGGAGGAAGTTCTAGATTCTACACCCACAATATTAGCTTCATTGGTATAATACCCATGCATTTTTCTTCCGAAAGCAGCAAACCCTTTGCGTAAACGGCTACCAATTAGTTTCGGTAATAAGGAATGCATAGGAGCAGAGTTCAATCCAGGTTGATACGATGTGTCGTTTAAATCAGTAGAAAGTTTTCCGTTAACAAAATCAACCAAACGTTGAGCAGGAGCAACTTGACTTCTTCCTCCAGCAGTAAATGCCAATCGCTCTAAGTTTTTCTGATATTCTAATCCTTTTAACGGTCCGAATTGATCGTATTTAGGAAGGTCTTTGTCAATATTGATTTCAACGACAATCCCTGAATTCGCAAAACGATTGTTACGACGAGATGGCGACATTCCATTTACAACGACTTCACCATTGGCAGTTGCCGCAGGAACAATAAATCCGCCAGGACACATACAGAAAGAATAAACCCCTCTGTTATTTACTTGATGCACCAAGCTATACGCAGCGGCTGGTAATAATTCATCACGTTCCCCTTCACAACTGTATTGAATGCTATCAATGATTTCTTGAGGGTGTTCTACACGAACTCCCATGGCAAAAGATTTTGCTTTTAAGGCAATCTCTTTTTTATGTAATAATTCATAAATATCTCGAGCAGAATGACCAGTGGCTAAAATGACTGAGTTCACAGCCATTTCATTTCCGTTCTGAAGTTGTAGTGCTTGTAGTTTGTTGTTTTTAATAATGAAATCGGTGACACGAGTTTCAAAATGTATTTCTCCTCCATATTTTAAGATCGCTTCTCGAATGTTTTGAATGATCTTTGGAAGCTTGTTGGTTCCTATATGCGGATGCGCATCGATTAAGATTTGTTCAGTTGCTCCATGAAAAACCAAGTTTTCAAAAATACGTCGTACATCGCCACGCTTTAAACTTCGGGTGTAGAGCTTCCCATCAGAATAGGTTCCAGCTCCACCTTCTCCAAAGCAATAGTTAGAATCTTCATTCACAAAATGATCTTGATTGATGGCTTTTAAATCTCGTCTACGATCTTGAACATTTTTACCTCGTTCTAAAACAACAGGTTTATATCCTAATTCGATACATCTCAATGCGGCATACATTCCAGCGGGGCCAAAACCTACAATGTGAATTTCTTTGGCATTAGAAACATCTTTGTAATCAAAGGTGTAATCTGATTTTTCAGGAACAGATTCATTGATGTAAACGGCTACTTTATAATTAAAGAACGTTTCTTTTTTACGAGCATCAATAGATTTTCTAAGAACTTTAACTCCGGTAATTTCTTTGGCATCAATTTTTAATTGACGAGCAGCTTTGCGAAGTAGAATCCCTTCTTTTCTTTCTTCAATAAGATTTGTGCGGAGTTGAATCTCTTGTACCATGGCGCAAACTTACATAAAAAGTTGAGAGGGCTATTGAAACTAAATTATTTTATATAGAAAATGAAAGTGGTTTATTCGTTTCTCTTTGAAACCCCTATGAGTTTGGCGCAAACTCCGAATATGTCTCCCCATACTCTTGATGTATTTGCTAATGCAACTGATACTGTTTTTGTACTAGGAATGATGACAATTTGAGCGGAAACCCCAGTCTGTCCGCCACTATGCCCGATTGCTCCAGAAGGATTTTGTTTTCCTCCATACATGAACCAACCAATTGCATGTGGATTTCCTTCTTTTTTCAGTCCATTATTTTGAGTCATTAATGTTAATGTGTTTTCTTGAATCAATTTGTGGTTAATAACGGCATTACCAAAAGCTAGTAAATCATCAACAGTACTATAGTAGCCACCAGCTGGAATTCTATTACTTAAATTATTTGTAGCCATTTCTTTAATTCCTCCTTTTCTTTTGCTGTATAAGGAAGATTTATTTTTTACAGGAACTCCAAATTTCTCTACTTTGGTGTTTTTCATCCCTGCTTTGTCCAGAACATTTTCCTGAATATATGCTTCATATGTTTTTCCAGTAACATTTTCAATTAAAACACCTAAAACTACATATCCATAAGTTGTGTAGCTATAAGCTGTTCCAGGCTTGAATTTTAATTTCCTTTTTTTGAACACATCCATAGCATCAGTCATTTTTGGGTATTCTTTTTTTGATTCTCTTTCTTTATTGTTTTTGTAGCCATCAATTCCTGAAGTATGTTCAAGTAGATGTCTTACAGTAATTGTCCTCTTTTTCTTTTTAGGGAAACTTGGAACATATTTTTGGATTGGCTCATCTATGTTTACAAGATTTTGTTCTACTAATTGCATGACGCCAATGGCTGTAAATAATTTTGTGATAGACGCTATTCTTGTAATTGTATTTGTAGTAAACTGCGTATTGTTTTTTTTATCAGCATATCCTACAGCTGACTTCCAAATGATTTTCCCATCTACAGAATATCCAGCAACGGCACCTGCTGTAATATTTCTAGTAATAAGATCATCTAATACAGATTGAGCTTCTTGAGTTTTGCTCTGAGAAAATCCATTAGTAAAGCTGATTAAAAAGGCGGAAAGAATTAAAAATGATTTTTGCATGACTTGTTTTTTTGAAATAATATTTTCATCAAAACTACATTTGAAAATCAAGAGAAGCCTTTATTTTATTAGGATTGGGATAAACTATCGACTTTTAGGGGCGAATGATTTACGTCTATTAAGGCTTGCTTATAATTTTTTGAAATTGGAACCTCAGTTTCTGTCAAAACTAACGTGTTTGAATTCTTCCATTCTTTGAAATGTGATGGATTTATAAAATGCGATCGATGTACTTTGATCAAATTGGGTTCCTGATTTGAAATGTTTTTCAAAGTATTCCGTAATAATTTTTTATGTAACTTTCCTTTTTTCAAATAATTCACTTCAACATAATTATCTGCACTAGAAATACAAATTAAATCGGATGGGTTTATTTGTAGGATGTCTAATTTGTTTTCCCCAGTCAAAATAAGTTTTTGAATGCTGTTTTTTGGAATTTTGTTATTTAAAAACCAGCGTGCAAAAACGATGACACTTAAAAGAATGACTAAAATAGGGAGGTAAACTTCAAGAGTAAATTTTGTAAAGCTATAATTCCCATTGATAATAGATGATTTATAGTAAGCGTAACTTCCGAAAAAACTAATGGTATTAAAAACAATGATGAATAGAATTTCTGAGATTAAATTCCATTTTTTCATTTTCTCAAAAACCAGATTCTGTAATGGAATGAGTATGATGTATGAGATAAATGAAATCAAACCGTATAAGGGTAAAATTTGTAAGCGAATAGCAAAAGAAAGTTCAGCGGCATCAAAAGGCGCAATTAAAACCAAAAAAACGACCAACCAAAGACCAATTAGGAATCCAATGATGAAATGGTATTTGTAAGAAGTGTTTAACTGTAATTTTCTCATACAAGTTATTAGTCAATATATTTCTTAGGAATCGGTTGCTTAGGAGTTTCACCTTGCCAAAATACGTTTAAAATCCACCATCGACTTCCATCATGTAGTAGTTGAATACTATTAATGCCTCTCATAAAAGGTTTTTCATCTTTTCGGATCGAAAGCTCTCATAAGTAGAGAATACTTGTGCAATATTACCAAACTGATCTGTCTTTCTTCCAATTTCTTTTTCAAAAAAACCGTTGGTGATTAGCCATTCTCCTGAGGTCTTTATGTATTCGTCGGCTGTCATAAAACGAGCGCCAACGACTCCTTGTCTATTGTTTCCAGAAGGAATTAGTTTGGCGTCTTTATGAAATAAGTACTTGAATAATTCCCAATCACGAGCTTCTCCTTTTTCACCAGAAATAACCGCATATAAGGTTTTGATAGTCGAATCAATGGTTTGTACTTTCGAAGAATACTCTTTTGTCTGAGCATTTGTGATTCCAAAGCTTAATAAAAGAAAGAATAAGATGGCTTTTTTCATGATGAGTGTGTTTGTTTGTAAAGTTAGAAATTTAATCAAGAATAGCAACGACTCTTGCTGGAGCGGCAGAAGCGCCTACTATTTTTAAAGGAAAAACAGCAACTTTGAATCCAGTATAAGGTAATGCGTCGAGGTTCATCAGTTGTTCCATGTGACAATATTCCTTTCGTTGTCCCACTAGGTGAGCTTCCCAAAACAATTCTGAATTCCCAGTTTCTTTGGCTTTCTTCACCAAGTATTTTAAAGGTAAATCCCAGCCCCAAGAGTCTATGCCCATGACTTTTATTCCTTCATCAATTAGCCACTCCGTAGCCGCTGCACTCATTCCAGTTCCTTTATGTGGAAAATCTTTGGTTCCGTTAAAGATATCTCGTCCAGTTTTAATCAGGACAATCATGTCGGGTTTTAGTGATAAACTGTTTTTGCTTAGAAAGCTCTTGATGTCATCAACAGTAATAGGATCAAAATCTTCTTTGTGCTTCATGTCAATTACAATACCGTCACCATAACACCATTCCAAAGGAATCTCATCAATCGTCTTAGCGCGTTCTCCATTTACAGTAGGTGAGTAGTGCCAGGGAGCATCTATATGAGTGGTAGAATGCACACCCATTTTTTTAATGGTGTCATCAGCCCAGCCAGTAAAACCTTTTGGAAATAACTTTTTAGGCAATCCGAAAAGACGAACCAACAAACCTCCTTTTTTATGAGATTTGTGTTTGATTTTTACTTTCATAAACCAAGGGTCATTCTTGTTGTATTGTATGGGTTTTGATAGGTCTATGATTTTTAACATGGTTTTTTATTGGCTAGTTATTAGTTAATGAAGCTTTAATCATTCGATCATTTCCAAATAAATCTTTTTTAAGCTCGATGTTTTGAAACCCTTTTTCTTTTAGTAATTCAACAGTTTCTTTTCCGAGGTATTGATTAATTTCAAAAAAGAGCAATCCGTCTTTCTTCAAATGAATTTTTGCTAAATCAGCAATCTTATCATAGAAAATTAAAGGGTTGTTGTCTTCTACAAACAAGGCTAAGTGAGGCTCGTTGTCTAAAACATTTTTCTTGATTTCTTCTTTTTCTAATTCCCTTACGTAAGGCGGATTGGAAACGATGACGTCAAATTTGACGTCATGCTGAACTTGTTTCAGCATCTCATTCCTATTTGTAGATTGCTTCGTTTCACTCGCAATGACAGAATCTAAATTGTTGATATTTAAAATATCTTGCTGTATGAAATTGATTTGAACATCGTTTAATTCAGTATTCTTCTGCGCAATAGCTAAAGCTTCTTTTGACACATCTATAGCTGAAACTATAGTATTGTGTAAATGACTTTTTAAAGTAATAGGAATACAACCACTTCCAGTTCCGATGTCTAGAATACTTAGAGATTTCTCGACTGCACCTGTCTGCCGATCAGGCTGACTTGAAGAAATAGTAGTAAGAATCCATTCGATGAGTTCTTCAGTTTCTGGTCTTGGGATTAAGACATTTTCATTCACGTAAAAAGGAAGTCCATAGAATTCTGTTTTCCCAATAATATATTGAAGTGGTTCTTCTTTTAGCAATCGTTCAACTGCCAACTGTAAAATAGTTCGTTTTTCTTCGTTGACTTCAAAATTAGGCTGTAAGCTTACATCAATTCTCTGCAAATTGAGATATTCTTCTATCAACAAAAAGAAGAAAGTATCAACTTCAGTTTTCGGATAGATTCCAGAAAGCTGATCATTGAAGTTGTTTCTAAATTCTTTTAAAATCATAGCTTCTTAATCATCCAAACATCACAAGAATAATGACAGGTATCTCCCATGGGGCCATCTATTTGGGTGAATCCATTTCTCTTATAGAGTTTTTGTGCGGCTGTCATATAGGGCATTGTTTCTAAGTAGCATTGATCAAAACCAAATTCTTTTGCTTTTTCTAAACAGATAGTAATCAGTTTAGATCCTAAACCTTTCCCTCTAGTTTCTGCTTTAAAATACATTTTTTGAAGCTCGCAGGTATTGCCTTCATAATTATCTAAGGCAGCAATTCCTCCACCTCCAACAACTTTTCCTTGGTGCTCAATTACATAATAAATAGCTTTCTCTTTTTGATACGTTTGATGTAAATCATCTAGCGCTTTGTCTTCATAAGCAGTGCCTACTTTTGGTGCTCCCATTTCAAGAATTACTTCTCTGACTACGTTTGCCATTTGCTCATTATCGTCAGGAGCAATTTCTCTGATGATATACTCTGTTGCTATCATTTAATCCGCTATTTTTGTGCTACGAAGTTACCTATTTTTTGAAGCACGAACAATACATAAAACGATGTCTTGAAATTGCCCAAAAAGGAATTGGATCGACAAGACCCAATCCTTCTGTGGGTGCAGTCATTGTGGTTGATGATAAAATTATAGGAGAAGGTTTTACAAGTCCGTACGGAGGAAATCATGCTGAAGTAAATGCGATTGAATCTGTTTTAGAGAAGGGGTTGTTAAAAGAGGCAACGATTTATGTAACACTTGAACCCTGTTCGCATTTTGGAAAAACACCACCTTGCTCTGATTTGATTATAAGAAATGAAATTAAAAAAGTAGTGATTGGATGTGTAGATTCTAATAGTCTAGTTTCTGGAAGAGGTATTGAGAGATTAAGAAAATCTGGTGTTGAAGTGGTCGTTGGAGTATTAGAAGAAGAGTGTAGAAATCATCACAAAAGATTCTTTACATTTCATGACAAAAAGCGACCTTATATTATATTGAAATGGGCAGAATCTCTAGATGGATTTATAGCGCCTAACAAAAGAGAAGAGCAAGCACCTGTTTGGATTACAAATGAAGTATCTCGACAATTAGTGCATCAATGGAGGAGCCAGGAGCACGGGATTTTGGTAGGAACAAATACAGTTTTAGAAGACAATCCAAAATTAACGACTAGAAGTTGGGAGGGAGAGAATCCAGTGAGAGTAGTCATCGATAGAGAACTAAAGATTCCAAAAGATTTGCATGTCTATGATCAATCTGTAAAAACTATTGTTATTACTGAAAAAGATGACGAATCTAATGGGAACGTATTTTTTGAAAAAGCAGATTTCTCTCAATCGTTAGCATCTCAAATTTGTGAGATTTCACATCGAAACCAAATTCAATCTTTGATTGTTGAAGGAGGAAGAAAAACCTTGCAAACTTTTATTGATGAATGCTTATGGGATGAAGCAAGAATTTTTACAGGAAATGTGATGTTTAAAGAAGGAGTAAAGAGCCCTAGTTTTGAGGCAACTCATAGTGAGGAACAATTGATAAGCGAAGATGTGCTAAAAATATATAAGAATGATTAAGAATATTGTTTTCGATTTTGGAGATGTCTTTATCAATTTAGATAAAGAGGCAACCATACTGGAATTACACGCTCTTGGGGTTAAGGAAATTACCGATAGTATGGTTGATATATACCAAGGATATGAGATTGGAAAATATTCAACGAAAGAGTTTACTGCTGAATTTACAGCAATGTTTCCAGAAATTTCAAGTGAAGAGTTTATTCGTTCGTGGAATGCTATCCTCAAAGATTTTCCATTACATCGATTAGAGTTTTTAAAAGAGTTGACCGCATCAAATAAATACCGACTATTCTTATTAAGCAATACAAATGATTTGCATATCAAGTGGATTCAACAAGATTGGGGATTGGAGTTGTATGAGGAATTTAAAAGTTGTTTTGAACAATTTTACTTATCGCATGAAATTGAAATGAGAAAACCGAATGCGGATATTTATGAATATGTATTGAATGAAAATAACCTAGCTGCAGAAGAGACAATTTTTATTGACGATACTAAAGAAAATACAGATGCAGCGAATGCTTTAGGGATTAAGGTGTGGAATATTAATCCAGCATCAGAAGATGTTGTAAATTTGCTGGCCCAAAAAGAATTTAACAGATGATTTATTTACTGATTAGTATTTGTATTTCCAGTTTTCTATTTGTGATTTTTAAACTTTTTGAAGTTTTTAAAATCAATACACTACAAGCAATCATTGTTAATTATTTAGTAGCGGCAGTTCTTGGATTTTATATGTCAGACTTACCTGTGAGTTTTCAAGAGATTGCAAATCAATCTTGGTTTTACGGAGCATTTTTCTTAGGAATTTTGTTCATTGCTGTTTTTAATTTAATGGCATTAACATCACAGAAAAATGGATTGTCTGTTGCTTCAGTAGCGAGTAAGATGTCTTTAGTAATTGGTGTAATTTTTGGAATTGTTTACTACAATGAAAGCGCCAATTATATTAAGGTAATAGGAATCTTGTTAGCATTGCTAGCAGTTTACTTAACGTCTACAAAGGAAACTCAAGAGAAGGTGAAAAAGAAAAGTAGCTTGCTATTCCCTATTCTTTTATTCTTTGGTTCTGGATGTATTGATACCAGTTTAAAATTCATTGAAACGACTTATGTACAAGAAGGTGGAGTGCCTATTTTTTCTGCAACTATTTTTGCGTTTGCATTCTTAATAGGGTTGATTTTTTTACTAGTTAAAATAATAAAAGGAGATTTTACTTTTCATTATAAAAATATTCTTGGAGGAATCTTATTAGGAATTCCTAATTACTTTTCTATTGTTTACTTATTAAAAGCATTAAGCGTTGAAGGAATGGAAAGTTCAACTGCTTTTACGGTTAACAACGTAGGAATAGTAATTCTCTCTACATTATTAGGGTTGTTTTTGTTTAAAGAAAAATTATCCGTTAAAAATTGGCTGGGTGTGCTTATTGCGATTTTAGGAGTCTATTTAGTATTCCGTCATGGATGATGTTTATAAAACCATAGAAGTCCCTTCAGAAGAAACACTGTTCAAAGATCGGAACAGTAAGTTTTTCGGAACCATCTTTCCAGTTTTCACTGAAGAAGATGTGAAAGTCGCATTGGAGATATTAAAAAAGAAACACCATTCAGCACGCCATTTTTGCTATGCTTGGCAGTTAGGAAAGGAATCTATTCGGTTTCGTGCGAATGATGATGGTGAGCCAAGTAACTCAGCGGGAATGCCTATTTATGGACAGATTCAGTCTTTTGAATTGACGAATGTTTTAATTGTTTCAGTTCGCTATTTTGGAGGTACAAAGCTAGGAGTTGGTGGCTTGATTAATGCTTACAGGACTTCTGCAAAACTTGCCATTGAAGCTTCAAGCATTGTAGAGAAAACAATTGATGAAATTTTCGAATTAAAATTTGGATATGATTTAATGAGTAAAGTGATGAAAGTCATTAAAGAAAATCAGTTAACAATTGTTTCTCAAAAATTAGAAATGGATTGTGAAATTAAGTTTTCAGTCAGAAGATCAGAAGCTGTTAAGGTCTTTCAAATTTTTGAATCGATGTATCCTTTAAAAATTAGTCAACTAGAGATCTAATTTTTCTAAAATATAATCAGGGCATTTGGTAGGTCTGTTTGTTTTCATATCGATGAAAGCCAATACAGAGTTTCCTGTTGATATCTTTTCTTTATTTTGGTTAATAATTTCATAATCAAATTCTATTTTAACCAATGGCTTTTTTTTCAAAAAAACGTGAACGGTTAAAATGTCATCGTATTTGGCAGGCTTTATAAAATTAAAAGATAAAGAAATGACTGGAAGCATAATGCCAGTATTCTCCATGCTTTTGTAGGTAATTCCCAGACTTCTAAGCCATTCGGTTCGGGCTACTTCAAAGAAAGTTGCATAGTTTCCATGGTAAACAACTCCCATTTGATCTGTTTCTCCATATCGAACTCTGATGTCTATTGAAAAATTTTTCAAGAAATTTGATTTTTTGGCGTCGTTATTCTACGGAAAAAATAATTAATAATCAATAGCAAATTCATTTTTTTATACTGAAAATTATTCACACTTTTGTATAGCTCTAGAAAAGGAAGAAAACCCCGTATTAAAAAGTACATTTAAACAACTAATTCTTTACAATAGTTTATGACTAAAACTGCTGTTACGGTATGGAACGAATGTTTGTCTTTCATTAAGGACAACATCAAACCTCAAGCTTACAAAACTTGGTTCGAACCTATTAAACCAGTTAAGTTATCAGGAGAAGCATTAACGATACAAGTTCCTAGTAAGTTTTTCTACGAATGGTTAGAGGAGCATTATATTAAGCTGTTAAGAGTTGCGTTGGTTAGAGAATTAGGGAAAGACGCAAAATTAATTTACGATGTACGTATGGAAAATACGTATAGTAGCAATCGACCACAAATTGTTAAAATTCCTAGCTCTAATAGAGATCCTTTAAAGCCTCAGAAAATTTCTGTTCCTATTGAAGTAAGTAAAAGAGAGTTGAGAAACCCTTTTGTTATTCCTGGATTACAGAAAGTGAAAATTGAGTCGCAGTTAAATCCTAATTACAATTTTAAAAACTTTGTAGAAGGAGATTCAAATAGATTGGCTCGTTCTGCTGGAATGGCTGTTGCTAATAAGCCAGGAGGAACTTCATTTAATCCATTATTAATTTACGGAGGAGTTGGTTTAGGGAAAACTCACTTAGCACATGCTATAGGAGTTGATATTAAAGATAAATATCCAGATAAAACTGTATTGTACATTTCTTCAGAGAAATTTACACAACAATTCATTGATTCAGTAAAATCAAACACAAGAAATGATTTTATTCATTTCTATCAAATGATTGATGTGTTACTAATTGATGACGTTCAATTTTTATCAGGAAAAGCAGGAACGCAAGATGTGTTCTTCCATATATTCAACCATTTACATCAAAATGGAAAGCAGGTAATTTTAACTTCAGATAAAGCGCCAGTAGATATGCAAGATATCGAACAACGTTTGTTGTCTAGATTTAAATGGGGATTGTCTGCAGAATTGCAATTACCAGATTACGAAACACGTATTTCTATTTTAGAAAACAAGTTGTTTAGAGATGGAGTTGAAATGTCTGAAGATATTGTTGAGTATATCGCTAAGAATATTAAGTCAAACGTAAGAGAACTAGAAGGAGTTATTATTTCTATGATTGCTCAAGCATCTTTTAATAGAAAAGAGTTCTCTTTAGAATTGGCAAAACAGATTGTAGACAAGTTCGTTAAGAATACGAAGAAAGAAGTTTCTATCGATTACATTCAAAAGGTGGTATCTAAATACTTTGATATGGATGTAGTGACTTTGCAATCGAAAACAAGAAAGAGACATATTGTTCAGGCACGTCAATTGGCAATGTATTTTGCAAAGAGAATGACCAAAACATCTTTAGCGAGTATTGGTGCTCAAATTGGACAACGTGATCACGCTACTGTATTACACGCTTGTAAAACAGTTGATAATTTAACGGAAACTGACAAGCAGTTCAGAAAGTACGTAGAAGACTTAACAAAGAAGTTAACGTTCTAAATCCTCGCTGAGGAATGAAGTATAACTAGCATTTTGATTTTGTGCTGGCTATCAGTTAAATTCATTTATCCATGAAAAAAATATTAATGGTTTGCTTAGGGAATATCTGCAGATCTCCCTTGGCTGAAGGCATTATGCAATCGAAGGTAGATTCTGATGAGGTATTTGTAGATTCCGCAGGAACTGCTGCCTATCATGTAGGAGAATTGCCAGATGCACGATCTATAGAGGTGGCCCGGAAGTATGGAATTGATTTAACAAATCAACGTGCACGAAAATTTACGGCGAAGGATTTTGCTGATTTTGATTTGATTTATGCAATGGATCATCACAATTATCAAAATATACTTTCTTTAGCAAAAAGTAAATCTGAAGCTAAAAAAGTAAAAATGATTCTCAATGAAGTTCATTTACAGCAAAACTTAAGTGTCCCAGATCCTTATTATGGAGGAGATGAAGGGTTTGAAAATGTATATCAAATGTTGGATGAAGCTTGTACTATAATTACAAAAAGATTGTAAAATGAAAGGAAAGTTATACTTAATACCAACCACGTTAGGAGAGAATGAACCTTTAGAGGTAATGCCATACTCAGTAAAGAAAATGGTAGAACTCATTGATCATTATATTGTTGAAAATGAAAAATCAGCTCGACGATTTATTAAAAAAATTACGCCTAAAAAATCGCAACCTTCATTAACGATTATGAAGTTAGATAAGTATGCTGAAGAAATAGAAACGCGTACCTATTTAGACGCTTGCGAGCAAGGTGTTTCTATAGGGTTGCTTTCTGAAGCTGGTGTTCCTGCTGTAGCAGATCCTGGAGCGACTATTGTAAAGCTTGCACATGAAAAAGGGATTCAAGTTGTGCCATTGGTTGGACCTTCTTCTATTTTAATGGCGTTGATGGCCTCTGGAATGAACGGGCAAAACTTTGCTTTTAATGGGTATTTACCAATAGATAGTTCAGATCGTAAAAGAACAATTAAAGAATTAGAAAGGCTTTCAAGAGAGAAAAATCAATCTCAAATCTTTATTGAAACTCCATATAGAAACGAAAAAATGTTTTCAGAATTAAAGGTAACATTAACTCCTGGAACTTCTTTATGTATTGCAGTAGATATTACATTGCCAGATGAATACATAAAAACATACACTGTAGCTGATTGGAAACGTCAATCACCAGATTTACACAAAAGACCTGCAATTTTTATTATTCAGAAGTAACTAAGCCTTCGCTTTCCTGTCACCTTCAATTTCAGAAACGTCATAGCCAGCAAATTTCTTCATATACGAACTGATAGAAGATCCGTAAGCATCAGAAAGATTTCGACCTCCGTTACTACGTAAATATTTTTTCACATTTCCAGCACCGCTTAAGTGTGCAGCAGCTAAAATACCAGATTCAGTAATCTCTACCCCATTAATTATTTTTCCAACACTTCTTTGAATGTCCTTACGAAGAATCCATTTATTTACCTTACAGTAAGCAATAAATGCTTTTTCTTGTAATTCTGGGTTCTTTAAAAATTGATCTGTATCGTAAATACGAAACCTTTCTAAAGTGGATTTTCCGAATTGATATTTTCCTAAATATCCTAAGGTATTTACAACTCTATATCTTCCTTGAGATTCTTTAAAAGCTAATGCTTCTTTAAATCCAACAAAATCATTTTGTAAAAATGGAATCTGGAAATAATTATCCATAGGAAGAGCTGTTGCCGGAGCTTCTCTTTTTGTAGAAACTTCAATGGCATTGATAAACAATACTAATGGTATAAATAATAAAAACTTTCTGATAATAATGTACCTTTCTGTTTTGCGGGCGCAAAGGTACAACTATTTTTTAAACTATTGATTGTCAGGTTGTTTTGAATTTTTCAGAAATACAAATAATGAAATTTTATACCTCCTTTGCTACGAAATTCTAATGTAGGAGCAGGAATTTTTATGAAGTTGACAACGGAAAAGACCGATTGTAGAAATTTTGATTTTGTCTTTATTTTGGTTAAATCTACATCTAAACTCAAATAAAACTGTCGATATGGATTTTGAGAAAACGTATTTGAAGGTAGGTTTTCTCCGTATAGCATTCCTTCAGCTCCATATCCGATCGCAATGTTTAGCCATTTCGGAAATTTACTATCTTTTTTAAAAGACCAAATATTTGCCGATAACCAGTATGTCTGACCGTTGTAATCTTTTAAGGCTTGTTGAATGAAATTTTCACCTAAGGTGCCAGGGCGGATACTTGCATATTTTGTTTGATGAAAAGAATACTTTAAAGTGATTCGCTGTTCGTTCCATAAAAATTCTTGACCTATTAATAAGCCAGTTCCAACTGCATTTGCGGCAACATCACCTAATGAGAAACCCCATTCTTGAGAAAAACCATCTAAAACTTCTACTGCGGTTAAGAACGTAAAGCCTAATGTAGCACCATAAATCAATTGATTTTCCTTACTAACACCAGACCAGTCTAATAATTCCATTCCTATTTTTCCAACGTAATAAGAAGTCATCACATGCCCCATTTTATCTAGTTGTTTCCATTGATTGTTATCATTGGTGAAGTGAAAATTGGATCGGGGGTAGTCTGCATACCATACTTGGTTTAAAGCGAGTAGTGTAGCTCCTCCAAGGGTAGCTTCCGTAATGGCAATGGTATTTCTTCTAGATTTGTTGAGTGTATCTGATTTTGTCCAGAAAGTTGATTTTTGTTGACAATAGACTGTCGTTGAAATGAAGAATAAAAAGAATGTAGCAACCTTCTTCATTATCGTCTAACACCTTTTTTATTTAGCCAGTTTTGATATTTTCTAGCATTCCTGTTATGCTGTTTTAAGGTCTTAGCAAATGCATGAAATCCTAATTTTTCTACATTCGCACACATGTAAATATAGCTATGACGCTGATAGTTTAAAACGGCGTCTATAGAAGAGATGTCCGGCATGGCTATTAAGCTAGGAGGTACACCTTTATGAATGTAGGTATTGTATGGAGATTTAATTTTCAGGTCTTTATATAGGACTCTTTTTACAATGTAATCCTGCCCATTTTGTTGCTTGAGGATATAGATGATTGTTGGATCTGCTTGTAGTGGAATTCCTCTTTTAATTCGGTTGATATACAAGCCTGCTACAGTAGGTCTTTCACTTACTTGTGCGGTTTCTTTCTGAACAATAGAGGCCAAAGAAATTACTTCAGAAGGTGTCATATTCAACGCTTTGGCTTTTGCTCTTCTCTCTTTTGTCCAAAAACGATCCGACTCTTTAAACATTCGATCTCTAAACTCTTTTCCAGAAGTATTCCAGAAAAATTCATAGGTATTAGGAATAAATTTTTCCAACATTTGAGCCGGATTCATGCCTGTAACAAAAATGAATTTTTTATCAGTAAACGCTTTAATTAATGATGTAGAATCGGCTTCGATTTGTCGAGAAATACGACCTGCTAATTTCTCTAAAGTATCTTGATTATTGAACGATACTTTAACAGGTGTCTGTTTGCCACTTCGTAAAAAATTAATGAGGTCGTTGTTTGATAATCCTTTAGTAATTTTATACTTCCCTCCTTTAACATTGCTAAACTTTTTCTTTTCTGCCAGCCAAAGAAAATCGTCGGTATCTTTTATGAAATCTGAAAGAGAATGAGCCAAGTCTTCAATAGAGTCATCTGATTTGATGTATAAAAAACCAGATTTTGTGACGCTAGTACCGAATACTTTCTGATAGTATTGAACCCCAAAAAAGCCAACAATTAATAGCGCAATAACTATGATAGAAAAAAGAACCTTCTTTTTATTCATGAATCAATTGATATATAAGTTCGTTTTTAAAGCCATTATTAGAAAAAATCCAATCCTTCTTTTCTCCAGTTTTTTTAAAATTGTGCTTTTCAAATAATAAAATACTGTCTTTATTGTCTGGAGTAATATTCGCAAACAATTGATGTAGGTTAAGTTGCGTAAAGCAATAGTCGATAAGTATTTTCATAGCTTCAGAAGCGTATCCTAACTTTTGAAACTTGGTAGAAATGATAATTCCAACACCGGCTCTTTTGTGTTGTGGATTGAAATCAAATAGATCAATCATTCCAGCGGGTTCTCCTGTTTTTGTTTCTTCGATAATCAATCGAAGTTGTTTGGCTTCGTAAATGTCTAAATGAGCATTCTCTAAGTATTGCTTCAAAAGAAATTTGGAAAAAGGAACTTGCGTGTGACTTACTTCCCAAAAATCAGTGTCATTTTCAATGGTATATAAAAATGCTAAATCTTCAGGCTCTAAAGCTCTTAATTTGATATGTTTCCCTTCTAATAACATACTAAATAGTTAGGTTTCCTTCAAAAACAAATTCGGCAGGACCTGTTAAAACAACATCCTTGTAAATGTTGTCAATCACGTTAAAACTGACTTGCAATTTTCCTCCAACAGCATTTAAATGTACAGTATTGTTATCGGTTTTTCCAATTTTATGTGCGGCGATAGCAGCAGCAGTAATTCCTGTTCCGCAGGCTAAAGTTTCGTCTTCAACACCTCGCTCATAGGTTCGGATATCAAAAGTATTTTGATCAACTTGTTCAATAAAATTGACGTTACTTCCTTCGGTTCCGTAGACTTCATTTCTAATTTTTCTTCCACGTTCTACGACAGGATAATTATTCAAGTCATTCACCATTTCAATATGATGTAACGTTCCTGTATTTGTGAATATATGATCGGTATGAACATCTACTTTTTCAACATCAATCATTTCTAAAGAAACAGTTGTGTCTTCATTCACTTCAGCATAATGTGGACCATCATACGCTGTGAAATTTGTTGAGTTATTGATGATGTTTAATTTTTTTGCAAAAGCAACAGCACATCTTGCTCCATTTCCACACATAGTCTGGCTACTATCTGCATTAAAATAAACCATTTTAAAATCAGCCTCAGTGTCATTTTCAAGTAGAATCAATCCATCAGCACCAATACCAAAATGACGATCACATAGATGTGTAATCAAATCTGTATTTTGTTTAGGAAAAAACTCATTTCTATTGTCGATAAAAATGAAATCATTCCCAGCACCATGGTATTTGTAAAAGGTCACGTTCATAGCAGACAAAGATACAAAAAAGCTTCTCAATTTTTGTCTGTTAAAGCAGGGTTAAAAAACGTTAACGACTGTTAATGATGTTGTTTGAATTGTTAAAATTATTAAATTTGATAGAATTAAATACATAACATAGATGAAGAAGTTTTTTAGTTTTTTAAGTATTGCTGTGCTTGGAGGTGTTGTCGCATTAGGTGGATACAAAGTATTTTTGGAAAAATCAGTGGTCATTGAAAGCAACGAACAGCCAATTCAAACGTTTCAAACGAATATGAATACCTCGGCATTTGATGTGAATACAGCGACCTATGCACCTACGGATTTTACATTGGCAGCAGAGAAATCGATTCATGCTGTAGTTCATGTAAAGAACACAGCAGTGCGTACGGGAGTGAATTCTTGGTCAGACTTGTTTAACGGACCAAGAGAGTATAAACAAGTAGGTACGGGAAGTGGTGTGATCATTTCTTCGGATGGATACATTGTAACAAATAACCACGTAATTGATAATGCAAACGAACTTGAAATTACCTTAAATAATAAGAAAAAGTACAAAGCTGAATTGGTTGGAACTGATATTAAAAATGATATTGCTTTGTTAAAGATTAACGCAGACGATAACTTATTACCTTATATCCCTTTTTCAAATTCTGATAACATAAAAGTAGGAGAATGGGTGTTGGCTGTTGGGAATCCATACAATCTAACATCTACTGTTACAGCAGGAATTGTAAGCGCAAAAGGACGTGATTTAGAAGGTAATGGAGATATTACAGATTCATTTATACAAACAGATGCTGCTGTAAATCCAGGAAATAGTGGAGGAGCATTAGTAAATACACGAGGAGAATTGGTGGGGATTAATACAGCCATTACTTCAAGAACAGGTTCTTATATAGGGTATTCATTTGCAGTGCCTTCAAACATTACCAAAAAAATTGTTGATGATCTTTTAGAGTTTGGCAAAGTGCAGGAAGCTGTCATTGGTTTTATACCTAATAGAGAAGAAGACGATGTTGAAGGGGTTGTTATCAAAGAGATATCTGATGATAGTGATGCTAAAAAAGCAGGATTGAAATCTGGGGATATTATTACGAAGGTGAATAATGTTAAGATTTCTAAATTCTCTGAATTAAGTGGTCAATTGAGTGCGAAAAGACCAGGAGAATATGTAGATGTAACTGTAGATAGAAATGGTTCTGAAATTACGAAAAAAGTAAAATTGAATAAGAGAGAGAGTTATCTAGCTCGAAATTTAAATATTATATTAAAAGACCTATCTAAAGAAGAATCGAAAAAATACAATTTAGATGGAGGTGCTAAAATTACTCGAAGTGCTAACGAAACTTTAAATTATTATGGGATAGGTGAAGGAGATGTGATCATAAGTATTAATAATAAGAAAGTAATAGGAGCGTCACAAGCTGTGCAAATTTTAGATAAAGCTCGTAGAAATAGGAGAACTATAAGTTTGGAAATAATGAATAAAGAAGGTGAAATTGAGAAGTATAATTTTAGATAGAAAAGAAGACTTTGTATATGCGAAAAAATCCTGATGAAAATCAGGATTTTTTCTTTTTAAAAAAGATTACGAAATCGTTTGAAATTAATACTTTTGCACAAAATTTAAACTTAAGACAAACACAACATGTCAACACTAACAAATTACGAACAAGAAGTTGCTTCTCAAGCTCAAACTCGAAGAGCAACAACAGAGTTTATCAATATTGTCAATGACCTTTGGTATGACAAATCGATAGAATTAGTTTTGTTTAGAAATACTTTGGTAGACAAGCGTGCTAGCGAGGTATTAAACCTAATTAATTATGCAAAGGAATTTGTAGCAAAACCAATCTCTATCAATGATGCATTGGATATTGCAAAAGCGATTCAGCAAATAGATCTTCCATCGTCTAAATTAGATATTGGAAAGTTAGCTTATGAATGTTATTTAAACGTTGAATCTTGTGAAGACAAAGTTGCTTTTGTCAAAAACAAATTGAAAGGAGCTACCAAAGCAGAAAGCATTCAGCCAAAAGATGTTGTATTGTATGGTTTTGGAAGAATTGGTCGTTTATTAGCAAGAGAGTTAATGTCGAAGATGGGAAAAGGATCTCAATTACGTTTGAGAGCCGTTGTAACTCGTGGAGCGATTAACGAAACAGTTTTAGAAAAAAGAGCTTCGTTGTTAAGTATCGATTCAGTTCACGGAGATTTCTTAGGAACGGTACAAACAGATGTAGAAAATGAAGCATTAATTATTAACGGAACTACCGTGAAAATGATTTCTGCAAATGCACCTGAAGATATCGACTATACTGCATACGGAATTAATGATGCGTTAATTATAGATAATACAGGAGCTTTTAGAGATGATGTGGCTTTAGCGAGACATTTAAAAGCAAAAGGAGCAAGCAAGGTATTGTTAACGGCACCAGGAAAAGGAGTTCCTAATATTGTGCACGGGGTGAATCATAAAGATCACAATCCAGATACTGTAGATATTTTTTCAGCAGCATCTTGTACAACCAATGCAATTACACCAGTTTTAAAAGTAATTGAAGATAACTACGGAATTAAGAAAGGACATTTAGAAACGATTCATGCTTATACCAACGATCAAAATTTGGTAGATAATATGCATAGCAAATACCGTAGAGGTAGAGCAGCAGCATTGAATATGGTAATTACTGAAACAGGTGCTGGAAAAGCGGTATCTAAAGCATTGCCTGCACTAGAAGGAAAATTGACTTCAAATGCAATTCGTGTTCCTGTTCCAAATGGATCTTTGGCAATTTTAAACTTGCAATTGCATTCAGAAGTAACTACAGATGCTTTAAACGCAATCATGAAGCACAATGCTTTAGAAGGTGATTTAGTTGAGCAAATTCAATATTCATTAGATGCTGAATTGGTTTCTTCTGATATTGTAGGAACAACAGCACCGTCAATTTTTGATAGTAAAGCGACGATTACAGATAAAGATACAATTGTCATTTATGTATGGTATGACAATGAATATGGATACAGTCACCAAGTAATGCGTTTGGCAAAACACATTGCAAAAGTGAGAAGATTTACGTACTACTAGTAGGTAAAATACACACATACTTTTAAAACCCGAAACAAAACGTTTCGGGTTTTGTTTTACCCCATGTTTTTTCATTATTTTTAGCCTGCATTTCAAAGTTCTATTTGATAATGTTAGCTTAATTTAAAATCTAAATGATGAAATCTATTTTTACACTTTTTTTAGCAATACTAATCACAAGTAACATGTCGGCACAAGAATCTAAATTACCTTACTATGAAATTCCAGAAGCTGCAAAAGAATATACTGCAGGTACTGTAGCAAGTAGAATGGTAGATGGATTAGGCTTCCGTTACTATTGGGCAACAGAAGGTTTAACTGAAAAAGATCTTGCTTTCAAACCTAATGAAGAAGCCAGAACATCAGGGCAAACGATTGACCATATTTTAGGATTATCGCAGGTGATTTTAAATGCAACATTACAGAAACCTAATGGTGCACCACAGCCAAAAATGACTTTTGCTGAAAAAAGAGAAAAGACATTAAAGAATTTAGAACAGGCAAGTAAAATTCTAAGAGAAAGTACAGATATTTCTCAATATAAAATCATCTTCGGGAAAACCGAATTTCCTTTTTGGAATAATATCAACGGACCTATTGCCGACGCGTTGTGGCATACAGGACAAGTAGTGTCTTTTAGACGTTCTTCTGGAAATCCATTTCCTAAAGGAGTGAGTGTGTTGAGAGGGACAAAGAATTGATATTTTTGAATACTGAATACTGAATACTGAATACTGAATGTCGAACGCTTGTATCTCATAATGACAAGGAAAAGATATACATAGAACAAAGAATGAATAGTAAAGAAAAGATTGAGGCATTAAGAGAAGAATTACGTCAACATAATTACAACTATTATGTCTTAGATAATGCAGTTATTTCTGATTATGAGTTTGATATCAAGCTCAAAGAATTGGAAAAGTTAGAAGAAGAAAACCCTCAATATTTAGACCTAAATTCACCTACCAAAAGAGTAGGAGGTGGAATCACAAAGAATTTCAATACAATCGTTCATAAGAACAGAATGTATTCTTTAGATAACTCATATTCTAAAGAAGATTTGTTGGATTGGGAGAAGCGTATTCGAAAGATGTTAGGGAGCGATGATACGGAATATACTTGCGAATTAAAATATGATGGAGCTTCTATTAACTTGACCTATGAAAACGGACAGTTTGTAAAAGCGGTGACTCGTGGAGACGGATTTCAAGGAGATGAAGTAACTACAAATATTCGAACTATTAAATCAATTCCTTTAGTGCCAAATGGAGATTTCGTTTCCGATTTTGAAATGAGAGGTGAAATTATTTTGCCTTTGGATGGATTTAATAAGATGAATGAAGAACGTGTTGCTGAAGGAGAAGAGCCTTATCGAAACCCAAGGAATACAGCTAGTGGAAGTTTGAAGCTTCAAGATAGTGGAGAAGTGGCAAAACGCCCTTTAGACTGTTTGTTGTATCAAGTAGTAACAGATGAACGAAAATATGCAACGCATATGGAAAGTTTGGATGCTGCGAGACAAGTAGGATTTAAAGTTCCAGAAACCATTGTGTTGGCAAAATCTATTGATGAAGTTTTTGAATTCGTCAATCATTGGGATGCTAAACGTCATGACCTTCCTTATGAGACGGATGGTGTGGTGATTAAAGTTAATAATTTATATCAACAAGAAGAGTTAGGGTATACTTCCAAATCACCTCGTTGGGCAATTGCCTATAAGTTTAAAGCAGAGCAGGTATCTACTGTATTGCATGAAATTACGTATCAAGTTGGAAGAACAGGAGCCATTACACCTGTCGCAAATTTAGAACCTGTGCAGTTAGCAGGAACGATTGTAAAGAGGGCCTCTTTACACAATGCAGATCAAATTGAAAAACTGGATATCAGAATCAATGATACTGTTTTTGTAGAAAAAGGAGGAGAGATCATTCCGAAAATCATTGCAGTAGATTTAACTAAAAGACCAGAAGACTCTCAAGCAACGCAATATGCAACGCATTGCCCAGAGTGTAATACAGAACTCATAAGAACTGAAGGTGATGCAAAGCATTACTGTCCGAATACCTACGGATGTGCTCCGCAGATTACAGGTAGAATTCAGCATTTCATCAGTAGGAAAGCAATGGATATTGACGGGTTAGGAGGAGAAACGGTTGACTTACTTCGAAAGGAGGGCTTGGTGCAGAGTTATGCAGATTTGTATGATTTACGTGTCGAGCAAGTAATTCCTTTAGAACGAATGGCAGAAAAGTCGGCGCAAAATATGATTGAAGGAATTGAGAAATCCAAAGAAATTCCTTTTGAAAAAGTATTGTTTGCTTTGGGAATCCGATTTGTTGGTGAAACAGTAGCAAAGAAACTAGCGAAGCATTTTAAAAGCATCGACAATCTAATGACCGCAGATCTAGAAACCTTGATTTCAGTAGATGAAATTGGAGGACGTATTGCAGAAAGTATCATTGAATTCTCGAATGATTTAGGGAATATGCAATTAGTAGCTCGATTAAAACATCATGGAGTTCAGTTACAAGTTTCAGAAGAAGACTTAGCTGGGCAAACAAATAAGCTACAGGGAAAAGTATTTGTGGTTTCAGGAGTATTTCACCAAATGACGCGTAACGAACTCAAAAAAGCTATAGAAGATAACGGCGGAAAAGTAAGTTCTTCTATTTCAAAGAAAACAAATTATGTAGTTGCTGGTGATAATATGGGACCAAGTAAAAAAACGAAAGCAGAAGATTTAGGGTTGGCTATTATTTCTGAAGATGATTTTATTGAGATGATAAACTAGAATGTCATTCCCTTGTGATCATTGAATGAAATCTAAATGAAAACGGGAATCTATACTTTGAGAACTATGAAAAAGAAAAGTCACTTAAAGTTATATGCTATTTGTATATTTCTCTTCATAAGTAATATCAATTTTGGGTATGCTATTGAATCAAATGCAAAACACAATTCTTTAGAATTATTACAACAGAAAAAAGATTCAACCCTTTACAAGTTATATCAAAAGGCTGATAGCTTGTTGCATGTTGGGCAAGACAGTTTGTCTTTACAAGTAGCTTATTTGACCCTAGATAGAGCTATCGATGAAAACTCTCTTGAATTAAACTTAAAAGTAAATGACTTAATAGGAAGAATTTGGTTTTCAACAAAGTCCTACAAAAAAGCAATATCCTATTTTAAAAAAGGTATAGAAGTCTATTCTAAATCGTCCATCAAGGAAAAGTTAAATGAAATAGATGACAGTATTAAAGTCTCTACTTTAGAAAGGTTTTATAATGTTGGAAAGAGTTATCATCTTTTACAAGATTCATTTATTACTGATGATTTTGAAATTGAAGAGAAAAAGAAAATCTATAATGACAGTTTGAAATACTTTTATAATTATATAATAGACTTCGATTCTGATAATAAAAAAGTTTTAATTCTTAAATCTAAAGTTTATAACAATTTATCAGGTTTTTATATGAGAGAGGGAAAGTTATATGAAGCTGAAGACTATGGGTTGAAAGCTTTGGAGATAAAAAAGAAACATGGTGACTCTTATATGTTGGCTATTGCTTACAATGCGATGTCAAATATTTCTTTTCTTAAGAAATATTATGAGGAATCTCAGTATTATTTATTCAAAGCATTAGATTATTTAGAAGGCGATAGTAGTGTGAAAGCAGATAAGATCAGAATAGACTTATATTCAAATGTAGCTTATACTTTGTATTTACGAAAAGACTTTAGGGCTTATCAGTTTTTAGAAAAATCTAATGATCTCAAAGAAAAATTAGAGTCATTAAATAAAGAAACCAAGTTAGCGGAAGTTTATGCTGAACGAAATTTTCAAAAAGGAATGGAGCAAGGGATTTTTCAAGAAGAATTAAAAAGACAACGAGTGGAGTTTGAAAGACAACGAGCTCAAAGAAATACTTGGGTTATTAGTATTAGTAGCCTTTTTATTATTCTTTTACTCATATTCTTTTTAAACCAAAATAAACTTAGGCAGAAAAACCTAAGTTTAGAATTATCAAAAAAAGAAACAGAGTCTCAAGTAGAGGTATTAAATGCTTCTATAGCAGGAGAAGAAAAAGAACGGAAACGTATTTCTCAAGAATTGCATGATGGAGTTTTAGGGAGGTTATTTGGAAGTAGAATGGGGTTAGGATATTTGGGATTAGAAAGCGATTCTGAAAGGCAAAATCAATATCAGAAATATCTTGAAGAATTACAAAGTATTGAAAAAGAAATTAGAACCGTTTCTCATAAGTTAAATAATGATGTAAATAGATCTGAAGCTAGTTTTATTAATGCAATACACCAATTGCTAAAACAAAAAGAACATCTTGGTGATTTTGAATTCAAGTTAAATGTTAAAAAGAACTTTACTTTAGGTAAACATAATGGGGAAGTGCAAATGCACTTATTTCGAATATTACAAGAGTGCCTTCAAAATATTGTAAAGCATGCTAAAGCAAAGAGTATAATTCTTAATTTTAAAAATGAAAAAAACGCTTTGGCTTTTCAAATTAAAGATGATGGTATTGGCTTTGATACAACAAGAGTGAGTAAGGGGATTGGACTCAAAAATATAAAATCGAGAGTAGAGGAATTAGAAGGAGAGCTTAGTCTCACTTCTGACAAGAACAAAGGGACTTTGATAAATATTAGAATTCCGATCGATTAAAAATGGGAGTAGTTTGTCATTCCTGCGTAGGCAGGAATCTCACTTTTTTTGGCTTCCTGCTTCCGCAGGAACGACAACTGTTTTAAACTAAGAAGTACATTATTAGTTAATTATTATAAGTAATTATATTAAATTTTATTTTAACTCAACAATCATGAAACCAACCAAAACGATCTTAGCCTCAATTTTCTTTCTATTAGTTAGCGTTGCTGATGTTTACGCGATCCTTGTAGAAAATCAAGTAGTAGAAATGATTGCAAAACCATTGATTACAACATCATTGGTGATTATATATTTACTCTCAGTAAAGAAACCGAACTTTTGGTATGTTTCTGCATTGTTCTTTGCGTTCTGGGGAGATGTATTGCTTATGTTTCCAGATAAATTCTTTGTGTTAGGATTAGCTTCCTTTTTATTAGCTCACGTATTGTATATTACGATATCTAGTAAGTTCTTAGCTAAAGTTTCAATTCCTAAAATAGTATCACATTCGCTACCTTTTTTAGCAATTTTATTAGTGTTACTATATATCATTTATCCAAACCTAGGAGAACTTCTAATTCCCGTAATTATATATGGAGTTGTCATTTCTGTTTTCGGAGTGGTTGCTTTTCTGGTATATACCAATGAAAAATCAACAGAAAACTTATGGCTATTTCTAGGAGCGATTATCTTTATTGTTTCTGATAGTGTTTTAGCAATTAATAAGTTTTATGAGTCCTCAGAAGTATTAGGAATCACAATTATGGTCACTTATATCATTGCTCAGTATTTAATCTGTAAGGCAATGATTGTAAAGGCTAAATAAAAAACGACCCTAAAATTTCTTCTAGAATCGTTTTTCCGTGTTTATGATAAGAGGTGTTATAATTTCTTCCCGATAATTGGAATATCTTTTCGATTCATGATCAACAAAATAGCACTAGCAATCAGTGTAGTTAGAGCGCTTATAAATAAGACGCCGCCATCGTTATTGTGTTCAATTCCTAGAATGGTTAAATGAGATAGTACAGCGCCAGCCATTGTTCCTGCTCCTAGTAAAGCTCCTAGCCAAGTTCTTTTAGGGATAAACAATAAGATGGATGCAATGAGTTCTATAACACCAGTTCCTATTCTCATGGCAGCTTCATTTTCTCCTGCTAATGTTGTAAATAACTCAATACTCTCATCGGCTCCAGAGAATTTGAAGAATAAGGTTTGTAGCATAATTACAGCGGCTACTAGTTTTAATATCAATGGAATATATTTTTTCATGATGTCTAAATGTTAGTTGCAGATTTAGACGAAGAAAAAATGATGCCTTACACGATAATAGTTTTTCCAGATGCTGATTTGTTGTTTTCAGAATCAAAATAAAAGTCGACTCTCCCTAAATTGATTCCATATGCACCTACTTGATTCACCAACATATTTTCATCATTGAGGTTCTTTACGAGTGTTGGTTTAGGTAAAAAAGTGTGGGTATGACCTCCAATAATTAAATCGATGTCTTTGGTAAGCGCGGCCAGTTTTAAGTCAGATATTTTTTGAGGTTCTCTAGAGTAATTATAGCCTAAATGAGATAAACATATAATTAAATCGCATTTTTCTACTTCTTTCAGTTCTCTTGTAATATCTTGAGTAATTGTAATAGGGTCTAAGTATTTTGTTTCTTTGTAGAGATTTGGGTTTACTAATTCAGCTAGCTCTATTCCTAATCCAAAAATTCCAATTTTAATTCCCGTTTTGTGAAAGATCTTATAAGGTTTTACAATCGTGTCTAATACTGTGTTTTTAAAATCGTAGTTAGCGCAAACAAAATCGAATTTAGCGTTTGGGAGTTGCTTGTAGAAACCATCAATAGAGTTGTCAAAATCGTGATTTCCCAAAGTAGCAGCATCGTATTTAAGCATGCTCATTAGTTTGAATTCTAGCTCGCCCCCAAAATAATTAAAGTAAGGTGTGCCTTGAAAAATATCACCTGCATCTAGCAAAAGTGTATTGGGGTTCTCTCTTCTTATTTGTTCTATGACAACAGCTCTCCTAGCTACTCCTCCCTTATTTGCATGTCGGTGGTGACTAGCATCAAAAGGTTCTATATGACTATGCGTATCGTTGGTGTGTAGAATGGTAATATGTTTCTGGGTCTTTGTCTGTTCGCAAGATTGAAATGTAAGTCCTCCTATACCTATTAATGCAGCGCTTGCAGATGTCTGTTTGATGAATTTTCTTCTTTTCATTATTAGTTGTTAGTGCCTAGTGCCTAGTTATTAGTGGTTAGTTGAATCAGTTTTGAATTTAACATTTTTCGGTTTTACATTTAGTTTCAGGTGATTACTGATGACTTGTAAACATATTTTCGAAACTTCCTTTACCCTTTACCCTTTACCCTTTACCCTTTACCCTTTACCTTATTACCATTACCCTTTTATCCGTACTCGCAACTAAAGTATCCTTACTTTGAAAATATTCTGCGATGGCATCCCTTATTAGAAAATTACTTTTATAGAGACTTTCAGGTTCTACGAAAAAATTCATTCCATCACCACCTTTTTGTAAATAATCTGAAGTAGCTACAAAATAGGTTCTATTCATATCAATAGGTTTCCCATTGATAGTAATGTCATATTCTCCGCGATTAATTTTTATTTGCACCTGTTTAGATAATGGATTTGCTACATTCTTTACAGCAAAGTATTCAAACAATTCTTCTACTTTTTCAGCGGTTAATTCTACCACAACAATAGTATTGTCAAAAGGCATCAATTCAAAAGCATTGGAAACTGTTACTTTTCCTTTCATGATACCTGCTCTAATACCTCCGTAATTCGACATGGAGAAATCTACTTTCTTTCCTGTTTCTTTTTCAAAAAGCGTGTTAGCCTTTTCATAACTAAGATCCGCAATTAAATTCCCTAAACTACTTTGAAGAACACCGTCAGTTCTAACAATATTTTCAGGAGCATAGGAGAGTTTTCTGGTAATCTCTTTGATCATTTTATCTTTATAAGGAAGGTACTCGTTAATAATAGTACTGTCTTGTCTGATTGTAGGATCAATTAAATTTGTTTTTGCAGTTATTTTAGAAACTTGATATGGCTCTTTATTACAAGAAACAAAAAGGATTGTGACAAAAAGCAGGGTCAATAATTTTTTCACTCGTTTCAATTTATAGAAAATGATTTTAATTATATTTGAACGACTAATATACACTTTTGGCTTGTAGCATTTATGATTTCTTCCAGATTAAAATCTCACTTTATACAAAAAAGAACTACGAAGTTATTTACACAGGCAATGAATGTTAGAGTTGCTAGTAACGAGGAAATTCATTCCGTTGGTATCTTAACAAAAGATGAACTATTTAATGAACTCATACTGCAAGAATTGGTTACTGAAAAATTAGCATTGAGGAATCCTAAAATTTATAGTTATAGGAAATACAATAAGAATGACGAAAAATCCTACAAGCACTTCTCAGAGAATGATTTTAACTGGAAAGGAGATGTAGTAGATTCTAGTTTGATGAACTTTGTTGAGCAACCGTTTGATTTATTAATCTGTTTGTTCTCAAAGAAACATTCTTATTTAGAATATGCAACATTACTTTCCAAGGCTCGTTTTAAAGTAGGATTGGCAAATATTGACGAAAACTTATTCGACTTAGAAATCTCTGTTGAGCCAGATCAGGTAAATGATTTTTTAGAGGAAGCTAAAAAGTACCTTTCAATTCTAGGGAAGTTGTAAATGTTTAGAATTGAACAAACCTAAAAAATGTGTAAAAATCAGGTTTTAAACTCATTTTTACTCATAAGAACTCTGATGAAAAGAGTACTTTTACAAAATATTAATACATCATTTTATGCAGAAGTTTGTAGGGACAGGAGTAGCCATTATAACTCCTTTTAAAGCAGATAAATCCGTTGATTTTAATGGACTTGAAAAACTAGTGAATTATCAAATAGATAATGGGATCGATTATATCGTAATCAATGGAACTACTGGTGAGAGTGCTACAATAAATGAGGAGGAAAAACAGCAAATTATAGCGTGTATTGCTAAAGTTAATAAAAAAAGATTGCCTTTGGTTCTTGGAGTTGGTGGGAATAATACAGCGCAAGTAGTTGAAGAATTAACAACAAGAGATTTCACACATATAGATGCAATTTTATCTGTAGCGCCTTATTATAGTAAACCTACGCAAGAAGGATTTTATCAGCATTTTAAAGCAGTTTCTAACGCGAGTCCATTACCAGTGATATTATACAATGTTCCAGGAAGAACTTCCAAAAACATGGAACCTGAGACTGTATTACGATTGGCGAATGACTTTGAAAATATTTTTGCAATTAAAGAAGCAGCAAATAATGTGCAGCAATATTTAGAGCTGATAAAAAATAAACCAAAAGACTTTTTAATTATTTCTGGGGATGATGATTTGGCTTTAAATGTTGTTTTAGCTGGAGCTTCTGGAGTTATTTCAGTAATAGGACAAGCATATCCTAAAGAGTTTTCTAGTTTGATAAAGCTAGGTTTAGAAGGTAAAAATAGAAAAGCGTATGAGATTCATTTTAAATTGATGGAGATTGTCAGTTTAATATTTTCAGAGAACAATCCAGCAGGAGTAAAAGCTGTTTTGAAGAATTTAGGAATCACTTCAGATGAAGTGCGATTACCTTTAGTGAAAGCATCTTATGAACTTCAAAAAGAAATTGCTAATTTTGTAAGTAATTTAGAATAGAAAATATGTTATCAAAAGTAATTGAAGATGCTTTAAATAAGCAAGTAACTGTTGAGGCAGAATCGTCTCAAGTATATTTAGCAATGGCCTCTTGGGCAGAAACTTTAGGATTTGAAGGTGTAGCTACTTTTATGTATGCGCATTCAGATGAAGAACGTGAGCATATGCTAAAACTTGTAAAATTTATCAATGAGCGTGGTGGACATGCAAGAGTTTCTCAATTAGATGCACCTCCAACTGAGTTTGGTTCTTTCAAAGAAATGTTTGAAAACTTATTTGAGCATGAGGTGAAAGTATCTAAGTCAATTAATGATTTGGTAGATATAACTTTGCAAGAGAAAGATTACGCTACCCATAACTTCTTACAATGGTATGTTTCTGAACAAATAGAAGAAGAAGCATTGGCAAGAAATATCCTAGATAAAATCAATTTGATTGGTGATGATAAAGGAGGGTTGTATTTATTTGATAACGATGTAAAACGTTTGATAGGAGTACAAGCAGCACCAGAAGCAAATTAACAAACATTTAATAAGGTTTTATTAACCTTTTAAGACTTTTTATGGTTACTTGCCAGCGCAATTTTTAATGTAAAAAAGCGTTTTAGTAATCCATTTTAAATCCTTATTTTTGCCGAATGCGAAAAATCAAAATTTTAGCAACAAGTTTTTTAACCATTTTATTAATGGCATCCTGTGGTGAATATCAGAAAGTATTGAACAAAGGTAGCATTGCAGATCAATATAAGATGGCTGTAAAAAAGTATGAAGCCAAACAATATTCCAAAGCACTTCGTCTTTTTGAGAAAGTAACTCCTTCTTACAGAGGGAAACCTCAAATGGAAAGAATTCAATTTATGGTAGCTCAGTCTAACTTTAATGAAAAAAATTATTTAAAGTCGGCATATTATTTTGAGCGATTTACACAGAATTATCCTAGAAGTTCTAAAAAGGAAGAAGCTGCATTTCTTTCTGCATATAGTTATAAACTAGCTTCGCCAGTTTATACGTTAGATCAGACAGATACAAATAAAGCATTACTTGCTTATCAGAATTTTATCAATGAATATCCAGGTTCTTCAAGAATAGAAGAAGCTAATAATCATTATAAAGAACTTCAGCAAAAACTAGAAAGAAAAGCCTTTGAAATAGGGAAAAATTATTACAGAACTGCAGTGATGGATTTTAGAAACTATAAATCTGCCATTGTTGCTTTTGATAACTTAATTTCTGATTATTTAGGAACTGAATTAAAAGAAGAAGCACTGTATTACAGATTGAAAGCTTTTCATGATTTAGTATTAGTAAGTACAGAAAAAGTAAAAGACGAACGTATTAAGGATGCAATTGCTGCTTATGATAAGTTGAAAAGAAATTTTCCTACATCTAAATATCTAAAAGAATCTGATAAGATGTTAGCAACCCTGCATGAAGAAAAAAAACAGTTAGTAAAGAGTTAAATTATGAACTATAAAGAAACAAAAGCACCAGTTACTACAATAACTTACGATAAAGATGTTATTGAAGCCCCAACAGAAAATATCTATGAAGCTATTTCTGTAATAGCGAAAAGAGCTGTGCAAATTAACACCGATTTAAAAAAGGAATTGGTAGAGAAGTTAGATGAGTTTGCTACTTACAATGATAGTTTAGAAGAAGTTTTTGAGAACAAAGAACAAATTGAAGTTTCTAAGTTTTATGAAAAATTACCGAAACCTACTGCAATAGCTGTTGAAGAGTGGTTAGAAAGTAAAGTATACCATAGAACTCCAGACTCAGAATAATGTCCATACTCGGCGGTAAAAAAATTCTATTAGGCATAACTGCCGGAATTGCCGCTTATAAAACGGCCAATTTGGTTCGTTTATTTATAAAATCGGGGGCAGAAGTACAGGTTGTAATGACCCCTGCCTCTAAAGATTTTATCACTCCGCTTACACTATCAACCCTTTCTAAAAATCCAGTTCATTCTACTTTTTATGAAAAAGAAGAAGAAAATGAATTGTGGAATAATCATGTAGAGTTAGGTCTTTGGGCCGACTTTATGATTGTTGCTCCAGCAACGGCAAATACATTGTCGAAGATGAGTAATGGTGTTTGTGATAACTTATTATTAGCGACATACCTTTCTGCAAAGTGTCCTGTCTATTTTGCTCCTGCAATGGATTTGGATATGTACAAACATCCATCTACCTTAGAGAGTTTGAAAAAACTTCAAGAGTTTGGTAATACAATGATTCCAGTTGCTAGTGGAGAATTGGCTAGTGGTCTCGTTGGAGAAGGAAGAATGGCTGAACCTGAAGATATTGTTGCATTTATAGAAAAAGATGTACTGTCTAAATTACCTCTAAAAGGAAAAAAAATACTAGTTACTGCAGGGCCAACTTATGAAGCAATAGATCCTGTTCGCTTTATTGGAAACCATTCTTCAGGTAAAATGGGATTTGCAATTGCAAAATCTGCTGCTAAACTTGGCGCTGAAGTATTTTTAATAGCTGGGCCAAGTGCTGAAAAAATGAATCACTCTTTAGTGAGAAGAATAGATGTAATCTCTGCTGAGGAAATGTACAGGGCAAGTCATCAGTATTTTTCCGATTGTGATGTCGCAATACTTTCTGCTGCTGTTGCCGATTATAAACCAAAAAATAGTGCAGAAGAAAAAATAAAAAAGAAGGATACATCGTTAGAGATATCGTTAGCACCAACAAAAGACATTTTAGCATCTTTAGGAGAAATTAAAGAAAATCAATTCTTAGTTGGGTTTGCTTTAGAAACAAATAACGAACTAGAAAATGCAATCTCTAAGTTGAAAAGGAAAAATTTAGATGCAATTGTATTAAATTCGTTACAAGATAAAGGAGCCGGTTTCGCAACGGATACAAACAAAGTAACATTTATAGACAAGAGTGAACATCAAGTTCCTTTTGAATTAAAATCGAAAACTGACGTTGCAGATGACATCCTAAATGAAATCTTAAAAAGAATCCATGCGTAATATTTTAAATTTTATTATTCTCTTTTTTTTCACCTTGACGTTAACTTCTCAGGAGTTGAATTGTCTAGTAACAATTAACGATCAACAAATTGCGGGATCTAATAAACAAGTTTTTAGAACCCTTGAAAGATCTATCTCTGAGTTTGTGAATCAAAAAAAGTGGACGCAACAAAATGTGAAGCCTCAAGAGAGGATTAATTGTGCGATGACTATTATCATTACCAAGAGAGATAATAATCAGTTTGAAGGGACAATACAAATTCAGTCAACAAGACCTGTTTACGCTTCTTCTTATGAAACTCCAATACTGAACCTTAAAGACAATGAATTTAATTTTCGATATAATGAGTTTGACCAATTGATATATAACCCTACAACTTTCGATTCTAATCTAGTTTCTATCATCAGCTTTTATGCCTATGTTATTATTGGTATGGATGCAGATACATTTAAGTTGAATGGAGGTCAGAAGTATTTAAAACAAGCGGAAGATGTAATGTTACAGGCACAGCAAAGCGGAATATCATCTTGGTCTAATCAAGTTGGAAAACAAAATAGATTTCAATTGATTGATAATTTGGTGTCGCCAAACTTAAAGCAGTTCAAAACTGTGATGTACAACTACCATAGGAATGGTTTTGATACCTTTTCTAAAAACAAACTCAAAGGAAAGCAAGTCATAGAAAATAATATTATCCTTTTAGATCGCTTGTATAATAGGGTAGTAGGGAATACGCTAACTCGTATCTTCTTTGATGCAAAATCTGATGAGATTGTAAATGTATTTACAGACGGGCCCAATACTAGAAGTAAACAGAGATTGCTTGTGGTCTTGCAAAAAAACTCACCCAATAATAGTACTAAGTGGCGAAAAATTAATTAATTTTAGTTTTCGAAATCTCACTTTTTGCTAACATCAATTTCCATAAAAAATTACGCGTTAATCAATGAATTACACATTGATTTTTCTTCAGGGTTGTCAATAATTACTGGAGAAACTGGAGCTGGTAAGTCAATTTTATTAGGAGCTTTAGGACTTGTTTTAGGGAATAGAGCCGATTCCTCTACCTTAAAAGAGAACAGTAGCAAATGTGTTGTAGAAGCTGAGTTGAGCATTGGTAAATACCACCTCGAACCATTTTTTGAACACTATGATTTAGATTATGAGCTAACAACCATAATACGGAGAGAGATTTTACCATCAGGGAAATCGAGAGCTTTTATAAATGATACGCCTGTTACACTATCGCTATTGAATGAATTAAAAACTCTATTGATAGATATTCATTCGCAACACCAAACATTACAGCTTTCCGATCAAGATTTTCAATTTCAATTGCTAGATGCTTTTGCGAAGAATCAGAGCAGATTAGATTCTTATACTAGAGGTTTAAAACAATATCAAAAGGCTAAGAAAAAGTTAGAAGAATTACAGAGCAGTCAAAGAGAAGCAAATCAACAGTACGACTATAATTTGCATTTGTATAACGAACTAACAGAAGCAAAGTTAGAAGTAGATGAACAACAAGGGTTAGAAGATAAAATTGAAAAAATCAACAATGTTGAAGAAATAAAAATGCATTTGTCGGAAGCTATGCAAATCGCTAACGGAGAAGAAGTTGGAATTCAAAACCTATTGTATATTCTCGAAAATAGACTTGAAAAAATAGCACCTTATTCAAAAGAGTACGAAGAATTATCTTCTAGAATTACAAGCATTAAAATAGAGCTAGACGATATTGTTGGAGAATTAGAAAATGCAAACGAGAATGTAGATTTTAATCCATCAGAAGCAGAAGAGTTAAATGATCGATTACAATTAATTTATAACCTTCAGAAAAAACACTATGTCAATTCCAATGAAGAGTTGCTAGAGATTCAATCAGCATTAGCTGAAAAAGTGAGTGTCGTTGAAAATGCTGAAGAGTTTATTGCGAATCAAGAAGTAGAAGTAAGTAAAATTGCAACAAAATTAGATGAGTTAGCTGCTAAGATTTCTACAGCTAGGAAAAAAATTATTCCGAAATTATCGAAAGAATTAGAAGCTATTTTAGAAAATTTAGGAATGCCACAAGCACGTTTTTCTATGAATGTAAACCTTTCGGAGAACTATTTTAAAAATGGAAAAGACAATCTGGAATTTTTGTTTTCAGCGAACAAAGGAGGTCAGTTTGGAGATTTAAAAAAGGTTGCTTCTGGAGGGGAATTATCTCGAATTATGTTGGCAATTAAAAAAGTGTTATCAGAAAATAGCCAACTGCCTACCATCATTTTTGATGAAATTGATACAGGGGTTTCAGGAGAGATTTCTAATAAAATGGCAAACATTATGTCGGATATGAGTTCTCAAATGCAAGTCATTACTATTACTCATCTACCGCAAATTGCTGCCAAAGGAAATCAGCATTACAAAGTATATAAAGAAGAGGTAAATAATAAAACAACAACGAATTTAAAAAAACTTTCTGAGGACGAACGCATTGTAGAAATTGCAGAAATGTTGAGTGGAAAGGATATTTCTGATAGTGCACTTACACATGCAAGAGAACTGTTGAATTAGTTTTCTCCAAAGTCTAAAAGAGGAGGGGCGAAAGATAAATATGAAAAACTCAAAATGTAAAAATTTAAGGTTAGATAGTATTTTTTAATTTTACCCATTACCCATTACCCATTACCCATTACCCATTACCCATTACCCATTACCCATTACTCATTACCCATAAGAAGAATTGGCTAGTAAAAATTAAGAGTTATATTTGCCCCTTAAAACATCAACTAAAATTTTAAGTATGTCTTATAACTTATTAAAAGGAAAAAGAGGAATCATTTTTGGAGCGTTAGATGAAAATTCAATCGCTTGGAAAACTGCTGAAAGAGCTCGTGAAGAAGGTGCTCAAATAGTATTGACAAATGCACCAATTGCCATGAGAATGGGAGCAATTAAAGATTTAGCTGCAAAAACTGGATCTGAAATTATTCCAGCAGATGCTACCTCAATGGAAGACTTAGAGAATCTTGTAGAGAAGTCTATGGAGATTTTAGGCGGAAAAATTGATTTCGTACTGCATTCTATAGGAATGTCTGTGAATGTTCGTAAAGGGCGTCATTATACAGATTCTAAGTACGATTTTACAACGAAAGGTTGGGATGTTTCTGCTGTTTCTTTTCACAAAGTGATGAATGTATTGTACAACAAACAAGCCATGAGCGAATGGGGAAGTATTGTAGCTTTAACTTATATGGCTGCACAGCGTGTTTTTCCAGATTACAATGATATGGCTGATAATAAAGCGTACTTAGAAAGCATTGCTCGTAGTTTTGGTTACTTCTTTGGACGCGATCATAAAGTAAGGGTAAATACCATTTCTCAATCACCAACTCCTACAACTGCAGGAAGTGGAGTAAAAGGGTTCGATGGATTTTTAGCATATGCAGAAAAAATGTCGCCATTAGGAAATGCAACAGCTTTAGAATGCGCTGATTATACCGTTTCATTGTTCTCTGACTTGACCAAAAAGGTGACGTTACAAAACTTATTTCATGATGGAGGCTTCTCAAATATGGGAGTAAGTGATGCCGTGATGGATAGATTTACCGAGGAATAAGCAAAATTTTTTCAAAAATAAAGCGAGAGGGTATGGATTTAACAATTATATCCTCTTTTTTTTGGTAATTATTTAATTTTTTGAGTTAATCGTAATTTTATGATAATGAATTATTAGGTTGGTTAAAAAAAATGTATTTTGTTACAGTAATCAATTAACCTATTTACTTTATGAAAAAAATTACTTTACTATTATTATTTTTAATGGCGACCTTTACGGCACAGGCTCAATTTCCAGAGGGTTTTGAGACAGCTGTTCCGCCAACTGGCTGGGCTACGTTCATTGGAACTAACGGAGAAGGGACAGGACAAGATTGGCAGGCAACTACAGCAGCAGGGACTTTTGCATCTGGTGCTCAAGCTGCTTACGTGAGATATGAGAATGTAGCAAATAGTGCAGAAGATTGGCTGGTTACTCCACAATTTACGCCTACTGCAGCAGCAAATATATTATCGTTTCAGCAGCGACAAGCTTTTGGTAGTGACTATGGGACAACATATACGATTCGCGTATCTACTGCATCACAAACAACGCATGCAGATTTTACTATTGTAGATACACAATCCGAAACAGATTTTGGTACTGTTTATAGTACACATTATGTAGATTTATCCGCCTATGACGGTATGGCTATTTATGTAGCTTTTGTTATGGAACAAGATGATGGAGATAATTGGTATGTAGATGATGTAGATTTAATTCCTAATGCAAGCGCACCTAATTGTGCAACAAATCCAACTCCAGCAGATGGAGCAACAGGAGTTGTTTTAACAGGAACGAATGTAACTATTTCTTGGGATGCACCAGCTACAGGTGATGCAGCTACTGGATATGAAATTTTCTGGGGAACTACTTCAGGTAGTTTAACATCATTAGGGAAATTATCAGCGACTACTGTAGATATTACGAATATTGACCTTTCTACAACATATTATTGGATGATTGTTCCAGAGAATGTAGGAGGAAGTGCAACGGGATGTACAGAATGGAGTTTTACAACAGAAGATCCACCACCACCACCACCAAATGATACTTTAGCTGGAGCTATTCCTATCACACCTTCTCCAGAAGGAACTGGTTGTGCGACTGCGGGCTTCACATTGAATTTTTCAAGTGATGGAACTACAGATAGTGGACTGGATGGGACATGTAATACAACAGACACAGGATTGGATCAATTTTTCACATGGACAGCAACAACAGAAGGGTTATTATGGAACGATCAAGCTCCTGGAAATCCTGGGATTGTAATAAGAGACCCAGCTGGTAATGAAATTGCTTGTGGAGGAACGTTTGCTGGTGACGATACGATATTAGATGGATGGTCTATAGGAGATGATTTAATTATACAAATTTATGATTACGCTGGTTCAGTTTCTGATGTAGCATTCTGTTTAGAATTGTACACACCTCCAGCGCCTATTGTACCAAATTACACAAATGACTTTACAGTATTCCCAGGTGATCAATGGACAGAAGCTTCAGGAGCTTTTATGACACCTACAGGAACAACGGGAGGTTTTACGAGTGATGATTTTGGAAATGACACAGGACATGCAAATGGGCAATCTGCAAGAATTAATATTTTTGGTACACTGACAGATGAATACTTGATTACTCCAGCTTTCAATTTGTCTGGAAGTACTTACTACTTGAATTTTGATATTGCTTACACTGAGTTTTCAGGTACAGCTGCGGCTAATTTTGGAGCAGATGATTATGTTGCATTACTAGTAACAGAGGATGACGGAGCAAGTTGGACTGAATTGACTCGATGGGATTCTGGTAGTACAGTTAGCAATACAGGAGAGTCAGCAGCAGAAATAGTTCTTTCTGGTTATGGAGCTGATGTAAAATTTGCTTTCTATGCTTTCTCAGATACGTCTAATGAAGATAACAATTTTTATATAGACAATTTCAGAATTACAACAACTACTTTAGGAGTTGAGGATAATAAAATTGAAGGATTTTCATTATTCCCAACAATTGTAAAACAAGATTTAAATTATAGAGCTCAAAGCAATGTAGAAGAAATTACTGTTTTCAATTTATTAGGACAAAAAGTGTTTTTTAGTAAACCTAACGTAACAGATTCTCATGTAGACCTTTCTTCATTGAAAGGAGGTCTTTACATAGTGAAAGTAAAAGTAGGTGGCCAAGTAGGTACTTATAAAATTATTAAAGAATAAAAAAACGAGATATTTATTAAAAAACGCAAACCGAAAGGTTTGCGTTTTTTTTATTCTATTTTTACAACCTATTTAAATTTTTTGTAAATGGGATTTTTTAAGAAAGGAGACGATTTGAAAGTGATGGAAAGAACCGATGCTGATGCAAATATTGAAGAGCAGATAAATACTGCGGGTATTCATAAGTTTGGAGAATCAGACTATGGTGATTTGTATATTAGAACAGACGAATTAGGAGGTTTTTTAATTATGGAAACACTCATTGTAAGTGTTACAAACCTTAAAAGTAAAAAAGGAAGTAAGCTAACCTTTTATAATGAAAACGAATCGTTAGTATTTGAATCGGATGAAGACAAAATTGAATCTGATTTTTCAGATTTTTCAGGCCGTTATGTAACTAGAATTGATTACAATATTGAAGCTGGAGAAATAGAAATGATTAACGATAAGAGATATACCAATGTCCGTTTTGAAATCAACGGAAAAGAAATTCTATTTTCTACCATTAAACAATAACAGTGAAGCCTACGTTTTCTATCATCATACCTGTTTTCAATCGGCCTCAAGAAGTCGATGAACTCTTAGCGAGTTTAACGCAGCAAGATTTTAAGAACGAATTTGAGGTGCTTATCATAGAAGACGGTTCTACTAACAAAAGCAATGAAATTGTAGAAAAATATAAAGAAACATTGGAGATTCACTACTTCTTTAAAGAGAATAGTGGTCCAGGTGGAAGCCGTAATTTCGGAATGGAAAAAGCTTCTAGTGATTACTATATTATTTTAGATTCTGATGTTATCGTACCATCGCACTATTTATCAGAAATAAAAACAAACTTAGAGAAAAACTATACCGATGCGTTTGGTGGTCCAGATGCTGCTCATCCCAATTTCACATCGTTACAGAAGGCTATTAATTATTCCATGACTTCTTTCTTAACCACTGGAGGGATACGAGGGAAGAAAAAAGGAGTAGGAAAGTTTCAACCTCGAAGTTTTAATATGGGATTGTCTCGTGTTGCTTTTGAAAAAACAAATGGCTATTCAGACATGAGAGCAGGGGAGGATATCGATTTAACATTTCGTCTTTGGGAAGCAGGTTTTGAAACTCAATTAATTGACAGAGCTTTTGTGTATCATAAAAGAAGGAATACAATCCCTAGTTTTTTTAAACAAACTTTTTCCTTTGGAACAGCACGTCCTATATTAAATAAAAAATATCCTGAAACGGCTAAACTAACGTATTGGTTTCCGACTCTATTTGCAATGGGATTCTATTTGTCAATTGTAGTATTGTTCTTTGGTTATTGGCAGCTAAGTGCTTTTTTTGGATTGTACTTGATAGCCTTATTTTCTGATGCTACAGTAGAAAATAAGGCTATCAAAGTAGGTTTTCTTGGTGTTGTAACTTCATTAACTCAGTTCTTTGGGTATGGTTTAGGTTTTTTAGAATCGAGATTTTTAAAGAAAAATAGATAATTGCTTTATTTCCTTAAAATCAATTGTTTACATGGGTGGGTGGTATGATTTTTGATGTAGTATGTATAGCTATTAAAACGTATTATTTATGAAAAATCAAGCTCTTTTATTTTTGGCTCTTATAACTCTGGTTATTGTACCTGCTAGTTCACAAAGTTTTTACTACCCTTCTTCTGACTCATTTCCTTCAACAAGATCATTTGCTTTCTCTAAAGCCGAAAAAGAAAAGGCTAAAGAATTATTATTAAAAAGTATATCAGGTTCACCTTTTATTGATGATAATTTTGTTGCAGTAAAAATTAACGAATACGATAATGTACTTGTTGGAAGATATGATGCATTTAATGATCATTTTGAAGTTAAAATGAAAAATTCAAAAACTTTATATGTAAAGAAAAAGATAGGGAATAAAGTCACATTGTTAGGTAGTAAAGATACATATGGAGTTTTTAGAGATCATAAAAATGATAGGAGTAACTTTTATAAGATTTTAAAAGAAGGTAAAGTATCTCTTTTAATTAAGGAGAAAATTACTTTTCAAGGAAGGTTTTCTAGAGCTTATACTACGTATAATATGCCAGTTTTTAAAAGATCTAAAAATAAACTATATATAAGTTTTGATGGCAAACGAGCAGAAAAGATTCCAACCAATAAGAAGCAATTCTTACAACTATTTCCTAAAAATTCCGATCAACTAATTCCTTTCATTAAGAAAAATAAGCTGAATGTTAGAAGGGTTAATGATCTAGAAAAAATTATTGATTTTTACAATTCGTTGTAGAAGTGTTCTGTGATTCAATATCTTGAATAATAGTAATTTATTGGATTTTTTGATTCAAACTTTTAATTTTTAAATCATCCAAAGTATTTCCCTTCGTTTCAAAAAAGATTGTTTTCTTTTCATTAGGCAACAGATCAAAGAAGTTATCAGAAAAATGACCTTTCTGTTTTATAAACAGAAAAACATCTTTTTGGAGGACGCTACTTTGTAATGTAATTGAATAACCATCCTTCGTTTTTGTGATTTCTTTTGTAATATCAGCTTCAGGAAGTAATAAGTTCTTAGGTTTTTCAAAGAGATACAGGGATTTAGAATCATTGAATTCTATTATATAGACAAATCTTTTTCTGTCAATATTAGCCTGAGGGATGTGATATACTTTCTGACTTGAATTGGCTTTGACTGTAATTTCTTTCGTGTTAGACCAAATTTCTTTCCCATAAAAATCAATTATTCTTAATTTGAGAGTACCTTTTAATTCAGACAACGAATCATTAACGATATAAGTGTCATAATCATATTTCGTTCTTATTGTTGAAATCAATACATTTTCAAATGATTTTTTCGCTTTGTATTGCAATGCCTTCCAATTCCCAAAGTAATCAATACTAGACCAAGAAATGACAGGCCAACAATCGTTGAGTTGCCAAAATAAAGTTCCCATATTAGTTGGTCGTGAACGTCTTTGTGCTTCAATTCCCATGGTGATTCCTTTGGCTTGTAATAACTGACTTACATACACATAATCTTCATCTGAGCTAGGTACAGGGTAATCACGTTTCATATAATCATTGATTAACTGAAAGCCTCTAGAATGCTTTTGATGCGACTTCATAGCATCTGTATGAATGTCAATTGAATCTTTCTGATTAATGTATCGGATTGATTCATAACTTGGAAATGATTGAAATCCAAACTCACTCATAAACCTCGGAACATTCTCTTCTAAATGTTCAAAAGGATAAGCATCATGCCAAATCCACCAGTCATGTGCATCACCTTCTGTTTTGTACTTTGGATTTCCACGACCATATTTTGGAGAGCTTTCCCAATAGGAAGTCTGACTCAATTCTTTAACTGTATTGGGAAGAATACTGTCAAATACTTTTAAATAGTTGCCCCAAATTTCTTTCTTTTCCTCATCAGATCGCCCACTTTGCCAGCCCCATCGATGCCAGCCTTCTGAATTTTCATTGTTTCCAGCCCATAAAGCAATGCTTGCATGGTTTCGTAAACGCTTTACTTGATTGATCGCTTCTTGTTGAACATTTTCAAGATACTTAGTGTCTCCTGGATACATGGCGCAAGCAAACATAAAATCCTGCCATATCAAGATGCCTTTTTCATCACATAGATCATAAAATTCATCATTCTCATAAATTCCACCACCCCAAACACGCAACATATTCATATTGGCATCAACAACATCATTTAGTAGATTTTCATAATGTTCATCAGTTACTCTATTCTGAAAACTGTTTTGCGGAATATAGTTAGCTCCTTTAGCATACACTGGAACATCATTAACTTTGAAGTAAAAAGATTCTCCGATACTGTCTTTTTCAGTAACTAATTCTATAGTGCGTATACCGTATTTGACAGTTTCTTTATCTAAAACTTGTTCATGTGAAACAATTTCAAAATCTAAATCATACAAATATGGTGTCCCTAAATTGTGAGGCCACCATAACTTAGGGTTCTTTATTGAAAAATGTAATGGATATGTATGCGTTCCTGTTTTTACATTGATGAGCTTAACCAATAGATTTCCGTTATGACTTACAACAAGTTGTGCAGGAGCGTTTTTAAGATAGGTAATTGTAATGTTGCTTTTTACTAAAGCTGTTTTTTTTGACACGTTGACTTGTTCGATATAAACATCAGAAATGATTGCGCTATCCCAAGCTTTTAAAGAAATATTCTTCCAGATTCCAGCTGTATTAAGTTTTGGTCCCCAATCCCAGCCATATTGAAATTGTGCCTTTCTGGTAAAAATTCTATTTCCCTCTGGCAACTCATACCCTAGTTTTTTCTTTTCTTTTTCTTCTGTTATAGAAGTACTTTCAAACTCAATTCGCAATTCATTGTCCTTTTTTAAGATTGATTTAACGGGAACAGTATATTGACGGAAAGCATTGTTAGAAGATAGAATTAAAGTGTTATTTAAATACACTTTTGAATAAGTGTCTAGCCCTTCAAAATTGAGTTCAATATTTTTTCTTTTTAGTATTTTTCCTTTGACTTTGAAGTTAGATTTATAAACCCAAGAAGAATCGGAAACCCATTGAACTTTTTCTTCATTGGTTTTGATAAATGGATCTTCTATGATTTTATGGTCCAGCAAATCAGTATAGACATTACCAGGAACACTTGCTGTATGCCAATCGGTACTATTCTTTGATTTGAATGACCAGTTATCATTCAAGTTGATAGTTACAGGGGTGTTTTCTTTTTCACAACCATACAACATTGCAATAAGGAAGACTAAGAGTATGTTATTTCTCATCGTATACAATATATGCGGATACCATCCAGTAATTATTTTCTTTTTCAGTAGCTGCTTGTGCTTCAGGAATAGCAATCTTTAAAACATGATTTCCTTTAACTACAGTGCCTAGCTCCAAAACTTCAGGGATTACATCACTTCCTGGACACCAGTTAGAGCGAGAAAAATCTGAAGAAGCTATACGTTCTGTAGAAGTTTCATCTTTCATAATCTTATTGGCTGGCCAGGTTCCAGATGTTGGATTAAATCGTCTAAAACTAGCACAGTCATCTCGCCAAGGGATAAAACTTTTTATATTTTCTGAATCAAAAAATAGTTTATTTTCTTTCTCAACAAATTCATCCCCTCCAGAATGCCCTCCATGACCAGTGGTAATATAATACAGTTTTGCATTTTTCAAATCCGTATTAGCAATGAACTCAACTTCTATAGCTTCTTTAGAAAAACGATCAAAAAGTCTTTGAGCTGATGCGTATTTAGAAGTGTTGACCAATGGAATTACTTTTTGCTCTTTCTTTATATGATGTGGTACTTCACTCTCTTTAAAATCAATATCAACTGAAATGTTGTATCCTTCTTTCGTCCAAGTATCGATAAAAACACCAATGTAAACTTCATCCTCCAAAAGTGGTAATAGATGAGTAATGTCTTGTGACCATTCTACTTGATCTTCCCATTTAGGAATGTAAATAGGTTTTCTATCTTTTACTCGTTCGTGATTGGTGAAGTGCCCAACTCCAAAAGGTGTCATAAAGCGAATCAGCTCAACATTAGGTGCATAGTTAACAGAATCGTTTTTTACAGCTGTAACAGCAGGGTACGAATCTTTTAAAGTTTGTAAGTCAAACTTACCAGTTTCAAAATCAACCAAGTTAAGATCAGATGTTTTAGGAATTACAAATAAAGATCCCGACTTGTCCCATGGATCACCGTTAGAGGTTAACATGATATGAGCTGTAGCTTTGGGTTGCAATTCATAATTGGGTAACTTCACTTTTTTAATCAATACTCTTCCAGCGTCTAAACGTAAGATAGGGTCGTTTAGGATGGAAGGGTTCTCTTTAAACTTCATATCAAAGTTCAAGTTGGTATGATCGAATACTTGAATGGAATGATCGCCAATACTTGATGGTTTAGAACAGGCAGATATAATGATGATGGCTAAAAGATAAAATTTAATCTTCATGAGATGTTTTTGATGAGTTCTTTTATGTGATTCACGCTTGAAGTAGCAATGTGGGTTTCTGTAAAATGCTTATTACTATTCATTGAAATCTTAGGAGCAGAATTCTCCTCTTTTAATTCGGTAAGAGAAGCGTGAATTTCAGGAAAACCTTCTTTAAGAAATAAAGAGGCATTCTTTGAAGAAACACCACCTCCAGGAAGAATACAAATGCTACCATTTCCTTGCTCAGATAACTCTTTTAAAAGAGCAATTCCTTTTTCAGCAGAACTATTTTGACCAGAAGTTAAAACACGATCAACCCCTAGCTTACTGAGTTGCTCTAATGCTTTTGTCGGGTTTGGAACCCAATCAAAAGCTCTGTGAAATGTAAAGGACATCGGTTTAGAAAGTTCGATGAGTTCTTGGGTTCTTTTGATATCGATAGTGTTGTCTTTTTGTAAGATTCCAGAAACGATTCCAGCAATACCTAATTCTTTGCACAATTGAATGTTGGTCTTCATGATTTCAAACTCTTCATTGGAATATGTGAAGTTTCCGCTTCTAGGGCGTATCAAAACAAACGTTTTGATGGTTAGTTCATCAGCTACTTTCTTTAAAAGCCCATAAGTAGGAGTAATTCCGCCAATTGCTAATTCAGAACAGAGCTCGATGCGATGTGCACCTGCTTCTTGAGCATTAAGAGCAGATTGATAAGAATTTGCGCAAATTTCTAATTTCATGTATTTTATTATTTGTCTTTGCGAGGAATAAAATGACGTAGCAATCTTATGATAAGATTCCTTCACTTCGTTCGGAAAGACATTATTCAATTATGATTTCATCAATAAATGTCCAAGCTTTGTTCCCTGCTCCTTGTTTTCCATCAGGAATGACTCCGAAGTTAGAAACATTTACACGAACATATCTAGATGAAGCATTAAACTTGTAATGAACATTGTAAAGCAAGTCTTGCTTTTTCTCCAAATTGAAATTGTATGAATTTTCATCTAAAATGATTTCTATTTTTTGGGGAGCATAAATCCATTGTCCATTACCATTATGAAAACGAGTAGAAATGGAATTAATTTTCTTTTTCTCTCCTAAATCGATTACGATTTCTACATCATCACCCCAAAACCCTAACCATTCTTTATCGCCATAACGTTTTGTGCTTCCTGAAATTCCGTTGATTAATGCTTTTTTACCGCCAGCATTATATCGGGCATTGGGTTCAACATTTAAACTTATTTTCTTCCCAATAGCTTTATGAATTTGAACGGTTTCTGTGAAAAGACTGCTCAATTGTTTCGCCTTATCAAAACTTGCCGCTTTTATTGTGGTTGTTTTTTCAATAGAAATAGGCTTGGTATATCGTTCAGAATTTATATTAGGTTCACTTCCATCTAGTGTATACCGAATGAATTTATCATTTGAAGAAGCTTTTAACGAATATAAAAGAGAATTGTTTTCTGTGTCTAATTTTCCACTCAGTTCATACAAATGATTTGCATAGTTGACTTTTAATACATCCAATCTTTTTTGATATTCAATCAAGCGAGTTTTAAAATTCTCATAGTCTCTACTTTCTGTAGAACTCCAAACAACTTCACTTAAAGCGACCATTCTAGGGAAAGCCATGTACTCTACTTTCTCTGAAGTTTTCATATACTCAGTCCAAACATTTCCTTGTGCTCCCAATACATATTTCGATTCTTCTTCGTTTAGTTCTTTAGGGATTGGGTTGAAAGAATATACTTTCTCTAGCGGAAGAAATCCTCCAATAGCTACGGGTTCATTTTCATTATCCGATTGGTAATGGTCAAAGTAGCAATGAGAGCCTGGAGTTAAAATAACATCGTGATGTTCTTTAGCTGCTTGCACAGCTCCATTGGTGCCTCTCCAAGACATTACGGTTGCATTGGGAGCTAACCCACCTTCTAAGATTTCATCCCAACCAATTATTTGTTTCCCTTTTGAGTTGATGTATTTTTCCATTCTTGAAATGAAATAACTCTGCAATCCATGTTCATCTTTGAGACCTTCCTTTCTAATTAATTGTTGACAGTGCTTGCAGTTCTTCCATCTGGTTTTTGGAGCTTCATCTCCACCAATGTGTATATATTTTCCAGGAAATAAAGCAACCACTTCATCAATCACATCCTCTAAGAATTTGAATGTTTTTTCTGATGGGCAATATACTTCTTCAAAAACACCCCATTTGGTAGCTACTTCTACTTGTTTTCCAGTACAACCCAACTCAGGATAGGCAGCAATGGCTGCTTGTGAATGTCCAGGCATTTCTATTTCGGGAATCACTGTTACTTGTCTTGTAGTAGCATAAGCAACAATCTCTTTGATTTGCTCTTGCGTGTAAAATCCACCATATCGTTTTCCATCAAATTGATGAGGTTGGCTACTATAGTGTCCAATCAGTGTTTCTTTTCTATAAGCAGCGATATCTTGTAGTTTAGGATACTTCTTAATCTCTATTCGCCACCCTTGATCTTCGGTTAAGTGCCAGTGAAATGTGTTCATTTTTAGCATTGCCATTAAATCGATGTATTTTTTGATAAAATCTACAGAATACATATGTCTACCTACATCTAAATGCATTCCTCTGTATTTGAATTGAGGAGCATCTTCAATCTCTAAAGACTGCACAGCAACTGAATTATCATCGTAGGTGCCATCTTCAAAACTATCAGGCAATAATTGTCGCAAAGATTGCAGTGCATAAAAAGCACCTTTTTGACTGTTTGAAAAAATAGTTATTCCTTGCTCAGTAATTTTTAAACGATACCTTTCGTCATCTTTTATCGTTGTATCTTTTGTGAATGAAATCTTATGCTTTGATTCGGTATCTTTTAATTGAATAGGGCTTCCTTCTTCAATAAACGTTTTTAAGAGCTCTGCGACCTGCTTAAATTCAATATCATAACTCAATTGAGTGTTGCTATCGATTGTAAAAACGCTATTGTCAATTATTTGTGATAAAGGAATAGGGATTATTAAAGGAGTTTTTGCTTCGTTCTGGGGGGCAGAACATGCTGTATGTAGTAGAATTAATGTCGTACATATTAAAAGTTGTGTCGTTCGTCTAAAAATCCTCATTTCTCAATTGGTTGATTATCGTTATCTTGCTAATTTAGACAAAAAAATAAACTGACATTTATAATGAAAAAATATTTTAGCAGCACCTTGTTTTTAGTGTTTATAGCATTTATTTCTTGTAAGCAAAAGGAGGCAGTTCTTCCTGCAGCAAACGACCAAGAATTAATATCTTATGTAAACCCGTTTATTGGTACAGGAGGTCACGGTCATACATATCCAGGAGCAACCATGCCGTTTGGAATGATGCAATTAAGCCCAGATACTCGTTTAGATGGTTGGGATGGATGTTCAGGATACCATTATTCTGATGAATATATCTATGGATTTTCTCACACGCATCTTAGTGGAACAGGAGTTTCAGATTATGGAGATATTTTATTGATGCCTACGAATGAGGTGAATTTTCATAATGGAGCAGATGGAAAGAAAGGATATCGTGCCCATTTTTCTCACGACAATGAGGTAGCAGAACCTGGTTATTACAAAGTGCATTTGGATGATACTAAAATTGATGTTGAATTAACAGTATCTAAAAGAAGTGGAATTCATAAGTATCAATTCCCAAGTAAAGACAATCAAGTTGTTATTCTAGATTTGGTACATCGTGATAAAGTATTGGATGCAAAAATTGAAAAAATTTCTAATACAGAAATTGTTGGATATCGCTTTTCTGAAGCTTGGGCAACGGATCAACGTTTGTACTTTACAATAAAAACATCGCATCCTTTTAATGATATATTACAATCACCAGAGAAAAAAGGAATGCCAGGGGCTCGAAGAACAGCTCTAACTTTTAAGAACCCAAATAACGAGCCAGTTATTATTAAAATAGCAATCTCTGCTGTTGATGGCGAAGGAGCTAAAAAGAATTTTGATGCCGAAGTAAAGGAGAAATCTTTTGAACAGTTAAAAAAAGAAGTACAAAGTACTTGGGAGAAACAATTGAAGAAAATTGTTGTTGAAGATAAAAACGTAGACAATCTAACAAACTTCTATACGTCTATGTATCATGTAATGATAGCTCCAAACCTATATCAAGATGTAGATGGGCGCTACCGTGGAATGGATTTAAAAATCCACGAAACAAAAGATTTTGATTACTATACGGTATTCTCATTGTGGGATACGTATAGAGCTGCACATCCTTTGTATACCATTATAGAACAAGAAAGAACCAATGATTTTATCAATACGTTCTTGGCAAAGTATGATGAAGGAGGGATTATGCCAATATGGGATTTGGCAGCAAATTATACACATTGTATGATTGGTTATCACGCAGTTCCAGTAATTGCAGATGCGTATTTAAAAGGAATCCAAGGGTATGATGCTGAGAAAGCATTAACTGCAATGAAGCATTCTGCTACTAGAGATAAGTTAGGTTTAGAGAGTTATAAAGAATATGGATTCATTCCTGTAGAGAAAGAATCTGAGTCGGTTTCTAAAACATTAGAATATGCTTATGACGATTGGACCATTGCACAAATGGCAAAGTCTATGGGGAAAACAGAAGACTATAAAACTTATACAGAACGAGGACAATTCTATAAAAATATTTTTGATCCAGAGTCAAAATTTATGAGAGGACGTTTCCGCAATACTTGGTTTGCACCTTTTGATCCTAGTGAAGTTAACTTTAATTATACAGAAGCCAATTCTTGGCAATATAGCTTTTATGTTCCTCAAGATGTGAGTGGCTTCACCAAATTACTGGGAGGGAAGAAAAGTTTGGAAGATCAATTAGATAAATTATTTGTTGCTAGTTCAGAAACTTCAGGACGTCATCAGGCAGATATTACAGGATTGATTGGGCAATATGCACATGGAAATGAGCCTAGTCACCACATGGCATACTTATATAATTTTGTAAACAAACCTCACAAGACTCAAGAGAAGGTTCGACAAATATTAACGGAATTGTACACCAATACACCAGACGGAATTTCAGGAAATGAAGACTGTGGACAAATGAGTGCATGGTATGTTTTTAGTTCCTTAGGTTTTTACCCTGTAACTCCTGGGTCGAATGAATATGTGATTGGAAGCCCTTTGTTTGAAAAAGCAACCATCAATTTAGAGAATGGAAAAACATTTACGGTAGCAACAGAATCATTATCAGAAACCAATAAATACATTAAAAACGTGTATTTAAATGGAAATAGTTACCCATATTCATACATCAAGCATGAGGATGTAGTCAATGGAGGAAGTTTGATATTTGAAATGACCGATACTCCTTCAGATTGGGGAACAGAAGATAAAGACATTCCAGTTACAGAAATTAAAGATCATGCAATTGTCCCAGCGCCTTTTATTGCGAAAGGAAAAGTGGCATTTAAAGGAAAAACAGAGATTGTGTTAGAAACAGTTGATAAAGAAGCTTCCATCTACTATTCATTAGGAGATGATTATATTCAGTATTCTTCGCCTTTTGAAATTTCTGAAAACTCAACATTAAAAGTATATGCAAAAAGAGGAGAGGATAAGAGTCCAGAAGTAACAACGAAATTTTTTAAGATTGATCCTAATTTAAAAATTGAACTAAAAACTGAGTATGCAAACCAATATAATGGAGGAGGAGTGAATGCCTTGATTGATGGAATTGTTGGAGCAGATGATTTTAGAACAGGAACATGGCAAGGATACTCAAATGAAGATGTACATGCAATTGTAGATTTAGGAAGCGAAAAAAACATTAATGAACTTTCGGTAGGATTTTTACAAGATCAGCGTAGTTGGATTTTTTACCCAACAAAGGTAGAGTTCTATACATCGAAAGATGGTAAGAACTATCAAAGAGTACATTCAGAAAAAATTAATACGACTAAAAAAGACGAAAATGTTGCTATAAAGTCGGTTAAAAAATCAGTAGCTAAAAAAGCTCGATACATAAAAGTGATCGCTAAGAAATTAGGCGTATTACCGAAATGGCATTTAGGGTATAAACACGATGGACGCTCATGGATTTTTGTTGATGAAATTCAAATTAAATAAATACATGTATTAATATATAAATGTTGGTCAACAGCTAACAGCTGTTGACCAACATTTTGTATTTTTACCTAGACACTAATAAAGAATTACTATAATGAAAAGAAGAAATTTTATAAAGAAAGCTTCTATAACTAGTATAAGCTTAGCAGTTGCACCGACATTAACTTCGTGTATAGAAAATGAAAAAAAAGCGAGTATAGCTGCCATAAAATCAACACCAATAAATCCTATTGTTGTGTCTACTTGGAATTTTAAAAACGCAACCAAGAAAGCGTGGGAAGTTTTAGAGAGCGGAGGTTCAGCATTAGATGCCATTGAGGAAGGTTGTAGAGTTGAGGAAGCAGATTTAGGAAATACAACTGTTGGCAACGGAGGAACACCAGATAGAGATGGGAATGTCACGTTAGATGCGTGTATCATGAACAAGGAAGGGAACTATGGAGCTGTTGTTTGTATGGAAAATATTGCGCATCCAATTTCAGTAGCACGTAAAGTAATGGAAGAAACTCCACATGTTTTATTGGCAGGAAAAGGAGCAGAAGAGTTTGCAGTTTCTCAAGGGTTCAAAAGAGAAGATCTATTAAATGATAAAACTCGCAAAGCTTGGGAAAAATGGAAAGTAAAATCGGAATACAAGCCCATCATCAATATAGAGAATCACGATACAATAGGAATGCTTGCAATTGATAGAAATGGTGATATATCAGGTGGATGTACCACAAGTGGATTGGCATATAAAATGGCTGGTAGAGTAGGAGATTCTGCGGTGATTGGTTCAGGCTTGTTTATTGATAATACAGTTGGAGGTGCTACAGCAACTGGAATGGGAGAAGAAGTCTTAAAGACGGTAGGAAGCTTTTTGATTGTAGAGTTAATGCGTCAAGGAAGAACACCACAGGAAGCATGTGAAGAAGGCGTGAGAAGAATTGTGGCTTCCAATCCAAACTATAAGAATTTCCAAGTAGGATATGTCGCGTTAAATAAGCAAGGTGAATACGGTTGTTATTGTATTCACGGTGGATTTGGAATTAGCAAATACCAAAAAGGAAAACAAGAATATATTAAATCAGATTTTTTTAATAAAGCATAACTATGTCAACTAACAAATCATACAAAAGCGCCTTTATATTTTTAACAACGTTGTTTTTCCTTTGGGGATTTATCACCGTTTTGGTCGATAGTTTAGTGCCAAGGTTAAAAGATGTTTTTGAAATGTCATATGCGAAAACTGTACTAGTACAATTTGCATTCTTTACAGCATTTTTTATTGTTTCTCTCCCAGCTGGATTCATCTTATCTAAGATTGGGTATAAAAAAGGAATTGTTTTAGGTTTGGCTATTATGGCACTTGGGTGCTTACTATTTTACCCCGCTGCTGAATATAGAAGTTTTGGAGTATTTTTAGCTGGTTATTTTACATTGGCTGGAGGGATTACTGTTTTACAAGTAGCAGCAAATCCTTATGTTGCCTTGTTAGGTTCTGAAGAAGGAGCTTCGAGCCGATTAAATCTTTCGCAAGCATTCAATTCTTTAGGAACAACAATTGCTCCTGTAGTAGGGGCTTTGTTTTTGTTAAGTGATAGCGTAAAAACTTCTGAAGAAATAAATTCATTGAATGCTACTGCTAGAGCAGAGTATTATGCAGCTGAAGCTAGTACAGTCCAAACTCCATTTTTATTAATAGCTGCTTCAATTTTAATATTGGCCGCAATTTTTGCTTTTATCAAGTTGCCTAAGGTGATGGAAGAGAGTCCAAAAGGAGGATACCTATCATTATTGAAAAATAAACTAATGATGTTAGGTGCTCTAGGAATCTTTGTATATGTAGGAGCAGAGGTAGCGATTGGTAGTTTTTTAGTTAACTATTTTGCTGATATGAATTTAGCAATTGTGGTTGCAGAGAATGAAACTATGATGAATATTGCAAATACCATTGCAAGTACATTTAATAAAACTTTTTCTAATTCTGACCCTAAATCTTTACTAGGAATCTTTGTGATTTTCTATTGGGGAGGAGCTATGATAGGGCGTTTTGTAGGAGCTTACTTAACAAAAATTATGTCACCAGGTAGAGTGCTAAGTATTTTTGCTTTGTTAGCAGTATCTATGATTGTTATTTCAATTAGTACTGTTGGGTTGATTTCTATGTGGTCTATTCTAGCAGTAGGATTGTTTAACTCTATTATGTTTCCAACAATTTTCACATTGAGTTTAGAAGGTTTGGGAGACCTAAAAGCACAAGCTTCAGGATTGCTTTGTATGGCAATTGTGGGAGGAGCCGTGATTCCTTTTGCTTTTGGAGGTTTGATTGATGGTTTTGGATTTAAAACCGCATTTCTCTTAACGATTGTTTGTTATGGATATATCTTGTATTATGGTAGGTTGAAAGGTACTAAGGTTAAATAAAAGCCTCGCTGAAAATTTATAAAAAACAAACCCCGAAACATCGTTTCGGGGTTTTATATTTAAAATAAAGCTTAAGCTTATTTCTTCTTTTGTGCTTGTTGGTCTTGAGCTTGCTTCATCGCATCATCTAAACGTTGTCTAAACTTACTTTTCGCTTTCTCTGGGCGCTTTTTGTTTTCTTCTATTTGAGCGTGAATTTTCTTCTCATCGATTACATAGTTCTTAATCACTAACATAATAGTAATGGTTAGTAAGTTCGAAATAAAGTAATACAAACTTAAACTACTTGCATAGTTGTTGAAGAAGAACAACATCATGATAGGAGAGAAGTAAATCATATACTTCATTAGTTTCCCCATATCTGGCATTCCTTCTTGTGTAGGTGCTTGCATATTCATTTGTTGACTCTGATTCATTTTCATGTAGAAGAAAATAGCAACAGATGCCAAGATTGGGAATAAACTTACGTGATCTCCATACCACCAAATTTCAAAAGGTAATTTGAATACAGTATCATATGAAGATAAATCATCTGCCCATAAGAAGCTTTTTCCTCTTAAAGCAATGTTTGAAGGGAAAAACTTAAACAAGGCAAAGAATACAGGCATTTGTAGTAATGCAGGAATACAACCCGACATCATACTTACTCCAGCTTTTCGCTGAATAGCCATAGTTTCTTGCTGACGCTTCATTGCATTCTCTTTTCCAGGGTACTTCTTGTTTAATTCCGTCAATTCTGGGCGAATCACTTTCATCTTTGCACTCGATAGGTACGATTTGTATACCAAAGGAGACATGATGATTCTAACAACAATGGTCATTAAAATAATGATTAAACCATAGTTCCCCATAAAACCTTCTAACATTCCAAAGATTGGAATAAAGATCCAACGGTTGATTGTTCCGAAAATTCCCCAACCTAAATCAGCAGTTTCGCTTAAGTCTGTTCCTGCATAAGATTCTAATGTTTTATAATCTGAAGGACCATAGTACCACTTCATATTATAGTTCAACTCACCATTACTTAATTCAAGTGGTGTTTTTAAACTATATCTTTTTGTAAAAACACTATCGATCTTCTCATCTTTCACTAAATCAACAGAAGCAATTGCAGCGTTGTTAAATGATTTGTCTGATAATAAAATAGAAGAAAAGAAATGTTGTTTATAGGCAACCCAATCTACATCGTTTAGTACTTCGGCACCTCCAGCATTAATATAATCTACTTCATCATCTGCTTTATAGTAATAGTAAGAATACATGGTATTCTCAGTACGTAAACTTTTTTCATGACGATATCCAGTTAAAGTCCAATCAAGGTTGATAGGGTTTGATGAATTGATAACAGTACTTAGTCCTTGAGATCGTACAGCAAAGTCAACCATGAAATCGTCTTTCATCTCATAACGATACTCTAAAAACTGATTGTCAGAGACCTTCAGTTTCATAGAAAGTACTTTAGAGTTACCATTATCTGTATATGTAGGCTCAAAGAATAAGTCTTTGGTGTTTAAAATTCGAAAACCAGTCGTCCCAAAATTGATATTAAAAGTAGCGTTCTTGTCTTTAATCATATGCAAAGGCAACGAATCATACGTTTGATACCCTTTAATTAAAGCTTCTACTATTTGTCCACCTTTATTATCAATTCTTAATAATAATTTATCATTTTCAATAGTGGTAGTTCCTTCTTTACCATTAATAGCACTATTCGCAAAAGCACCTAGCTGACTATTTAGATTAGCTTGTTTTAGTGAATCATTCTGAACAACAGTATTGATCATTTTATTGATCTCATTCCCTTTAAGCTTATTGATAGAATCTGCAACTTGCTCAGTTTTTGCTTTAGGGTCAACTTCAGGTTCTGGTTCTCTGTTCCCCATCCACCAAAGAAGAATTGCTCCTAGCAAAATCATTCCTATAAAGGAATTCACATCAAATTTCTTTTTTTCCATATGTTATTAATGTCAGTTTGTCATTTACTTTTCAATGTAAGCATTCAAAAGTGCTGACAAATGTAGTGAAAAGACGTATTTTTTAGTAATTATTGGTTGTTTTATTAAGACCTTATAAGTAATTCAAATAGTATTCCGTTTTATAAACTAGCTTTTATGTTTTGAGAAATTTCTTCAATACTACCAAGTCCATTAAAATTTGCAACTTCAAAAGTTGATTTCATATATTCAATTGCAGGAAGTGTTTCCTCTTCAAAAATTCGAATTCTCCTTAAATGTGTTTCAGGATTTTTATCATCTTCTCTATCTGAAGTTTCAGCTCTTTTCTTTGCTCTTATTAAAAGTGTTTCTTTAGGAACTTCTACATTAAGCACTTTGCTTACCTGAATGTTTTTCTCTTTTGTTAGTTCAATAAGGCTATCAACTTGATTTTTTGTTCTCGGGTATCCATCGAGAATAACACCTTTACTCTTTATGTTTTCATCCAATATTAGAGAGAAAAGTTCTTTCATAATATCGTCAGGAACTAAATCACCTTTTTTTTGATAATGATCTAACTGTAATCCAATCGCTGTTTTTTGCTCCTTTTCGTATCTGCATCGATCACCTGTAGATATATGCTGATAGTTTAATTCTTTTTTAAGAAGTTCACATTGAGTTCCTTTTCCAGAATATGGAGGTCCAGTTATGATAAGTAATTCCATTAGAAGATTATTTAGAATGCTCTAAACTAGCTTTTACAAAACCAACAAACAGAGGATGTGGATTTAGCACAGTACTTTTATATTCAGGATGATACTGCACTCCTACAAACCAAGGATGATTAGGAATTTCTACAATTTCTACCAGTCCAGTCTTAGGGTTGATACCTGTCGTTTGCATTCCGTTAGCTTGAATTTGCTCTAAATAGTCATTGTTGAATTCATAGCGATGTCTATGACGTTCGCTTATTAATTCACTTTGATATGCATTGTGAACTTTAGAGTCTTTTGAGATTTTACAATCCCAAGCACCTAAACGCATGGTTCCTCCTTTATCGGTAATGTCTTTTTGCTCATCCATTAAATTAATTACTGGATGTTGGGCGTTTTGAGACATCTCTGTTGAGTTTGCGCCTTCTAGTCCAAGTACGTTTCTAGAGAATTCTATAACAGCCATTTGCATTCCTAAACAAATTCCGAAAAAAGGAATCTTATTCTCTCTTGCGTACTGGACAGCTTTAATTTTTCCTTCAATACCACGATCTCCAAAGCCAGGAGCAACTAAAATTCCATTCAACCCTTCAAGTTTATTTGTAGCATTCTCTGGGGTTAATTCTTCAGAATGAATCCAACGAACTTTTACTTTAGTTTCATTCGTAGCACCTGCATGGATTAATGCTTCTGTAATTGATTTGTAAGAATCATGTAGTTCTACATACTTTCCAATCAATCCAATCTCTACATGAGATTTAGGGTTTTTATGTTTTTTAAGAAAATTATTCCAAGCGACTAACTGAGGTTTCTTCTCGGAAGAAAGCTGTAATTTGTTTAAAACGACTTCATCTAGACCTTCATCAAACATTAAGTTAGGAACGTCATAAATAGTCTCTGCATCAATAGATTGTATAACATCTTCTTTCTTGACATTACAAAATAAAGCTAACTTTCTTTTGATGCTCTCAGATATTTCATGTTCTGTTCTACAGACTAAGATGTCTGGATTTACTCCACTTTGCATCAACATCTTTACAGAATGTTGTGTAGGTTTTGTTTTTAATTCACCAGCAGCAGCTAAATAAGGAACTAAGGTTAAATGAATAACAATAGCATTTTCTTCACCCAATTCCCATAATAATTGACGAACAGACTCTACATAAGGTAAAGATTCAATATCACCAACAGTACCACCAATTTCAGTAATCACAATGTCAAATTCACCAGTATTTCCTAAAATCTGTACTCGATGTTTGATTTCATCAGTAATATGAGGAATTACTTGAACAGTCTTTCCTAAGAACTCGCCTTTTCTTTCCTTATCAATTACTGATTGGTATATTCTACCAGTAGTTACATTGTTTGCTTGTGAAGTAGGAATGTTTAAAAAACGCTCATAATGGCCTAAGTCTAGATCTGTTTCTGCTCCATCATCGGTTACGTAACATTCACCATGTTCGTATGGATTTAATGTTCCTGGGTCTATATTAATATAAGGGTCTAACTTCTGAATGGTTACAGAATAGCCTCTTTCTTGTAATAGTTTTGCTAATGATGCAGCTATGATTCCTTTTCCAAGTGAAGAAGTAACGCCTCCGGTAACGAAAACGTATTTGGTGTTGCTCATGGTTTTCTTAGGTTTGAGCAAAAGTACTAACTCTGTGTTTTCTCACAAACAAAAACAAGAAAAAACAATGAACAAATTCAATCTTTTTTCGTGAGATAAAATATTTTTGATTTTTTTAGAAATACTATTTGTCATAAATAAAAACAGTTGTATATTTGCCCACGCTTTTAACGAGGTAGATTTGTTAAACGAAAGAAATAATAAAAGATTTTTAAAAACATAGATAATGCCAAAAAGAACGTTTCAGCCATCAAAGAGAAAGAGAAGAAACAAACATGGTTTCATGGAAAGAATGGCGTCTGCTAATGGTAGAAAGGTATTAGCTCGTAGAAGAGCCAAAGGAAGACATAAATTGTCAGTTTCATCTGAATCTAGACCAAAAAAATAATGATTAACAATTGTTAATAATATAGGTGTTGCTTTTTTAAGTAACACCTTTTTTTATATCCTATAGCGAAGTATTTTTACAAACTGAAAGAAAATTAGAACAGAAACATGCCAAAAAGAGAAGACTTAAAATCCATTTTAATTATCGGTTCAGGTCCAATTGTAATTGGTCAAGCTTGCGAGTTTGATTATTCAGGATCACAATCACTACGTTCTTTGAGAGAAGACGGAATAGAAACTATCTTAATCAATTCGAATCCCGCAACTATCATGACAGATCCTTCTATGGCAGATCATGTATACTTGTTGCCTTTGACTACCAAGTCAATTATTAAAATTTTAAAAGAGCATCCACAGATAGATGCTGTTTTACCAACGATGGGAGGGCAGACTGCATTGAATTTATGTATTGAAGCTGATGAGAAAGGAATTTGGAATGATTTTAATGTGAAAATGATTGGAGTAGACATTAATGCAATTAATGTTACTGAAGATAGAGAGCAGTTTAGAGAACTGATGGGGAAAATTGGAGTAGACATGGCACCACAAGCCACGGCAACATCTTTCTTACAAGGGAAAGAAATCGCACAAGAGTTCGGATTTCCATTATGTATTAGAGCTTCTTACACATTAGGTGGAGCAGGAGCGGCAATTGTTTATAACGAAGAAGACTACGATAAAAACCTACGAAGAGGTTTAGAGATTTCTCCGATTCACGAGGTGATGATCGATAAAGCCATGATGGGGTGGAAAGAATATGAATTAGAATTACTTCGTGATAAGAATGACAACGTAGTAATTATCTGTTCTATTGAGAATATGGATCCGATGGGAATTCATACTGGAGATTCCATTACAGTAGCACCTGCGATGACTTTATCAGATAAAACGTATCAAAAGATGCGTGATATGGCAATTAAAATGATGCGTAGTATTGGAGACTTTGAAGGAGGATGTAATGTGCAGTTTGCTGTAAGTCCTGATGAAAAAGAAGATATTATCGCCATTGAAATCAACCCACGTGTATCTCGTTCATCAGCATTGGCGAGTAAAGCAACTGGGTATCCTATTGCCAAAGTAGCAACAAAACTTGCAATTGGGTATACCTTAGACGAGTTAGACAACCAGATTACGAAATCTACATCAGCTTTATTTGAGCCTACATTAGATTATGTAATTGTAAAAATACCTCGTTGGAACTTCGATAAATTTGAAGGTTCAGATAGAACTTTAGGGTTGCAAATGAAAGCGGTTGGAGAAGTAATGGGAATTGGACGATCGTTCCAGGAAGCATTACACAAAGCAACGCAATCTCTTGAAATCAAAAGAAATGGTTTAGGAGCAGACGGAAAAGGATACAAAGATTACAACCAAATTATTGATAAATTAACAAACGCTTCTTGGGATCGTGTATTTGTGATTTATGATGCGATTGCCATGGGAATCCCATTGAGTCAGATTTATGAAATCACAAAAATTGATATGTGGTACTTGAGACAATACGAAGAATTGTTTCAATTAGAGAAAGAAATTTCTACTTATACCATAGATACGCTTGATAAAGATTTACTACTGGAAGCAAAACAAAAAGGATATGGAGATCGTCAGATTGCTCATATGTTAGGGTGTTTAGAAAGTCAGGTATACAATAAAAGAGATGAATTTGATATTCAGAGAGTATACAAATTAGTAGATACTTGTGCTGCTGAGTTTACAGCAAAGACACCATATTACTATTCGACTTTTGAAAATTCAGTAGAAACTGCATCAGGTGAAACATATGTTCACAATGAAAGTGTGGTTACCGATAAAAAGAAAATTGTTGTTCTAGGGTCTGGCCCTAATAGAATTGGTCAAGGAATTGAGTTCGATTACTGTTGTGTTCATGGAGTATTAGCTGCTGCAGAATGTGGGTATGAAACCATTATGATTAACTGTAACCCTGAAACTGTTTCTACAGATTTTGATACAGCCGACAAATTATATTTCGAACCTGTTTTCTGGGAACATATTTATGACATTATCCGTCATGAAAAACCAGAAGGAGTAATTGTTCAATTAGGTGGACAAACAGCATTGAAGTTAGCAGAAAAACTAACCAAGTATGGTGTGAAAATTATAGGGACAAGTTTTGAGTCTTTAGATTTAGCTGAAGACAGAGGAAGTTTCTCGACCTTATTAAAAGAAAATAACATTCCTTTCCCTGAATTTGGAGTTGCTGAAAATGCAGATGAAGCTCTGGCATTGGCAGATGAGTTAGATTTTCCAATCTTGGTAAGACCTTCATATGTATTGGGAGGACAAGGAATGAAAATTGTCATTAATAAAGAAGATTTGGTTGAGCACGTAGTAGATTTATTACGTAAAATTCCAAACAACAAATTATTGTTAGATCATTATCTAGATGGAGCAATTGAAGCAGAAGCTGATGCAATTTGTGATGCTGATGGAAATGTGTATATCATCGGAATTATGGAGCATATAGAGCCATGTGGGGTGCACTCTGGGGATTCAAACTCTACATTACCAGCATTTAACTTAGGTGATTTAGTAATGCAACAAATCATTGATCATACAAATACCATTGCAAGGGAATTAAATACAGTGGGATTGATTAATGTTCAGTTTGCGATTAAGCACGATATCGTATATATTATCGAAGCAAACCCTAGAGCGTCTAGAACGGTTCCTTTTATAGCAAAAGCATACAAAGAACCGTATGTAAATTATGCAACTAAAGTAATGCTAGGAGAGAAGAAGGTAACTGACTTTGATTTCAACCCTCAGCTGGATGGATATGCAATTAAGCAACCGGTTTTCTCTTTCAATAAGTTTCCAAATGTTGACAAAACATTAGGGCCAGAAATGAAATCTACAGGAGAAAGCATTTTGTTTATTGATAGCTTAAAAGATGATCAATTCTACGATTTATATTCAAAACGTAAAATGTATTTGAGTAAGTAGAATACAAAGTAGATATATAAAAAAAGCAACCCAGAGTTGAACTTGTTTCAGTTTTGGGTTGCTTTTTTATTTTTTAAAAGTTCAAAAAATGTATAATTATAATTCAATCTTTACATTCTGTTCTTTCAATGTATCGATATGTTCCTGAACATTAAAGGCATTTCTTTTAAAACGTGAAGTCCTCTGTTTTGCTTCTTCTTGTCGTTTAATGCTTCTCGCAAAACGTCGGATATCGTCTTCGGTTTTTAAAATAATTCCAGGAACGGCAGCACTTTTACCATCTTCACCTTTAGCAACCATTGTAAAATAAGAAGAATTACAATGCTTGATATCTCCTGTTCTAATGTTTTCAGATTCTACACGCAATCCAACAACCATAGAAGTTCTTCCTGTATAATTTACAGAAGCTTTCATAGTTACTAATTCACCCACTTCGATAGGGTTTAGAAAATCTACTTTATTTACTGAAGCGGTTACACAATAGTTTCCTGAATGCTTAGAGGCGCAGGCAAAGGCAATTTGATCCATTAGATTTAAAATATGACCTCCATGAATTTTTCCACTGAAGTTTGAATGGGAGGGAAGCATTAACTCTGTAATACTTGCCTGAGATTCTTGAATGCTTTTAAACTTTTTCATGTAGATACTAGTTTTTGTCATACAAAAATAAAGCTATTTTATGTTCTTCAAGAAGAAAACAAAAGCTTAACCTGTATTATGTGAAAAGTAACACAGTGGGCTGCTTTTTATTTTGACACCTTTATCTTTCTATTTTTTGAATTTTCTTCTTCACCTGTGTTTTTCCCAAAACTTCGTGCTCCGAAGTTTAGAATATGAAGTTTCCCAATATCTTGATTTCGGTATGGGAGATAAAAAATGATTTTTAATTGCTTTTTTGATTCTTCAGATTGAATGGTTGCTTCAAAATATAAATTAGAGGCTCTTAGATTATGATAGACCACTTTTCTCAACTCGTATTCAGTCGAAATTTTATCATATTCTGGGTGTTCAGCATAGGCTTTTCTTTTCAAAATAGCTTGCCCAAGTGAATCAATATTAATTCGTTTGTTAAAAATAGTATCGGACTTTTTTGTTAAAACGATGTCTGATTCATAGATGTTCTTTCTATTATCTATAACAGGAGAAACTTTCATAAAGTAAGATTCATCATACATTGAAAGATCATGTTCATAAATGAAGAAATTCCCTTTGACTTTTGGTTTAAGTTGAATTACTTCAGTAGCATTCTTTACTTTTTTTGAGACAACTGATTTGTTCTCTTTTTTACAGCCAATTAGTATAAATATAATAAGTAGATATATAAGATTAAACTTTTTCATAAGGCTGTTTAAAAATGAATTAGAATTTTACATTCAATAATTCTCCGCTTAACTGTAGAACATTTAATTCAGAAAGTTTTGCTTGATACTTTGCTTGGTTTCTACTCAATTCGGCATTTAATAGATTTAATTGTGCTTGTCTAAATTCAATAGAAGTCACCTGCCCTAATTTGAATTTTTCTTTGGTTCTATCAAAGTTGTTTTGTGAAGTACGAATGTTATTTTCTTGAACTCGATAAATAGCAAGCTTGTTTTTATAATCATCCCAAGCATTATGAAAATCGCGTTCAGCACTAATTAGAATCGATTGTTTTTGGTACTTCTGATTTTCTAGATCTATTTTAGCATTCTTCACTCGAGTAATCGTACCCCCACCGTCAAATAAATTCCAACTTAAATTAATGCCACCAGAGAGTCCTGTATTGGTTGATACAGCGACAAAGGATGCAGCATTGTTATTGTTTCTATTCCATCCGTAAGAACCTGTTAAGCCTATGCTTGGTAAGTATCCCGATCTGTTTGCTTTGACAATAAATTCGTTAATCATGATATTTTTATCAACTTGTAACAATGAGACATTATTGGTTTTCATTTTCTGAAACAATTCGTCTTTATCAATATCTAATAGAAAGTTGATGGTTGTTTCTACATTAAATTCTGAGGTAATGCTATTGCCCAAAACAACATTTAAATCACGTTTTGTATTGATGAGTTGTTGTTTTATATTGATTAAATTAATGCTGTCGTTGTTTACATCTACTTGTGCATTTAAGATATCTAGTTTTGTCCCTTGTCCGTATTCAAATTGATACTTGGCTCTTGTGATTCGATCTTTAGAAGCCTTCAAAGTTTGTTCAAGAGTGCGTACATTTTCAGAAATTTGAGCAACATTGTAATAGACGGTAAAGAGTTGCGAGACGGTATTTTCTATAGTTTCCCTAGCTTGTAATTCAGAAAGTTTATACTGTTCTTTCAATCGTTTGTAATCGTAGTAACGTCCCAACCCGTCAAACAAAGTATAATTAAGGTTTAAAGAAGCATTGTAACGAGAACTTTTTGCGCCATTTAAAGCTGTAGATTGTCCATTTGTAAAATCTGCTTCAATATTATCTCTATTGTATGTAGCACCTGTAGCGCCAGAAAATGTTGGTAAATAACCAGAGTTTAAAAGGGAAGCATTGTTTTTTGCTACTTTGTTATTGTTGTTAACAATCTTTATTCCGTAGTTGTTTTCTAAAGCGAGTTCTATCGCTTTAGAAACAGGCAATACCTGTTGTGCAGAAATAGATGCCATTGAAAATGACATCAAAATCAAAAATGTTTTTCTAATGTTCATCGATTGAGTTTTTTTCTCGTGTTACACGTTCTACTTCTTCTTTTGTTACTTCTCTACCAGACCATAACCATAAAGTGGTTGTTTTAACACTATTGCTAAAGGATAAGAAAATTGGCAGAACGATAAGTGTTAAGACGGTTGCAAATCCAATTCCATAAGCAATTGAAATTGCCATAGGAATTAAAAATTGCGCTTGTCTACTTTCTTCAAATATCAAAGGAGCTAAACCAGCAACGGTTGTAATGGAAGTTAAAAAGATGGCTCTAAAACGTGCACGACCTGCTTCATATAAAGCATCGTCGTACTTCATTCCTTCTCGTAGATTGTTGTTGAATTTACCAATGAGAACCAATCCATCATTCACCATAATTCCTATCAAAGCAATAATACCTAACATTGATAAAATATTAATTGGGAAATCATGAATCCAATGTCCCCAGGCAACAGCTGGTAAACTCAAAGGAATTAGTAAAATAAGTAATATAGGTTGTGAGTAACTTCTAAAAGTAAAAGCAATCACAATTAAAATAAGTCCAAGTACAGAAAGTCCTACGAAATTTAAAGAGTTCATGAGCTTTAAACGTTCTCTATTCTGACCTTCATAGGAAGGAGTAACCGTAGGGTATCTTGCTAAAATTTCTGGCATAATCTCATCTCGTATTTCTGCCATTACATCAGTAGCACTAGTTTTCTTAGGGTCTTTAATGTCAGCAGAAACTTGAATTTCTCGCTGGCCTTCTAAGTGATTAATAGCAACATCTCCACGCTTTATATGGTAGCTTGCAATTTCTTTTAGAGGGACACGTTGTCCATTTGGAGCAAGAATACGCATTTTGTCTAAATTCTTGATGGAAGAGCGATCTTCTCTATTATAGCGAACCCAAACTCTGATTTCATCTTGACCACGTTGAAAACGTTGTGCTTGTGCACCAAAAAATGCAGAACGTACTTGTGTCATCACTGTTCTTAAATTGAGACCCAATGCATAGGCGCTTTCATTCAATTCTAAGTTAACTTCTTTAATTCCAGCAGGATCATTATCTGTGACATCTTTTAGTAAGATGTTGTTTTGTAAGTTTTGTTTTAGCTCAGATTTCACAGCTTTCAATTCTTCAATATTACTTCCTAATAAAGAAACAGAAACTGGACTTCCTCCAAAATTTCCTCCACTACCAAAGACTAAACTTTCAACACCAAATACAGAACCTACACGTTCTTGTATGCGGTTGGTTACCAACCTTGAAGTAATTTCATTGGGGCGTTCTTCACCAGGTAAGAGGTTGATTGCAAGTGAGGCTGACGAAGAACCAGGACCTACGTTCCTGATCATATTTTCTACCAAATGCTTGTCGCTGTCTTTTCCAAAATACTCTTCATTAATTTCATTAGTTACTTCAATAGCTTTCGCTTCTATAAATGAAATAATACTATCAGTTACTTTTTCATTGGTGCCATTAGGCATGTTCAGTGTAATGTTAACACGGTCACTTGCTATTTGTGGGAAAAACGAACCTCTTATAATTCCCCCTCTAAAACTACCAGCAGTTAATATGATGAAAACGATGAAAAAGGAAAAGGTTAACAGTTTATGTTTTAAAGCAAATTTTAATGAAGGACTGTATAATTTATCTCTAAGCCACCTCATAATTTGATCTCCCAATGTATTGATGTAACGTAGTTTTGAAAAGATTTTTTGGAATACGCCAGCCAATCCTGATTTTTCAGTCTTGTCTTGTTTTCTCAATGCTTTTGAGTGTGCTAAATGCGCAGGCAGAATAATTAAAGCTTCTACTAGAGAAACGACTAAAGTAAGCATCACAACAATAGAGACTTCTCCAAAGAATTCACCAATTCTTCCATCTAAGAATAAGAAGATGGCAAATGCTAAAATTGTTGTTGCAATTGCGGAAAGAATAGCAGGAAGTACTTCCATAACACCATCAATAGCTGCTTGTTCTGGAGACTTTCCTTTTTCGTAATGTTGATAAATATTCTCAGCAATGACAATACCATCATCTACCAATATACCAATAACGATAATCATCCCAAACAACGACAATACATTAATAGTAACATTGAAATAGCCAGCAAACATAAACATTCCTAAAAAAGCAATAGGTAGACCAAATGCTACCCAAAAAGCCAGACGTATGTTTAAAAATAAGGATAGAAACATAAGCACTAGAATCATCCCGATGATGGCATTCTCAGTTAAAAGCTCGGTTCTTTGTACTAGCGTAGTTGATAGATCTCTTACGACATTCAGTTCAACATTATCATACTTTTCATTAAACTCTGTAATGTATTTTTTTGTTTTATCTGCAGATGTGATAAGATCTTCTGTATTAGTACTCGTAATCGTAATATTGATAGCCAAATTTCTATTGAAGTAACTAGCATTTGGTGTTTCAGAAAATTGATCTTTAACTGTTGCAATGTCTTTTAATCGAGTAATACGCCCAGATGGATCAGATTTTACAACGAGATTTGATAATTCATCGGCATAATAGGATCGTGAGTTTGCACGAATCAGATACTCTTCTGAGTCGGTTTTGATGGTTCCTCCTGTTGTAATTAAACTCGATTGATTTACTGCTTGTGCTACTTCAGTGAATGATAAATTATAAGCCAATAAATTGGTTTCGTTGATTGCTATTTCTATTTCTTCGTCTGGATATCCAGAAATTTGAATTTGAGAAATGCCATCGATGGCACGTAAGTCATTTTCTACTTGCCGCCCAATTTGTTTTAAGGTAGCTAATGGAATATTATCTCCACTAATTGAAAAGGTAATAGTAGGTCTTAAAGCTTCTTGTTTAGCAACGATTAAAGGTTCCATTCCAACAGGGAAAGAAGGAACACGGTCTACCGCATTTTTCACTTCTAAAAGCATGAAATCAATATCTTTTCCTTTTTCAATTTCAACATTAATACTTCCGCTATTTTCACGAGAAGTAGAGGTAACTCGTTCTACACCATTTAGCCCTTTTAAATTGTCTTCGATTTTTAAAACAATTCCTTCTTCTACTTCTTGAGGTGAGGCACCAGGATAAGTAACATTAATATTGATGTTTTTAGAAGGGACTAGTGGAAAGAAAGATGATTTAAGATTGATTGCTCCTACAACTCCAAAAATTGCAAAAGCTAATACGATAATATTAACAGCTACACTATGTTTTATAAAATAAGCAACTAGTTTTCTCATAGCTTATTTTGTTTTGTTAGGTTCGGTAGACGCTTTTTTACTGTCATCGTCCAAAGGCTTCACTAACATTCCCGAGTAGGCCCCTGGAACAGGCTTGGAAAGAATAACTGTTCCGTCTGGAATATCTTTTAATACCACTTTGGTATCTGAAAAATAAACAGGTGAAACATTAATTACATCTAAAATGCTATCTTTTACAATAAAAACCTGCTCATTATCCAATAGCAAACTTCGATTAATTTCAACAGCATTATTTTCATTCTTAGCATTTAAGTTTGCCTCAAGGTACATTCCTTCTTTAAGTTTTTTATCCTTCACCTCAATGAATACAGTAATTGTTTGTGTAGTAGGATCAATACTTCCATTGACACGAGAAACAATTCCTGAGTATGCTTCTGTATGTTCTAAGTTATTCAGTTTTACAGTTTCCCCTACTTTTACAAGACTAGCATAAGCTTTTCCAAGTGCTACTTCCATTTCATAGATAGAAGGATCTATATATTCACCTAGTTTTTGACCATTTCTAATTAAAGTTCCTTCTGTCACCAATGCTTCAATTAAAATACCATCAAAAGGAGCTGTTATTTGATATTTTGAAAGTCGCTGCTCTAAATTTTTAACATTATAGTAGCTAGAAACAATTCCTCTTCCAGTGATAAAGTAATTTTCCTTTTCAGAAGTCATTTTAGGAAGTTTTGGAGTAGCTTTGTCTAGGTCAAAATTCTTTAAGTATGCTTCCCATTTAGAAAATACTTCAGGAAAATCTAAGCGAAGATCTGCCATAATCGCAGCAATAGAGTTGTACAAATTGCTTTTAGCAGACTGTACACTTGCAGAATATTCAGAATTATCAATATTAATAAATGCTTGACCCTTTTTATAAGATTGACCGGTTTTGAATAATTTAACTCCAGGTTTAAAAACTCCTTGTACTTCAGAATAAATTTCTACCCTTCGTTTAGCGGTTAAATTTCCATTAGATGGAATGATGATCGGAACAGTTGTGTTTTTTACAGTAGAAACAAAAACAGTTTTGATTACTTTTTTTGCAGTTGGTCTTGTTTTATTTTTACTATCAGCAATTTTTTCTGCAACAAAATAGGAAGCTACAATAAGTAGAATTCCAAGAATAGCAAGTATTAGCTTTCTCATGAATAGAATTGGTTAGAATCATTTTTTGCAAAATTATGTTTCAAAATAATTTCACCCTGTTAAATAAAATCTAAAGTACTTCTTTTTTAACTCTCTACCCATCATTATTTACTTGAATCTGATAACTTTTAAAGTGATAGCAAAGGATTGAGAGAATAGAGCCTGAATTTTTTCCGATCTCTTTTTTCCCTTTTAACCTCTTTTTTTCCTTTTAAGCTTCTTTTTTTTTATATAACCAGTTAATTATCTTTCTTTTGAAGAGTATATTAACAAAACATGCTCCGCATTTTTAAAAGGTATTAGAGAACCTAAAAAAGGAAGGGTTTTCTCTATGTGAGTTGTTTATAATATAAAGATGATGAAGAAATCTGACGATGCATTTTTAGTATATTAATAAATCTTAACAAGAAGGATAAAAATATTCACTAAATTTACGTAATGATGGTCAGATGATTACATCTATAAAAACAACCAGACAACCAAAACTGAATGAAACAAAAATACTATCAGAAACTTATCATCTTTACCTTTTGTTTTTTTATCACTTCATTAACTGTGATAAAAGCACAAGAGAATTCTATTTTTGATATTGCTCGTGATGGAACTTTAGAGCAATTAAAATCTGCTGTAAAGGAAAATCCTAATATTATTAATAAAGTAAGCGATAAAGGATATGCGCCTTTAACATTAGCGTGCTATTATGGTAATAATGAGGTAGCTAAGTATTTAATAAAGCACGTGAAAGATTTGAATTCTAAAAGTGGTTATGGAACACCATTGATGGCAGCTACGGTAAAGAATAATAAAGAATTGGTGAAATTACTTTTGGAGAATAAAGCCAATCCGAACGCTGTTGATCAAAATGGGTCTACAGCTTTACATTTTTCAGCAATATTTAGTTACGAAGAAATTATCAAATTATTAGTAGTTGCTAAAGCAGACGGTTCTCTAAAAGATAATAGAGGCAAAACAGCTTTAGACTATGCAAAAATAACAGGAAACCAAAAAATAACTCAACTTTTAAAACAATAGTAAAATGAAAAGAATATTACTCTCATTATTTTTAATTACAAGTATTACTGTATTTTCTCAAGAATTTACCACAGGTAATATAAATTTTAGTGGAAACTTGTCTGGTCAAATAGACATTAGCGGAACTACAAATATGACGACATTAACATTAAGTGGACCTTCTAACGTTTGGTTTGCTGTTGGATTTGGTGGGTCTAATATGTCTTCAGGAGCAGATATCTTTAGAACAGATGGAAGCACAATAGAAGATGCAAGAACTACAGGTAGGTTTATGCCTCCGAATGATGCACAACAAGATTGGTCACTAGTATCGAATAGTGTTTCTGGGAGTACAAGAACTATTGTCGCAACAAGAGCAAATAATACAGGAGACGGTAATGATTTTATATTTAATCCAGCTGGAGGGGCAATCTCTATGATATGGGCAGTTGGACCAAATACTAATACTTCATCAATTCATGCATCTAGAGGAGCTATGGCCGCGGCAGTTACTCTAGGAGTTAGAGAAAGAGAATTGTTAAGCTTTAATATGTTTCCAAACCCAGCATCAGAAGAGGTAAATATTCAATTACCAACAGGAACACCAGAAGCTAAAGTTTCTGTATTTGATTATGTAGGAAGATTAGTTAGTTCTCAAACTGTTACGACAAGTAATCCAAAAGTAGATGTTACAGACCTTTCTTCTGGAATGTATTTGATTAGAGTTACTACGAGCGATAAGGTAGGAGCTCAACGATTTATTAAAAGCTAAAATACAGTAAAGTAAAATTAGAACCGATTGTCTATAGGCAATCGGTTTTTTTTATGCCTTTTTTAAACTAAGTTTGTAGACTAGATAAAACTCATGAACTATATATTATTTGACGGAAACGTCCGTAATTCGTTATTACCATTTACGTATACAAGACCTGTTGCCGATATTCGAATTGGAATTTTAACCATTCGTGAGAAATGGGAAAAGGTATTGGGGTTAACTACCACTACAATAACAGAAGAGTATTTGGGAGCAAAGTATCCAATGGTAGAAATGGAAGAGAACATACTTATTAATGCGTCTTTTATTCCTTCCAAAGAATTGGTGAAACAAGTAAAAAGGTTAAAGAAAAATCAAGCAATCTTTAAAGGAGAGGATGTTATTGCATTTTATACTACTGATTCGCAAGAGGAAGTTGATTTTAATACATATGAGCAAATAGAATTTGAAAGTGATCTATTGCAAGTGAATAATACATGGGATATATTTTCATTAAATGATAAGGCTATTGAAGCTGATTTTGAACTTCTTACTGAAGGAAGAAAATCACAACCAATTCCTGAGGGAGTGCAATGTGTAGGAAAAGAGAATATTTTTATTGAAGAAGGAGCAACGGTTGCTTTTAGCATATTAAATGCGAGTACTGGTCCAATTTACATTGGAAAGGATGCATTAATTATGGAAGGGAGCATAGTAAGAGGGCCTTTTGCAATATGTGAAAATGCTGTTTTAAAAATGGGAGCAAAGATTTATGGGGCTACGACACTTGGACCTCATTGTAAAGTAGGAGGAGAGGTGAATAATTCGGTGCTTTTTGGATATTCTAGCAAAGGACATGAAGGGTTTTTAGGGAATTCTGTTTTAGGTGAATGGTGTAATATAGGTGCAGATACCAATACATCGAACTTGAAGAATAATTATGCAGAGGTAAAACTTTGGAATTATGAAACAGAGAGATTTGCTAAAACGGGACTACAATTTTGTGGATTAATGATGGGAGATCATTCTAAGTGTGGTATTAATACCATGTTTAACACAGGGACTGTCATTGGAGTAAGTGCTAATATTTTTGGAAGTGGCTTCCCAAGAAATTTTGTACCATCATTTAGTTGGGGAGGAGCTTCTGGGTTTACAGCATATCAATTAAAAAAAGTATTTGAAGTAGCAGAAGTAGTGATGAAAAGACGAAATATAGAATTATCTGAGATCGATAAAAATATTTTAGAGCACGTTTTTGAAGAGACGAAAAGTAATAGAAATTACTAAATAAAAAAGCCTTGAATTCAATTCAAGGCTTTTTTATTTTTGGAGGAATACGAAAGATTAGTTTCTCTTTCTAACACTTCCTGAACCAACAGATTTTGTGTTGACTTTTGGAGGGTTTCCTTTATAATAGATACTTCCAGATCCAGCTATTGTTGCTTTAATTTCATCCTTTACACTAATTCTGATATCTCCAGACCCAGCTATGGTAGCTTTCACAGTATTTACTTCTAATTCGTATGCTTTAATTGTTCCAGATCCAGCAATAGAACCTTTAAAAGAACCAGCATCTCCAGATAATTTGATGTTTCCAGAACCCCCAATAGAAGATTTTACAGTTGTAGCGTCTACTCTTAAGGTAATGTTTCCAGAACCTCCTAAGTTTACACCGAAGTCATCCGCTTTAAGTAAAACATCTCCTTTAATGTTTCCAGAACCTCCTAAAGAAACTTGATCAATACTTTTTACAGGTACAGTAACTGTTAATCTTTTTGTAGTTCTTATGTTAACTCCTTTCTTCACCTTTATTTGTAAATTCCCCTTTTTTACGTCAGTTACAATGTATTCCATTAAGTTCTTTTCACCTTCGATTTTTACTTTTCCTTCTTTCCCTTTTACAAGAATTACATCGAAGAACCCTCCTACGCTAACACCATCGTAATCTCCTGTACTACGTGTGATTGTTGTTACATTTCCGTTTCCTTTTACTTTTTTGTTACCCCACCAGCTCTGTGCATTTACAGAAAGCGTCATAGTAAGAACAATGGCTGTGATAAATAATTTTTTCATGATTGTTTAGATTATAAGTTTTGTATTAATTTTCATTGAATAGTACACTACCATATTCAGATTTGATAGTGAGTTTTGAATTTGAGTTCCCTTTTCCATAAACTCCTTCATAGTATTTTTTTGACGACTTAACGTTGCTCTTAAAAATTTCAACATTACTATCGTTTTTCTTGAAACTTGCATACTGTAAGTCAATAATAAATTTGAAATTATTATCGGTTGAAGTTCCAATTCGTATTCCAGCATATTCACTGTCTATATACACAGATTCGAATCCTTTGGCTAGATTACCAATTCTGATTGAACCGTAATCTGAATTAATTTTTAAATTCTTTTTTACAGTGCCAAACTTTAATCCAGTGTAGTCTCCATTTCCATTAGCATTTACAACATCTCCTACGCTAATAGAACCATAGTCGGCATTAAACGTTAGGTCATCTACAGTATTTAATTTTACTGTTGAATAATCGGTGTTTAATTTTACTGTATTAGAGTTTTCTATGGTCAGTTTTGAATAATCAATATTTACATTAGCATCCTTTACTGAGCTAATTGTAGAGGTTGAGCAATAATCTAAATTGATATCAGTATTATCTCCTCTTAAATCGCCAATGGTGATTTTTCCATAATCACAATTAATGCTTGCTTCTCCGTCTAATTCATCTAAACTAATACTACCATAGTCGTTGTTTAAATTCACATTATTAGTCACAGGCATTTTTACAATGTAATTAATTTGGTAAGAGATTTTTTTGCTCTTCTTCCAAAAAGTCCAACTACTTTTATTTTTTCCAAATCTAGTTTTTGCTTCTACCGAACTAGCAGAAGAATTAAAATCGACATCAATTTTTTCTAATTGGTCTTCTACTTCATCTAAATCATTGCCTTTTACAGTGATTTTGATATCTATTTCTATTCTGTTTTGATTCCAAGTGGTCACATTGATATTTCCATATCGATTACTAACAGCAAGAGAAGCATCGCTATTTACCTTGAAAGATTTCTTGATCGTCTTACTTTTCTCGTGTCTTTTTTTGTCGTTGTCATTGTTTCCTAAAACGATTGTAGGAATCAATAAAAGTAGGATGGTTAATTTATATATAGATTTCATCATCTAAAATTTTAGGATTTTTAATTTGGTCAATTTGTGTTAAGACGTTCTTTAGAACTTCCAAACGCTTTTGGTAATTATTAATCATTTCATTAATGATTTTTCTTTGCTCACCAGTATTATTTAATTCTTCTAAAAAGTGCTTATAGTCATCTTCTAATTCTTCTAATTGATCTAAAGCGTTCTCAATAATTTTTTCAGTTTCAAGACTTCTACTTTTCTCAATTTCTTGCAATTCAACATTAATTGTACTTAAGAAATAAGTTTCTACTTCTTGCATTTTAGGGGAAACATCACTTAGAATCACTGGCTCAGTTTTTAATACTGTTCCTAATGTGAAACCGATTAATAGAATTACTGAAGCGGCTACACTCATCCATTTCCAAGAAGTTTTCTTTTGGGATTTAGCTCCCTGTAAACGTTTTTCAAAACGTTGAAGGTGACCGGTATGTGGCTCTTGAAAATCAAATTCATTTTCAGAGAAAAAGTTGTGTAATTTATCTTCCATACATCTGTGTATTTACTGAGTCTTCTACTAAGACTTGTTTTAATTTTTTCTTCGCTCTAGAAATGGTGGTGCGTACATTTTCATTTGTGTACCCCATGATCTGAGCAATTTCTTCATAGTCAAAACCTTCAATCAAATTCAGTGTTAATACTAACTGATAATTTTGTTTTAAAGAATTGATCTTGTCAACAACCTGATTCGCTTTTAATAATGAATAATCGATTTTTTCTTCTACAACTTCATAATTAGGAATGACATCCATTTTTACTTCCTCGTATCGATTGTTCTTTTTTAATTGAGTTAAACTCTTATTAATTACGATTCGTTTTAACCAAGCTCCAAATGTTACTTCAGCTTTAAAAGTATGAAGTTTGGTAAATGCTGTTAAAAATGCCTCTTGCATAATATCTTCAGCTTCATATTCGTCTCTCAAAATTCTAAATGCAACATTATACATGGCTTTGTAATAGCCTTTGTACACTTGCATCTGAGCAGTTTGATCAGATTTCTTACAGCGTTCTAACAGTTGGTTAATATGTTGGTTGTTTGCTTTCAAAGAAACATTTCTATACTAGAGACATAGCACTAAAATTTTTGTGACAGTTTTGTAAGGGAATTTAGATAAATATTTTGAAAAGTGAATTGAATGTTAGCTTTGCCTAAAGATATTTTGTTCTTCAAGGTTACTTTGAACCTTTATTTTTCGTTTAAAGAGTAAACTTTTCAAGCGGAAAAGAAAGAGTAATCAGCTATTAAATTTAATAGAAAAGCTTTCCTATTGGCACAACAATTGACTTTATTAATTGAAATCAAATGCATACTTTTAATTAAGTGTCTGATTTTAAATAGTTTAAAAATGAAACAGAAAATTTTCTTTCTATATATATAAAGAAAGAAATGTCACAATGACAGATAAATAACCTATGAGTAAATCAAAAATAGTAACATTAGACAGTTTGTCGCTTTCCAACGTGTTGAATGAGGATTCTGAGTTGATTCCTTTAATGACGCCTGAAGATGAAGAGCTGATTAACCGTGAAGATGTTCCAGAAATACTTCCCATTTTACCTTTAAGAAATACGGTATTATTTCCCGGAGTTGTTATTCCAATAACAGCAGGTAGAGATAAGTCAATACAATTGATTAACGATGCAAATAAAGGAGATAAGGTTATAGGGGTTGTAGCGCAAAAGAATGAAGATGTAGAAGAACCTAAATCAGACGATATATATCAAACTGGAGTTGTTGCCCAAATTTTACGTGTTTTAAAAATGCCTGATGGAAACACTACAGTGATCATTCAAGGTAAGAAGCGTTTTGAGATTAACGAAATGATTCAGGAAGAACCTTATTTAAAAGCAAAGGTTCAAGAAGCTCTAGAGGATAAAGATATTGAGGATGCGAAAGAATTTGGAGCAATTATAGATTCTGTGAAGGATCAGGCTTTAGAAGTCATCAAAGAAAATCCGATGTTGCCTTCGGAAGCATCTTTTGCTATTAAAAATATACAAAGTGATTCTTTCTTAGTGAATTTTATTGCTTCAAATATGGACTTGTCTGTTTTACAGAAACAAGTTTTATTAGAAAAGGATAGTTTAAAAGAACGTGCTCTGTTAGCATTGAAAAATCTAAATAAAGAGCTTCAAAAATTACAATTGCGTAATGATATCCAGTCTAAAACACGATCAGATTTAGACCAACAACAACGAGAGTATTACTTGAATCAACAGCTGAAAACCATTCAAGAAGAATTGGGAGGTGCTTCTAACGATGAAGAATTAGAGGAGATGCGTATTCAAGCAAAATCAAAAAAGTGGTCAAAAGAAGTTGGAGAGACTTTTCATAAAGAGTTAGCTCGTTTGCGCAGAATGAATCCTCAAATGGCTGAATATGGTGTGCAACGTAACTACTTAGAGTTGATGTTGGAATTACCTTGGGGGGAATACTCTGAAGATAAATTCGATTTAAGACGTGCTGTAAAGATTTTAGATCGTGATCATTTCGGATTAGAAAAAGTAAAAGAAAGAATCATAGAGCATCTTGCGGTATTGAAGCTAAAAGGAGATATGAAATCGCCAATTATCTGTTTGTATGGACCCCCAGGTGTTGGAAAAACATCTTTAGGAAAATCTGTAGCAGAATCATTGGGGCGTAAATACGTTCGTATGTCTTTAGGAGGTTTGAGAGATGAAGCAGAGATTCGAGGACATCGTAAAACCTATATTGGAGCGATGCCTGGTCGTTTGATTCAGAACTTAAAGAAAGCTGGAACTTCAAATCCAGTATTTGTTTTGGATGAGATTGATAAGTTAGCACAAAGCAATCAAGGTGATCCATCTTCTGCAATGCTAGAGGTACTAGATCCAGAACAGAATACTGAGTTCTATGATAATTACTTAGAAGTTGGATACGATTTATCTAAAGTGTTGTTTATAGCAACAGCAAATAATCTAGGACAGATTCCATGGGCATTACGTGATCGAATGGAGATTATCAATGTAACAGGATATACCATAGAAGAAAAAATAGAGATTGCGAAAAGACACTTATTACCAAAGCAAGTAAAAGAACATGGATTAACAACAAAGGAAGTCAAGTTGGGGAAATCTCAAATTGAAAAAATTGTTGAAGGATATACACGTGAGTCTGGAGTTCGTGGTTTGGAAAAACAAATTGCGAAAGTAGTTCGTTTTGCAGCCAAATCGATTGCATTGGAAGAGGAGTATAATATTGCCATTACTACTGAAGATATTGAAACCATATTAGGACCAGCTCGTTTGGAAAGAGATAAATATGAGAACAATGGTGTTGCTGGTGTTGTAACTGGATTAGCTTGGACAAGTGTTGGAGGAGATATCTTGTTTATTGAATCAATTTTATCGAAAGGGAAAGGTGGTTTAACAATTACCGGAAACTTAGGGAAAGTGATGAAAGAATCGGCAACGATTGCGATGGAATATATCAAAGCAAATGCTGATGATTTTGGAGTAAATCCTGAAACTTTAGAAAAGTACAATGTCCATATTCACGTACCAGAAGGAGCTACGCCAAAAGATGGACCTAGTGCAGGGATTACCATGTTAACTTCTTTGGTTTCTGTATTCACACAGAAAAAAGTAAAGAATAAGTTAGCGATGACAGGTGAGATTACATTACGAGGTAAGGTATTGCCAGTAGGAGGGATTAAAGAAAAAATCCTTGCTGCGAAAAGAGCAAACATCAAAGAGATTATTTTGTGTAAAGAGAATGAAAAGGATATTCTTGAAATTAAAGAGAGTTATTTAAAAGGATTGAAATTCCATTATGTAACTGAGATGCATGAAGTAATAAATATTGCGCTGACAAAGCAAAATGCTAAGAATGCCAAGAAATTGAATTAAAAAAAAGCCGCTCATTGAGCGGCTTTTTTATTAGTTTATGAACTGTTTTTATAAAAAAAACTAGAATTTGAATAGATTTGATAAGTTCTCTAAAAAAGTCGATTTAGGAAGTGGTATGCTAAGTTCTAAATCAGTAATTATTTCTCGTGCTTTGACTTTAACATGAGAGTCTCCATTGTTAATTAGATGTAAGATAGGATCAATCCATCTTTGAATATCTCCGTTAGGATCATACTCTTCAATATCAGCTAAAAAATAAAAGGTAATATCTAAGAGTTCAATATTGAATTTTTTTCGATCATTTGGATCTAAATGAGAAGTTAAAAAGTCTAAAACATCAGCATGTAAATCTGGAAATTTATCATACATTATTTCTGAGTCAATATCAGACAGAACTTCAAGGCATTTGGCTTTTATTTGTTTCTCTTTCGCCAAAAAAATAACTCGTTTTATTTCTTCAAATAAAAATTGATTCCAATTTTCTGAGTATTCGGATAAAGCTTCATAGACAATACTTAAACTAGAATCTTCTGTAGGAAGTAAATTGGAACAGTATGTTTTTATTTGTTCTGGATTTTCATCAGAAAATTTGACAACTTCTTTAAAGAAAATTTCATTTTCCTCAATGTCAGCCATTATCCATTCATTGAGTTCATCTTTTTCATGCTTCTGTAATTCCTTAATAACATCAATGTACATAATAATTATACTTATTTTTTTCGAAAAGTAAACATTTAAATTAAACTATTAATTAATTATAATTGAATTTATACAGCTCCAATTTGGTGCAGTAAACCATAAACATCAACAAGTGTTTTGTTCATTTTAATTTTATCGCCTTCAAAGATAGAAACAGTACTTCCAACGATTGTAATCTGTTGATTAGTAGGTTCAATTCCCATCATAGAACCTTTCATGGTTCCTGATAATTCCCAAGTTTCAATAACACTATTTTCGTTTTCATTTGCTTCAATGATTTTCATAGTAGCATCTGGAATTACCTCTAGCCATCCTTTAATATGGTGAATCATACTTTCTGGTCCTTTACCATGAAGATCTTCCCAAGTGGTGGGATTGTAATTAATAGACTCTGTAACAAACTCATCAGCAAAAATTTGATAAGCAACTTCAAAGTTTTTATCATTCCACAAAGCTTTTGCAAACTGTTCTTTAATAACTCGAATTTTATCCATGTTGCTTTTATTTGTTAAGTTCATCTCTAATTACTTGAACAATAGAAGGAAGATCTCTAAAAATTGAGAGCCTAGCTCTATCGGATGTATTGACTTGGTAACAGATAGAAAATTTGTGAGTCGCATCGTAAGCCATATTTGTTATGTAACCTGGCATATACCCACTGTGTCCATATGTTTTCCCTTTAGGTGTTTCTTGAATATGAACAGCTAAGCCCCATTGTCCTCCCAATCTACCAGCGTCTACTCCTTTAAAGTATTCGTCAAGCAATTTTGGAGCAAACATTTCTCCTCCATAGATTTTCTTTGCCAATACAGCCAAATCATGCGTAGTAATTACGAGACCACCGCCTGCCCATTCGAACTGTAAGTTATAACGACTTTTTCCACCTTCATCAAATTGTAAACCCGGAAAGAAAGGATCGTTTGTTGCATTATAACCTTGAGCTATGTTCTTGTATTTTCTTTTAGTTTGCGGAACTACATTTTTTAAACCTGCTTTATCCAAAACTCTTTTTTGAACTTCATCATAAATCGAGTTTTTGGTGATGTTCTGTATCAACATACAAAGGATGATATAGTTGGTGTCTGAATATGCAAAATTAGATCCTACTTCGAACTCTGGCTTTGCATCAAAAATATAGGCTAATAATTCTTCTGGCTTCCATACTCTGTCAGCGTCTTTATGAATGTCTTTTTGAAAATCTGAGTTGAATACATATCTTGGGATACCAGTTTGATGTCTCATTAAATTCCGAACGGTCAATGATTTTGCATTGGGAATTTTTAAAAACCAATCATAATTTTTCATTGCTGGATAAATTGGCTTGTCGAGTTGTAACTTGCCCTCTTCTATGAGTTGTAAAGCCACCACAGAATAGAAAACTTTTCCCGTACTTCCACCTAGCATTTTAGTATCTGGTGTCATTTCACTTTTTCTCTCAATATTGGCAAAACCTCTGGTAAAGGTTTTTGTTTCTCCATCAGCCAAAACCACAGAAAATGATAGTCCGGGAGCTTTAGAGTTCTTCCAGATTTCAGTTAGCTTTTTATCGACAGCATTAAATATTTTTTCATTCTGACTAATAGCAACTTGTGATATATAGAATGAAATAAATATGAAGAGAAATTTTTTCATAATGAGATAAGTAAAAATCTTTTTAAAGATAGGTATTCTCTTAGAAAACAAAAAGCCGCTTTATACTGAAACCTGTTCAGTATAAAGCGGCTTTCTTTATGAGGGATCTTAATTACCTTTCTTTAACTTGCCTTGAATTGCAGTAAGATAGCTTTTCCAGTATGTTTGATTGGATTCTTGCTTTGTTAATGGTTCTAAGATTTCTATTGCTTCTTTTAACTTTCCTTGTTTTTCTAAAGCAAAAATTTCATAATAAGAGAACTGTTGTTTGTCTTGATCATTAGTAGATTTTTGTTTGAAAAATTTAGATAAATTTTCTAATGCTGTAAACATTTTTTCACTACTAATACGTTGTAGCAAACGTCCCATTAAATTTAAATCTTTATGATATTCTGAATCGGATGCATTTTTGTAAAAAGAGACAGCAACTTTTCCTCCTCTTAGTTTCGCAATGGTATACAAAGTATCTATCATTACTTCTTTAGGCTCAGAAACTGCTTTTACAGTTAAAGGGTTGTAGATTAAAGTAGATTTAGCAGGAATTCCTCTTCGTTCAGTTGGACCATAAGCCAATTGAAAAGGAATGACAGCTGCCACTTCATCACCTTCATGTAAATAATTATGGAGTTCTTTAAACCCTCTAATTAAAGAATCTTTTTTATGAATAAAAGTAAATAGAGAATCTGCAGCTGAAGATGTTGTCCAGAAAGCTGTAGTGTCTTTATTCAAATACAAATTTGTATTGATACTCACTTTAGATCCCTCTTCAATTTTACGCCCCAATCCTTCTTTTAGGAAAACATATTTCAAGCCAGATTTTGTTGTAATAGTATCTCCAATTACGATCGTTCTAGAACTCTTTTTAGGCTCTTTATTGCAAGAGTTTAATGTGATAATTGCTAATAGTAATATGCTTAATTTCTTCATTGTTGTTCGGTAATTAATCTTCCGAAAAATAAGCATTTAAATCAAACTATCAATTAACTATAGCTTTCTTTCTGATTCTTTAATTGGTAAGTCATTGATACTCGCATATCGTTTTCTCATCAAGCCATTTTCATCAAACTCCCAATTCTCGTTTCCATAGGCACGAAACCATTGACCTTTCGTATTTTGAAACTCATATTCAAAACGAACAGCAATCCTGTTTTCTTGAAATCCCCAGAGTTCTTTCTTTAACTTGTAGTTCAATTCATTCTTCCATTTATTTTCTAAGAAAACTTGGACTTCTTCACGACCATTAATAAAATCAATTCGATTTCTCCATTCAGTGTCTATGGAGTATGCTTTAGAAACCTTTACATGATCTTTACTATTCCAAGCATCCTCTGCAGCTTGAACCTTTTGAATTGCTGTTTCTAATGTAAATGGTGGTAACGGATATTTTTTCTCCATGATAGATTGTTTTATACGTTACACTTAGTCTAAAAGAGTTTGAATAATTACAAAATTATTAATGAATTTATTTCTTTTTAGAAAAGAAGGCTTTAGATTTTATGATAAATTCATCTTTAGTTTTTCCTTCATGGGCACCATGAGAAACATTAGGTAATATCCAAAGATCAGAATTAGGAAGGTTTTTTTTGACTCTAGCTACTTCTTTTAAATCCATTCCTTCATCATCATCTCCAATCATAATTAATACTTCTGGCTTTATCTGTTGAAGTTCTTGATTGCTAAGCTTTACAATATAGTTTTTAAACTGGTACATCAATTCTTTGATCTTTTTGTCACTATCATGAGATGAGGCTAGCCAAGGGAAATTATTTTTGTTTTCATAAGTAAATGCCTTCTGATATTGAGGAAAATCTGCAATTGTCCATGTTCCCACAGCGCCTATAGTAATCATTGACTCTATTAGTGTTGGGTTTAATAATGCTAATTGATACAAAACATCTCCTCCAAAGCTAAAACCAATAGCTTTAGTCTTCTTGATCTTTAAGTGTTTTATAAGTGCATGTAGATCTTGTGCAACGGATTTTATAGATAAATCCTCTTTGAAAGTTTCAGATTTTCCGTGTCCAGTCAAATCAATCAAGTAGATTTTATATTCTTTATCAAAATCGGATACGTACGGTTTCCATGATTGAGAAGACAAAGTATATCCATGCAAAAATAGTAATGGTTCTCCTTCTCCATAAGTTTCGTAATACATATTCTTTCCATTCACTAAAACAGTTTTAGCTTTCTTTGGTGTTTGTGAATACCCATAACTAGTTAACAATAGAAGGGTTATGAATAGTGTGATTTTTTTCATAGTGAACGATTCAAAACTTATCGTATTTACTTTGTAATAATACTGTATAAATAAAATAAGTATGGTTAAGTTTTCTTGACTTTCTGAGAAATAAATAAACTAAATAGTACAAAACCAGTAAAGGCATAGAATCCAAAAAGTAACCCAGAGTTATTGGTTGTAAGTATCGCAGTAGATTCAGTAAGTGCTCCCAATTGCTTTAGCTGTTCGGTAATTAATCCATCAAAACCTAAGTAAGCCATAAAAATAGCAATCACAAATACATCAGCCATGGACCATTTTCCAGTTTTAAAAACAAGAAGTTTGATAAATTTATTGTTTTTCATCTTCTTGCTGAAAATGTAAAAGACAGAAGAAATTAGTTTTGATAATGGAAATAAAACACTGAATAACAATACCAAACCTGCTACGAACAATAAATCCCATCGACTTTGAGAAGCCATTAATTCTACAACTTCCATAATACTCTTACTCTTGAAGAATAAGACTTGATCTTTAAATTGAATGGTTTCTCCTAAGAAAGGGAAATTAAGTTCTGAGATTCGGGCATCTATAGCAATCATTGGTAAGAAAACACCAAGGAAAAGCAATAATAAGCTGTATAGGATGAATAATAAGAATTCTAAATTGCTTTTGTGTTTTAAGAAAATCAATAAGATTAGAAAGACAATAAATATAGCTAGTAAACTATATTGATATAAGTCTTTATTTGAGTTAGTCTCTTCTATTTTAGTTTTGATAACCTGAACACCATCTAATTTATCTTTTGCTTCATACTTGGCAATGATATTATTCATTACGGTATAATCTGTAGCTAGAAAAGTATCTTTTGTATAGCTGTCTAATTGCTTTGTTAGGTATTCTTGAAGCATTTCTTTGCTACCGCCACCCATTAAAAAATTATAGATTTCATCAGTATAGATTGGAATATCTTTTCTCACTTGTTCGAAAATTCCGGCAAATGAAGAAATACTTCTTTTCAAAAAACCTGAAATACCGCTACTTTTATTTTCCTCATTATAGCGTTTCTCAAAACCATCTATGGCTTTGACAAGAAAATCAGTAATTTCTTTTTTTAATTCTGTTTCATCTGTATTTTGGATGTTAAAATCATCCATCTTTTTTGAGATGATATCAGCGAAGATAGTTTTCCACTCATCTACATTAAATAGCCCATATTTAATGTCAGAAAGTTCAATCAAATCAGCTTGTTGCTCTTGATTGAACTTTTCTTGTTGGTATATTTTGTAGCTTAAAAATCCGGATGTGCCTATAAGTAAGGCTAAAATAATTAGTCTTAAAGATTTCATTGGTTTACTTGTTTACTTAGCTTTAAGACTAATTTAAAGGAATTTTGTTACTCAATTTATTTGTTTTTGTATAAATGTACATCCATTTGAGGGAACGGAATACTCAATCCTTCTTTCTCGAATGCTTTATAAACGTTTTCATTCATATCAAAATAAGAACCCCAATAATTATCTGTTTTGATCCAACCTCTCGCTGTAAAATTAACAGAACTGTCTCCAAGTTCAGAAAGAACAATTACAGGAGCATCTGGTTCTTTAAGGATTCTTTCATCCTCTTCAATAAGTTTAGATATTACTTTTTTTGCTTTTCCAGCACTATCGCCGTAAGCAATTCCAAAAGTCCATTCGATCATCACCATATCTCCATTTGATAAGTTAACCATAGATGAGGTAGACAAACCGCCATTTGGAAGAATAATTGTTTTGTTATCTGGTGTCTTTAAAAGCGTATTAAAAATTTGAATTTCATATACGATACCTTTGTGACCCTGTGCTTCAATTAAGTCACCTACTCTAAAAGGTTTGAATAATAAGATCATAACTCCTCCTGCAAAATTTTGAAGTGTTCCAGATAAAGCCATACCAATGGCTAAACCTGCGGCTCCTAAAATAGCAATAAAGGAAGTCATAGGTATTCCAACTAACCCAAGAACACTAATTACTAGCATTACTCTAAGAAGCATTCCGAAAATACTTTTTAAGAATGGTTTTAGGGAATCGTCTACTTTTCTTTTGTCTAAGACTTTACCAATTGCTTTGACGATTAATTTAATAATCCACGATCCAACAATTAATAAAAGTATTGCTCCTATTAACTTTGGTCCATAATCTAATACGATGTCTTTTAATTTTTCAAGAATTTCTTCAGTGTTCATTTTTGTATAATTTATTTAGGTTCTAATGAGTTTACGTAGTTGAGACCCTTCTTTAAGTAAAAAGTCACAAGTTTTTTATCAGAAAGTAACGATTTAGGAATTAAAACATATCCTCGCATTGTTGCACCATGTGATTTTAAAGGTCCCGAGTCTGGATAATCTTCTAAAAACTTTTTTCCATCTTCTTTAGATAATCGAATTCCTAACTCAGCATCTTTGTTTAATAATGAAAACATATAACCATTGGAAGAGGTATAAGGCATGGTTTTTCCTTTACGCTCAATCTTGGCTATCGATGCAATTTCATTATATGTTTTAAGCTGCTCTTCCCACATTATTCTTTAGTTTCAGGGATGCTTTGCCAAATGACATTCATAATTTTCCATTGATTATTCACTTTTGATAAGTGAAAATAATCAACTCCCCATGCTGCAGTAAGTTTAGCAGAAGCAGTTTTTGTGTTTACATCATAAATGACAATTTTTTTGATTGTATTTTCATTGGCACTTTTTCCGTCTTTGTTCCAATGAGCAGACAAACGCACTAATTGATTATAGGTCATTGGTAAATTATCACGGTAAGTACTTTCTTTTTTGTTGTACCAGTATCCGATCTTACGGAGAGTACTGTCAACACTCTTCTCAATTCTAGTTGAATCTACTTCATAAATACCTTCAACATAGTCTAAAATAGCAGCCTTTACGAGTTTGTGATCTTCTTTGTTCCAAGTTTTTTTATGTTCCTGTTTGTGGTCATTGTCATTTCCGTTGTCATGATTTTCTTTACAAGACGTGAAAATTGCCCCCAAAATGAATAGGCAGGCAATGCTGACTAATTTTAAATTTTTCATGATGAATTGTTTAAGTCCCCTAATTTAGTAATAAAAATGAGAAACCTTAAAACTTATGAAGTTGTTAATGGAGATTTTTATTAATCAATAAATTAACAAAGAAGAACTATGGGTGAGTTTTTTTAGACTCATTCCAATAAATATCCATTTCTGCCAAAGACATTTCTGTTAACTCTTTGCCTTCTTTTTTTGCAGCTCTTTCTAAATATTGAAAACGTTTGATGAATTTTTTGTTTGTTTTTTCTAAAGCATTTTCAGGGTTTACACCAATAAATCTGGCATAGTTAATCATAGAAAAGAGCACATCACCAAATTCAGATTCAATTTGTTCTTTATTACCACTTTCTATTTCATCATTTAATTCTGATAACTCTTCCTGAACTTTTTCCCAAACTTGATGTGGTTCTTCCCAATCAAATCCAACGCCCGAAACTTTATCCTGAATTCTATTTGCTTTTACAACAGCAGGTAAGCTTTTAGGAACACCCTCTAAAACAGACTTCTTACCTTCTTTTAGTTTTAGTTTTTCCCAATTACGTTGAACTTCTTCTTCATTTTCAGCAATGACATCTCCATAAATGTGTGGATGACGATCTATCAATTTATCCGAAATAGAGTTGGCTACATCTGCAATATCAAACGCTTTTTTCTCAGCTCCAATTTTGGAGTAAAATACAATGTGCAGTAGCACATCACCCAACTCTTTTTTAATCTCATTTAGATCATTGTCTAAAATAGCATCAGCTAGTTCATACGTCTCTTCAATTGTTAAATGACGTAAAGATTCTAAAGTTTGTTTTTTATCCCATGGACACTTCTCACGAAGTTCATCCATAATGTCTAACAAACGATTAAAAGCCTCTAATTGCTGTGCTCGAGTGTTCAATTTTTAGGTGTTAATTATTCTTCTTCGGTACTTTCTTCTTCAGTAGCTACAACTACTGAAAAATCCAATCCTGCATTTACCAATAGGTTATACCATTGGATTACTTTTTTGATATTAGAGGTATACACACGATCTTCATCGTAGTCTGGTAATACTTCTAAAAAATAAGCAGCTAATTTGTTACCACTTTCTTTATGACTCAAGGCTTCTTTACCTTCTTGCTTTTCATACATTGATTTGAAAACCGTTAATAAAGGAACTTCTTCTTCATATGTGTAAATAGCAATGTTTTCTAACAAACTAACATTGTTTGTTGAAGGTATAGGAAATCGTTTTTTATCGGTAAGAGATTCAACGATAAAGCCTGTTTTTGTTTGTGAAACCGCTTGGAATAAACCAGGTTTTCCAGCAACGGAGATAATTTTACTAAATTCCATCTATATTATTTCTTCTTTAGATTAGGAAAGCGCATTCTATAATCGATGTCTATTTTTCCTAACGATATTTTTTCTAATTTCTTTTTTAATATTCTCTTCTTTAATGAAGATAACTTATCTGTAAATAAAATTCCTTCCAAATGATCGTATTCGTGTTGAAAAACACGAGCAGCTGCACCTGTTAAAGTCTTGGTATGCTTTTCGAAATTTTCATCTTGATATTCAAAAGTAACACTGTAAGGTCTAAAGACATCTTCACGAATGTCTGGAATGCTTAAACATCCTTCAGAAAAAGCCCATTCGTCTCCTTCCTCGCTAAGAACATTTGGGTTGATGAAAATTTTATTGAAATCTTTTAACTGTTCTCTTTCTTCTTCAGAAAAATCTTCATCCTCAGCAAAAGGAGTTGCATCAATTACAAAAAGGCGAATCGATTTTCCTATTTGAGGAGCAGCAATACCAACACCATGTGCATTGTACATTGTTTGTCTCATATTCGCTATTAATTCAGATAATTTTGGGTAATCAGAATCAATTTCTTTTGCTACTTTCCTTAAAACAGGATCACCATAAGCTACAATTGGTAAAATCATAAGATTGTATTAGTACAGATAATTTTCGGCAAAAGTACGAAGTATAAGTGAAAATAGAATAGAGAAAAGTTCCAAAATTCGAGAGTCTAAAATAGTTCGTGGATAGTACGTAGTTGATAGTTGTTAGTATCCCGTAAATATATTTTCAATTTAGAGATTTAAAAGTAGTTAATCTCTCTTTCTAAAGAGAGATAAAATATAAAACTGGAAAATGTAAACTTTTAAAGTTAAAAAGTAAATTTCACCTTTCACCTTTCACCTTTCACCTTTCACCTTTTTGCCTAAAGACTATATAAATAGGATTGTAAGATAATTGTTGCGCTTATTTCATCAACCAATGCTTTGTTTTGTCTTTGTTTCTTCTTTAATCCACTATCAATCATAGTTTGAAACGCCATCTTGGAAGTAAACCGTTCGTCAACTCTTTGAATTTGAATCGTAGGAAATGTTTTTTCTAACGACTTTAAAAAGGGAAGGATATATTGTTCACTTTCACTATCGGTATTGTTCAATTGTTTGGGTTTGCCAATAACAAACAACTCAACATTTTCTTTAGTTGTGTAATCCCTCAAGAAATCTAAAAGCTCTTTTGTGTTTACGGTCGTTAACCCTGAAGCAATGATTTTCAATTCATCTGTCACAGCAATACCTGTCCTTTTTTCTCCAAAATCGATTGCTAAAATTCGCCCCATTATTCTTTAGTTTACTGCAAAAATAACGATTTTAAACATGGTAGAGTTATCTGTTTAAAAAATGTATCTTCGCAATGAAAAATGATTCTAATAGTATCTTTGTCGGACATAAAAAACGAGATTGATTTAACTATTTTTCAAATATAAAATGATGAATTCTTTACAAGAAATTATTGAGAATGCCTGGGAAGACAGAGCACTATTACAAGAAGAAAAAACAACCAATGCTATTCGACAAGTTATTGATTTGTTAGATGAAGGAACCTTGCGTGTTGCAGAACCAAAAGGAGATGATTGGCAGGTGAACGAATGGGTTAAAAAAGCAGTTGTTTTGTATTTTCCAATTCAAAAAATGGAAACTTTAGAAGCGGGTATTTTTGAATATCATGATAAGATTCCTTTAAAGAGGAACTATGAAGCAAGAGGAATTCGTGTGGTTCCTAATGCAGTTGCGAGGCACGGTTCTTATATTTCTTCTGGAACAATTTTAATGCCTAGTTATGTAAATATTGGGGCATATGTTGATGAAGGGACGATGGTAGATACGTGGGCAACAGTTGGAAGTTGTGCGCAAATAGGAAAGAACGTGCATCTTTCTGGAGGTGTAGGTATTGGAGGTGTTTTAGAACCTTTACAAGCGTCGCCAGTAATTATAGAAGACGGAGCTTTTGTAGGTTCTCGTTGTATTGTTGTTGAAGGAGTAAGAGTAGGAAAAGAAGCTGTTTTAGGTGCGAATGTAGTACTAACTATGAGTACAAAAATTATTGATGTTACTGGTGAAACACCTGTTGAAACAAAAGGAGCTATTCCTCCAAGATCTGTAGTGATTCCTGGTAGTTATACAAAGAAGTTTAATGCAGGTGAATACAATGTTCCTTGCGCTTTAATCATTGGTAAAAGAAAAGAAAGTACCAACAAAAAGACGTCATTAAATGATGCGCTTCGTGAGTACGATGTAGCTGTTTAACACTAGGGAATCAAATGAATTTAGGATTTGATGCAAAGAGAATTTTTCACAATACTACTGGTTTAGGCAATTATAGTAGGGATTTGATACAGATAATATCTAAATTCTACCCTGAGAATAGTTTTCGATTATACAATCCTAAGAAAAAAAGAGTAGATAGACTTGTCCTAACGGATAAAGTAGTCGAAGTATTGCCTAAAGCAAAGTTTTGGAAAAAATTCTCTTCTATCTGGAGGCAAGGTCCTATTGTAAAACAGTTAGTAGAAGATGAAGTGGAGATATTTCATGGCTTAAGTGGTGAAATCCCCAAAGGGCTTCGAAAGAACAATGTCAAAAGTGTTGTAACTATTCACGATTTAATATTTGTTCGTTTCCCTAAGTTATACTCTTTTATAAATCGAACCATTTACTTTAAGAAAGCAAAAAACGCAGCTCATCAATCGGATGTAATTATCGCAATTAGTGAACAAACAAAAAGAGATGTTGTTGAATTTTTAAAGGTTGATGAAGCCAAAGTAACAGTGATTTATCAAGGATGTCATCACACATTTAAAGAAGAGAAGTCACTTGAATATAAGAATGAAGTCATTCGTAAATTTAAAATCCCTTCTGATTTTATTCTATCAGTAGGAACTATTATAGAACGAAAAAACCTACTAACCTTAGTAGAAGCTGTCAAAGATTTAGAGACGCCGTTGGTGGTGGTTGGAGGTAAAACTGCGTATTACAAAAAAGTGGTCGCTTATATTGAAGAGTATCAACTACAAGATAAAATTTTCTTTTTAGAAGGAGTAAATATTAATGAGCTATCTGCAATATATCAAATTGCTCAGGTGTTTGTTTATCCAAGCATTTTTGAAGGATTTGGAATTCCAATTGTAGAAGCATTGTATTCTAAAACTCCAGTAATAACAAGTAAAGGAGGCTGTTTTGATGAAGCTGGAGGTCCAGATTCTATTTATATAGATTCGTATGATGTGGTTGATTTAAAAGAGCAACTAACCTTGCTATTGGATAATCCATTAAAAAGAAATCAAGTTGCTGAAAAAGGTTATATTTTTGCGCAGAAATTTAATGACGATCAAATTGCAAAAAATGTAATGGACGTCTATCAGAAACTGATATAATTTTAAATCTTTAAAAATGAAATTAGAGACCATCATCTATATTGTAGTTGCTATTCCTTTAGCTATCCTGATATTTAAATTTGTCAAGCACAAATCTCTATATCCTTTCATGCCTTTTAAATATAACTTTAATAAGCGAAGAGCTACTTTTAGAAAGACATTAGAGCTTTTAAATGAAAGAAATGTGAAGGTGTTGGTAGAGACAGGTACCTCTAGGAAAGGGCTAAAAGCAACAAGAGGAGATGGTGCTGCAACGATCGTTTTTGGAAAATGGGCGTCTCAAAATAAAGCCAAATTATTTTCAGTAGATATCAGTGAAGAATCCGTTTCTGAGTCTAGAAACGAAGTGAAAAACCAAGGATTAGATGATGTTGTAACCGTTTATTTAAGTGATTCTATTGCTTTCTTAAACGATTTTAAAGAGCCTGTAGATTTTTTGTATTTAGATAGTTATGACTATTCTAGTGTAAAAGAAGTACAAGTTAAAAGTCAGGAACACCATTTAAAAGAATTTAAAGCAATAGAAAGTAGGCTTCATGACAAAACAATAGTTTTGATTGATGATTGTAGACTTGAAGGTGGAGGGAAAGGTAAAATGGCGATTGAATATATGTTGCAAAAAGATTGGAAAATACTAGTAGAGGCATATCAAGTTCTATTGGTAAAAAAATAGAAACTTCATTACCTTTTTTGAAATACATTGTGAACAACGAATTAACTGCTACCATACTAAATTTAAATGGAGGGAAGACCATTCTATATCCAACAGATACTGTTTGGGGCTTGGGATGTGATGCTACAAATAATGACGCAGTTGCTAAAATTTACGATCTAAAAAATAGAGAAGAAAGTAAAAGTCTAGTTGTGCTGGTAGATTCCATAGAAATGTTAAAAGACCATGTAGGGATTATTCCTGAAAAGGCAATTGAGATTCTTCAGAAAAGCGATAAACCCACAACGATTATTTACAATCAAGCTAAAAATTTAGCGAAGAATACAATTGCTATTGATGGAAGTATTGCAATTCGAATTCCTAAACATCAATTTTGTTTGGAATTGATTCAAAAGTTTGGAAAACCCATAGTGTCTACATCTGCAAATGTGAGTGGTGAAGTGACCCCAAAATCATTTTCAGAAATAAGCCAAGCTATTTTGGATGGCGTAGATTATATAGTAAATTTGGACCGTGATAAAATCACAGATAAATCGTCTACTATCTTGAAAATTAACAACGACGATATCGAAGTGATAAGAGCCTAATTCATGCAAGAAATAAATTACAAAGAAGCAATCTCTTCAGAAATTTTTCCAATCATTTCTAAAGCATCAGCATTATTAAATGTGAGAAGCTATGTGATTGGAGGTTTTGTGCGTGATTTTGTATTAAAGAGAGGAACAGCAAAAGATATAGACATTGTTGCTGTTGGAAGTGGGATTGAGTTAGCAAAAAAAGTTTCAAGCCTTTTGCCGAACACACCAAAAGTTCAAGTTTTTAAAACCTATGGAACTGCCATGTTACGTTACAAGGATATTGAGCTTGAGTTTGTAGGTGCAAGGAAAGAATCATATTCAGAAGAAAGCCGTAATCCTGAAGTAACTGAAGGAAGTTTAGAGGATGACCAAAATCGTAGGGATTTTACCATTAATGCTTTGGCAATCAGTTTAAATGAAGGCGATTATGGGAGCTTATTAGATCCTTTTGATGGAATTAATGATTTGAAAACAGGAGTGATTAAAACTCCGTTAAATCCAGATATCACTTATTCTGACGATCCTTTGCGAATGATGCGAGCCATTCGTTTCGCAACACAATTAAACTTTCAAATTGAAGAACAATCCTTAAAAGCAATCACAAAAAACGCCACTCGTTTAGATATCATTACGAGAGAACGCATTGTTGATGAATTGAATAAAATTTTATCGTCACCAATACCTTCAATTGGGTTTTTACTATTGGAAGAGACTAATTTGTTAGAAAGAATTCTTCCTGAATTAGTCGCTTTGAAAGGAGTAGAGGAGGTAGAAGGTCAAAAGCACAAAGACAATTTTTATCATACATTAGAGGTTGTCGATAACATTTCAAGAAACACCAATGATGTCTGGTTACGCTGGGCTGCTTTATTGCACGATATCGGAAAAGCACCAACAAAACGTTTCAGTAAAAAAGTAGGGTGGACATTTCATTCACATGAGTTTGTTGGCTCTAAAATGGTTTATAAGTTATTCAAAAGGTTGAAAATGCCATTGAATAATAAGATGAAGTTTGTGCAGAAAATGGTGTTGTTAAGTTCACGACCTATCGTATTAGCATCTGAAGTTACTGATTCGGCTGTAAGAAGATTGGTGTTTGATACTGGCGATGATATTGATTCTTTAATGACTCTTTGTGAGGCGGATATTACCACGAAGAATCCACGTAAATTTCAACGCTATCATAAAAACTTCGAATTGGTTCGTGAGAAAATTAAGGAAGTGGAAGAGCGCGACCATATTCGTAATTTTCAACCACCAATTTCTGGAGAGAAAATTATGGAAACCTTTAATTTAAAACCATGTCGTGAGATTGGACAAATTAAGGAAGCTATTAAAGAAGCTATCCTAGAAGGCGAAATACCAAACGAATATGAAGCATCGTATAATTTTATGCTTGAAAAAGGTAAGAGTTTAGGACTAATTTCTAAAGAGCAATTAAGAAGACCAATCTAAAAACTTAGGAGGGTTTTCTTCTAGTAGTTTTGGTCTTTCAGTATTTAGTTTTCCGCCATTTAAGACGATTTCGTATTTTTTCAAATAATTCTGGGTCATTGCTTTTGAGCTGAAAACATCATTCACATACTCGTGACATTTTTTTCTGGAAAATTGCTGGTAATTTTCAATTTGACTTGTTAGCTCATTAGATTTGTTAGATAAAAAACCAACATCTTCAGTTACAATCTCAGGAATAGCTCCATAGGGTGTTGCAAAAACTGGACAACCAAAATAGAGACTTTCTATAATTGCCAAACCAAATGGTTCATGCCACTTTACAGGAAATACTAACCCTTTAGAGTTGTTTAATAACTGGTCTTTTTTTGTGCCCCCAACTTTATCGTAAAAAGTAGCTCTAGGAGTAAGGGTAAAGCGTAATCCCATACTTACATTAAAACGTTTCCCTCCTAAAACTTTAATTTTTTCGCTTTTCGTGTTGGTAATTGTTTTAATAGCGCCTTTTACATTTTTTAAACGCCAAGCGGCTTTTCCTAAAAAATGAAAATAGTCTTGAGGATCTGTAAAGGTTGGTGTACTATAATCATCCCAATAGAGTCCGTTGTGAACATAGGAGTTAGATCCAAATCTCTCTGCATGATTTTTAGAAACGAAAATGGTGTTTTTATCAAATCCGTTTGCTTCATTTCTATTTCCGTGTTTGGTAATTACATACGGAGTTTTAAGCTTGTCTAAATTTTCAGGTTCCAAATTAAAATGAACAACATCAATAAAATCAGGAATTTGACTAACTAAGTCTTTGGTGTCGTCAATAAAAAGCACTTTAGCAAAATCAGAATGAGAGCCTTTGGCAACTAAAAAATAAACTTCATGCCCTAGTAAATGTAATTCTTTACCTAAACCCCATACCACACGCTGTGTCCCTCCATAAAAGGTAACGGGAATTACACTATTATTTACAATTAAAATTTTCATTTCTGATTAGTGTTTTTTAAATAGCTCTGTATGGTTAGAATAGATAGTGTTTTCTCTAACCTTTTATCTTGAAATTGTTTTACCCAATTATGTGCATTGGAGATAATTTTTTCTGATTCTTTTACGCTCTTTGAATAGAAGGCTATTTTTTCTTCAAGATCTGCATAGTCATCTTCAATGAGAACATAATGATGATTTGCAATTAATTTCCCTTCCATAAACCAGGTTTCGAATTTTGGTTTTGGCATAAAACACAACGAATTTGAAGACATAATCCACTTTAAATTTGTGGCAACATCATGCCCCTCAATAGATAAAATAAATTTATAATCTAATTGCTCATTGATGGTTAAAAAAGGTTTTATCCACTCTGGTTTGCTGTTTTTTTCTTTTGAAGAACCAATATCAATATGTTGTTTTCCAAAATGCTTTTCAAAAAGAATTCTACGATTTTCTTTATGAATTACACCTCTCCAAACGATTCCATATTTTTTGTCTTGAAATGATTTTTTATCGGTAATAAAGTTGAAATGCCTTAATCCGTTTAATGGCAATAAAACCGAATTTTCATTATCGTGAATTGGTCTGCTCTTTACAAATGTAGGTCGTTCTAAGTTTCTATCAACATCTCCGAAAAGGTAGTTGAATTTGAAATTTGGATTAAAGTACCTTCCCGATCGCATTAAATCATAATAATACATGCTTTTATGACCTTTCTTGTGAAAGTTTTTTAATGCTATTGTATCGTTTAAAAGGGAAGTATTAGGGGAAGTTTTACAATAATAGTTTAATCGTTCCTCGATGAGTTCTTTTGGATATTTCTTTTGTAGATTCAGCCAATACTCTAAATGTCGTCTAAAAAGAAAGCGTGGTAATACGTCTAAAAAAACATTTTTGACGTAGTAAATAAACTTATTTCGTTGAAAAAAACGTTTAACACTCATAAACCTACGGTAATGATTGAATAGTAACTAGTTTGAAATACTCTCCTTTTTTAGCTAGTAAATCTTCATGCTTTCCTTGTTCAATAATCTCACCTTTGTGTAATACAATAATGTTGTCTGCTTTTTGAATGGTAGACATACGATGTGCGATCACCAAAGAAGTTCTATTTTTCATCATGTTCTCTAAAGCAGCTTGAACTATTTGTTCAGATTCAGTATCTAATGCAGAGGTAGCTTCATCCAAAATCATGATAGGAGGGTTTTTTAATACGGCTCTTGCAATAGATAAACGTTGCTTTTGACCTCCAGAAATTTTATTTCCACTATCACCGATATTGGTATTATATTTTTCAGGTAAGTTTTTTACAAATTCATGAGCGTTTGCAATCTTGGCAGCACCTTGTACATCTTCAACACTGGCATCTTGTTTTCCTAACTTAATATTTTCTATAATGGTGTCATTGAATAAGATAGAATCTTGAGCGACTATACCCATTAAATTAAGTAAGGATTTTTTTGAAATATGTTTTACGTCTATGCCATCGATGGTAATACTACCTTCATTCACATCATAAAAACGTGTGATTAAATTTGCTAGTGTAGATTTCCCACTTCCAGATTGTCCAACAAAAGCAAATGATTTTCCTTTCGGAATTTTTAAAGAAAAGTTTTTAATAACATACTCATCTTGGTACTTGAAGGAAACATTTTTAAACTCTATTTCAGAATCAAAAGATGTTTTGTTAATTGCATTTTCATTGTCTTTTAAAGAGTCTTTTGTTTCTAAAATCTCCATGATTCTTTCGGCAGAAGCATCCCCTTTTTGAATATTATAATAAGCAGATGTAATTGCCTTTATAGGATTTAAAACGGTGTAAAATAAGACAATGTATCCTAGAAACTCATCAGGTTGTAATGTGCTTGTTTTAGATAAAACTTCAGAACCTCCATACCATAGAATAGCAATGATAGTAGCTGATCCTAAAAATTCACTCATAGGAGAAGCTAAAGTCTTACGATGTAAAACACTGGTCATAAGGTTTCTAAACTTTAAGGTAGAAACTGTAAATTTCTTTGCAATTACTGATTCTGCATTAAATCCTTTAATGACTCTTAATCCAGTTAATGTTTCTTCAATAAATGATAAGAAGTTTCCCGTTTCTTTTTGTGCCTTAAGGGAATTTGCTTTTAATCGTTTGCTAATCGCTGAGATTAACAAGCCAGATACTGGTAGAAGAATGAAAACAAATAAAGTCAATTTTACACTCATAAAGAGCATAATAGCTAGTGATATTGTGATTGTTAATGGTTCTCTAGCAATGGCTTCTAATGAGGTTAGAAACGAAATCTCAACTTCTTGTACATCACTTGTCATTCTAGCAATAATATCTCCTTTCCTTTTTTCAGTAAAATAAGAAACAGGTAATTCTACAATTTTATGATATAAAGAGTCTCTTAAGTCTTTAACAACACCATTTCTTAGGTACGTAAGTACAAAAGACGCTAAATACCTGAATAGATTTTTAAAGAAGAATAAAGAAAAAGTAAGTATGCAGACAAATAGTAAAACAGAAAGCTCTCCTTCGTTTTGTATTTTTTCAGAAATAAAGAAGTAAAAGCTATCCTTAGCATAACTACCTATGCTTGTGAAACTTTCAAAGACTGGTTCATCAACAACTTTTTTTTCAGTTCCAAATAATATGCCCAGAACAGGAATAAAGGCTAGGACAGACAGTACATTGAAAATTGCATAAAGAATATTAAAAATAACATTTAAAAAAGCATACCTCTTGTAAGGTAAAGCGTATCGTAATATTTTTTTAAAGTATTTCATTAATTTTTATCAGTGAGTGCTGAATATCATTTAAATTTTTAAAAGCTGATAAGCACATTTATTTTTAACAAAAGTACGTTTTTCATGGATTTCCAAGAGATAGTCTGTTTTTAGAAATGATCAATATTAAGTACGCTTGTTCTTTTTTTGTTTCTCTTTTAATTTTAAATATTTCAAAAAACTGCCTTCAGCAGAAGTTACACTCCATACATAACCTTGATAACCGTTCAAAAAATTCCTATTGAATATATATTCTTTGATAAAAGTGAAAGGATATTTTAAATATAAAATAAGAGAGTTAACAGATTTGTTTTTAGAAAAATACTCTTCAGAGCTCAACGTAGCATATAGCTCTTTTTTATAACTCATTTGACTTATAGAGGTCACTGTATAATGCATAATTAAGCTTCTGAAATGTCCAGAATTTCCAGAGTGAACTACATGTTCATGTACTTTTCTATTATTGAAATGTGCTTTATTTTTATTGAAAAGCCTAAGAATAGGCTCCCTTTTTAATTTTCCATGGTTAAAAACTCTTCCTAAAAAAATATGTCTTCTATTTAAGTAGTAAGCATCGTAAGGGATTTTCTCTTTTGCAAACTCAAGTTGAATTTCTTTAATAAGTTCATCACTTAATACTTCATCAGCATCAATAGAAAGAATCCAATCATTAGAGCATTTACTCACCATGAATTGTTTTTGTTCACCAAAACCTTCAAATTTTTTTGAAAAGACTTTCGCACCATGTTGTTTGCAAATCTCTAAAGTTTTGTCTGAGCTATGAGAATCAATAACAACAATTTCATCGCACCAGAGAAGTTTACTAAGCGTACGCTCAATATTAACTTCCTCATTATACGTTATTAAAGCTGCACTGATTTTTTGCATTTAGGGCTTATATATTGATTTCTTTAATGATTCGATCTATTTTCGCTTCTAGTTGATCTTCTATAGTAGAAGCATTTTTAATAGTATCCAGTTTAGCATTTACACTAAAATAGAATTTTATTTTTGGTTCTGTTCCGCTTGGCCTAGCAGCGACTTTTGTTCCATCTTCTGTATGGTAAATTAATACATTAGATGTTGGAATGTCCATTGTTGTCTCTTCTCCAGTCAATAAATTTTTCTGAATAGAAGTTTGATAGTCACAGACAAATTTAACCAAAGAACCATCTATTGATGTTAATGGATTATTTCTAAGATCAATCATTATTTGTTTGATCTGTTCAGCTCCATCCATTCCTTTTTTAACAAAAGAAACAAGGCGTTCTTTATAAAAAGAATGTTTGGTGTATAATTGTAATAACTCATTGTAGAAAGAGCTTCCATTAGCATTGGCGTTAGCAGCAATTTCACATGCTAATAATGCTGAAGTAACAGCATCTTTATCACGGACGAAATCGCCAACCATATATCCGAAACTTTCTTCTCCACCACCAATAAAATCTAATTCAGGGAAATCTAGAATCATTTTGGCAATCCATTTAAAACCTGTCAATCCAATCTTGGTTTCTACTCCATAACTTGTGGCAATATCATTCACCATGTTCGTAGAAACAATCGTAGATCCTATAAATTGTTTTCCGTTAATCTTTCCTTGTTTTTCCCACTGATTGATTAAGAAGTCGGTCATTACAGCCATGGCCTGATTTCCATTTAGCAACTTCATTTTACCGTTAGTATCTCTTACAGCAATTCCAATTCGATCGCTATCCGGATCTGTACCCAGAACAATATCTGCATCAATTTCTTCCGCCAGATTAATTGCCATTTCTAAAGCTTCAGGCTCTTCTGGATTCGGTGATTTTACTGTTGGGAAATCTCCATCAGGAGCTTCTTGTTCTTTGATGCTATGAACTTGCGAATAACCAGCTCTTTTTAGTACTTCAGGAATTAATTTTACAGAAGTACCGTGTAACGATGTAAAGACAATCTTTAATTCTTCACGTCCTTTAACGTCAAAAGTTCCGTTTTTTAATGAGGCAGCCCAGAAAGCTTCATCTACTTCTGATCCTATATAGGAAATCAATTCTTCTTTTGCATCAAAGTTGATGTCAGAAAAGTCTAGTGAATTTACTTCATCAATAATTTGTTTGTCTTGCGGAGGAACAATTTGTCCGCCATCTGTCCAATACACTTTGTATCCATTGTACTCTGGTGGATTATGAGAAGCGGTTAATACAATTCCAGCTTGACAGTTTAATTCATTAACCGCAAAGGAAAGTTCAGGTGTTGGACGTAAATCTTCAAAAACGACAACACTAATGTCATTTGCAGAAAGCACATCAGCGACTAATTTTGCAAACTCTTTACTGTTATGTCTACAATCATAAGCGATTGCAACTTTGAGTTCTTCATTAGGATAAAATTCTCTTAAGTAATTACTTAATCCTTGAGTAGATTTTCCTAAGGTATATTTATTAATTCTATTGGTTCCAGCTCCCATGACACCACGCATTCCGCCGGTACCAAATTCCATGTCTTTATAAAAACGATCTGTTAATTCGCTAGAACTTACATCGATTAATTCTTTAATTTCTTTTTGTGTGCTATCATCGAAAGGTTCAGAAACCCATTTACTAGCAACTTCTAAAATATTTCTCATACTTCTAAAATAAGCGAGCTAAATTAAGATTAGAGATTTAACTTTTCTCTAATTTTATAATGTTTTTCGCTACCTTTTGATTTAATTATCAATTCTCCAATAAAACCAGCTAAAAATAACTGAGTCCCTAAAATCATCGCTACTAGAGCAATATAAAACCAAGGATTGTCAGTGACTAAAATAGTTTTCATTCCTTGAGACAGCTTGTATAATTTCAGTGCTCCTATATATGCAGCAGAAAAGAAACCGAAAACAAACATAAGCGTACCCCACAAACCAAAGAAGTGCATGGGTCTTTTTCCAAATTTAGATAAGAAAGAAATTGTGATAAGGTCTAGGAAACCATTCACAAATCTATTCATCCCAAATTTTGTTTCACCGTATTTTCTAGCTTGATGTTGTACTACTTTTTCGCCAATGTTTTTAAAGCCTTCATTTTTTGCAAGCACAGGGATGTATCGGTGCATTTCACCACTCACTTTAACGCTTTTTACAACTTCATTTTTATAAGCTTTTAATCCACAGTTAAAATCATGTAATTTTAAACCTGAAGTTTTTCTTGCTGCCCAATTGAATAACTTTGAAGGAATGTTTTTAGCTATAACATTATCATAGCGTTTCTTTTTCCAACCAGAGATTAAATCAAAACCTTCATTGGTAATTAGTTTGTATAATTCTGGAATTTCATCAGGGCTATCTTGCAAATCTGCATCCATGGTGATTACAACATCTCCTTGAGTCATTTGGAATCCAGCATCTAATGCTTGAGATTTTCCGTAGTTTTTTTGGAATTGAATTCCTTTTACATGTTCGTTTTTTTGCGATAATTCTTTAATAATATTCCAAGAGTTATCTGTGCTTCCATCATCTATAAAGATAACTTCATATAAAAACTGATTGGACTGCATCACAGATGCAATCCAATCATGTAATTCTTTTAAAGATTCTTCTTCGTTTAATAAAGGTATAACTACCGATATATGCATAAGGATTTATTTATAGTGCAAAGTTAATGATATTCTTAACACTAAAAATAAATTTCTAGTATCCGTCTTCTTCAGTTCTTTTCATAATAGCTCCAGCAATTGCTGAAATAATAAATCCAAAGAATGCTGCAGCTATAATTCCAATAGCAGATGTAAGTGCAGGATTAGAAAAAGTTTTCACAAGAGATTCACTTGCTTCTATTTCATCTGAGGACATGTTAGCTTCTTCCCAAAGTAATCTTTGCTTGTCAAGCATTTGATTCATGAAATCAGGTTCAATAAAGTTGATAAAAATAAGATTATAGATAATACTTATTAAAGCTCCAATAATAGCGATTCCAACCCCGATTTTTACAGCTTGTCCCCAAGTTACAAGATTTAGGTTCGCTGTTTTGAAGTTTCGAATACCTAAAACGATTATCACAATCATTACAACAAAACTCAAAACGGAAACTCTCCAATCTTGGTCTAAATGTTTATCTAAGGCGTATACTACGACGCTGGTAAGAATAGATAGTATTCCTAGTACTAGACCATAATTTAAAATGACACTTTTACTAGATGCTTGATTTTCCATAAGTTTAAAATTTAGTTAGTTTTACAAATATATTGAATTCATTTTCATTCTTGATTTATAAAAATAGATTGAAAACAATAGATTAGTAACCAACTTGTTAGATTTGTTACAAAAAAATAGGAAAATTTTTTATTTGTAAAATAAAAAATGGTTGTAAATTTGCATCGGCAAGTCCTACACAACTAGCTCCCTCGGAATCCCCCAGGGCGGGAACGCAGCAAGGGTACTTGGTTGTAGCAGTGTGATGTAGATAGCTTGCCATTTTTCTTTTTTTATAGTTTTATCACGTCTTTTATAAATCTTATTGTCACATTAATTCATTGTTATACTAGATTATTGAATACTATTCATAACTCTGTTAATATCTAGGAGATTGTTTTCCTAGTTTTCATCCATACTTTTTAGATATTTGTCACTACTTTTTATCGTAGATTCTGAATATGTCTAAAATCGTTTTAATTACAGGTGCTTCCTCTGGTATCGGAAAATCAACAGCCGAATTTTTATCAAAGAAAGATTTCGTTGTCTATGGAACTGGTAGAAACCCTAAAAATAATAGAGAAAATGGATATTCTTTAATCGCTTTAGATGTTACAAAACCAGCTACAATTTCGAAAGCAATTGAAACTGTCCTAGAGAAAGAAGGTAGAATTGATGTTCTTGTGAATAATGCAGGAATGGGAATTACTGGACCTATTGAAGATACTCCTACTGATGAAATGCGAAAAGTATTTGAAACAAACTTTTTTGGCGCTATTGATGTTATGAAAGCTGTTTTGCCTCAAATGCGCAAACAACAATCCGGAACCATTATAAATGTAACCTCAATTGCCGGATATATGGGTTTGCCGTACCGAGGTATTTATTCAGCTACAAAAGGAGCATTAGGGTTGGCAACTGAGGCAATTCGAATGGAGGTGAAAGAATTTGGTATTCAGGTAACGAATGTAGCACCTGGTGATGTAGCAACTAATATTGCTGCTGGGAGGTACCATACACCTGTTTTTGAAGATTCAGCATACAAAGAGAAATATCAAATGAATTTAGATTTGATGGACAGTCATGTAGATGCAGGGATGGATCCAGTAAAAATGGCAGAAAAAGTTTATGGAATTATCAATAATGTCTACCCAAAAGTTCATTACAAAGTAGGAGGATTTATGGAAAAGTTCTCTATTGTTTTGAAGAGGATATTACCTAGTAAGATGTATGAAAAATTGTTAATGAATCATTATAAAATATGAGGAAATTCCTTGTTTTCTTACTAATTCCATTAGTGACATCTTGTTTTTTGATGCCTTTGGGAGCTCCACATCGTTATGAGTATATAGCATTGAATGAGGGGGAAGTGAAAAGTGTTTTTATTTTTTGTACACCAAGAATTAAAACACTGCATTTTTCAGCAAAAGAAGAACAGGAGATTGTTGTAGAATCGAAAGTTTTTTCAACAAATGACGAGAAGAAATTAGCGTACGAGGACTTTTTTTCTCATAAAGAATATCAATTAAGTGTTAGAATGTCGGATCGTAAATATCATAAAGTACATGAAAGTGATACGATACGTTTAATTAATAGCACATCAAAAGAAGAACAAATCTTTGTATTTAAAAAGCAATAACTATAAATAACATAACTAAATACGTATATAAAATGAAATTTTTTATTGACACAGCAAACTTAGATCAGATTAAAGAAGCTCAATCTTTAGGTATTTTAGACGGGGTAACAACCAATCCGTCTTTAATGGCAAAAGAAGGAATTACAGGAGCAGAGAACATCATCAATCATTACAAAGCAATATGTGAAGAAGTAGAAGGAGATGTTTCTGCGGAGGTTATTTCTACAGATTTTGAAGGAATGGTAAGAGAAGGGGAGGCCTTGGCTGCTTTGAATCCTCAAATTGTTGTTAAGTTACCAATGATAGCTGACGGAGTAAAAGCGTGTAAGTATTTTTCTGATAAAGGAATCAAAACAAACGTAACCTTGGTTTTTTCTGCTGGTCAAGCATTATTAGCTGCAAAAGCAGGAGCAACGTATGTATCTCCATTCATTGGACGTTTAGACGATATCTCAACAGATGGATTAAATTTAATTGCTGAGATTCGTTTGATCTATGATAACTATGGATTTGAAACAGAAATTTTAGCTGCTTCTGTACGTCATACAATGCATATTATTGATTGTGCTAAATTGGGAGCAGATGTGATGACTGGACCATTAAGTGCTATTAGTGGATTATTAAAACACCCGTTAACTGATATAGGACTAGCTAAGTTTTTAGCAGATTATAAAAAAGGTAATTAAGATATTAAAATTGCTATGACAGATGATTTTACGATTTTATTAAAGAACCTAGTAAGGAAGCTTTTATTAAGGCTAGAAATTATATTGTAAATGATTCTGAATATGATCCTTATTCTTCTCTAATAGATGACATGAAAGTTTTTTTAGAGAAAGAAGAATACGATAAAGCAATTGCATTTAATGATGTTAATTCTCTATTAAGCCCACGAGTACACTTGATGAAGAATTATGCTTACACAAAAAAAGGAATGCCAGATGAAGCTGGTTTTGAATTATTATTTGCTCAAAAAATTTTAGAAAACATCTGTTTAACAGGTGACGGAAGTAAAGAAGATCCGTATTTAGTTCTAAGAGTTCAAGATGAAAGAGATGTTCTCAATTTCTTAGGAGAGAAATTTAGAATGCAAGCGCTTTGTAAAGGAGAAGGTTTTGTTTATGATTCTATACAGACTGAAAGCGGGAAGAGTTTTTATTTTGACATAACGGAATGTTATAGTAAGCTTCCTCAAATTAATTTGAGTGACCTTATGAATGATTCACAAAGGGTTAATAAGAAAGTAAAACCATGGTGGAAGTTTTGGTAAAACAATAAAAATAGTATAAGAATTAAATCCATGTGTTTGCATGGATTTTTTCTTTTTTAAGTACCTTTGTAATAGAAAATGCTTCTATGTATCCTAAGAAGGAATTAGCTCAAATTATCATCTCCGCTTGCCATCAATTTCAAATTGAAACTGTAGTGATTTCTCCAGGCTCAAGAAATGCGCCATTAACGATTGGGTTTTCAAATCATCAAGATTTCGAAACGCTTAGCATTGTAGATGAGCGTTGTGCTGCCTTTTTTGCTTTAGGGATTGCACAACAAACTCAAAAGCCAGTAGCTTTAGTCTGTACATCTGGATCGGCTTTGTTAAACTATTATCCAGCAGTTGCGGAAGCTTATTATAGCCAGATTCCTTTGGTTGTCATTTCTGCCGATAGACCCAAGCATTTAATAGATATAGGTGATGGTCAAACAATAAGACAAGAGAATGTTTTTCAAAATCACATTTTGTATAGTGCAAACCTTGTAGAAAAAAATGCAAAACATTCTATTGAATCTTTAACCAAAGCCTTCTCTTTATTAACTCAAGTAAAAGGGCCTATTCATATTAATGCTCCATTTGATGAGCCTTTGTATGAAACTGTTGAAGAGATCAATGAATTTCAATTTAATACCAAACCATTAGAGTCTGTTGAAGAAATTGATTATGAATCTATGGCGAATCAATGGGACTCTGCAAAAAAGAAAATGATTTTAGTTGGGGTTCATTATCCAAACTCAGCATTGGAAATTTTGCTAGATAGAGTTGCGGACGATCCATCAGTATTGGTATTAACGGAAACAACTTCAAATCTTCACAACAAACAATTCATCAATTCAATCGATAATTTAATTTTCAATTTAACTGATGAAGAGTTTAAAGAATTACAACCAGACATACTATTAACTTTTGGAGGACTTGTGGTTTCTAAGAAAATAAAGAAGTTTTTAAGAGACTATCAGCCGAAAGAGCATTGGCATGTTAATGAGTTGAGAGCATTTGATACCTATCATGCTTTAACAAAGCATATCAAAATAGATAGCCATTCATTTTTTATAAATTTTAGTTCTTTGGTGCATTACAAAGCAGAAAGTAATTATGAGTCTAAATGGATTGGTTATAGGAACCATACAAATGAAAAGCATCTTGAGTTTTTAAAGAATGCACCTTATTCTGACTTAAAAGTCTTTGAAAAAGTTCTTGAAACCATTCCAGAAGAAATAGAAATACAATTTAGTAATAGCTCAATAATTCGATATTCTCAACTTTTTCCAATGAGGAAAACATCTACGGTTTTTTGTAACAGAGGAACGAGTGGTATAGACGGAAGCACTAGTACAGCGATTGGAGCTGCTTATGCTTCAAAGACTCCTACTACTTTGGTGACAGGAGATCTGAGCTTCTTTTATGATAGTAATGCTTTGTGGAATTCATACATTCCTAAGAACTTTAGAATTATTTTAATCAATAATTCTGGAGGTGGGATTTTTAAAATTATTCCAGGACCTAGTACAACGGAATCGCTACAATATTTTGAAACACCACACTCTTTAACAGCGGAACATTTATGTAAAATGTATGGTTTTGAATATTGTGCAGTAAGTAATTTATCAGGTCTAGATAGTAAGCTTGCAACTTTTTATAGTGGTTCAGAAGGACCTAAATTAATAGAAATTTTCACCCCAAGTGATCAGAATGATCGTGTGTTGAAAGAATACGTAAATTATTTAAGATAGTATGGAATTTGAAATTGGACAGAAAGTAGATTTAATCATCGGAGTTGAAACAACTTTAGGATATACTGTGTTAATTAATGAAGAACACGAAGGGCTTTTATATAAAAATGAAGTTTTCAAACCTTTAGAAGAAGGACTGAAAATTATAGGTTATATAAAGAATATTCGAGAAGATGAAAAGATTGATGTTTCATTACAGCCTTTGGGATATCGAAACACAATCGATTTGGATAAAGAGAAAATACTGAACAAATTAGACCAAAGTCAAGGTGTTTTGAACTTAACAGACAAAAGCTCCCCAGAGTCCATTAAGTTTCATTTACAAATGAGTAAAAAAGCTTTTAAAAGAGCATTAGGTGCTTTGTATAAGGAAAAGAAAGTGATTCTATCTTCCGATAAGATTGAGAAAGTTTAATTAGTTTTTTAACAAACGTTCTACATTCTGATAGTATAAATCGGCATTTGGATCTGCTGGATCCATTTTTCCGTATCCGAGTCTATATTGTTCTATAGCAGCTTGAAAATCGTTTCCACTTTCAAAATAACGACCTAAATAATAATTACCCATTTCAGAAGTTGGGTAGAGTTTTAAAATCATTTCACCAAACTCTTTTAGATAATCGCCGTTTTCTTTCTCTAGGATAATGTCTTCGATAGCAATCACATCTCGTTGTCTAACTCCAATATTAGAACCAAACAAATATTCGATATCTAAATATTTGGTTTCTAGATATGCAATGGCGTCTGGTGGACTTAGATCTTTAATTTTCTTATTGTACTCGTCTTCAGTAATACCTGCATACACCTCAAAAATCTTTGCAAAAGCTCTAGACATTCCTTCTCCAATAACAGAAGAAGAGCTCGGAGAACTAGTTAGTTCATCAAAAACAACTCCTACATTTTCAATCTCTATAGATTTCATGAACTTACCTAGGGCTTGAATCTTTGTCAACTTTTCACTTTTTGCGAAAGGGTTTCCAGACACATAAAAATAAAACCGATTGTCCATTGTACTTAATCTATCTAAATTGTATTTCTGAATCTGATTGTTTACATCTGGTGATAACGTAGGATTTAAGCAGATGTAAGCATTAAAAATAGGTTGAGCTTCTTTTAGAAAATGAGTAATAAAATTGGCACTCAAGCTTTCTCCAACAATGGTGAGAAAGGGTGAAGTTTTGTAATTCGCTTCTACAAAAGGAATCAGTTCGTCCCGTAGAAAACGATAGAATTTTTTAGAATCTGTTGTTAAGCCGCTATCAGCAATGTCATAAGAAACATCTTTTCCTCTTGTGCTTTCCATGTTAATTCCCACAACAATTTGCTCGGGAGCATTGTCTTGAGAGGCATAGTAATTAGAAGTACCCACATACAAGTCATATAATTTATGGCCGTCTAAAACAATCGCCAAAGGAAAATTTGAAATAGAATCCTTTTCATAACTCTTAGGAAGATGGATAGAAATATCTCTAATGTCTTTTAATTCATCAGATTCATATTTTTTAAAAATTGTTTTCTGACCAAAAGCCGAAGAAATGGAGAAGGCAAAAAGAAGTAAAAGTACAGTTCTCATAAGTGGAGGAGTATTTTTTGATAAATATATGAGTTTTTTGAAATATGTAAACATATAATTCTATTCAAAATAACGATTCTCAATTAGGAATGTTTTATTTTTGTGTTAGCTTTTAATAATTCCTAAAGTTACTGCTTTTAGAACGATAAAAATCCTGAATTATGATACAACCCGATTGGATTACTGTAAAAGAATACGAAGACATCACTTATCAAAAGTCAAATGGCGTTGCAAGAATCGCGTTTAATAGACCAAATGTTAGGAATGCTTTTCGCCCTAAAACTACGAGTGAATTGTATGATGCCTTTTATGATGCTGGCGAAGATACTTCTATAGGAGTCGTTTTATTATCTGCTGAAGGCCCCTCAACAAAAGACGGAGTGTATTCATTTTGTTCAGGAGGAGATCAAAAAGCAAGAGGACATCAAGGTTATGTTGGAGATGATGGTTACCATCGTTTAAATATTTTAGAAGTCCAACGACTAATTCGCTTTATGCCTAAAGCTGTGATAGCAGTAGTGCCTGGATGGGCAGTTGGAGGTGGACATAGTTTACATGTTGTATGTGATTTGACATTGGCAAGTAAAGAACACGCAATCTTTAAGCAAACAGACGCCGATGTAACTTCTTTTGATGGAGGTTATGGTTCTGCTTACTTAGCAAAAATGGTTGGACAGAAAAAAGCACGAGAGATTTTCTTCTTAGGAAGAAATTATTCAGCACAAGAAGCCTATGAAATGGGAATGGTAAATGCAGTAATTCCTCATGACGAATTAGAAAGTACGGCTTATGGATGGGCGCAAGAAATTTTAGCAAAATCACCTACTTCTATTAAGATGCTTAAGTTTGCAATGAACTTAACAGACGATGGAATGGTGGGGCAGCAAGTGTTTGCTGGAGAAGCAACTCGTTTAGCATATATGACTGATGAAGCAAAAGAAGGGCGAGATGCCTTCTTAGAAAAAAGAAAACCAAATTTCCCTAAAAAATGGATCCCTTAATCAAATTTATAATGAAAAAAATATTCCCCTTATTACTTCTTTGTTTTGTAATTATTAGTTGTAGTGAAAAAGAAGAAAAAAATTTATGTGAAGTTATGAAGTACGGAACATTTGATGTTTACCAGAAAGACATTAAAGTAGGTACATTTTATCGAAAAGATTCTCTTCAAGTAGAAACATATGTAGGAAAAAAGATTACAGGTTTAACCAAAGTGAAAGAGTTGTCTGAATGTAAATATATGCTTCGATCTTATTGGGCAAAGCAAAAATTAGACACCATGAATTTTACGGCGACTTATTCTATGAATGATGAAGATGAAATTGTTTATGAAATGTCACCTACATATATGGATACCGAAATAAAATTGAGAGGTAAAATTGTGAAGGTAAGCGACTCTATAAGTACAGAAATCCTTAAAAAGTTTGGAAAACAATAACTATGAAAATAATCTGTATCGGGCGAAACTATGCCAAGCACATTGAAGAATTAGCAAACGACAGACCAGACAATCCTGTTGTTTTTTTAAAACCAGATTCGGCGATTCTACCCAAGAAAAATCCGTTTTTCATTCCTCCATTTTCTAAAGATGTACATTACGAAGTAGAAGTGTTGGTGAAGATTAATAAAGTTGGAAAGCACATTGCTACAAGATTTGCACACAAGTATTATGATGAAATTGGATTGGGAATCGATTTCACGGCACGAGACATTCAAGCTCAATGCAAAGAAAAAGGATTGCCGTGGGAGAAAGCCAAAGCTTTTGATGGAAGTGCGATTGTTGGAGAGTTTTATCCAAAATCTGAATTCGATTTAGAAAACCTTTCTTTTCAGTTATTAAAGAATGACGAAGTAGTACAAGATGGGAATACCAATGCAATGCTTTGGAAAACAGACGAATTAATTAGTTACGTTTCTCAATACTTTACTTTGAAAAAAGGAGATATTATTTTTACAGGAACTCCAGCTGGGGTAGGGAAGGTAGATGAGAATGATGTACTAGTAGGTATGATAGAAGAGAAGAAAGCTTTTCAGATACGAGTTAAATAAAGAATTGTATGGGGCTAATTTTTTCAATAATTATAGGAAGTGCATTTTATAGACTGGCTACTGAATATAAAAAAAGTAAATGGGGATATGCTATTGTTGGATTTATCGTATTCTATGTCATCTCGTATGTTAGTTTTTTTATAATTGCCATTATACAGGATAAAGAAACATTGGAATATGCTTCATCTAGCTACATATACTTTTTAGGCGTGATTTTACCATACATACTTGGGCTAATTATTGTTGTAATACTTTACATTTTTTTAGATAATAAATGGGGCAAAGCAATTGATAAGGCTAATCTTAATAATATTGGAAAAAAAGATTTATGAACGCAGAAATAATCACCATTGGAGATGAAATTCTCATCGGCCAAATAGTTGATACAAATTCACAATGGATAGGAACCGAGCTTAACAATATAGGAGTTTCTGTATATCAAATATCTTCAGTACAAGACGATAAAGAGCATATCTTAGACGCATTAAAAGAAGCGCAAAGCAGAGTTGATATTGTTATTATTACAGGAGGATTAGGTCCTACGAAAGATGATATTACTAAAAAAACCATTGCTTCCTACTTTAATGATGAGGAGATTGTAGAATATCCAGAAGTGATCAATCATATTCAAAGGATGTTCAAGAAATACAACATTCCTTATAAAGAAGTTCAAAACGGACAAGCACAATTGCCTTCCAAAGCAACCTTATTAATGAATCGTTTTGGTACAGCGCCAGGAATGTGGTTTTATGAGAATAAAACCGTTTTTGTCTCCATGCCAGGTGTTCCTTATGAAATGAAAGGGTTAATGACCTATAAAGTCTTGCCAAAAATTCAAGAACAATTCAACCTTCCTTATATTATTCATAGAACAATTATGACTTATGGTCAAGGTGAAAGCATAATTGCTGAACGAATTGCAGATTTTGAAAATAACCTTCCCGATTTTATAAAATTAGCTTACTTACCATCTTTTGGAAGAGTTCGTTTACGTTTATCAGCAAAAGGACAGGATAAAAAGTTGCTAGAAGACACCTTAGAAGACTTATTGTCTCAATTAAATAATTTGATTCCTGAGATTATTACAGGTTTTGATGAAGCGGAAACAATTGAAAAGAAAATAGGAAGTTTATTAAAGAATAGAAATGAAACTATTTCTACTGCTGAAAGTTTAACAGGAGGAAGAATTGCTTCTACCATTGTTTCAGTTAGCGGAGCCTCTGCTTATTTTCAAGGAGGTTTTGTGGTATACTCCGCAGAAATGAAAGAAGAACTATTAGGTGTTTCAAAAGCAACTATCGAAAAATATACTGTTGTTAGTGAAGAAGTAGCAAAAGAAATGGCGTTAAAGGCAAGAGAAAAGACAAATACAAATTATGCAATTGCTGTTACTGGAAATGCAGGTCCAACTACAGATGAGACTGATAGATCGGTGGGTGTTGTTTTTATAGCCATTGCATCAAAAGAAGGAGTTCATTGCGAAGAGTTTAATTTTGGGCAGCCTAGAGAAAAAGTAATCAATAGAACAGTCAATAAATCCTTGCTAATGCTGCAAGAACAAATTATAAAAAAATAACTAAAATTGTTTTTGGAGAATTTTAAAAATGTCGTACATTTGCACCTCGTTTAAAGATAAGAACCAAAAACTGTAAGAAGATGTCTAGAGTTTGTGAATTAACAGGAAAAAAAGCAATGGTAGGAAACAACGTTTCTCATGCTTTGAATAGAACGAAAAGAAAGTTTAACGCTAATCTAATGACGAAGCGTTTTTACATTCCAGAAGAAGACAAATGGATTACATTAAAAGTTTCTGCTTCTGCGTTAAAAAATATTAATAAGAAAGGAATCTCTGCTGTTATTAAAGAAGCAAGAGAAAAAGGTTTCTTAACAAAATAATTGTCTAGATAAAGTTTAGAAGAGATGGCAAAAAAAGGAAACAGAGTTCAGGTAATATTAGAGTGTACAGAACACAAAGCGACTGGTAAACCAGGAACGTCTAGATATATTACAACTAAGAATAAGAAGAATACTCCAGATAGAGTAGAGTTGAAAAAATTCAACCCTATCTTGAAGAAAATGACAATTCACAAAGAGATTAAATAATTTTATACATTTAGATCATGGCAAAGAAATCAGTAGCATCATTACAGACAGGTTCAAAAAGATTGAGCAAAGCGATCAAAATGGTAAAATCTCCAAAAACTGGAGCATACACATTTGTGGAAGCTATTATGGATCCTTCAAAAGTAAACGAGTTTTTAGCTAAAAAATAAGTTTACTGCTTACAATATATAAAAGCTACTTTCTTAAGAAAGTAGCTTTTTTTATGCCACCTATTTTCGTTAAATTTGAACTCTCACAACTAGAACAACATCATGAGTTTTTTTAAAAAGATATTTTCAAAAGAAAAAAAAGAAACCTTAGACAAAGGTCTCGAGAAATCGAAATCTAGTTTCTTTAATAAATTATCGAAAGCTGTTGCTGGGAAAGCGAAAGTAGATGATGATGTTCTTGATAATCTAGAAGAAGTGCTAGTTTCTTCGGATGTAGGAGTAGATACTACCTTAAAAATTATTGATAGAATTGAAGCACGTGTTGCAAAAGATAAATACTTAGGGACTGAGGAATTGAATCAGATTTTACGTGATGAAATTGCAGGATTACTTTCTGAAACGAATGTAGGAAACGAAACTGATTTTACAATTCCTACAGATAAAAAACCTTATGTTTTAATGGTTGTAGGAGTAAATGGAGTTGGAAAAACGACGACAATTGGAAAACTAGCTTCTCAATTCAAAAAGAAAGGCTTGAAGGTTGTATTAGGAGCAGCCGATACGTTTAGAGCAGCCGCAATTGATCAATTACAAGTGTGGGCAGATAGAACAGATGTCCCTATTGTTCGTCAGGAAATGGGGTCAGATCCAGCTTCTGTAGCTTTTGATACCTTAACTTCTGCGGTAACTCAAGAGGCAGATGTTGTCATTATAGATACAGCAGGTCGTTTGCATAACAAAGTGAATTTGATGAACGAGTTAACCAAGATCAAACGTGTGATGCAAAAAGTGGTAGATAATTCTCCTCATGATGTGTTACTCGTATTAGACGGTTCTACCGGACAAAATGCTTTTGAACAGGCCAAACAATTTACGAAAGCAACAGAAGTAACTTCGTTGGCAGTAACCAAACTAGATGGAACAGCAAAAGGAGGTGTAGTAATTGGAATCTCAGATCAGTTTCAAATACCAGTAAAATACATTGGAGTGGGAGAAGGAATTGACGATTTGCAGGTGTTTAATAAGCACGAGTTTGTAGATAGCTTTTTTAAATAAATTCCTTAGATTAGCTTGTAATGATCTTATTCAAGCTAAATGAGTATTCAAGATTTTTCTATTTACCACGATTTTACCATCAACTCTTCAGTTGAAAAGGTTTTTGACGCCATCACAGTTCCTGAAAAATTAAATAATTGGTGGCCACTAAAATCTTCAGGAAAGCCAGAATTAGGAGCCGAATACAATCTCAATTTTACCGATGAATACAATTGGTATGGACTTGTTTCTGAGGTGATTAAGAACAAGTCTTTTTTTATTAAAATGACACATTCTAGTGAAGATTGGAACCCGACTACCTTTGGTTTTGAATTAGAGCTCAAGGATGAAAGTACTTTGGTGAAATTCAGTCATAAAGGATGGCTTAATTGCAATAATGAATACAGAAACTCTTCTTTTTGTTGGGCAATGTTGTTAAATGGGCTAAAGAATTATGTAGAGAAAGGTGTAATTATCCCTTTTGAAGAAAGAGAGTAATATAGACTTCGTTGATACATCTAACAGAAATATAGTATCTGTTTAATCATTGCGAATAGGTATGAGTTTATTGTCTAATGAGTTATCTTTGGGTTCTATCAAATTTACATTCATGAAAAAAGTACTCTCACTATTTATTCTTTCTTTTCTAATTTTCTCTTGTCAGGATAAAGAAACTCCAGGATTTTTTAATAAGTATGATGAAACTGCTGAACTTAAAAAACAGCAAGACCATCAAAACCCTCGAATGAAGTTTAAGCTCTTTCAATCTAAATATTTAGATATGAATGAGGTGTTTAAACCTTTTGAAGCCGATCTAGCAAGCTTTTCTGAAGAAGAATACGATTCGTTAAAACCATTAATTATAGAGCAAAATATACCTACGTTACAGAAGCATGTAAAGGATGGTAAATTATCGTACGAAAAATTAACCTTATTTTACTTATATCGAATTAGAAAGTTTGAAAGCGATAGTACTAAATCGTTAAATGCCGTTATTGCCTTGAATCCAAATGTATTAAATGAAGCAAGGCAAAAAGATAAAGAACGGACAGATAGAAATGCAACTCCCTACAAAATGTACGGAATGCCTATATTTTTGAAAGATAATATCAATACAAAAGGAATGCCTACTACTGCTGGAGCACTAGCATTGGCTGAAAACAAGGTAACAGAAGATGCTTTCATAGTGAAGCGATTAAAGAATGAAGGAGCATTAATTCTGGGAAAAGCAAACTTAAGTGAATGGGCTTATTTCTTTTGTAGCGGTTGTCCTTTAGGATACAGTGCAGTAGGCGGACAAACATTAAACCCTTATGGAAGAGGAGAGTTTGAAACAGGTGGTTCTAGTGCTGCAAGTGGAGCACTAGTTGCTGCTAACTACGCAGTAGCTGCAGTGGGAACTGAAACAGCAGGATCTATTACTTCTCCATCAAGTCAGAATTCTGTGGTTGGATTAAAACCAACAGTAGGATTGTTGAGTAGAACGGGAATTGTTCCTATTTCTAGCACATTAGATACACCTGGGCCAATGACGAAGAGTGTGATGGACAATTTTATTTTCATCAATGCGATGTATGGATACGATGTAGCAGACCCGAAATCTTTTCGATACATAGATCAAAACTTTGGAACGTTTGATGACAGTTTTAAAGGAAAAAGATTGGGTGTTTTTAAACAATTATTGAATGATTCAATCTACAATGCGAATGTTGAAAAAATCAAAGCAGATGGTGCTGAGATCGTTGAACTAACGCCACCTCAAGTAGGATTGCCAGGGTTTATCACTTTATTAAATATAGATATGAAGCACGATCTTCCAGAATATTTAAAAAATCATACAGATAAGAATGTGAAAGTGCGTTCTGTAAAGGATGTAGTCGATTTTAATTTGAAAGATTCTGTTTTAAGATCGCCTTATGGACAACAATTATTTGATGGAATCGTAGCTGATTCAACAACAGTAGAGCAATTGCAAGAAATTAAAAAAACGTTGATGTCGAATGCGCATAAATATTTTGAGGCACTAGACACAGAGAATTTAGATGCTATTTTATCGATCAACAATTACCATTCTGCATTTTCAGCAGTAGCTGAGTACCCAAATATTACAGTCCCAATGGGTTATAAAGATTCTGGAGAACCTATTAGTCTAACATTCATTGTAAAACCAAAAGAGGAAGCAAGATTGTTAGTCTTAGGAACTTCTTTTGAGCGAATTACCAAGCATCGAAAATTGCCTGCGAATTACAAGTAAAATACTAGTAGAAAGTCTATTTTTGCAGCTTGTAAAAGAATAAGCATGAGAACCAAATCAGTAAAGAAAAATAAGATCAACGTAGTTACTTTAGGATGTTCTAAAAACATCTATGATTCTGAAGTTCTGATGGGACAATTAAAAGCCAATGGGAAAGAGGTTGTTCATGAAGATCCAAATGATGAAGGAAACATTGTGGTGATTAATACTTGTGGATTTATAGGGAAAGCCAAAGAAGAATCTGTAGATACCATTTTGCACTATGTTGAGAAGAAAGAAGCAGGAGATGTAGATAAGGTTTTTGTAACAGGATGCCTGAGTGAACGCTACAAGCCAGACTTAGAAAAAGAAATTACTGATGTAGACCAATACTTTGGTACGCATGATTTACCGAATTTATTAAAAGTACTAGAAGCAGACTATAAGCATGAGTTAATTGGTGAGCGTTTAACAACCACGCCTAAGCACTATGCATATTTAAAGATTGCTGAAGGTTGTGACAGACCTTGTTCGTTTTGTGCTATTCCTTTAATGAGAGGAAAACACAAATCGACACCTATTGAGGAGATTGTTACTGAAGCTGAGAAATTGGCTGAGAAAGGAATCAAAGAGGTAATGTTAATTGCTCAAGATTTAACCTATTACGGGTTGGATATCTATAAAAAGCGAGCCTTAGCTGAATTATTAGAAGCTTTGGTAAAAGTAGATGGAATCGAATGGATTCGTTTGCATTATGCTTTTCCTACAGGATTCCCATTAGATGTTTTGGAGGTGATGAAGAGAGAGCCAAAAGTATGTAACTACTTAGATATTCCACTACAACATATCAATACTGAGATTTTAAAGTCGATGAAGCGTGGTACAACGCATGAAAAGACGACGAACTTGATTCATAAGTTCCGTGAAGTGGTTCCAGATATGGGAATCAGAACAACATTAATTGTTGGATATCCTGGAGAAACTGAAGAACAGTTTCAAGAACTGAAAGATTGGGTAGAAGAGATGCGTTTTGAGCGTTTAGGAGCTTTTGAATATTCGCATGAAGAGAATACTGGAGCCTATGTGTTGGAAGATGATGTTCCTGCTGATGTGAAGTTTCAACGTGTGAATGAAATCATGGAAATTCAAGGTCAGATTTCTTGGGAATTGAATCAACAGAAGATTGGAAAAACGTTCAAATGTTTATTCGACCGTAAAGAAGGAAACTACTTCTACGGACGTACAGAGTTCGATTCGCTAGATGTAGATAACGATGTCTTGGTAGATGCCAGAGAGCACTATATCAAAATAGGAGAGTTTGTGGATGTAAAGATTCATGAAGCTGGTGATTTTGATTTGTATGGAACGCCAGTAAAAGGGTAAAAGGCGAAAGTAAAATATAAATGTCTTTGCGAGAAGGTGTCACACTGAGCTTGTCGAAGTGAAGACGACGAAGCAATCTGTTTGATGAGGTTACTTCGTTTCACTCGAACTGACATAAAAATAGATTCCGCATCAAGTACGGAATGACACTATGAAAAAAACATACTTCAATTGGTCTTCGGGAAAGGACTCCGCTTTAGCATTGTACAAAATGCAACAGAATCCAGAGTATGCAATTGATTTGCTAGTCACTACGACCAACAAAGATTTTCAACGTGTTTCAATGCATGGTTTGCGAGAAGAACTTTTGTATAAGCAAGCTGAGTTAATTGGACTTCCGTTACAAACCATTCCGTTTGCTGCCGATGTAACCATGGACGTATATACTGAAACTATGAAGGAAGCCATGACTTCTTTGGTAGAACAAAAGTATACACACGGAGTTTTTGGCGATATCTTTTTAGAAGACTTAAAGGCATATAGAGATACCAAACTCAAAGAAGTAGGAGTAGAAGGAGTGTATCCTTTATGGAAACAAGATACGAGAGCTTTACTGAATAAATTCCTAGCACTCGGTTTTAAAGCAATAACGGTTTGTGTAAATGCAAAACTCTTAGGGGAAGAATTTGTAGGAAGAGTCATAGATGAGCAATTTATCAAAGACTTACCAGATACTGTAGATGTCTGTGGAGAGAATGGTGAGTTTCATACGTTTGTTTTTGACGGACCTATTTTCTCAAAGCCTGTCGACTTTACAATAGGAGAGAAGGTCTTGCGTTCGTATACATTGCATAAAGATGATTCCGACAATTGTCACCAATCTAAGGAAGAACAAAAGAATTATGATACGAGCTTTTGGTATTGTGATTTGGTTTTAGAAGATGAAGATTAAAGGCTTAAAAGGTCTTTAAAAACATACGATTGCCTTCTAGAAATTTTGATTTCTGCTCCAGAATTCATTGCCACGTTTAACTTACCATCAAACCAAGGAGTTACTTTTTTGACATGTGTAATATTAATAATTTGCTGTCTATTCGTTTTAAAAAAAGTTGCTTTAGGCAATCTTTCTTCTATCCGTGTTAGAGATTTGTAAATTAAAGGTTGATTGTTTTCAAAGTATACACGTGTATAGTTTCCTACAATTTCAAACATCGTAATGTCTTTAATTTTCACCAACCAACAACGTTCTTTTTCTTTGATAAATATTTGTTTATCGGCATTTAATTCTTCCTCCTTCTGAGTCTCTTTAAGAGATTGCTCAATAACTTTTTCAATTGTTTTTGAAAATCGATCAGGATTAATTGGTTTTAATAAATAATCAAAAGCATTGTACTCAAAAGATTTTATTGCATATTCATCAAAAGCAGTAGTGAAAATTGTTGTTGGAATTTCATCCAGCATTTCTAAAAGCTCAAATCCATCCTTCTCAGGCATGTTGATATCTAAAAATAATAAATCTGGATTGGTCGTAGTAATCAATTCAAAGCCTTTATCAACATTTTCAGCTTCACCAACAAGTTCAATTTCTTTATGACTTTTTATTAACTCTTTCAACTCATTTCTAGCCAAACGAGAATCTTCTACAATTACTGCTTTTAATCGTATCATGTTAATGGGATTTTTATGGTAGCAACGACTTCTTTTTGCTCTTCTTTCAAACTGAAAACTGCTGCTTTTCCATAAAGTAAATTTAGTCGTTTTTTAATATTTTGAAGCCCTAATCGTGTACCCTTCTCATCGTATATTAAAACACCAGAGTTTATTATTTGAATGAGCAATAGGTCTGTTTCTATTCTGGTAGTTAATACTACTCTTCCTCCTTTTTTTAAATTAGAGATCCCATGTTTAATAGCATTTTCAACTAACATTTGAATAAGCATAGGGGGGATCTGAATATTTAGAGATGCTTCATCAATAGATGCTTCGAACTGTAATCTGTCTTCAAATTGGATTTTAGAAATAGCTACATATTTCTCTACCATTTCTAATTCGTCTTTTAAAGCTATCGCATCAATAGAATTTTGCGTAAGCGCATAGCGTAATGTTTCAGATAGTATGGTGATTACCTTTCTTGCTTTGGTTGGGTCTTCTAAAATCAATCCTCGAATATTATTTAAGCTATTAAACATAAAATGAGGGTTGATTTGACTTTTCAACGTATTTAATTGAGACTCTTTTAGAGAGGATTGCAATTCTACATTTTTCACTTTCGTTTCTTTCACTTCTTTATAAAGGTTAAATGCTGTAAAACATACAAACCAAATAATCCAGTTTAACCAATTAAAAATACGAGTGGCAAATTTTCCGTGATAGCTCGATTTTTTCAAAAAGTATTCATGCAAGACATCTATTATTGGCCAAAAAATGAAGTTAAATACAACGGATGCAATCAACATACCTAAAATCAAATATAAAGATGTTACGCTAAGCTTTTTAGTTTTAGTGAGTTTTTCAAGACTAATTTGAATAGCACCTGTTAATAATACTCCGATGAGAAACCATGCTAAACTTTCTGAAATCAAGTAGTAAATGAGTTCTTTGCTTTTTCCTAAATCACTGATTTTCATGACGTATGAAGATAGTAAGGTAACTACCCATACACCGTAATTCGGAATTGCTCTTTTGGAAAAGAAATAACTCATTGTTTAAATTTCGTAGGTTTACTATAGTTAAAAATAACGATTCTTAATGATTCAAAAAGTAAATGTATTTATTTTGTTTTTATATCAATTAGATAAGGGGAAAGTAAGTACCCTTCTTTAGAACGGAAAATATCTGTTAACAATAATTGTTGCCTAAGATTTTCTTTAAGACGTATTTCATAAGTGATTTTTTTTCCGTCTTTAGACCAACCGAGGTTGCGTGTTACCTGTAATAGATTCTTTTCTCCTAATGGACCTAATCGTAAATTTTGCAAACCAGTATTCATTGCTTTTGAAAATTCAATAGTCATGGTTTTTATGGATGTACCTAAATTTTTTGAATGATTCTTAAATTCAGTAATTCCAATGACATGCGGTCTTTTAAGTTCTGACTCTTTTTGATACTCAGCGATTGATTTGGAAAAATATTTTGAGTCATCAATAAATTGATAAACCTTTCTTTCATCTAAATAATCTAATTCAATCATCTCTTTAATTGCTTTCTCCTTATCCTCAGCTTGTTCAAAGTAACTTTTGGAAATTGCATATCCTACATAGTACCCTAAATCTCCTTTGTTAAACTCATTATTTGCATACCCCCAAAACCACATAATCTCAAACTTTGTAAACATTTCCTTTACAAATACACTTTTAATCTTTTCATCATTCATCTTTCCATAGATTACGGATTCGTTTGGAGATGCTATGTCTAGCGCTTTTTCAGTAATAAATTCAGCGACGCCTTCAATTAAAGTTTTAGATAGTAATGAATTAGCAATGGTTGTGTCTTGTTGTGTGTGTACATATTCATGGACATTTGCAAAAACAATACTCTTACTAGGGATGTTCGTTTTAAAGTAGTTAGGTAAATTAGGATATTCTTCTGCTAACTCTGAGGTATCTACTGTTGCATCAGACATTGCTATTTCTGTTCCTATGAGAACTTTATCTTCAATGGTAGTCCCCCCTGTTTTAAGCGCCCCAATTGTGAAATAAATTTTTGCGGGTTTCATATCGGGATATAATTTTTTAAAACGCCCAACCCCTTGTTTTATTTCTGAAGTATATCTATCTATTTTCTGTGTGTTTGGTCGTAGTGTTTCCCAAAAACTAGGATATTTTTCTATTGCTTTTAAATAAGAATCAACCGTATATCTTCTTACTTTCATAATGCCTTCTAATCCAGGTGTTCCTTTGTCTATAAATAATTCTTTTAAATATTTAATTTGCTGAATTGAATCGTTTGTGGTTTTAATTTTATCATAGGCTTGCCAAAAGTTGGCAACATCGGATGTTATGACATTTTGCTGCTTTTCATTTGTTGATTTACAACTTGAAAAAAGCAAAATGATTATGGATGTTTTTAGAAGGATTTTAATCATAATTACACTTTTTAAGTTTTATCTTTTTTAGATATACCTCAAAACTAAATGAATTAAGAAAGGAGATAAGTAGAATTATGATGAGTGGTAAAACAACCGTGTTCAACGGAATTGTTAAATACTCTCACTTATTTTTCTAACTTAAATGACAGTTGTTCTCTTAGGTAAAACAATCCTTTTGATATTACGGATCAATAAAAAATTGTAGACTCCAATTAAAAGTAGTGCTAGCAAGAACCCAGACAAGAGAATGCGGTTGCTATTCTCAGTAAAATCAAAAAACGTTTCAAACTTTTCTAAATACATGCTACGGATACTGATACTAACAATTACTGCAACTAGTATAGAGAATACGGTAATTGAACTAATCACAATCCGATAGAACTTTGCAATTCTTTGATGACTGTATCCAATACTATATAAGTTTAAAATCAGTTCTTTATTCTTTTGAATGATAAGGTTAATACTCATCAAAATAAAAGCAATTGACAATACGATAATGATGATTGCAATGACAAAAACAAAGATCAATGCCGATTTAAAGAAAAAGATGAGTTTGCTGAATTCTAAATTCTCTTTATCAATCGAATAATTGTTGTCATTGAAATACTTTAAGATAGCTTCGTCTGAAGGATCATTAAACTCAATCAAAATCCGACTCGTTTTTTGCACAGGAGTCTCTCCAAATTTTTGATTTGCCCACAATAAAAATTCTTCTGGTACTAAAATGGAATTGATTTTACTAGAAAATCCAACGATTTTACTTTTAAAAGTTTTTGATTGCTGATTGCCAGATATTTGAATGTTAAATTCGACTTGTGAAATCGTGTTCTTTGAGAGTACAGGTAACCCTTGACTTTCAGCAAAACCAAAGTTGTATAAGTTGAGGTAATCTTCTGGAATGACAATAGGAATAAAATCTAAAGACTCATCCCAACCCCATTCTTCAGTTTCTACATCTAAGTATTTTTGAGCCACACTTTCAAAAAATAAGTCCGTGTAAAACATGGGAACGTTATTAGATGCTCCAGCACGTGCGCTTATTTTAAAAGTTGCACTTGTAAACATTGAAATGTCTTTCGTGAAAGGTTGATTTTTTAAATTGGCTATTTCTGATTCAGAAAAGTAAATTCTCTCTTTGTCTAGCGACTTTAAAACAGAAATACGCTTGCTGATCACAGCAGACTTACTCTTAAAAATATTCGAATCTTTATAGAGTAAAGGTCTTGCATCTAGATATAGTTGCAAGGTTGTTAAGATAATCGCTATTCCTATGAATAAGGTAATGGTATATCCAAGAATCTGACTAGGAACGAGTGTTCTTTTTTGGAGTTTTAAAAGCATACTATAGATTTAAAACTTTATCATAATCAAAAAGATATTCGCTGTCTAGTGAGGTTAAAATCAAGCTAGAATTTTGCTTTTTTGTTTCCTCATTAAGAATATCTGTCAATATTTTAATATTCGTATTGTCTAGGTGACTAAAAGGTTCGTCTAGCAAGATATAATCAAAAGGTTGGCAGATTGCTCTTAATACTGCTACTCTCTGACGTTGACCTAAAGACAACGTTTTGATCAAACTATTTCTTTTGTGCTTTAGCAAAACACGTTCAATTAAATCATCAATCTCTTCATGAGTCTTATGATTGGTCAATGTGTTTTTTAATTGAATGTTTTCAAAAATAGTAAGGTCGGAGAATAATTTAAAATCTTGAAAAACATAACTGATTTTTGTTTTTCGATATTCAAAAACGTTAGCGTCGTTTGAAGAGTCGAGGTAATTAATTTCTCCTTGAAAATTTACATTGCTTCCATAAATGAAATTTAAAATAGAAGATTTACCATGACCAGAGTTGGCTTTGATAAGGTATTTTTTTCCTTTCTCAAAAACCACCTTGTCCTGTAAATATATGTCAGAAGGAGAAACTTCTTCTTCTGACATATAAGTAGGTTTAATGTTGTGTAAAGTTATCTTCATGAAGATTAGAATCCCTGCATAAGAGACATATAATTATCATCAACAGCTTTTAAAATCTTGTAGAGACTATTTGTACCATCATCTCCGGTAGTAATGATGTACTCACCTTTGTAATCATCAGTCATTTTCATTTCAACAGATAACAAAAACTTATTTACTGTTTTCATAACATCAGTACCAAAACCACCCATAGACATTAGGTTTTTAACGCTTTGAGGATACGAATCGAAATCAGCATTCATATATGCATACATCGTATTGTTTTTGATGTTGGATGCTAATTTTGAGCTACTCATGTTACCACTTGAGTTGCCTCCTTTTTTAAACAAGTCAATTCTAGATTTATCGTTGGTTACTAAGCAGGTAGTTTCGTTGAAAATCATGTATGCTGAAGTACTTGCATCGATTGGCATTTCATAATAACCAGCTTCGTTGTATGCTTCTTCAGGAACTTTTTTCATCATGTTCTTCATTACATCATCACCATTAATATCAAAAACAAGTGCCATTAAAGGGATCGGTTGCGAAGAGCTACCTGTCGCTTTAAAGTCGTACATGCTAAATAACATACTTCCTTTAATGCTTTCTACGATTTCTTTCATGTCCATTTGCATTTCTTTTTTAAACATGTCTTCTACCATACTAAGTTGTGGTTGGTCTGACATTAGTTTAAAATATCCCTTTGGATTTAAAGAACCACTAACAGTGATGAAGCTTTCTTTAGGGAAATACTTTAATAAATCTGAATTAAATCCATCTCCATAAATGTTATATTTTTCCATTTCTTTCACCATATTACTATTTGGAGAGAGACCGGCAGACATGATTATTTTATTTTTTTCAAAACCTAAGTTCATTGAGATGAAGTTGTCTTTGAAGTAGCTAGGCATTTGAGCTCCTAATTGTGAGTACATCGGAACTTCATCGATAAAATTAGTAGACATCCAAAGATTAAGATCCTTCTTGTTCTTATAGAAATCATCAAATTCTTTGTTTGCAGTAATTTGATCTGAAGCCTCTAAACTGAAAAGTTTTTCAATCATAGAATTCATACCTCCACGAGTATATCCTTGAGGGAAAATCAATAGTGATTTATCATTATCCCATGCCAATACGAAAGTTCCATCCGCAGAAATAGTTTTATAAGCTTCTTTTTCTTCAATCTTCATTGGAGCTCCACTTTCTATGATTAAGTCCTTTAGGAAAGAAGTGAATTTGTCACCACTTGATAGTTCCATAGAAACACACATATAATCTCCTTTTCCTTCATTTTTTACTGCATATAGTAAGAAGTCTGATTTATAATCTATTCCAGTCATGAAAGGATTTTTCATGATCTCTCCCATAATTTTACTTTCTTTTTCTATGTCTGCTCCAAAACCTTTGTAAAGACTAAACTTAGACAAGTCAGTTAACTGACCTTTTTGAGCGATAGATAACATGTTTGTTGTAGCTACTAAATTGGTTTCTTTAGGAACTAAGGATAGGTTTTCTGGAGTTGATGTACAAGATGAGAACAATAGAGCAACTACTGTAAACAACATCATACCGATGGATACTTTTTTGATGTTTTTCATTTTACGATTTTTGGTTAGTGTTGGTTTTTTAAAATACATTGTTATTGAAAAATTGTAAGTGCTATTTTTTGAAATTCTCATTATAAATCTTGACTATACTAAATGAAAGTATACAAGAATAATAACAGTAATCTCAATACGAAGAGAACATAACAATTTTATTTTTTCAAATATAAGAAAAAAACAAAACCCCTGATTCATCAAGGGCTTTGTTTGTTTACGATAAGTACACCTCCCAGGCCTTCCTCAAGTCTGCCAGACGTCAAGGCAGGGAAGGAATATTTAGCATGTCCCCTCAAGGGGACTTACAGGGGTGTCAACTTACTTTTTAATATTATTCGAGTTTCTTAAGAAAATAGCATTCACAAAGAATAGCTTCCCATTTTCCCAGAATGAACGGAACAAAGGATTATCTACCATATAAATAATACTTCCTCCGCCAGTTCTTTCCTCTCCAATTAACAGAGATTCAGGGATTCTTTTTGCTGCTTTTTGTCCAGCAAAACCAGAAACGTTTTTAGTGTCTTTGGCATAATACGCAATATTACCACCATTCTTTAGGTAAGCGTATGAGCTACTTCCTAACTTTAGAGAGAAGTACTCCTTTTCATATCCAAAAGCCAAAGGATGTGTATTGTCTACCTTACTTTTAAAGATCGCTCCCGTAATTAAATTATCTGCTCCAGCTCTTTCTTGATCCTCATAAGGAGTCAAATTTGCATCGTCATCTCCTTTTGAATCTTTCTTATCTGCTTTCTTTGTTTTTAAAGAAAATCCTTTTTTATTGGCAAAGCTTCGTACAGCACCACCAATAGCTATGACAGTTCCTCCACTTCTAGAGAATTTTTGAACCTTCTCTAAACCACTCTTGTTTAGTACTCTTCCGTAGAATCCGTTAGGGATAATTAATACATCGTAAGCATCTAAATTAACACCTCCAAAATTATCAGTATCTAGAATAGTCAATGGATATTTTAATTGCGTTTCAAAGAAATGCCAGATCTCACCAAAACTTAAGGAAGAAGTTCCATTTCCTGACAGAAGCGCTACTTTTTGTCTATTGATAGGATTTACACTAGAAGATCCAAAGTCAACCCCAGAACTTGCAAAACCTGTATTTACAGGAGCTAAAGCTCTTGCATGTTTGTTAGCAATGCTGGTTACTTTGGCATCAAAGTCCGCTCCGTTGTCGCTTCTTAAAATAATTAAAGTTCCTTTCTTGTACGCGTTTCCTTCAACAGCGAAATCTTTTTCAGAAAAACGAGGAGTAATCCCTTCTTTTAATAATTCAGCTAAAAAACTAGCGTCTTCTAAACTATTCCATTTCGATAAATACCCAATTGCATTTTTATGAACTTGATTGTAAACAACACCAGACATTCTAATATTTTCAGAAGGTACTTTTGTTTTAGAAGCCATCGCTTTAAAACCATGCGCGTATGGGATAGACCAAGCTGTAATATCGTAGGTTAATGAATCTGCTAGTTTAGCATAAGGTTCAAACAATACTTTCACCATTTTCCCTTTTGGTTGATTGCTATGAATTACTAAGTCTTTATTAGAAACACTCATTCTACCTTCTTTTTGAGTTTGGTAGTTGTATCCTTTTACTTGACCTGATTTTGTGTATTGATAAGTAATTTCATGCTTATCCAATAAATTAATCAAGCGTTGCGTTTTGTCTTTGTTTTCATTTTTCAAGACATAACTTTTATATTTTAATCCTTTGTTGTTAAAGAAGTTCTTGAATTCAGTATTCAGTTTTACAGCATTCTTAGACGCTATTTCAACTGTAGACAATCCTGTTGTTTTGTGATGTGCAACTCTATCGACTAGAGTCAATTCATAACCTCTGTTGGTGTTAATTCCTAAACCAGCCATTCCATGTCCAGCTTGTTCGTAGGTCATACCAATAGCTCCCATAAATGTTGGGTAGGTGTCACCATAACTAGGATATAATAAATCGAAGCTCTCTTTGGTAAAGTATAACCATCCGTTTTTGTCAAAGTACTTCGCGTGGTTTTTTCCAATTTGAGTTTGGAAATCACGTTGCCAATCAGAAATAATTTCATGAAAAGGTTCAGCAGCAGGAGCAAAGTAATAAGGGTTGTTGATAAACTGTTCGTGAAAATCTACATGAATATGCGGCATCCACTTGTTGTATATTTTTAAACGCTGTTGCGATTCTACTTGCGTAGCCCAAGCCCAATCTCTATTTAAATCAAATAGATAATGATTTGGTCTTCCTGAAGGCCAAGGCTCTTGATGCTCTTTAGCATTCTGATCTGCATTGTAAGGATTGCTACTTACTTGATTGAACCAGTTCACATACCTGTCACGTCCATCAGGATTGATACATGGATCCATAATCACCAAGGTGTTTTCTAAATAATCTTTTTTAGAAGTCACCAATTCATATAGGGTTTGCATTGACGCTTCGGTACTTGATGCTTCATTTCCGTGAACATTGTAACTTAACCATACAATTGCAATGTCATTATCGCTTTTAGGCTTTAAACCAGTCTGACCTAAATTAGCCAAACGAATCTGTTCTATGTTCTGCATGTTTTTCTTTGATGAGATATAACTAACATACAACGGTCTGTATTCATTGGTTTCTCCATACTTTTCTAAAGCAACATTGTCTAATTGGTTGCTAACGTATTTAAAATACTCAACTACTTTATGATGTCTTGTAAAACGTTTCCCTAGTTCATACCCTAAAAATTCTTGGGGAGACTGAATCTTTTGGGAGAAAATAGAAGCCGAAAATAAAGCGGCAAATAGAAATAGAATTCGAATTTTCATTTGAAATATTTTGTTGAAAATCAAAAGTAAGAATTTATTTAGAGAGAAGAGGCGTTAAATATATGTTAGAGCTTTAGAAGAGGAAAAATCTGTTGTTAAATTTTAGTATTTTTGATAAATTTTATTTTTTATGATGTCTACCTCTGAATGTGAGTGTTGCAAAACCCGCGTAATTCTATAGCCTATGAAGTTTACGCATATTCCTTTCCAACAAACCGGTTTCTTCTCTAAGACCATGTCTGATTACCTAGAAAAGAACGAAAAGATTCAACAGTTTTATCATAATTTTCCAGATGTAGATGGGTTTGCCAAGCAAATAGAGGAAAAGAAAAATTTTCCAACAGCTCATAGAGATACATTAGTAACGGTATTGGATCAACAATACAAGAATGTAGCTGCTTCTGAATTGACATTAGAGAATATTCAATCGTTACAAAACGAAAATACATTTACCATTACTACTGGGCATCAGTTAAATTTATTTACGGGTCCTTTGTATTTTTTATATAAGATTATTTCCACCATCAATCTGTGTGAAGAGCTAGGAGAGAAGTTCCCAGAACAACATTTTGTACCTGTCTATTGGATGGCTACGGAAGATCATGATTTTGATGAAATCAACTATTTTAATTTCAAAGGAAAGAAAGTTGTTTGGAATAGACCCGATGGAGGTGCTGTAGGTCGATTTTCATTGGAAGGATTGGAAGAGGTTCTTGAAGAATTCTCAAAACAATCGGGAACTACTAGGAATGCAAATTATATACAGCAGTTGTTTGAAGAAGCCTATGTAAAGCATTCAAATCTTTCTGAGGCGACTCGTTATTTAGCAAATGAATTGTTTAAGGAATACGGATTGGTGATTTTAGATGCTGATGATGCACAATTGAAAACATTGTTTGCACCAATTATGAAGGATGAGTTATTGCATCAAAGTTCATACAAGGCAGTTTCTAAAACCATTCCAGAGCTTGAGAAAAATTATAAGGTACAGGTAAACCCAAGAGAAATTAATTTATTTTACTTGAGCGAAAATTCAAGAGATCGAATTATAGAAGAAGATGGGCAGTATGTAATAAACGATACTGAAATTGTTTTTTCTGAAGCTGAGATTTTACAAGAACTTGAAAGTCATCCAGAGAGTTTTAGTCCAAACGTGATTATGCGACCATTATACCAAGAAGTGATCTTGCCAAACCTTTGTTATATTGGGGGAGGAGGAGAACTTGCTTACTGGTTGGAATTGAAAGGTTATTTTGAAAAAGTACAGATTGCTTTTCCAATAGTATTATTGCGTAACTCTGTACAGATTGCTTCGCAAAAACAGGCGAAGAAATTAAATAACCTTAATATTTCTTGGGAAGAACTTTTCCTAAAGCAACACGATTTATTAGCGAAAAAAGTACGTGAAAACTCAGATTTACAATTCAGCTTTTCAGATGGGAAGGAGTTGTTAGCTCAACAGTTCCTTGCTTTGCGAAGAGTGGCGAACGAAACAGATGTTTCCTTTATTGGAGCTGTAGATGCACAAGAAAGAAAACAACTAAAAGGTTTAGAAAACCTAGAAAAACGTTTGCTACGAGCAGAAAAAAGAAAACATGCAGATTTGGTAACCCGAATTACAACATTACAAAATGAATTGCTTCCTAATCAAAGTTTGGAAGAACGTCAGCGTAACTTTTCTGAATTTTATATAGAATATGGTTCGGAGTTAATAGTTGCTTTAAAAGAATCTTTAAAACCTCTTCAACTAGAATTTACTATTTTAGAACTCTAAATGAACTCCAAGCCGGGATTGCATCCTAGAAATAAGCACAAGAATGGTTATAACTTCGATGTTTTAATCAAAGAAAACGAAGCATTAAAACCTTTTATTACTGAAAATATTCATGGAAATGCTACTATAGATTTTTCAGATCCCAAGGGAGTGAAAGAACTGAATCGAACGTTATTACAACATCATTACGGGATTAAAGATTGGAATTTTTCTGATGAAAATTTATGTCCGCCTATTCCAGGAAGAGTCGATTATATTCATCATTTATCTGATTTGTTAACTTCTTCAGGGATTACTGAGAATATTAAGGTGTTGGATATTGGAACTGGAGCAAGTTGTATTTACCCGTTATTAGGTGTGAAGGAATACGACTGGGATTTTGTTGCGACTGATATTGAGTTAGATTCATTAGATTCTTCGCAAGATATTATAGATGATAATGGTTTGGATGCTAAGATAGAATTGCGCCAGCAGTTTGATGAAGCAAATATTTTAACAGGCATCATAGAAGATGGAGATTCTTTTTCTGCTGTGATGTGCAATCCGCCTTTTTACAAATCAGAACTAGAAGCAAAGGGAGCTAATGCCCGTAAGACAAGAAATCTAGGAAATAATGCTGTTCGGAATTTTGCAGGAAATAATAACGAATTGTGGTATCCTGGAGGAGAAAAAGCATTTTTACACAATTACTTATATCAGAGTTCTTTGTTCAAAGAAACGTGTGTTTGGTTTACAAGTTTGGTTTCGAAAAAGGGAAATATAGAAAGTCTTCAGAAGTCGGCAGAAAAACTAAAAGCGAAAGATTTTAAAGTGATTCAGATGCATCAAGGGAATAAAGTGACACGTGTTGCTGCTTGGCAGTTTTAAGTTCAGTTATCAGTTATCAGTTAACAATTATCATAACAAGTAAGTTGATAAATGTTAATTATTTATTGATCATTGTCTAAGTAAACACTATATCATCAATCTTATATTTTTTGCATATAGCTGAGAGTATTCCATAAATAAGCATATGTACAAAAACCAAACATGCAAAAGCATACAATGGAACCCCAAAGAGTTGATATGGCCAATAGTATGTCCATACGCCTAAGTTGATGGTGATAACTTCTCCAAAAGCAGGAATGATCAGCGAAAGCCAAAAAGCAATAATGAGTTTGTTGGTAATTGTCTTGTTCTTCAAATAGGGAATCAAACCAGATTCGATTCGGTATAGAAAGTAGAACGCCAGAGCCCAAGCAAAAGGAAGCCATAAAGGCAAGTCTCTAGATACTTCATGATACTCCCAATAGCGATTAGAAACACCCCAATATTCAGCGATAGTTCCTGCAAAACCAGTCAACAACATCCCGATGAGTAAGATCCAGTTTTTGTTTTCTGACTTGAGAATGTTCTTGTAAATAACATGTGCAATTTTCAATACCAACAGAATAGCAATAACTAAATCGTATTGTTTTAAGTAGCCAATTAGAAAACCAGCGATAATTAACTTCACAAGTGCTTTTGCAATTTCTTTGAATACGCCTCTGGAATTGGTGAATTGAATCATCTATATATCTTGAACCACAAAAATGGCATTTTTATTCAAATCATAAAAGCCAAATTCATGTGTTTTCCAAGGAGTGTTCATTCGTAGTTTTTCTGAGGTAATAGTTTTTCTTTCAACAAACTCATCAAAGATAGGTTGAATGTCTTCCACAAATACTTTAATTACTGAGCCACCTAGTAACGGATCATCTATCGTATCTGCATGCCATTGCAAATGAATATATAAATGTTCCCTTTTAAGAACAGCATACATATTATCGCCATGAAGAGGAGTAAACCCCGTATGTTGTTGATACCACGCTACATCTCTTTTGATGTCTTGGGAAGGTAGTACAGGTTCTATTTGACGAAGATTCGTTTTAGACATATTCAAAGATAAAAAAACCGAAGCTAGAAGTTGATTTCAATGAATAACATTTTTCAGTGTTTTATTGATATCAGAAATAAAGATTAAATCCTTCTTAAAATTTACAATATAATTAACTGACAATTAGTGTTTTGTTGTGTTTTTGTTGTCATTTTTTAAGAGTTTAATAGCATAGCTTTGAGGCAACTATTTAAATATAAAAACAATGAAAAAATTAGTAATTACATGCTTTCTGATGATGGTTTCATTATCAGGATTCAGTCAAACTGAAGAGTTGACAAAGGAAAAGAAAACAACATTTGGAATAACTGGAGGATTCAATCAAGATTTTTTTACAAGCTCACCTTATCGTTTTAATGGGTTAAATATTTACGGAGGGTTTTTTGTCGAAAGAAAACTATCTGAAAAGTTTGGTTTACAATTAGAATTACTACACACTAAAACACAAGGTTCTGGTTATAATACAGTAGAGATTCCATTATTAGTAAAATATAAATTGACGAAAAGGCTTAGCTTTTATACTGGAGCTCAGTTCAATTTATCGTACAGAGATCTTTATATTGATGATGTTTCTTCTCAAAAACCAGGAAATTTGGCATTCAATATAGGAATTCAATATGATGTTTCTGACAGATGGTATTTATTTGCTAGGTATGTTCATAATACTAAAAAACACATAGTATCAGATGGAGTATTTAGAATGAAAACTATTCGAGTAGGAGTTGGTTATCGTTTTTAAAAAACAAAACCGAAGCTAGGAACTTCGGTTTAGTTGTATAACATTTTTCTTTTTCTTAACAATAGTTCCCACATAATTGAACTTCTAATAGTTGTTTAATCATGGTTGGTAGTATTTGTTAATGTTCTGTTAAATGCAAAAACAATGCCATAAAAAAAACCTCGCATTTGCGAGGCTTTTTTTATAACAAGACCTTTCGATTACTCTCAAGGTAACAGTTCAATTACAAATGAATTACTTCATCATAAGCAGCAGCTACAGCTTCCATGACAGCTTCACTCATTGTTGGGTGAGGGTGAATTGCTTTTAATACTTCATGACCAGTAGTCTCTAATTTTCTTCCTAAAACTGCTTCAGCAATCATGTCTGTAACTCCAGCTCCAATCATATGACATCCTAGCCATTCTCCATACTTAGCATCGAAAATTACTTTTACAAATCCATCAGGAGTTCCAGCTGCTTTTGCTTTTCCAGATGCAGAGAAAGGAAATTTACCAATTTTTAAATCGTATCCTTTTTCTTTTGCTTGTTCTTCTGTCATACCTACAGATGCAATTTCTGGGCTAGCATACGTACAACCAGGAATGTTTCCATAGTCGATAGCCTCAGTATGCAATCCTGCAATTTTCTCAACACAGGTAATTCCTTCTGCTGAAGCAACGTGTGCTAAAGCTGGACCAGGAACTACATCGCCAATCGCATAATATCCTGGGATATTTGTTTGGTACCAATCGTTCACTAAGATTTTATCTCTATCTGTAATGATTCCAACATCTTCTAAACCGATGTTTTCAATATTCGTTTTAATTCCAACAGCTGATAATAAGATATCTGCTTCAAGAGTTTCTTCTCCCTTTTTGGTTTTTACAGTTGCTTTTACTCCTTTTCCAGAAACATCTACAGATTCTACAGCAGAGTTTGTCATTACTTTGATTCCAGATTTCTTAAAAGAACGTTCAAATTGTTTTGACACGTCTTTATCTTCTAAAGGAACTAAGTTTGGTAAGTACTCTACAATAGTTACCTCTGTACCCATTGCATTGTAGAAGTGAGCAAATTCAACTCCAATAGCACCAGAACCTACAACAATCATAGATTTAGGTTGCTTTGGTAAGTTCATTGCTTGTCTGTATCCGATTACCTTTTCACCATCTTGAGGTAAGTTTGGTAATTCTCTAGAACGAGCACCAGTTGCGATAATGATATGATCAGCACTATATTCAGTTACTTTTCCATCAGCATCAGTAACATCAACTTTTTTACCAGTTTTTACTTTTCCGAATCCGTCGATAACATCGATCTTGTTCTTCTTCATTAAGAATTGAACACCTTTGCTCATTCCGTCTGCAACACCACGACTTCTTTGAATAACTGCATTGAAATCTTTATCAATTGCTTCTGCTTTCAATCCGTAAGCATCTACATGCTTTAAATAATCATATACTTGAGCACTTTTTAATAAGGCTTTGGTAGGGATACATCCCCAGTTTAAACAAACACCACCTAAGTTTTCTTTCTCTACTACCGCAGTTTTAAAACCTAATTGAGAAGCTCTAATGGCAGTTACATATCCTCCAGGACCACTACCAACAACAATAATGTCGTATTTCATATCTAGTTGTTTTTATTATTATGTATTACATTCTTTCAGGAACTTGAATCCCTAACAATCCGAATGCTGATTTTATAACGTCAGCAACCTTATTGGCTAACTGAACTCTGAATATTTTTTTATGCTCGTTTTCTTCGCCTAAGATAGACACATTTTGATAAAAAGAATTGAATTCCTTTACCAAATCATAGGTGTAATTTGCAATTACAGCTGGTGAATAGTTTGCTGCTGCTTGCTGAATTGTCTCAGGATATAATTCTAATTGTTTAATCAATTCTTTCTCTTTGCTATGCAAATCTTCTATTGATACTTCTTTTGATGTGTCAAAAGTAGCTTTGCGTAAAATCGATTGAATTCTTGCATAGGTATACTGAACAAAAGGCCCTGTGTTTCCTTGGAAATCTACAGAGGCTTCTGGGTCAAATAAGATTCGTTTTTTAGGGTCTACTTTTAAAATGAAATATTTTAAAGCACCCAAACCAATCATTTTATACAGACTTTCTTTTTCATCATCAGAATACCCTTCTAACTTTCCTAAATCTTGAGAGATCGCTTTTGCAGTTCCAGCCATTTCTACCATTAAATCATCTGCATCTACAACGGTTCCTTCTCTAGATTTCATTTTTCCAGAAGGCAAATCCACCATTCCGTAGCTCAAGTGATACAATTGCTCAGCCCAAGAAAAACCTAATTTCTTTAAGATTAAGAATAGTACTTTAAAGTGATAATCCTGTTCGTTACCAACCGTATATACCATCCCGTTGATGTCTGAATAATCTTTTACACGTTGAATAGCTGTTCCGATGTCTTGTGTCATGTACACCGCTGTTCCATCTGAACGCAAGACTAATTTTTCATCCAAACCTTCATCGGTTAGATCACACCAAACGGAACCGTCTTCTTTTTTAAAGAAAACACCTTTGGTGATTCCATCAGCAATCACATCTTTTCCTAGTAAATAGGTGTCACTTTCATAATACAAGGTGTCAAAATCGACTCCCAAATTTTTATAGGTAACATCAAATCCATCGTATACCCAACCATTCATGGTTTTCCAAAGAGCAACTGTTTCAGCATCTCCAGCTTCCCATTTTAAAAGCATCTCTTTTGCTTCTAGGAGTAATGGCGCTTGCTTTTTAGCATCTTCTTCAGAAACACCTGAAGCAACTAAGTCGGCAATTTCTTTCTTGTATTCTTGATCGAATCGTACGTAGTAGTTTCCAACCAATTTATCTCCTTTTAATCCTGTAGATTCTGGAGTTTCATTGTGTCCATATTTTTTCCAAGCCAACATCGACTTACAAATATGGATCCCACGATCGTTAATGATTTGTGTTTTGTATACTTTCTTTCCAGCCGCTTTTAAAATCTCAGCAACAGAGTATCCCAATAAATTATTACGAACATGTCCTAAATGCAGAGGTTTGTTAGTATTGGGTGAAGAATATTCAACCATCACTGCGTCCGAAGGTGTTGTGGCAAACCCGTAGTTAATATCTGAATTGATTCCATTGAAAAAATTCACGTAAAAGGAATCGTCGATCACAAGATTTAAAAAACCTTTTACAACGTTAAATGTTTTGATTTCTTCAACTTGCTCAACCAAGTAGCCACCTAGATCTTCACCAATCTGTGCAGGGTTCCCTTTCTTGTATCTAAGCATTGGAAAAACTACGACTGTAATATCTCCTTCAAAATCTTTACGAGTTGCTTGGAATTCTACCGTTGGGATTTCTGTTTCATAAAGTGCTAAGAAACCTTCTTTAACTTTAGATTCTAAAAGGGTTTGAATATTCATTGAATCAAATAAATTGAAGTGCAAAATTACGCATTTTATTTGTTTTTTTGAAGATGAAATTCACTAGAATTAATTGTACTTTTATGCCATGGAAAAACGATTGGAGGAATTGCCTAAATTGGCGAAGGAAGCTTTGCCTGAGAGTAGAAAATACTTTAAAAGGTTAAAGAAGAAAACACCAAAGAATTTGGATGTTGTCATGAAAGAGTTGCATGACAAAGAGTTTCAAAAAACGGATTGTTTAACCTGTGGAAATTGCTGTAAAACAACCAGTCCTATTTTTATTGAGAAAGACATTCAGCGTATATCAAAGCATTTACGAATGAAAGAACGCGATTTTGTGGATCAATATTTAGAACGTGACTCTGACGATTTTATGGTATTGAAATCGGCGCCATGTACATTTTTAGATGAATCTGATAATTCTTGTTTTATTTATGATGTGCGCCCAAAAGCATGTTCAGAATATCCGCATACCAATCGTAAAAAGTTTATCCAGATTACCGATTTAACATTGACAAACACTGAGATTTGTCCAGCTGCCTATAACATTGTACAAGCATTGCAAAAAAAATTGCCTTTGTATGGCAATGAAAAAGTAAGAAGGAGATAGTTTTACACCTCCCTAACCCTCCTCATAGGAGGGAATCTTTAATATGCCCCCTTGAGGATTATTGAAATGAAAATACCGAGCGAAGCTCTAAGAGGGGACACCATACTTCATAAGACTTTCTAGTTTTTTACTTACTTTAGTACAAACGAATATATTTTGGAGACGATATTTAATTATTTTGAGAACATACCGAGAGAACATCGGAGTATGATTATAGTTGGTGGAATTACTTTTTTCTGGTTGTTGGAGGGAGCTTTTCCTTTATTTAAGTTCAACTATAAGAAATGGAAGCACGCATTTCCGAACCTGTTCTTTACCATGACAACGGTCTTAATTAATTTAGGTTTGGCTTTTATTTTATTGAAGTCTGCCGATTGGGTATGGGCCAACGATTTCGGAATTATTAATTGGTTGCCAGAAATGCCTTTATGGTTATACATGATTTTAGGTGTTTTGTTTTTAGATTTCTTCGGAGCTTATTTACCTCATTTTATAGAACATAAAGTAAAACCCTTATGGATGGTGCATTTGGTACATCATACAGATCATAAGGTCGATACAACTACCGCGAATAGACACCACCCGTTGGAAAGTATGATTCGTTTTTCGTTTACCCTATTGGGCGTTTTTCTTGTCGGTACACCGATTGCTATTGTGATGCTATACCAATCGATATCGTTAGTGTTTACGCAATTTACACATGCAAATTTGAAGCTGCCGAAGAAGCTAGACAGAGTATTGAGTTATGTGATTGTTTCTCCAGACATGCATAAAGTACATCATCATAATCTCTTGCCATATACAGATTCTAACTATGGAAATATATTTTCGGTTTGGGATCGTTTGTTGGGTACATATCTCTATTTAGATCGAGAGAAAATTGTCTACGGAGTAGATACGTTTCCAGACGAAGCGATCAATAGTAATTTGTGGGAGTTGATCAAACAGCCGTTTCAGAAGTATCAAAAACCGACGAATTTAAAAGATCTTTAATGCCATTATATGCAAATTGGAGAGCATTAATTATTTTCCTGTTAGAAGATAAGAACAATTATGTTCGAACTTCAGATGTAACTTCACTTAGTGATAATGCAGCAAGCCTAATTTTTGAGAAAGACGCTGTCGAATCAAAAAATAAAATAGAGGTCACTATTTTAGAATCTGGAGCATTAGTAGCTTTAAGATTGAGTAACCCTCTTGTTCCTGGGTATAATGAGTTTTCTTTCGGAGAGTACTTTTATTCACTTCAATTTTCAACGCCTCCTGATTATGGGGCTCCTGGACTAGATTATAATCAAAAAAATATAGAAGGTGTAAAGTCAATTTTAAGAGAAGGGATTAAAGGAAAAGAAGTTCAGTACTACCGAGAAGATGTTGTTTTGAAATCTGAAGTCCATTTTACATATAGTGGCCAAGTTTTTAAGTATAAATATAATTTTACTGAAAGGTCTTTGTGGAGAAGAATCTTTGGGAAGAAGGTTTCTAATTTTAATAATATTGGAAGAAGAGAAATAGATTTAAATAAGATATTTCCTCCGTTATTTATAGATTAAAATCAATAATCTCAGTTCTAATTCTTGTTTCTCTCTTTTTTCTTACTTCAAGAAGCCTTTCTTTCAAATAGATATAATCTGCCAATGGTAAATCATCACTGATTGAAATTAAATAGCTGTATTTGCTATCAATTGCGTCAATCTTGTTAAAGTCTTTTGAAGAGTTAATAATGATTGACTTTGGACTGTATTTGTTGACAAAAAAACTCCTGTTGTTTATATCAAACTCATGATATTCTAAAGAATCTTTAAAATGATTTGTAATTTGTTCATTCCAAATTTCTATTTTTTCAATATGAGCATTATACTTATTTTCTTTTAAATCAAAACTGGTAATAAGTGCTACTTTTAACATGTTAACTGATGCTAATTGATAATAACATCTTACTACTTCTTTTAGAGAAACTCCTTTGCCAATATAAATTGCGATTATAGGGATATCAAAGTGTGGTGATATTCCAAAAGTAAATGAATGGATGTCTTCATGATTAGTTATTCTATCGTTCAATTTTAATTTTACGACACCTAATTTGTTTTTAAATAAATGAAAACCAGCATCAAATCTTTTTAATAGATTTATATCTATTTTTTGATTTGTATTATATTCTATTAATTCATACTCTGTAATTTTCTCAGTATTATAACCTTCAAAAAAATGATATTTAGTTTCGCCTAAAAGAATACTTGAATCTTTTCTGTTAAATAGAAGTTTTTCATTTAAAGAATCATTCAAAAACTTAATAAAAATTTGTTTATCTCTAATTATGAATTCTCCACCTTTAGTAAATATATATATGTCAGAAAAAAATATAGAATCATTTTTGAATTCAATAGTTGGAGTGGGAAGATAATCTCCATTCTTATCAAAAGGAAGCCAACTACCTTTAAACTCATTTGGATTGAATTTCTCTTGACAAGAGAAGAATGAAATTGAAATGAATAGTAGCAATATCTTTTTCATGAGTAAATTTTGAACTCATATATCAAAGATTATTCCTAAAAATAGAATGACAAAATGTTATTTATAAATCAAATACTTACTTCTCACTTTTTTAAAAGCATCCAATCCTTCTTTCCAAGACATTTTAATATCTTCTTCAGAAACCTGACCTTCTAATTGAGATCGTAGTTTTGTGGTTCCAGCAAGTGTGGTGAAATATGCACTAAAGAAATTTTTAGTTCTGTTTTCTTTTCGTGCTTTAATCACCCAGGAAAGATTGATGTTACTTAGCCTCGCAGTTTTTGTTAGGTCTTCACCATAACAAATCATATAGGCATGTTTAGGGTATTTTGCTCCTTCGTTAGGAGAAGGAGTATATGAGAACTTGCTTTTAGTATTTAAAAAAGGAGAACCATACACTTGAAATTGTTTATCAGTACCACGCCCCGCATTCACATTGGTTCCTTCAAAGAAACACAAACTGGGGTAGAGGTTAATAGATTGGTCATTCGGAAGGTTTGGCGATGGTTTAATGGGTAAACTATATTGCGATTGATGTGTGTAGTTCTTTAAAGGAATCACGGTCAGTTTTGCTTGAATCCCTTTCTCTAACCATTTCTCGCCATTGATCATTTTTCCATATTCACCAATCGTCATTCCGTATACAATAGGTACTGGATGCATTCCTACAAAACTTTTATGTTCTGCCTCTAAAATTGGTCCGTCTATATAATGTCCGTTCGGATTGGGTCTGTCTAAAACAATCACAGGAATTCGAGCTTCAGCAGCTGCTTCCATGACGTAATGCAAGGTTGATATATACGTGTAAAAACGAGCACCTACATCTTGAATGTCGAAAACAATTAGATTGATTCCTTTCAATTGTTCTTTGCTAGGTTTTTTGTTTTTTCCATATAGAGAAACAATAGGCAAGCCGCTTTTAGTATCAATTCCGTCTTTTATAAGTTCACCAGCATCTGCTTTTCCACGGAAACCATGTTCAGGAGCAAATACTTTTTTTACGTTTACTTTTAAAGAAAGTAAACTGTCTACCAGATGGGTATAGCCATTTCCGTTAGAAATTACGGAGGTTTGATTTGCAACAATAGCAATTCGTTTCCCTTTTAATTTTTTCAAATACAATCCCGTCCTGTCAGCTCCTGTTTGAATTGCTGTCGAAGATTCCGATGCTTGAGCGCAGGAAATGAGAGGATTACAAATCAATAAAAGAATAAATAAATATGTACTTTTACGAGCAATTAAAAACATAGAATTGAATTACGAATTATTTGTTGCCAAACGTATTATTTCTGGCAAAGAGCATAAAAGTAGTATATCGTCGCCAATAATAAAAATTGCAATTACAGCAATTTCATTGGGAATGATTATTATGATGATTGCTGTTTCCACTGGAGCTGGTTTGCAAGAGAAGATTCGTGATAAAATGTCTGGATTTAAAGGGCATATCCAAATCAGTAATTTCGATAATAACAATTCGGATGTTTCTGTAGTTCCGATTAGTATAAATCAAAAATTTTATCCAAAATTCCCTGCAATTGAAGGTATTAAAAATGTACAGGTCTATGCGAATAAAGTAGGCTTGATAAGAACTGAAACCGATTTTGAAGGCATTGTCATGAAAGGTGTGTCTACCGATTACGATTGGTCCTTTTTTAAAGAATATTTAGTCGAAGGGAAGTTGCCCGATTTTAATCAAAAACGAACTAGAGACGTTTTACTATCTACAACACTAATGAGCCGATTGGAGTTGCAATTGGGTGATACGATTAATGTAACATTTTTTAAAGATCAAGCAAATAAACTACCATCGAATAGAAAATTAGTCATTACAGGGATATATAATACAGGGTTCTTAGAGTTTGATAAGAACATGATGATCGGTGATATTAGGCAAGTACGACGATTAAATAAATGGGATAGTACTCAGGTTGGAGGTTTCGAAGTACTTATTGATGATTTTGATGAACTGAAAAATAAAGGGAATGAAATTTATAACTCTATTGACTCCTCATTGGATGCAACAACGATAACATCTAGCTTTCCTGCTATTTTTGATTGGATTAGTGTCTTTGATAACAACATATGGTTTATCATTGCTATCATGATTTTGGTGGCGAGTATCAATATGATTACTGCTTTGTTAGTTTTAATTTTAGAACGTATTCCACTGATTGGAATTCTGAAAGCGCTAGGAAGTACAAATTGGAGTATTCGAAAAGTCTTTTTATACAATGCAGGATATTTAATCTTAAAAGGATTGTTCTGGGGGAATGTAATTGGTTTGGCTATTCTGCTTTCGCAACAATATTTTGGATTTATCACATTAGATCCTGAATCTTACTATGTGTCTGAAGTACCTGTAAGTATTGATGTCCTTTCTATTTTGCTTTTAAACATAGGAACTTTGATTTTATGTTTTTTAATGTTGATTATCCCTTCCGTTATTATTACAAAGATACAGCCTTCAAAGTCGATTAAATTCGCATAGATTTATTAGTTGATGTTTATTTTGAGATCTACTCGAAAAGAGGAAGAGGAATACGGATTTTTAAGTAGCTCTAAAAGTACTCGTCAAATAGGTTGGTACTATTAATTTATATTTGTGAATTTAAAATAGGATGGATTTGTCAATTTTAGGAGTCATAACAATCTTTATATTATTTGCATCTCTTTTGTTAGCAATATTTGTTTTAACAGTCAAAACATCTAACAAGGTAGCAAATACATTTTTAGGTATTTACTTTTTAATTTTTGCGATTCATATTAGTGTTTTCTTTTACTCAAATTACATTACTCTACCATCTGTTTTAGAAATGCTTCGCGACCATATTGCTTTTTTTACAAGTCCTTTATTGTTCTTGTATTTAGTGTCTTCTATATATTCAGATTTTAAACTAAGGATTAAACATATTTTACACATACTGCCATTTTTAATTCTAATACTAATTTTTTCACCACGATTTTATTTAGCTGATATAAGCACAAGGAATTTTCTGTTGGAAAATTTAAATACTACAATAGAAGGAGAGCTGTCTGTAATTTTTGGATTGTCAACTGCTTTTTTTTATTTGATTGCAATGTTTTTGGAATTAAAAAAATACAAACAGCTATTGTTAGAAAATTACTCTAATAAATCCGTTTTTAACTATAAATGGCTTTATCAATTACTTGTTTTTTTGAGTGTTATTTTTTGCTTTTCTTTTTTTAAACAGACCTATAAACTTTATGGAACTAATGTAGAAGTTTTAAATACTTTAAGATTAGTTCTAGCGTTAGCTTTAGTTGGTTTTTTAGTTTATATAGTTTTAAAAAGTATGTATTACCCTAATCTGTTTAGAAATATTAATTCACGTCATTTATTAGTAAAAGGAATCTTAAAGGAAGGTATTGATAAAAAATATTCTAATGAAAACTTTCAAAAAGAACTTAATAAGCTATTAGCATTTATGGAGGAAGAAGAACCGTACCTAGATGCCTCTTTAACGTTACAAAAACTAGCTGAGAAAGTAGAAATTCCAAGTCGTGAGGTTTCAATATTAATTAACCTTAATTTAAATCAGCATTTCTTTGATTTTGTAAATCAATATAGAATACGAAAAGCTGAGAAAATGCTTTTAAATTCAGAAAAAGAAAATTTAACAATCCAACAAGTTATGTATGATGTTGGGTTTAATTCTAAATCATCTTTCTATACAGCTTTTAAAAAGCAAACTGGAGCTACACCTTCAGAATATAGGAAGAGTAAGGCAATTTTTTAAATGATTGTAATCTAATTAAAAAAGGTTTGACTTTATAAAGTCGAACCTTTTTTAATGGCGATATGTTTTCATTTGCTTTGAATTTAAACCATTACAATATGAAAAACATACATTTAATACTATTGCCTTTACTATTTGCCTGCTTAAGTTGTAAATCTCAAAATCAAAAAGTATATAAAAATCGAGTTCATAATAAATCTGTTGAGATTTATAGTGATGCTGTTGGTAAAGAGATAAAGCAAGTTGTAGATAAATATGCTAAAAAAGCTTTAAAAGATTCTTTAATAAATTCTTTGTCCATTGGTCTTTATATTGATAACGTGTCTTTAGCGTTTAACTATGGAGGATTGACAAATGGAAAAAGTGATCTTCCAACAAATCACACTATATATGAAATTGCTTCAGTAACAAAAACATTTACAGGGACATTGGCGGCTAAAGCTGTTTTAGAAGGGAAGTTAAATTTAGATGATGATATTAGAAAATACTTGCCTATGCCTTATGCAAATTTAGAATATGAACAGAACTCTATAAGAGTTAAACACTTGTTAACTCATACGAGTGGATTGCCTGGAGGGATTTTAGGAATAAACGAAGAATTAGTAAGTGCAGATTTTAATGAAATTGAATTCAATAAGGTTTTTACCGAACAAGAGAATAAACAAACGAAGTCAATGTTTTTTAAAGAACTGTCAAAAATTAAAATGATAGAAAAACCTGGTGTAAAGTTTAACTATTCAAATGTAGGGACAAATTTAATGGGCTATATTTTAGAAGTAGTATACAATAAGCCTTTTCAAGAATTAATTATAGATGAAATAGTTTCAAAAAATCAAATGGTTGATACTCACTTCAATGTTCCTGTTGGTAAAAAGAATCGTCTTGCGAAAGGTTATTTGTTAGGACAATTGATGCCAGAGTCTAATCTTTCAAAAACATTATGGGGAGCTGAAGGTGCGCTGAAATCTACAATATTTGATATGCTGAAATACATTCATTATCACCTCAAAAATAGTGAGGTGATAAAAGAATCACACAAAAACATATATGAAATTGATGATAATTATTGGATCGGATATTTTTGGTGGAGTATACAAAATCAAAATCATGATTTACATTATAGACATGATGGAGGGATTTCCAGAGGAAAAAGTAGGTTGATTATTTATCCTGAAAGAAAGATAGGATTTATTGTCTTTACAAATCAATCTTCGGTTAAAATAAATCAAAAATTGGATGATTTAATTTATAATATATATAATGAATTAAAAGAATAATAAAAGCAAGAAGCATGAACTTGTGCATTTTTTTTGTAAAAGAAGTTTAAGTATTAAGTCTGTTGCTATTTTTTTTGAGTTTTCTGATTGTCAAATTATCCAATTTTCACATTGATAGATCATCAAATATTTTGTTCCTTTGCACCACAATTTAGAACTGAATGAACTACGCAAAAAATATCCTTGAAACAATAGGAAATACCCCATTAGTAAAACTGAATTCTGTAACTGCTGAAGTAGATGCTTTAGTATTAGCGAAAGTAGAAACGTTTAATCCAGGAAATTCTATAAAAGATAGAATGGCTTTAAAAATGGTTGAAGATGCGGAAGCAGACGGACGCTTAAAACCTGGAGGAACCATTATTGAAGGAACTTCTGGAAATACTGGAATGGGATTGGCTTTGGCTGCAATTATAAAAGGCTACAAATGTATTTTTGTAATCTCTGATAAGCAATCGAAAGAGAAGATGGATATTTTGAGAGCTGTTGGAGCTGAGGTAGTTGTTTGTCCAACTAATGTTGAACCAGAAGATCCAAGATCGTATTATTCAGTATCGAAAAGATTAGGAGCAGAAACACCAAATTCTTGGTATGTAAATCAATATGACAATCCATCAAATGCTATTGCGCATTATGAGCAAACGGGACCAGAAATTTGGGAACAAACGGAAGGAAAGATTACGCATTTTGTTGTAGGAGTTGGAACTGGAGGGACAGTTTCAGGAACAGCGAAGTATTTAAAAGAGCAAAATCCAAATATTAAAGTTTGGGGAATTGATACGTATGGTTCTGTGTTCAAAAAATACCATGAAACAGGTATTTTTGATGAAAACGAAATCTATCCATACATCACAGAAGGAATTGGAGAAGATATTTTGCCTAAGAATGTAGATTTCAGTTTGATTGATGGTTTTACGAAAGTAACTGATAAAGATGCTGCGGTTTATACAAGAAAGATAGCGAAAGAGGAAGGGATTTTTGTTGGAAACTCTGCGGGTTCTGCCATTAAAGGAATCTTACAGTTAAAAGATCAATTTAAGAAAGATGATGTTGTGGTAGTGTTATTTCATGACCACGGTAGTAGATATGTTGGGAAAATGTTTAATGATGACTGGATGCGTGATCGCGGGTTCTTAGAGGATGAAGTAACTATTGCAGCCGATTTAATTAAAAGCCATGCTGATAAACCATTGTTGACTGTAAGAACTGAAGAATTGGTTTCTCATGCTATTGAAAGAATGAGAGAATTTAAGATTTCTCAAATTCCTGTTGAAGATGTTAATGGTTTTGTAGGATCTGTTGATGAATCTGCTTTGTTACATCATTATATAGAAGATAAGAACATTGCTGAAAAACCTATAAGAGAAGTTATGGGAGCTGCATATCCAATTGTAGCAGCGAACACTTCTATTGATCAAGTTTCTAAATTGATTACCAAAGACAATCAAGCTGTATTGGTTGATTTAGGAAATGGAAAACATCATATCATTACGAAGTATGATATTATTAATGCAATTTAATTTGCATGTAACATATAGAAATAAGAAAGGAGCCATTTGGCTCCTTTTTTATATCTAACACCCACACCAAATACTAATGATGCTTTGTGCTTCAGTTTGTTTGATGGTGTAATAGCAGCCTACTTCTTCATCTTTGGGTCCATACTCATTCTTGTCTTTATACCAAACATTCGTTACTTCTTCTTCAGTTTGAGAAGCATGAATGTCTTCAATCCACTTTTTTAGTTGTTCTAATGAAGTTTTTGGAAATGTAATTGTTTCTTTCATTGGAGCAGCTTCTCCACATTTATAAAGCGTGTATTCAATGCTGAACTCAAATTTCTTGGTAAACCCACATTCAGCATTGTTAAAGTCTGGATCCGTTTTGATGTCCGTTTTCTCTGAAGTTGCTTTGTAACTCCTTTCTAAATAAGTGAGAACAGTATTCAATTGGGAATCGCTTTTTAAAAACTCTTTTTTTAACTGAACAGCATCAGGGTTTTTTAAGATAAATGGCTTCTGATTGGATGTACTACAGCTAAAAAAAATGATAACTGTAAGTAAAAGGAATGATCTCATGCATTAAAGATAAAGAAATAGAATCATTTAAGATTGTTATCTTTATCAAAATCAATTAACCAAATCCGTATGAAAATTTTTAAAATCATTCTTTTCGCACTTCTCATAGTTGGATGTAAAGACGATCAACCTAAAGAAGATAAAAACAACCCGATGGGATATTCAGATGAAATCCTAACGAAAGCAAAAGAAATACACGAAAGAGTATTGGTATTAGACACACATGTAGATATTAATGTGTCGAACTTTACAGATGAAAAAAACTACACACAAGAACTTGGGAATCAAGTAAATCTTCCCAATATGGAAGAAGGAGGTTTGGATGTCGCTTGGTTTATTGTCTATACAGGTCAAGGTGATTTAACGGAAGAAGGGTATGATAAAGCCTATAAGAACGCAATGAGTAAGTTTGATGCAATTCATAAGCTCGTAGAAGAAATAGCTCCAGATCGAATAGGGCTGGCAGTAAATTCAAAAGAAGCGAGAGCGCTTGACGCTTCAGGGAAAAAAGTAGCGATGATTGGAATTGAAAATGGCTACCCAGTAGGAACAGATATTTCTAGAGTAAAGCAATTTTATGATTTAGGCGCTAGATATATGTCACTATCACACAATGGACACAGTCAGCTTTGTGATTCCAATACTGGAGAGCGAGATAGTTTGTGGGTAGATAAAGGAGTAAGTGAATTAGGGAGAGAAGTTATTAAAGAAATGAATAAATGGGGAATGATGATTGATGTTTCTCATCCTTCAAAACAATCGATAAAAGATATGATTGAATTGTCTAAAGCACCAATTATAGCATCACATTCATCAGCAAGAGCGTTGTGTGATCATAGTAGGAATTTGGACGATGAGCAATTGGAATGGATGAAAGGAAATGGAGGAGTTGTTCAAACTGTGGCTTTTGAAACCTATGTGAATGCTGAAAAAGACAAAGCGTATACTAAATCTTTAAATGAGCTAGTAAAAGAATTAGGGAAAAAAGATGGCTTTGAAATCAAACCTTGGAGCGAGGTAAGAAAAATGGAAAAAACGGATCGAGATGCGTATATCAAAACATACAGGGAACTATCAAATTCGGCGAAAGAAAATATCGATAGAGAGAAATTCCCGCCAGTAGATGTAGCTGATTTTGTTGATCACATCGATTACCTAGTCAAGAAAATTGGATTAGATCATGTGGGAATCAGTTCGGATTTTGACGGTGGAGGAGGAGTCTATGGTTGGAATGATGCATCGGAAACATTAAATGTTACTGCGGAGTTGGTGAAAAGAGGATATACGGAAGCGCAGATATCTCAGTTATGGAGCGGTAATTTACTTCGAGTTTTGGATGAGGTAGAGAAAATAGCACAACAAATTCAAGCAGGGAAGTAAAAAATAATAGTAAGTTATAGAAAAGCCAAAAGCCATCTCCCCAGATGGCTTTTGTTAATCAACTAATTCAAATAATTTACACAATGAAACAATTTTACTTGCTCGAAAAGTATATTTCAACTACCGTGCCAAAATGAATTATAAAGTGTTTTTTTGTTAAAATGATGTGATTTTTATTTTTTTTTAACATTTAAGCTCGAATTATTAAGGATTTGTTAAATTTAATCATTTTTAAATGAGAAAGTAAATCGAGATTGCTTAAAAAAATATCAATTTGATAAAAAGCTATTTAGCGTGTTTGTGTGCTTTGTAAGAAGAACGAACTAAAGGACCACTTTCTACATACATAAAGCCCATTTCTAAACCTAAAGTTTCGTATTTTTTGAATTGCTCTGGAGTGATAAATTCTTTTAGAGGTAAATGCTTTTTGGTAGGTTGTAAATACTGACCTATGGTTAAAACATCCAATCCAACACCTTGTAGATCTTTCATCGTTTGTATCACTTCCTCTTCTTTTTCACCCAAACCTAACATTAAACCTGTTTTGGTTCTCATTCCATTCTCTTTTAGGTATTTTAAAACACCTAAACTTCTATCATATTTTGCTTGGATACGAACTTCACGAGTTAGTCTTCTGACAGTTTCCATATTGTGAGAAACTACTTCAGGATGTACTTCAATAATACGATTAAGTTGCTTTTCATTTCCTTGAAAATCTGGAATTAATGTTTCTAAAGTTGTATTTGGATTTGCTCTACGAATGGCATCTACAGTTTCAGCCCAGATAATAGAACCTCCATCTTTTAAATCATCTCGATCAACAGAAGTAATTACGGCATGTTTGATTCCCATAATTTTGATAGAACGAGCAACTTTTTCTGGCTCATCCCATTCAACAGTATCTGGTCTTCCCGTTTTTACACCACAAAAACCACAAGAACGAGTACAGATATTTCCAAGAATCATAAACGTAGCTGTTCCTTCTCCCCAACATTCTCCCATATTCGGGCAGCTTCCACTCGCACAAATTGTATTTAACTTGTACTTATCAACCAATCCTCTAAGTTCAGTGTATTTCTTACCTACAGGTAATTTTACACGTAGCCAATCAGGTTTTTTTACTCTTGCAGGAGGTGTAGCAGTTTCGTTTGCCATCAATCTATGATTTAAGATGCAAAGTTACGACAGAAAACTTTTAGATACTAATGCGTTTTGTGATCTATCTAATTGCTTTTTCTTTTCGACTTAAATCGCATCAAGAATGATAATAAGAGAAATAAAAATAAAGCAAGGATTATTTTTTTGCCAGTTAAAAAAGGCTTTTTAGGGTATTGTCTTAATTCTTTCTCATCATTGAAAGCTATTGAATCAAAAAAAAGATTTCTTTCAATTTCATTAAAATCATTAGTATTTAAATAAGAAAATGTATAGAGGCTCTTGTTTACAACGAATAAATTTAATTCATGTATTGGTGATCCTTCACTATCATTAAAGACAAGCTTGTAACCTTTAAGATTAGATTCGTTTATAGATTTACTATACTTTAAATTATATTGACTTACTTTAGTAATTGCCCAAATCATCTCTGAATAAAGTTTTTCTAAACTATCGTCATCATGAGGTAGAGTTATAGTTTCAACATTTGAATATAGTTTTCCTAAGTATAATTTTTGAACCCTGAACTCTATTGACTCGTTATTTGAAAATATCTGGTACATTTTTCTGTTATCCTGTATGGTATCTAGTTCATATACTGTAAAAGGCATCTCTACTGATACAATAGAATCAAAATCATAGGTATTCCATTCTATGTTTTGAGAATACGAGGTTTTACAAAAGAAAATAAATAAAGCAATTACAACTCTACTGTTCATAACAATGATTTCTATGATTAACTTACCAATTGAAGAGGAACCAAATACTAAAACCAATCAAAAAGATAATTCCAAGAATACTAAGAATTCTCATGTAAATATTAGGGTGGTGTTCTTTTGGTGTATGTTTTCCGCTAATTAATAGGTAGTTTAAAATAGCATAAAAAGGAGCTGTTAAGAAAGAGAGTACTGTTGCTATTCTTACAAGTTTCCCCATATCACTCATGAAATACGCTAAGATGATAAATGTACCAGCAGCTAATAGTAGGATCCAAAACCAGTAGTTTAATTTTGTTTTTCTATCAAGTAAAAGATTGGTTGTTTTTGTCATGGCACGTGGTGAAGCATCTAATGTAGTAATGGTTGTGCTAAACATGGTTGTAAATGCTGCTATAGCTATAAATATATAGGCAAATCCGCCTAAATTTTTAGTGTATAGTTCAATTAATTGACCAGCAAAAACTCCTCCTTTGCTAGAAAAACTCTCTCCAGATTGGAACATCACCAAAGCTCCAAGCATCACAAAACAAACGCCTAGAAATATGGTGCCTATATAACCAATATTAAAATCGAAAATAGCTTGCTTTGGTTTTATTTTTTGAAAGGTGGTTTTTTCTTTTTCTACTGACCAGATAGAATGCCAAATAGATATGTCTAAAGGTGCTGGCATCCATCCTAGAAAAGCAATTAAAAACGTAATTTCAACAGCGCCACTAGGGAGTATTTGAGTGAAGTCGAATGTCTGTTCTGTTTTAAACAAGGCTACATTTACGGCAATAATTGTACAAATGGTTAATAGTAGAATGATGTATTTCATCATATTGTCAAGCAATTTGTACTTTCCAACTAACAAGATTAGAATACTAATAACAGTAACAATCATAGACCATGCGACTAAACTTTCTTGAGGAGTAAATGTGTCGCTAATAGGTCCAAATAGATTGACGGCCAATCCAGCAGTCACAATTGTTACTGCTGCTTGTATCGTAAACATGGTTGCAAAACTAAGTATGTAGTAGACAATCAAAACGCCTTTTCCTAGTTTACGATATCCATCTAATAAGGTTTCTCCAGTTGCCGCTGCATAACGAGGTCCATATTGGAAAAAAGGATACTTAAAAATATTGACTAACAGTAATGCCCATAACAAACCAAAACCAAAATCGGCTCCAGCTCTAGTAGATTGTACCAAATGAGAAACTCCTACTGCAGCACCTGCAAAGAGTAAACCTGGACCTAGAGAACGGAAGATGGATTTTTTCATTTTATTATTTTTTGAAGTTTTTCAAAATGTTCTTTTTGATCATAGCTAAAAGCCATTGCTCTTGTATGGAAAATAATCAAATGATTATTAATAACAGAGTAATGAGGGCTAGTATTAAAATAAGGTAATGGATAGTATTTATCTAGCATTTTTTTTGCTTGTAACGCATCATGATCATTTTGGAATGCCCACTGTTCAATAACACCATCAGCATTTAAAGAAGCATCATTTGTATTAAGTTTATAGAAGTATCCCCAAGCAGAGATACTTTTTTTAAAGGGAGAAGTGTCTACACTATCTTTACTAAATGGGTAGAGGACTTTTGGTTGAATTAACTGTGACTCACTTTTTTTAATGCGATAAAAAGGCATGTTATTAAAAAAAGTAATTTGATTATTTTTTAATTCTAAATAATGACCATAACTAGTCAGTTTTTTTAGTCGAACCGTATCATAAGTCCAATTGCTTTTTTGTAATTCTTTAGTTAGTTTTATGAAGATTGAATCTGGTTTATCTTGAAGGGCAAGTTTTATAGTATCTTTCTCTGAAATATCACTTTTTGTGATACTACCTTCATTTATTATTTGTTTGTCTCTTATTTCTTTTTGAATTGATTTTTTCTTGCAGCTAAGAAAACTAAATATTAAAAAAAATACGAGATACTTTTTCATTCTATGATTTCTTAATAATCTCAGCCAATAACTTTTTAGCCCGTAATAGCTTTACTTTTACGTTATTCATTGGTTCATCAATCTGATTTGAGATTTCTTTATAGCTTAATTCTTGAAAATAACGTAATTGTATTACTTCCTGATATTTTGGTTTTAACTGCTTAATATCTCGTAATAGTTTAGCTAAGTTCTGCTCGGTAATAATTTTATCTTCTGGAGTAGGGTTGTCATCTACAATGCTATAAGCTTCAGATTCTTTAGTAGTTTCTATTTTGATAGACGATTTGTTCTTTCTTACTAAATCGATGTGAATGTTCTTAGAAATAGTAATTAACCATGTCTTGAATTGATAATTTTCATCAAAAGAATCAATTTTATCAAAGGCTCTCGAAAATGATTGAATGGTGATATCTTCAGCATCATTGTCGTTATTAGTTCTCTTTAATTGATATAAATAAACATCAGACCAAAAATGATCCAGTAAAAAATTAAAAGAAGACTGATTTCCTTCCTTTGCTTTTTGAATATGCTGATTTAATAACTCCTTCGTTATTTCCAATGAGTAGGTTTTGAAAACGTGTTGGTGATAAATATAGTGAATTGAAACAAAACTAAAAATACTTCTAGAAAGGGGAGGCAATATAAAACGGAAGTTTCTTTTAGCCTTTTAGCTGAAAAACCAATGGATAGATAATTGAGCACGATGTAACCTAGAAGTAAGAGGAGCACCAAGTAATCTTGTGTGATTAAGTATAAAAGAGGAGCAAGAACCCAAGTTAAAACTTTTGTTATATAAAATAAACTCAGTAAGAATTTATGAGAAAATTTATAATGAGATGAAGTGGATACATGCCTTCTCTTTTGACGAAACCATTCTTTTATATTTTTTGGAGCTTTAGATATGGTAAAGCTTTCTGCATGTACTGAAATAGCAGTATTTGTATTTGTTGCTGCATCTTTGATAAAGAGATCATCATCACCAGAACGAACATTCATATGATTGATAAACCCTTTGACTCTAAAAAACTCACTTTTTGTATAGGCTAGATTTCTTCCAACTGCCATATAGGGAGAACCTAATTTGGCATAACTAAAATATTGTACCGCAGTTAGGAGAGTTTCATATCGGACTAGTACATTGACCAAGGAGTGTTTTTTAGCTTGATACTTTCCGTATCCTAATACAATAGATTTTCTCTCAGAGAATTGAGAACTCATTTCTTTAATCCAGTTTGTAGAAGCAGGAACACAATCAGCATCTGTAAAAAGTAAATGCTCATACTTTGCAGCTTTAATCCCTAAGGTCAAAGCATATTTTTTATTACCCCAAAAAGCTTCGTTATTTTCTACATTAACAAGTTTTACTTTTGAATTTTCTTTTTGAAACCGCTCAAGAATATCTTGTGTATTGTCTGTAGAAGCATCGTTAATAAGGACCAGTTCAAATTTATAGTAATTCTGCTGTAAAAGAAGTGGAATTAATTTTTCTAAATTCTCTGCTTCGTTTTTTGAGCAGACGATCACAGAAATAGGATGAGAAACCTCTTTAGAGTTACCGAGAGTTCTGTGAAAAGCAAAAGAAAGAAAAGAGAGGTAATAACAAAATTGAATTACCGCAGCAGCTACAAAAGTGTAGAAGAGAACAGTAATAACCATGTATGATTAATTATGAGAAGGCTCAGAACATGAGTCAAACTGGTCTGGAGTTTTACCACAAAAACCACAAGATTCACCGGTAGTATTTAACATAGGATTCTGACTTGCACAAGTACCTGCGAACTCTCCATCTTTTTTCGCCCAAATTTTAATAGCAATTCCAGCGATTCCAATAGCTAATAACCCAATAGTTAATAAAACAAGTTTCATTTTTCTACGTTTTTATAGGTGCAAAGATAGTCATTATTCGAGAAAAAGTGACCTGATATTATTGAGTTATCTAAGTTTTTTATACTTTAACAGCATCAGAATTTTCCCGTTTTTTGACTAACCAAGAAGAGTTCATAGAGAAATTAAAGTCTGGAAGCCAATCTGCTTTCAGTCAGTTACTAGATGAATACCAGCAAAAGGTATTTCATACGTGTATTTCTTTTGTGCCTAATAAGGAAGATGCTGAAGATGTAGCACAAGAAGTTTTTTTGGAAGTTTATAAATCCGTTAGTAAATTTAAAGGGAACTCTAAGCTTTCTACATGGATATATAAGATATGTACCAATAAATGTTTGGAATTTATTCGTAAAAAAAATGCAAAAAAGCGTTTTGCATTTATGCAGAGTATCTTAGGAAATGAAATTCCAATGGATAAGACTAATTTTTTTACGGAGTTTAACCATCCAGGGATTCAATTAGAAAATAAAGAGAAATCGGAAACAATATTCTTAGCGATAAATACTCTACCAGAGAGTCAGAGAGTAGTTTTTACTTTAGCGAAAGTAGATGGTAAAAGTTATCAAGAAATTGTAGAGATTACAGGGAAGAGCCTATCATCTGTCGAATCAATTATGTTTCGTGCAAAGAAGAATTTACAGAAGAAATTAGAAGGTTTTTATAAAAATGAACAATAAACGCAAGTTTTAAATAAATATTGCATCTAAGTAATTACAGATGAAAACAATAAAAGATAAAAGTACAGGAAACAACAATACTTTAGATATTTTAGATTCAATCGAAGAGGTAAAGGTGAGCCCTTTCTTCAAGAATAAGGTATTGAATATGATTGAACAAGAAAAAGAAGTAAAACAACCTTCTTTTCATTGGTTTAACCCACAACTTCAATTTGCATCGTTGGTTTTGATCATTTGTATAAATGCTGCGACAATTTACTATTCATTTTCTAATACAGAAACCACTTCCCAAGAACAGATTTCGGGATTCGAATCTTTCGTGCAAGATTATCAGTTAGGATCGGATAATAATATCTCTATAAACTAAGGATATGAGAAAAAAACTACTCTACGCATTTTTAATCATATTAATTCTAGCAAATGCTAGTTTGCTTTTGATGATTATTAAAAAACCTGGTAAAAATGATGGGCCTCAAAAAGGAGGTTTTTTAGTTCAAGAATTGAATTTCAATGAAGAACAAAAAGAACGTTTTCTTTTTTTAGATCGAGAGCATCGTCATCAGATGATGCAAATGGATGGAGAGTTAAAAGGGTTACGAAAAAAATTATTTAATTCCTTTGATAAGGAAAACTTCTCATCGGACTCATTAACGACTCGAATGGGGGAAATTGAAACCGAAAAGGTTCAAGAAATTTTCGCATTCTTCAAGCAAGTCCGAAAAATTTGTACTCCAGATCAAGTAAGTAAATTTGATGAAATTATTGGAAAAGCGCTACAAAATAGAGCCCCTCAAAAGCCTAAAGGTGAAAGAAGAGGTCCACCCAGAGAAGATTTTTAAAATCTAACACAAGTTTTCTCAAGAACATACATCTAAAGATTAAACCAAAAGAAAAGGAATGATAAAAAACTACTCTTTGTTTAATCTTAAAAGATCGTATTATGAGGAATTTAAAATTTTTATTTTTAGCTGTATTACTGAGTAGTTTTTTTGCATGTGGTAATGATGAGTATGTTGATATTATTAATGATGATGTAATTGATGGAGACATTGGTGATTCATCAACTGACGATGACATCTTAGCACAAACACTTAACCTACCTTCAAGCTTATTCAACTATGCAAACATCGCATTGCCAGGCTACTTCTTAAATAATGATTTAAGAAACGAAGACAATACCCCAAACAACAATGCAATTACAGATCCAGGAGCTACCTTAGGTAGAGTATTGTTTTATGATAAAAAATTATCGGCAAACAACACAGTGTCATGTGCTTCATGTCACGATCAAGCAACAGGATTTTCCGACTCTAATATTTTAAGTATCGGATTCGATGGTGGACTAACAGGAAGAAACTCAATGGGATTATCCAATGCAAAGTATTATGATAATGGTAGATTCTTTTGGGATGAAAGAGCAGCTACTTTAGAAGATCAAGTATTGATGCCTATTCAAGATGCCGTAGAAATGGGGCTTACATTAGATGAATTGGTTGATAAAGTTAGTGCTGAAGATTATTATAGAATTTTATTTACAAGAGCTTTCGGCGATGAAACAGTAACAAGCAATAGAATTTCTCTTGCTCTCGCTCAATTTATAAGATCAATGGTTTCTTATGAATCTAAATATGATGCTGGTTTAGCTCAGGTAAACAATCCGCAAACAAATTTCCCAAACTTTACACAATCAGAAAACTTAGGAAAGAACTTGTTCTTTAGTAATAGAACTAGATGTTCAGACTGTCATGATACCAATGCATTTGTTGGAGATCAAGCTAGAAATAATGGACTGGATGCTATTTTAACGGACCTTGGAGTAGGTGGAGTAAGTGGAAATAATAATGATAGAGGTGAGTTTAAAGTAGGGTCATTAAGAAATATAGAATTAACAGCGCCTTATATGCACGATGGAAGATTTGCTACTCTAGGGGAGGTCATTGATCATTATGACACAGGAATACAGAATAGTCAAGATTTAGACAATAGATTAAGAATGGGGGGAGGAGTAAGGAGATTGAATTTGAGTGCAGCAGAAAGACAAGGCCTAATAGATTTCTTATTAGCATTAACTGATAACAACTTTATAACCGATACAAAATATTCAGATCCTTTTATAAATAACTAAACCAAAGAATAATGAGAAATACAATCTTAGTAATAGTTATAATATTTGCTTTTAGTATTCATGCAAATTCACAGAGTAAAAATGGTACATTTTCTGTAACCGATGGAATTAAATGTACGACGACATTAACTCAGAAAAATAAAGTATCCATACTAACAAAAGGTGATTCTAGGATTATTACAGCAAATGCAATTCCGAATCATAAAGTAGGAGCATTTCCTAACCCAGGAAATCCAAATACAATAAGCGAACAAAAAAAGAAATACAACATTCCTTTAAATCCTAAAAAAGCAGATAAGTTAACATCAGTTTCAGCGGATGGATTTGGAAAAGGGTTTCCTGCATACGAATTTGGTGTGGCTTTGAATGGAATAAAACTAGAACCAACTGCTGCCGAATTTTTTGGAGGAAGGTCTCAAAACATGAACTCAGATTGGGCATTAGAAGCACTGAGTACAGCGGTGAATTTAGGAGATGATTGTAACAATGCTCATGTACAACCAACGGGAGAGTATCATTATCATGGAACTCCTTGGGAGTTTATCAAAAGCGTAAAAGGGAAATCTATGTCGCAAGTAGGTTGGGCTGCAGACGGTTTTCCTATCTATTATAAATACGGTTATAAAGACCCAACAAATACCAATAGCGAAATTGTTTCTTTAGTTTCTAGCTATCAATTGAAACAAGGACATAGACCCGGAAATGGAAAAACAGCTCCAGATGGAAAGTATGACGGGACATATGTGCGTGATTTTGAGTTTGTAGAAGGTTTGGGTGATTTAGATATGGCGAATGGACGATATGGGATCACTCCAGAATTTCCAGAAGGAACATATTACTATGTAATTACAGATGACTTTCCTTCATTACCTCGCTATTTTGTGGGAACACCAAGTAAAGATTTTGCAGTTGGTGGAGGGATTCTTGGAAATGGTGGAAGAAGAATGGCAAGAAATAGGTTTGGAAATAATAGAGGTGGAGGGCAACGTCCAAGTCCTACTCAATTATTAAAAATGATGGATGCTAATAAAGATGGTAAGCTGAGTAAAAAAGAAGTGAAAGGCCCATTAAAGAATGATTTTGATAAAGTTGATGCTAATAAAGATGGATTCATTACAGAGAAAGAATTAGAAAAAGCTCCAAGGCCAAATAGTCAAAGAAGAGGTCGAGAATAATCATTAGCAATTTAATTGTCAACTTGATTCCATCCAATTTTACGTTTTGTAAGTTTAGGATACATCAGTAAAGCAATAAACAACGTTAACAATGTGATTATAAAAGTAATTTGCACTGGAGTCTCATTTGTGAAATTGCTAAACTGAATTAAATTTGTGCTTTCTGTTCCTATTAACCAGTTTACATAAACAAACATTAAATGAAACCCAATACCAGTCCAAATGCTATTTGTTAACATCCTAAGATATTGTACAAAAGCACCAAAAATGATCATTGTAATTATATAGGATACTTGTATAGATTGTGAGTTTCCAATTTGTACTTCAATTCCTAGAATATGTTTTTGAATTTGAACAAGAATTATTGGTAATAAAGCAAATAGTCCAATAGTTATTAAAGCACTTACCCAACGCCTATATTTTATTGCAAGGTTGCTATAAATATAGCCTCTAAAGATAAGTTCTTCTGGAAGAGCTTCATATAGGAAAGTGATGATAAAACCAATAAAGAAGGAACTTAAAATAGAATTATCCATATTAAAATGTACTTCTCCCCACCCAAACAAAGTTGTACATGTAATAGTTATTGTAATAGGAATAATAAGTAGCCCCATTCCTAGACCAAACTTTGATATAGAATGTTTGAAATTCCCGAGACCAATAGTTTTAGGGGTTCCTTTATCTAAATAAATACGAAGTAACCAAATACATGGAATAACAAGTCCAACAAAAATAATTGCTTGTATTATTGACTTTTCTTGATTGCCTAATCCCCATTTTTCGAATGAAATAGCACTAAGCCAGTTTGCTAATGCTAGTGCTATTAGTCCTAGGAACCATGCTAATAAAACTTTTGTGATTAGTGATTTCTTACTCATTTGATTTATTGCTGTAGACATACTCGTTGTTTTTTGTAAAACAACTGTAAATAATCACTTTAAGAAAGGTTTTTATAGTGAACTGAGGGTTTTTTCAATTAAAAAAGATGAATCAAGCTGTTGAGTTTACAACCCATTCTCTAAAAGATGCTGATTTTGCATTTGAAGTATATAATGTAATGCTACGATGGGAAAGTTTTATAGCCAATCGATCTTTGAGGTAAGGTTCGTAAGATTCGACTTTATTTATATTGATAATTTCTGAACGATTTATTCTGAAAAAATTAGTAGGATTTAACTTTGATTCAAGAACGTTTAAGGTTGTTATGGTTAAAGGGTGCTTTTCGTCTTTTGAAGTGTAGGCAAAAAGAACGCCTTCATCAATTTTAAAATATGAAACTTTATTAACAGGGATTAAGGTTGTTTTTTTATTTGACAAAGAAGGAATTCGTGTCAAATACTTATGCAGAGCTAAACTCATTTCTAAGTTGTCTGCTTTTAGTTTTTTGTTTCTGATAGATACAGATCTTGTAAAATAAGAAATGGTAAGATAAGACAGTATGATGATGAGAAGAAAATTTAAAAGAATCATCTGTTGTTTTACAAAAACAAATTGTAAAGCCCATTCATCTCTTACAAAACCATTGAAAATCCATGAGATAAAAATGATAATACTTGAACTAATAAGGAAGCTAAGTGAAAAGTTAATGAAGAAAATGGAATTGGAATATTTGATGTTTAATTGGTTGATGATTTTATCAATTTTATAAACTATAAAAATGCAGAAATATCCAAACAGACTAATAAAGATAGCTCCATCTAAATGATAATTTATAGAACTACTATCATGAGCAGATAATACGGCAATCATGAAAGTATAAACAAATGAAAACACCGTAATCAGTAGAGCAGTAATTAAATGTTTTTTAATGTTATTTTCGATTTTGAGACTAGTTTTAATTAGGTATATGATTGTAAGTTTTGATGACAACTAAAATAGCAAAAGAAAACGAATCAAAGGGAAATCACAATTGATCTCCCTTTGGAGAACTAAACTAATTAAGTATGTTTATTTTTTCACTCTTAATAAATATAACACTTTGAAACGTCTAGATTTAACCAATTACTTTTTACGTTCATCAAAATCAACCAAAAGGCCATTATAGATCCACTTCGCTAAGGCTTCTCTATTTTTATAATTAAGAATTCGTTGTTGGTCTTTTTTATTTTTGATATTGCCCAATTCAATATACGCCATAGCAGGTAAAGTATGTTTTATTAAATATAAACTCCTTGAGCTTACAGAGCCAGAATAAATTCTATTGGGTTGATGCTCTGCATATTTTTTTTTAAATGAATTGAAAATGTTTTTTGCTAAACGTTTTCCGCTTTTGCTATTTTTATGATGGTAGAAAAAGGCATCGACGTTTTTATTTTTACCTCTACTATCAATATGGGTTGCAATTAATCTTTGGTAAGCACCTTTATGTTTTAAATATAGATTGTTTACCGTTTTTGTGCGTTGTCGCAATCTTAATATTTGATTTCTTGGAATACGCTTTTTAGGGTAATTAACTTCATCATAATCTATTTTTAGTATACGTTGATCTCTAATCCCATCATTTGCATCTTTTATAATGAGATAAACTTTTGCACCGTTGGAAAGTAACATTTTCGCTAAACGTAAAGTTACATCATAGGCGTATTCGTCTTCAGAAATTAATTGACCATTATATCTTTCTGTAGCGCCAGGGTCTGGTCCTCCATGTCCAGAAATTAAGTAATAAATGGCACCTTCTAGTTTTTTGCTTTCTATGGCAAAAGGATTGTGTTTTTTGCCAAAAATTGGGTTGTCAATTTTTTCTACAGGTATATTAGTGACAGTAGATTTTTTAAGGATAGTATCTTTTTCTGTTATAGGAAGGATATACTTTTTACCTATAAGTAAACCATTATTAGATCTTAAATTTTTCTTATTTAGTTTAATAAACTCTTTGAAATACTTTGTAGGGTTGATGTTATTTTTCAAGAGTAAGGAGTAAATCCCGTCTCCTCTAACAGCTATCACTGTCTTTTGAGGTGTTTGAGCAATAGTTAAGATAGTCGTAAAAATAAATAAGAAGAGTAATAATGTTTTTTTAAGCATTTTTTTAATTAACTATTTATATCTCACCATTATTTAAGAGGAACTATAAATCTTTATGAATATTATCAGACTTGTGACTATAAATATAGTCATAATTTCTTGTCAATTTTATGAAATAAAAAATAACAAAAGTTTTTATGTTATACCACAAGTTTTTTAATAAGGTTTCATCTAAATAAACAGAAGCACTATTTATGATATAAAACTACACTTTAGAAAGAACCCAATTAATAACCTTAAAAATGTTTTTGTATGAAAAATGTAGTTTTAATAGTACTCGTATTTACTTTTCTTTCTTGCGCAACTAAAGAAGAATATACCGAAGTAGAGAATAATTTTGAAGGAGTCATTTCGGCATTAGATCAGGATTTGTTAGCGGCTATTGATATCGCTTCAGATGGACAAGGAACCAATTTCTTTATCCTACCAAATGAAACAGACTTATCTAATATTCCACAAGACCCTAAAAATCCATTAACTGCTGAAAAGGTAGCTTTAGGAAAGTTGTTGGTTCATGAAACAGCTACAGGAGGTGCTCCCAAAACTGCCTCTACAAAGTTTACCTATGCATGTGCTAGTTGTCATCCAGTAGCTTCGGCTTTTTATTCAGGAGCACGACAAGGAATCTCTGAAGGTGGACTCGGTTTTGGAATTGCAGGAGAGGGAAGAGTTGTAGATCCAACAGTACCTTTAGATTCAATAGATATTCTACCTATTAAAGTCCCAACACTATTAAATGTAGCTTATCAAGAAGTGATGTTGTGGAATGGAGCATTAGGAGGAACAGGGATAAACCTTCCATATATCAATGCAGGAACCAATGGTGTAGATTTGCCAGATAATCTACTTGGTTTTCAAGGTTTAGAGGTTCAAGGAATTGCAGGGCAAGATGTACATCGATTAAAGATAGACGAAGAGTTTGTGGATGACTTTGGATATAGAGCGATGTTTGATGCTGCTTTTCCAGATGTTCCAATATCAGAAAGATATTCTAGAATGACAGGAGCTTTGGCGATTGCATCATTTAATAGAACTGTTTTAGCAAATCAAGCGCCATGGCAGAACTGGTTGAAAGGAGATGCGGATGCCATGACCGATGCTGAGAAAAGAGGAGCTATTGTCTTTATGGATAAAGGAAAATGTAACAATTGCCATACAGGACCTGCTTTAAAATCGAATGAATTTCATGCCTTTGGGATGGGTGACTTAAAAGGGAATGGAGCTGTTATCTTAGATCGAAGAGGCTTTAAGAAAGATGTTGTGAAAGGAAGAGGTGCTTTTACTGGATTGGCAGAAGATAATTATAAGTTTAAAGTGCCAAACCTATACAATTTAGCAGACAATACATTTTATGGGCATGGAGGAACCTTTACCTCAATTAGAGAAGTGATAGAATATAAAAATGAGGGAAGAAAACAGAACAGTAGAGTTCCTAATAGTCAGCTAGCAGAAGAGTTCGGTGATTTAAATCTCTCAGAACAAGAAATAAGTGATTTAGCAGCATTTATTTCGAGCGCATTAAGAGATCCTAATTTAATACGGTATGCACCACCAGCAGTGAATTCAGGGAACTGTATACCGAACAACGATCCAGTTTCTAAAATAGATTTGGGATGTAATTAAAATATAGTTTGGTTTGCCTCTCAGGCAAACAGGTTTTTTGGTTGAATGTAGAAGCCCTGTCAGGAGTGATGGGGTTTTCTTTACTCCGAATTTATTTCAGAACTTATTGAATTACATTCACTTCAATTTCTAATTGAATAGAAAAAGTTTCTAGGATTGTTTGTTGAATTTTTTTTACCAATTCATATACTTCTTTGCCTGTAGCATTTCCATAATTAACTAAAACCAATGCTTGCTTCTTATGAGTTCCAGTTTCTCCAAAACGTTTTCCTTTCAACCCTGCATTTTCAATCAACCAACCCGCTGGCACTTTTACTGTTGTGTCAGAAACTGGATAACTTGGAATTTCAGGATAACTTGTTTTTAATTTTTGAAACAGCGTCATAGGAATAACAGGATTCTTAAAGAAACTTCCGCTATTTCCAATCAGTTTTGGATCGGGTAACTTAGATTGTCTTATTTTGATGACAGCATCAGAAACATCTTTGATCGTAGGAGTTGTAATGCTTTGATTATCCAGTTCGGTTTCAATGGCTCCGTAACTAGTGTTCAAAACATGATTTCTCTTTGTTAAGCAAAAGCTCACAGAAGTTAAGATGATCTTCCCTTTCAGTTCATTTTTGAAGATTGAGTTTCGATATCCGAATTGACATTCATCATTTGAGAACTCAAGTCTTTTTGAAGATTCAATGTCCAATCCTTCTACTTTGGTAATGACATCTTTTACTTCAACACCATAAGCGCCAATATTTTGAATAGGACAGGTGCCTACATTTCCAGGGATTAACGAAAGGTTTTCAATACCTCCGTAATTTTGGGAAATACACCATAAAACAAATTGATGCCAATCTTCCCCAGCATTTACAGTAACATATACATTATTTTCGTCTTCACGATCTATAGAAATTCCTTTCATATTTATATGAAGAACTAATTGATCAATGTCTTTAGTCAATAACATATTGCTGCCACCACTCAACAAGAAAATATCTTTTTCTCTTTTCAGTATTTCTTGTAAGTCGTAAAAACTGTCTATAGAAATAAAACGTTTGGCATTGACATCAATCCCAAACGTATTGTAATTTTTTAGCGATATGTTTTGCTGAATTTTCAATTAAGCGTTGTATTGTTCTAATGCAAATTTTAAAATCTCTACACAACGAATCAAATCTTTTCTATTTAAAACATAGGCAATTCGCACTTGATTTTTTCCTTCTCCTTCTGAAGAATAAAAACCACTTGCAGGAGCTACCATAACAGTTTCATTGTTGTGATTGAATTTCTCTAATAACCATTGTGCAAAATCATCAGTATCAGTTACAGGTAGTTGAACAACACAATAAAAAGCACCTTTTGGATTGGCTATTTTTACACCATCAACTTTTTGCAATTCGGAGATTAATGTATTTCTTCTTTCTACATATTCTTCAATAACATCATCAAAATAACTTTGCGGGGTATCTAATGCAGCTTCACTTGCAATTAATGCATAGGTAGGTGGGCTTAAACGTGCTTGCGCAAATTTAATAGCAGTATTGATAAAGTCTTTGTTCTTTGAAACAATACAACCAATTCTTGCACCACACATGCTGTAACGCTTCGATACAGAGTCAATCATAATTGCATGTTGATCTAATCCTTCTTCAGACATTACTGAATGATGTGTATTGCCATCGTAAGCAAACTCCCTATATACTTCGTCAGCAATTAAAAACAAATCATGCTTCAAAACCATCTGTTTCAATTTTTCAATTTCCTCTTTGCTATATAAATATCCAGTTGGATTTCCAGGGTTACAAATAAGAATTGCCTTCGTTTTAGAAGTAATCAACTTCTCAAAATCTTCAATTTTTGGTAATGCAAAATTATCTTCAATCTTAGAAATTACTGGGACTACATTTACACCTGAAGCAGTAGAGAATCCATTATAATTAGCATAAAATGGTTCAGGAATGATAATCTCATCTCCTGGATCTGTAATACTTCCAATCGTAAAAAGTAATGCTTCAGAACCTCCAGTGGTAGCAATAATATTATCAGCATTTACATGGATATTGTTTTTTTGATAATAGTGAGCTAATTTGGTTCTGTACTCTTCAGAACCTTCAGACCTTGCATAAGAAAGAACCTCAATGGCATTGTTCTTCACAGCGTCTAAAGCAACTTGAGGTGTTTTAATATCAGGCTGACCGATATTTAAGTGATATACCTTTGTTCCTTTTTTCTTAGCATTCTCTGCATAAGGAACTAATTTTCGGATGGGTGACTCAGGCATTGAAGTACCTTTTCTTGATATTTGTGGCATTCGTATGATTAATTGATAATTTCATTGCAAATTTGCAAAATATATTTCAGATTCCGCTCAGGATTTCAGGGAGTTTTAAAGGTTAAAGTTTTGCTAAAAAAGAATCGTAAAACTGTTAATTTTATTATATTTAAATTAAATCTTTTGAATATTGAACAAATATACACTTGCATTCGTACTATTCATTTCATTCCTTTTTTCTGCACCAGCTCAAGAACAAAGTGGATTCCGTTTTTTAAATATTAAATCAAAAAAAACAAAGGTTAAATTTAGACTCATTAATAACCTGATTGTGATCCCTGTAAATATCAACGGAAAAAACTTGTCGTTTATTCTTGATACTGGAGTGAGCAAGACTATTTTGTTCAATCTCTCTTCAAGCGATAGTTTACGAATAAAAGGTGTTGAAGAAACGAATCTTTTAGGTTTAGGAGCAGGAAAGCCAGTAGCATCGTTAATTTCTAAAGGAAATACGTTGAGGATAAAAGACATCATTAGTAAGAACGAACCAATTTATGTTTTGGTAAAAGACCGATTTGATCTCTCAGCAAAAATGGGGATTACCATTAATGGAATTATTGGTTATCGACTTTTAAAAGATTTGCCTGTAAAGCTAGATTATAACAATAAGACCATTACTTTCTACAATCGATTAACAACCGACTTAAGTGTATGTAAAAAATGCCAAGTTCTTCCAATGGAATTGTTAAACAATAAACCCTATATCAATCTGCAGGCTCAATTAGATACGGTAGGAAATAAAATGACAGATATTAAAGTGCTAATTGATTCTGGAGGAAGTGATGCTGCTTGGTTGTTTGAGCATACAAAAAAGAATATCGTTACTCCAAAGCTTTATTTTAGAGACATTCTTGGAGAAGGGTTAAGCGGAACTATTTACGGAAATAGAAGTCGTATTCCTAAATTAAATCTAGGAAGATTTGAGATCATAAGCCCTACTGTTTCATTTTTAGATTCAGTATCCACAAGCATTGCTAGAAGAATAAAAGATAGAAACGGAAGTGTGGGAGGGAATATTCTGAAACGATTCAAAATCTGGTTCGATTATAGGAATAGAACCGTAGTTTTTAAGAAAGCAAAATCCTTGAAAGGAGGCTTCAACTATAACATGAGTGGTTTAGAAGTAATCCATAACGGAAAGCGATTAGTAAAAGTGAAAGAATACGACAAGGCAGTTGGAGGGTACGATACAAAGAGTGCTACTGCGGCTGACAATAGTATTACCATTTTAACACGTTACCGATTTAAATTTAGACCTTCTTATGTGATAAATGATGTAATTAAAGGATCTCCTGCCGATGAAGTTGGGTTACTGCCGAATGATGTGATTATAAGTTTAAATAGAAAGCCTGCTCATACACTTAAACTGAGTGATATTAATAATATATTTCAAGACTCAGATAACAAGAGAATTACAATGCTAGTGGAAAGAGGTAAGAAGCGACTTAGTTTTAAATTCCGACTAAGAAAGAAGATTTAACTATCAGATAATAGACTTTTCTTTTTTTCTAAAATTATTGTTTTTTCTACATACCCTTTAATTCTTAGCGTTTTACGACCACTCTTTGCGTTTGAATAAATAGTAATTATTTTTGAAAACCCACCAGGTTTATTAGTGTCGTATTTCACCTCTATCTTTCCTGTTTTACCCGGCATGATAGGATCTTCTGGTTTCTTTGGGACAGTACATCCACAAGAAGAAACTATTTTATTGATAATTAATGGAGCATTACCTGTGTTGGTAAATTCAAAAACTCTAACACCGTCAGATTTTAAAGCAACCTTTCCATAATTAATGGTTTCAGCTTTAAATGTAAAGTCAGCTCCATCTTGTCCGAAAGAAGACGCGCTTACAAATAGAACAACAACGAATGCAAATAGAGTTCTCATAAGATTTTCTTTTTTGTAAAAGTACAAATAAATCCCTTTAAAAAAAGAGGAACATGTTTTCAACATCTTTTAGATAATTGTACTTTTGTAGGCTTATACACAAAAAGTATTCCAAATTTATGAGTATTCCATCAAAATATGATGCAACGTTAGTTGAAGATAAGTGGTATGACTACTGGATGAAACATGATTATTTTCATTCAGAAGTAGATGAAAGAGAGCCGTATACAATTGTAATTCCGCCACCAAACGTCACAGGAGTCTTGCACATGGGACACATGTTGAACAATACCATTCAGGATGTCTTAATTAGACGTGCTCGTTTGTTAGGGAAAAATGCTTGTTGGGTACCTGGAATGGACCATGCTTCTATTGCTACCGAGGCAAAAGTTGTTGCGAAATTAAAAGAGCAAGGAATCAACAAAAGCGATTTAACTCGTGATGAGTTTTTAAAGCATGCGTGGGATTGGAAAAATGAGTATGGAGGAATCATTCTAGAACAACTTAAAAAATTAGGTGCTTCTTGTGATTGGGAACGTACAAAGTTTACGATGGACCAAGACATGTCTGAAGCAGTGATTAAGGTATTTGTTGATTTATACAATAAAGGACTCATTTACCGTGGATATAGAATGGTGAACTGGGATCCAGAAGCAAAGACAACATTGTCTGATGAAGAGGTGAACTATGAAGAAAAGCAAGGAAACCTTTACTATTTATCTTACAAGATAGAAGGAAGTGATGATACGTTGACGATTGCAACTACAAGGCCAGAAACTATTTTTGGAGATACCGCAATTTGTATCAATCCAAATGATGAACGTTTTACACATTTAAAAGGTAAGAAAGCAATTGTTCCTTTATGTCATCGTGTGATTCCAATTATTGAAGATGAATATGTAGATGTTGAATTTGGAACTGGATGCTTAAAGGTAACGCCTGCTCATGATGAAAATGATAAAGTTTTAGGAGATAAGCACCAATTAGAAGTAGTAGATATTTTTAATGATGATGCAAGCTTGAATTCTTTCGGATTGCATTATGAAGGTAAAGATCGTTTTGTAGCTCGTAAAGAGGTTTCTAAAGAGCTAGAAGAAAAAGGACACTTAGTTAAGATAGAACAACACACAAATAAGGTAGGAACTTCTGAAAGAACAAAAGCTGTGATTGAACCAAGATTATCAGATCAATGGTTCTTAAAAATGGAAGAGTTGGCGAAACCTGCATTGGATGCCGTATTGGGTTCTGGAGAAGTAAAACTATATCCAAAGAAGTTTGAAAATACATACCGTCACTGGATGGAGAATGTACGTGATTGGAACATTTCTCGTCAGTTGTGGTGGGGACAACAAATTCCTGCGTATTTCTACGGAGACGGGAAAGAAGATTTTGTAGTTGCTGAAAATATAGACACGGCTCTTGAGCTTGCAAAAGAGAGAACTAACAACTCAGCACTAACCACTAACAACTTGCGTCAGGATCCTGACGCTTTAGATACTTGGTTCTCTTCTTGGTTATGGCCAATGTCTGTTTTTGACGGAATTCGTAATCCAGAAAATGAAGAAATCAACTATTATTATCCAACCAACGATTTAGTAACGGGTCCAGATATTTTATTCTTCTGGGTAGCGAGAATGATTGTTGCTGGATATGAATACAAAGACGAAAGACCTTTCAATAGTGTATACTTAACAGGGTTGGTACGTGATAAGCAACGCAGAAAAATGTCTAAATCGCTTGGAAATTCACCAGATGCTTTAAAACTGATTTCAGATTTCGGAGCAGATGGAGTGCGTGTTGGACTATTATTGAGTTCTGCAGCTGGAAACGATTTGATGTTTGATGAAGCATTATGTCAGCAAGGAAAAGGATTAGCAAACAAAGTTTGGAGTGCCTTTTATCTAACTACATTATGGGAAACTTCTGATGCTGTCGAACAACCCGAATCTAGCAAAATTGCAATCGATTGGTATCGTTCAAAGTTCCAAAAAACACTAGCAGAAATAGAAGATCATTATAGCAAGTATAGACTGTCTGATGCTTTGATGGGAATCTACAAATTGATTTACGATGATTTCTGCGGATTGTTCTTAGAGGTTGTGAAACCAGCATACCAACAACCGATTGATACAAAAACATACAATGAGGTGATGGCTATTTTTGAAGACAATTTGAAAATTTTACATCCGTTCATGCCATTCTTAACAGAAGAAGTTTGGCAATCTATCAGTGAAAGAACACCAGAAGAAGCGTTGATTATTGCAAAATACCCAGAACAAACTTCATTTGATGAAAGCTTAATTGCAAACTTTGAGTTCGCAACAGGAGTAGTATCGGGATTAAGAACAGTACGTAAAGAAAAGAACATCGCATTTAAAGAAGCGATTGAAGTTTCTTTTATTAACAATGAAGGATTTACTAATGAATTCAATTCAGTGATTCAGAAGTTGACCAATGCATCTCAGATCACTGTGGTAAAAGAAAAAATTGACGGAGCTTCTTTTAGAGTAAAATCAAACGAATATTTTGTTCCTATTTCTTTAGACAACATTGATGTTGATGCAGAGATTGCAAAACTAAATGTTGAATTAAAAAGAGCAGAAGGGTTCTTATTTGGAATTCAAAAGAAACTATCGAATGAACGTTTTGTAAGTAACGCACCAGAGCAAGTAATTACCTTAGAACGTAAGAAAGAAGCAGATACCATTGCTAAGATTGAAACAATTAAATCGAGTTTGAAAAGTTTAGAATAAACTTTTCACATTGATCACTTGTACTGAGTTTGTCTAAGTCAAGTGAAATTTGTACTTCGGCAAGCTCAGCAGAACTATCGAGAAGTCTTATAAATTAAAGCCACTATTTACCATAAGTAGTGGCTTCTACTTTTTATAGGAAACGACTATCTTCGCCTTAACAAAAATCAACATTGGATTTACATGTCTCAGAGAAGTAAACTAAAAGAAATTGTACAGCTGTTTTTTAAACTAGGTTGTATTGCCTTTGGCGGACCAGCTGCCCATATTTCAATGATGGAAGATGAGGTGGTGACCAAAAGAAAATGGATGACTCGTCAGCATTTCTTAGACATGGTAGGAGCCACCAATTTAATACCAGGCCCTAACTCTACACAAATGACCATGCATTGTGGTCATCAACGAGCAGGCTGGCAAGGATTGTGGTTGGCAGGGCTCTCATTTATTATACCCGCAGTATTCTTTACCTTACTCGTAGCAATTGTCTATGTAGAATATGGAGAAGTACCTGCTATTGCGCCATTCTTCTATGGAATTAAACCCGCAGTAATTGGAATCATCTTTAATGCTGCATACAAGCTAGGAAAGAAAGCATTTAAGAGTTGGCAATTGATTGCAATAGGATTGGCAGTTGTTGTATTGTCTTTACTAGGCTATGATGAGTTTATCCTTATTATAGGAAGTGGTCTGGTAGGAATGATTTGGCTCAATTTGCAAAACAGAAGCAACAAAACATTGATGCTTGCACCTTTCTTATTTCTGATCAAGCCGATAGGAATTGCCATTGGAAACAAATCGATATTCCTTTCTTTCTTGAAAATTGCTTTGTTATTGTTTGGTAGCGGTTATGTATTAATCGCCTATTTAGATGCCGAATTGGTGGAGAATTTAGGCTGGTTAACAAAAGGAGAGTTGTTAGATGCTATTGCTATGGGGCAATTTACTCCTGGTCCAGTATTAACGACTTCAACGTTTATAGGATACCAACTCAATGGTATTTCAGGAGCTTTATGGGCTTCCTTAGGAATGTTTTTGCCTTCCTTCTTCTTGGTAGGTGTTTTGGTAAAACTGATTCCTATCTTACGAAGATCTGTCTGGCTCTCTAAATTTTTAGATGCTGTAAATGCAGGTGCCATGGGGATTATGATTGCCGTTTCTTTAAAATTAGGGTACGATTTAATCTTCGATTGGCGAGCAGCTATTATCATGGGATTGAGTATTCTCATTGCCTTTGCATTTAAAAAAGTCAGTCCGCTTTGGGTCATCTTAGGAGGAAGTGTATTGGGATACTTATTGATGTTGATTCTATAGGTCATTACGAGCACGCTTTTTAGCGTGAGAAGTAATCTTTTACTTGTCACTTCGAGTATTGCGATGCCATGAGCGATGTGTCGAGAAGTATTTAAAACTACAAGCCACTTTGCCAACTGCGGAAATCCGCAGTTTCAGATGCGGATTTACGTAAAGTGTTTCAATGAAAAACTCTAACTTTAGAAATTAGAAAACATAAGTTTTCTTACATAAACTCAACACATTAATTACAGATCGAAGTTAAGTCTCCGAAAATAAGATTTCCTCTATGACCAAAAAATTCAAAGAATTCGCTCTAGAGTATATGTCTACTGAATACAAACAAGATAGATCCCTGTCGTTTGACGATTTTACTCCAGATCGAGGAGATCTTGATCGAGCAAAAAAATCACTTTTTGTATTTGATCAAATACCTTTTTGGCATTGTGTTGTTCAATTTTTTGTATTTGTAAGAAATCACCGCTACGACTTAGCTGAACAAATAGATTTACTTCATATCGATGAAATAACTCCAGAAAAAATCAAAGGATACAATCGAGTGATTCTTATTTATCAAGATCCTATTTTGCCTTTTTTTCCTGAGGTCTATGAAAAAGCAAAAAAAATAGAATCTTATTGCGATTCATTTGAGATTCCAATGATTTTTAGGCCAGATAGTTTAAATAACACCACAAAATCAGTGACAGGAATACTTTGGAAGAAGGCAGGATTGCCTTGTGCTAGGCAATTTTCAATTAGTTCAGTTAAAGATATAGATGCTTTAAAAGATCTGCAATACCCAGTTTTTCTTCGCTATGATGCTGGTCACGATTCCCATGGGAAAATTGATACCACGCTTTTTTATTCAAGAGAAGAAATAGATACCTCTCTGATTGAAAAATACGCAACACCTCAGAAAAATTTAGCAGGAGTTGTACTTACTGAGTTTATTGATACACAATTGTCAGACGGGACTTATAGAAAGTATAGAGCTTATGTTGCTGGGAAAACCGTCTACAATACTTCCATGGGAGGAGCCAAAGATTGGTATGTTCATGCACAGATTATACAATCTATGGAGTTCTTCAATGAAGCATACGATTTTATTCAAACGGAACCTACGGAAGCTCATAAAGAAATTATGATCAAGGCAAATGAAGTATTGGGACTCGATTTTAGCGCCATAGATTATAGTTTCGATAAGAATGGAAAACTCATTCTTTGGGAAGCCAACCCTAATCCAGGTTGGTCTAAATGGTATCATTTTAACAGCCAGTTAAAATTTAGAATGATTCGATTAATGGCGAGTGCTTTTTTACCAGATCCAATTCCGTTGATTAAAAATTGGAAGTAGTATAGTAAAGCTCAAGTTAGATGTAGTTGTTGATGACTTCTTCAATAGACTGCACTTTGCAACCACTGTTCAGGGCTAGATCTAATGTTCTTTTGAGTAAATCTGACTTGCAACCAAATCGAGAAGGAGTATCAGAAACATCATGAGTATAAAATATAAGCCATCCACCTTCTTGACTCACTTTACTGATCAATTGAGCAATTTCTTCCCAGTTGTCTAAGCAGTCGTATAGTTTGTTCGCTTTTAATAAAAAAGGAATGGGTGTGATTTGATTAATGCCTTTCTGTACTGTTCTGCAAGTGTGAAAGCGTTCTTTGAGTAAATATTCTAAAGTTCTATTCTGACTTCCATGCGGGTAGGCAAAGTTTTTCATTTGATAATTGCTGTCAATTTCTTTTAGTCCAAACGAATTCAATGTAAGTTCCGATTGAAATGCTGGAATCTTAAGATTCTCCGCTCTAAAATGACTGTAGGTATGGCACCCTATTTCGTGACCTTGGCTAATTAACCGATGTACATCTTCTTCTTCGAAAATTTCTCCAAGTTTCCCAAAACTAGCATAGAAGGAAAACTTCAATTGGTAATCTGAGATTGAATCGAGAACAAAGGATGATGCACTTGTAAAAAAATCATCAAAGGTGATGGATACATACTTTTCCATAAGGTAATTGTATTTCAATAATTAATTATTCTACATTCAAATCTTTAAAGACAATGGTTCTTATTTGGCTGATACCATTAAAATCTAATGGATTCTTTGCTCTACCGTTTACTTCGTTGATTGATTTCTCCAAGACTTCTTTTAACTGATCGATTTCGTTAACAATGTCTAATGGATAGAAATCTTTGAGTCGTTTTGTATGAATATATTGCTCATCATCTTTATCTATTTGGGAGGGAGCGCAAATTAATTTACTACCTCCAGAGATCGACTCTACCATAGAGTTATATCCAGCTGAAGAAATAACAATATCTGCTGCCGCATGAAGAATAGGTAGATTATAACTTTGTTGGTAAATTCTCATGTTACCTTTCAGTACAATGTCTGATTTATAATGAGAGATTAGCTTACTTCGAGGGCCAATCACAATATCAAAAATTACATCAGGAAATTCTGGGGCGATTTTGATACACTCTTCAATTAAAGATTCTCCAAGCTTTCCGCCACCAGCAGAACATACTACCCACTTTTGATCACTTTGAATACCTCGCATTGTTCGATAGGATAGTATTTCATCATTCAATGGGGAAGGGGCAACATAACCTACTACCTTAGATTTACTCAATAGTTTGTCACTGAACCCATATTCTTTGCTGATGTTTACAATTCTTTCGTCGCAGGTTACAAAAATACGATCGTATTTTTCTTCTAGCAATTCTTCCGATCTTCCCGGAAGAACTTCCTTACGAATGTTTTTTGGATCGTCTAGAACTCCTCTAATGATAAAGTATTTTTTACAGGAAAAATTTTCAATGATGTTTAGCATTTCATTATGCTTACCCAAAGGCAAGTAATCCATAAAAATGGCATCTGGATCAAACATCTGAATGGTTTCTTCAAGCATTTTTTTTCTAAAAGCTCTTGCCTTTTTTACAGGTAATTTTAAAAATGGTTCTCGATTCCAATATTTCGACCTTTCTTCAAGTAAAGAATCAATGCTTGGTAAATGCACAAATTCACAATCAGAAGAAATAATAGAGCCTACTTGTCGATGACCTGTTACCACAAGACAGGCGCAAGGCCCTTGCAATCCTTCTGCAATGCGGGAAAGTCTACGAAGATGCCCTAATCCTGCACCATCGTGTCCAAAAAATAAAATACGAGGTTGTTTTCTAATTGAAGTATTGTTTGGTTTTGATGTTACACTGTCCACAACATTTTTCCATTGGTTTTTAATTTTTGAATATGATACGCGTTTTTTAACTGCAGCAACGAGCTCTATATCTACTTTAATTTCTCCTTTTCTGAGTTTAGAAATAGCTTCTTGTAAGCTTTCTCTAAAACGATCTGGGTCACCTGAAGGGGCAAGAAATACATGTGAAGCATCGCTAGCAAGGTCCTTTAATTCTCCATTCTCTGTAGAAACAATAACCTTTCCTAAGGCTAAAGCTAATAACCTACTGTTAGAGCAGCCTTCTCCTAATGTTGAGGATGCAAATAAATCACTTTCCTTCAATTTTTCTTTGACTAAAGAATGGTCGAGGTACCCTAAGTATTCAAAATGATCTGGGTATTTGCCTTTTAATTCTTGTATTCGATTTTTCCAATAAACAGCTTCGTCGGATTTTATTTCTCCACAAATAGTCAATTTGATATCAGGATTTTTTTCAATCAAGTTCTCTACTGCCAGTAACAAGATGTTTGTTGCTTTTTTAAAAGAAAACCCTGAATCAGAGAAAATAGAAACCTGCTTATCTGGCTTTTTAAGATCGCTTTCTAAAGTCTCTATTTCTGGTAGAAAATTGTAAATCGTTTCAATAGGATCATTTCGATGACAGGCAGTTTTAATTCCGTGTGCTTGCGTAAGATTGGTCGTTACAATCGAGTTTGCATTTTCAACCACATATTCAATTACATGAGTCGTATACGGACTTTGAAAACCAATTGAGTAATCTGATCCTCTAATACTCGCTATATGAGGAATTCCGAAATCGTGTGCTACCCTCTGAGCCATAAATCCACAATCGTATATAAAAAAAGAGATTAAAATGATTTGTCCACTTCCAGGGGTATTTTGTATTTCTTTGACAAGATTAGACAATCCTAAAATATTTGTTCTGTGCTTTTCACGAATAGGTAACCTTTTTTGCATAAAGGGAGCATATACCTCTTTCAATTTAGCTGCCATATAATGGATATGAATTCCATCAATGGTTCTGGAGTATTCTAAATTTTCATATTTAGGCGACATTGCAGCAACTTGTACAGACGTATCTGGCAAATCATCCAGCATTTTAGCAATATTCATTGCTGACTTTTCTAATCCTCCACGGGATGGAAAAAATTCATTGCTAACCAGTAAAATTGTTCTCATTTCTTAATTCGTTATATGTAGGGATTTACGATTGTAAACTGAGGCATCAATTGAACCCAGTTTTATTGTGGAGTCTTCTAAGAACCAATGCTTACAGGATACGTTTAAATCATGAGAAATAGGTTGTACTTCTCCAAAGGGAACAGCAAAAAATGAAGATTTAATGCCTAAATTTTCAAGTAACCATTTTTGAGAATCATTGATAAAATGCTCAACGTGTTCACGATCCCAATCATTGATAGAGACGTGGTCCCAGCCATGGTTTTCAATTCGAACACCCATTTCAAGTAGCTCTTTAATCTGATTGATACTCAAAGTGTTTAGATGATGAGGTACTGAACCTAGGTCTAACTTCCAATGCTTTGCTAATGCGATGATAGACTCTGTTCGCTCTTGTTCATTTTTAGGGTTCTTTAAAACTTTCTTTAGTTGGAAGCGTAATCTTTTTTTTCCTATGTAAGAGGTGCAGTCGAAGTCTTTTCCATTGAATTCTATGATCGATTCAGGTAAAGAATCTATCAGTAAATTCAGTAATACAAAAGAATAGCCTTGACGGTGCACAAGGTTATGCGGATTGATAAAAAGCGTGACTTCATGACCATAGCGAATTGCTAATGCGGCTAAATCATAGGCAGCTTGTGTATTGTCATCAATGGTTAGTGCTTCAGCTTTTCCAGAAATGGCGAGCTCTAAAGATTGGAAAGGTTTTTCTCTCGTTTTCAAATAATTCTCTGTAGCATCCCAGTCCAACATATTTTTATGGATGAAAACAGAGTTGTCAAAATTCCTTACGATTCCGTGCGTACAATAGACCATTTTTTATATAAATAGGACTAAATATAATGATTCCCTATAAAGAAGTTTACTCGAAGAGTAACAGATTTCGTAAACTGCGGAAATCCACATTCTGAGGTGCGGTTTTCCGTAAGATTGTGCAGAAAATGTTCTTTAAATTTATGAATTAGAGGGGGAAAGGTTTTAGAACTCAGAATGATGAAGAGAAACTGTATTCATTATATAACTAATTATGAACAATCAAAAAAATCATGAAAAACAACAGAAGAATTACTTTAAGTAATAGTTTTATAGCTGAGAATAATTTATCAACGTCTCCTCCTCCTCAAGATTCATTGTTCTGGACGATGTGGAATGCATGTGTTTCGATTGCAAATCAAACCCTTGAAACTAATTTTATTCAGGGAATCAATAAAGCAAACCTTGATCCTGTGATTTATGGAGGATTTAATGTCAGTGATGCCTATTATTGTTTCAATGGAGCGCAAGATTATTTGGTTGCTGCAAGCAATGCTACTGATCCTACTCTAAAGGCGTTTTTAAACAAAAAATACTTAAGTTATCAGAAGTATAATGAAACATTTCCTACCGTTTGGCATATAAAGGATGCCTATGGAATTGTACCAAGTGAAGCATGTAAAAACTATGCTGAGTTTGAATCTAACGTAGCTTCTCATGAGGAGTCAATCTATACTTTGATAGCCATGTTACCTTGCGAGTATTTATGGGCATGGCTGGGAGAACAGTTAAGTCCTCCAGCGGATGGGAATCTATATGCCCCTTGGATTACTGGAAATAATGATCCTAGTGGTGCATATGCTATGGGGAATTACATTGATTTATATCAAAAAAGTCATTTTATAGATGAAGATAAGGCTATTCAACTTTATACTAAAGCCATGAATCATGAATTACAAAATTTTGCAACTGCAACAAACTAAATTATAGAGAATACTATTATGGCATCAAGAACATTTAATATTACATCTTTTCCTAAAGGCTATTTTATGTCATGGTTTGTGACTACCCAAGCGGCTTATCTTGTAAATGCCAAACTATTTGACAATAGCAAGACATACTTTGAAAAATCCAAACAAAGTATAAATATCAATCCACCACTAGCACAAGGAGCAGAAATAATTCAAGGCAATAACATTCGGATGATCATAGAAGAACCTCAATCATCTAATTTAAGAGCAAGTATAAATGCTTATAATATAACAAATGACTCTGGTTCAGTAGTGGGATATGGTTATAACATTTCAATTGAAGATTACTTAGACGAAGACTTTAATGATGTTTGTATTTCTTTAGTAGCGTGGAGAAATAAAGGATAAAAAGATCGTAACAAGGTGTAAAAATCCTTAAAACCTGAGAAAAGCATATCCCTTCAGTTGGTAGTTGGTCACGGTTGTAAGCATTGAGGTAGCTAACTCGACATTTTCATTTACTTCATCTAGATCAATCTTTCTACCGATCAATGATTGGCCACAAACGGTAAGTTTTACTCCAGCCTCTTTCAATGCAATAATCAAATCATAGTTTGGGTTTTTAACCTTATATCTACTTTCATATGCATCATTATTCAGAACAGTTTTTGTTGCATTTCCATGAATAGCCAATACAACATTAATAGAATCTCGATGCACACCAGCAATTGCATGAAGATTAATCATTCGTGCTACATTGTTCAACGCTGCATTTAATTTCGTAACATCCTCTCCAGAAAACACATCAATTACAATGTTATATTTTTGTTTCGCATCCGGAATAACAGTAGCCTGATCGATTGGGTAAATTCCACCAAATTTTTTGATGACTGGATGCTGATAGTTTGTTTGCCCCAACAATGATCCAAAACTTAATGATAACAATAGAATTAATAGTACACGCATAATGATTATTTTGATCGTCTAAGATAATTAGGATTTTATTGATCCATCATAAACTTTCTTTTTAATTGTATCCGTTCGTTCGGATTTACAATCCGAGAATATAAAAATCACTTACGTTGAACTCTAATCACTCTCCGAAACCCAATCACTGCCAATAATCCAACTAAAGGAAAAATGGTAAATAATTGAAACAAGTCTTGGTATTGAACAATCGTAGGATTTTTACCTAGCATATACCCTGACAGTAGTGACATAAAGATATCAGGAGTAAAACCAACAACGGAGATAATTCCAACGACAGTACCTGTTAAGTTGGCAGGTGTTTTCGCTTCCTCAATAATGGCAAAATACAAACCACGCAATGAGTAAGTTCCTACAACCATCATAAAGAATGTTGCCATAGAAAAACCAACAGCCTGTCTTTCAAATAATCCAAATCCTAAAATCAGAGAAGCCAATAGCATCAAAGAAAAACTGACCAAACTAAGTTTAGAAGCCAAGTATTTATCGGCAATCCAACCAATGGTAATTGCAGCAACTGGACGCATCCATTGTACTGCAACCCCAAAATAAGAAGCATCTTGTAAACTGAACCCCCACACATCTTTCGCATAAGTGGCATAGGTTCCAGTTAGTTTGTAAGCAGAATATGCACAAACAATGATTAATGAATGATAGATAATCTTAGGTTTTAAGAGCAAAGAAAAAACCTGTCGAGCATCAAAATTTATTTTTTGTGAACCTTCAGTGTGTTGAGATTTTGGAATTGTTTTCCAAACAAAAACCGAAACCAAGAGTGCAATGAATGTAATGAAACCAATGATATATTGCATGGTAACAACTTTATCTGCGAGTGTTACTTTAGACATATCTTCTGGAAAAAATAACAAAGGGATGAAAGACCCAAAAGTGGCAATTAAGGCTGCAAAGGCACCACGCCCTCCATCTAGCAAACCAAAAGAAATTCCTTGTGTATGCGTATCTCCCCAATCGCGAGTGGCTTTAATTAAAGCAGCCCAAAAAAGTAGAATGGTAGAAACTCCCCAAAATCCATATAAGAACTTTAAAGCAAAAATTGAAGGAATTGTCATCATCCAAATTCCACCCAAGGCAGTTAAGAAAATAGAAATAGCAATCAGTTTTCTTGCTTCCCATTTATCAGCAATAAAGCCTCCAAAAAAGTAAGAGATCAATGCGGTAATTCCATAAAAAGCCTGTACTTCACCTAATTGAGCATCAGAAATTACAAAAGCTTCTCGTATGATGGGCTTAAAAACTCGAATCAGAATAAAAGGCAGTAAAAAAATAGCTTCACCAGCAATGATGAGCGCAAACATGGAAGTGATCTTTCTTTTATAAGTCGACATAGAGAAGTTTAAGTTCTAAATGTACGAATCAATTACGAATTCTAAATTATGAATGTTTAATTGTTAATTAGAAAGTAAATACATTTTCGAAATTTATTAGCCATTAGCCATTAGCCATTAGCCATTAGCCATTAGCCATTGCTGTATTTTTACATTAATTCATTAGTACATTAAATCAGTGCTTCTTTTAAGATTGTGATCGGATGTTTAGCAATTCGTTTGGTGCCATCAAAAATTTGATGTCGACAACTGGTTCCTGCAGCTACAATTTCTACTTCCTTTGGTGTGTTTCGGACTTTCGGGAATAAGGTGTCTTCACCCACTTGCATGCTTACCTTATAATGCTCTTTTTCATATCCAAAAGAACCTGCCATTCCACAGCAACCTGTATTCATAATGGTTGGTTTGTAATTAACTGGAATGTTCAATATAGTGAATGTAGCATGTGTGCTCGATAATGCTTTTTGATGACAATGCCCATGAATTTTAAGCGACTTCTCTTTTGTGCTAAACTGACTGGATTTAATCGCTCCTTTTTCGAATTCGTTTTTCAAAAACTCTTCAATAGTAAAGACGTTCTTCGCAATCTCTTTTGCAGTTTCAGAATCATCCGCCAAACGAATGTATTCATCTCTAAACGTTAAGATTGCTGAAGGTTCTATTCCTAGTAAAGGTGAATCGTTTGAAATCAGTTCTTTAAAAACGGTCACATTTTCATTAGCAACTCCTTTAGCTTCTTTTAAAAATCCTTTGGAGATAAAACTTCGCCCGCTTTCAGAATGATCTACAATTTGTGGATTGTACCCTAGTCGTTTTAAAACAGCGATGGCATCTTTTCCAGTTTCTACATCATAATAATTGGTAAACTCATCGCAAAACAAATATAGAATGCGCTTGCTGGTAGAAGGCATTTGTTTTTTATACCAAGCTTTTAATGTCTTTGGCGCCAACTTCGGAACACTACGTTTGGTAGAAACTCCCATAATCGATTTGGTAACAGAAGTATTTAAAACCAAATTTGTAAGCGCAGGAGCAATGCTTCCTAGCTTATTGTACTTGACATTGTTTGCGAATAGTTTGCTTCGGAAAGAGTAGCCATTCTCTTCTTGATATTGATATAAGAATTCACTTTTTAAAGCAGCTACATCTACATTACTTGGGCATTCAGTAGCACAAGCCTTACAGCTTAAGCACAAGTCGAAAACTTGTTTTAATTCTTTGTGATCGAACTTGTTCACCTTCTCTGAATTGGTTAAAAATTCACGCAAGGTATTTGCTCTCGCTCTGGTGGTGTCTTTTTCGTCTTTGGTTGCTCTGTAACTCGGACACATGGTTCCTCCTAATGAAGCAGGCTTTCTACAATCGCCAGAACCATTGCATTTTTCAGCTAGTTTTAAGATTCCTTCATTGTCAGAGAAATCTTGAATCGTTTTTATTTCAGGCTCATTTCTATCAACTTCATAACGCAAGCTTTTGTCCATCGGAAAAGCATCGGTTATTTTCCCTTGATTGAATACGTTTTTAGGATCGAATGCTTTTTTAACTCTTCGTAGCAATTGATAGTTTTCTTCACCAATCATTAACGGAATAAACTCAGCACGAACAATTCCATCTCCATGTTCACCACTAAATGAACCGTCATATTTTTTGACCAACTCTGCAGTCTCTGTGGTAATTTTTCGAAACAAATCGACATCCTCGGATTTCTTTAAATTTAAGATTGGACGTAAATGCAATTCTCCAGCACCAGCATGAGCATAGTAGACCGCTCTTTGCTGATATTTATCCATGATTTCCGTAAACTCTTCAATATAATTTGGAAGGTCGTTTAAATCTACCGCCGTATCTTCAATACAAGCCACCGCTTTTTTATCACCAATAATATTTCCTAACAATCCTAATCCCGCTTTTCGCAAATCAAAGACACGCTTAATATCGCCTCCACTTACTTTAGGATGATGGTATCCAAAGTTGTTTTGCTCTAAATCTTCAATTAAGGCATCCGCTTTTTTGTCTGCTTCTTCCAAAGTATCTGCTGATACTTCTAAAATTAAGACAGCCTCTGGATCGCCTTGAATAAAGAAACGGTTCTTGGACTGCTCTCTGTTGTTTTTTGTACAGTCTAAAATGACTTTGTCCATCAATTCACAAGCGTATAAACTGTGATTCATGGTTAGTACTGTTGCTTTTAAACTTTCATTAATGCTTTTAAAATGAGAAGCAACAATCACGCTTTCTTTGGGCGCAATATCGTCCAATTGTAACGTGATAGCGGTAGAGAAAACTAACGTGCCTTCACTTCCTGAGAGTAATTTTGCAACGTTGATCGTTGGTGCATCTCCGCCAAACAAATCAGAAGTGAGTAATTCATCAACAGCATATCCTGTATTTCTTCTGTGAATTGTAGGTTTCGGAAACTGTGTTTTTATTTCTTGTTGGACAGATTCTGAAACAAGTTCAGAATACAATGACTTGTAGATTTTTCCTTCGAGTGATTGTTCACGTGTTTTTTCTTTAAACGCTTCAGAACTTAATTCGTTAAAAACTGCGGAAGATCCGTCACTTAAAAGACCTTCAATTTGAAGTACTTTATCACGAGTGACTCCGTATTTGATAGAGGTACTTCCTGAAGAATTATTTCCAACCATTCCGCCAATCATACATCTATTGGATGTTGAGGTGTTCGGGCCAAAAAACAATCCGAAAGGTTGTAGGAATAAGTTCAGTTCATCACGAACAACACCAGGTTGAACAGTAACTGTTTTGTTGATTTCATCAAAAGCAAGAATGCTTGTAAAGTGTTTAGAAACGTCTACGACAATTCCTTCTCCAACACATTGCCCTGCCAAGGAAGTTCCTGCGGTTCTAGGAATTAATGTGGTTTGATGTTTAGCAGCAAATTCAATCAGAAGTTGAATGTCTTTTTCATCTTTTGGATAGGCAATTCCTAAAGGTATTTTTCGATACACAGAAGCATCTGTAGCATACAGTGTTTTGTGTAAGTCATCAACAAGAACTTCTCCTTTTAGAGAATTGTTTAATTGCTGTAGTATGTTTGAATCAATCACTTGAACTATTGTTGTGCTTTAAATAATAATATTGATCTTCTTCTTTTACTTGAAATGACTGAGTGCTAATTTCCTTTTGAAAGAAAGGAGCGTTCAATACCATGGTATGGTACTCTCCGTTTTCCCCACAAAGATCGACCTCTAATTTTTCAAGTTTTCTAATGACTTCTAGATCAATTTTTCTTCCAACCCAATTGGTGTTGAAAAATGGTTTTTTTACCAATGTAAATATCACGTTAAAATTAAGATGAATGAGTTCATTCAAAAGTTCTTTTCTATTTTTTTTCCACAACGGATTGTGAACATGCATTCCCGATTTTTGAGAGCGTTCTTCAATCCAATTGCCATGGTTTTCTATTTCATCAATATCACCAGTAATTAGTGTTTCAATATCATATTGATTCTTTAACCTAGCAATACCGTCTTCATAGCTTTCTTTCATTGGGTTTTTAACAAGTACTTTTATATGTGGCAATCCAATACTCTCGACCTGTTCTTCCATTAAAAGTAACGAGTGTGCTACAAAATTTGGGTTCTCTGGAGTGAATGTTACTAAATGAGTAATGCTGTATCCTTCTAATTGGGCTTTGTAAAAGGCCAATGCGCAATCTTTACCACCTGTCCATAAAACAGCTGCGTTTCCTTTCATTATGATTCGTCTAAAGGGATGTTTCTTTTAAATCCAGTATCAAAACAAATAAACGTATCTGTACCGGCAACTCCGTTAATTAGATGGACTTGTTCGTAGAGAACCTCGCGAAGATGTTCGTTGTCTTTGGCGAAAATCAAAATAAACAATGCATAGTTTCCAGAAACATAGTTCGATTCTACTACTTCTGGAATCTTTCGTAATTCGGTCATCACATTTTTAGCGAATCGAGCTTCTCGCAATCGAATTCCTGTATATGATTTTGTTTTGTAGCCCAATGCTCTTTCATCCAAGACAAACTCAGCATTCTTAATCACTCTAGAATCTGTTAGTTTTTTAATTCGCTGATGCACTAATGAATTGGAAACTTTTAGTTCTGTTGCAATTTGTGAGTAGGCTTTTCGGGCATCTGATCGCAATTTCAATAGAATCTGCTTGTCGATATAATCAAATTGATTTTCCATAGATCATTCGTTTGTGTATTCACTATCAAATATACTTTAAAATCATCGAATAAAATCATATTGACACAAAATATATTTAAAAGATGTAAAATTAATTATTATGTACAATAAATTAAAGCAAAACAATCTAATTTTGTAAAAAATCATAGAATGTCTTTAGAACGTATTTTTGAAAAATTGTGGGCTGAGTATATAGAAAGAACTCCTTCCGCAGAAAAGATTAAAAACTTATTTATTAATGAAGGGAATAATGTGTTGAATGATCATGTTGCCTTCCGAACGTTTGATGATAAACGTGTAAATATCGAAGTATTAGCAACTCCTTTTCTAGAAGTGGGCTACGTGGAATGTGGCGATTATCATTTTGAAAAGAAGAAGTTGTATGCAAAGCACTATGAGCATGCTACCGATAAAAATGCACCTAGAGTATTTATTAGTCAGTTGCTCACAAAAGAATTCTCTTATGAATTGCAAGCGGAAGTAAAGAAAATGATCGATCAAATTCCAGTAGATCAATTAACACCTTCTTCATTAGTCTTTAATGGCAGATTATGGGAGCAACCTTCATTTGAGGTGTATGAAAGATTGTTGAATGAAACTGAATATGCTGCATGGTTGTATGTAAACGGATTTTGTTCAAATCATTTTACCGTAGATATCAATAAACTAGATACGTTTACCTCTTTACAAGAAGTGAATACTTTTTTAAAGGAAAACGGATTTAAAATGAATGTGTCTGGAGGTGAGATTAAAGGAACTCCAGAACAATTGTTAGAGCAATCAAGTGTTTTAGCAGATAAAATTCCAATTGAATTCAAGGAAACAACAAAAGAGATTACTTCTTGTTATTACGAATTCGCTTTTCGTCACCCAAAACTAAATGGTGAATTGTATTCTGGTTTTATCGCAGGTTCTGCCGATAAAATTTTTGAGAGTACAGATATGAAATTACAGGAAGTATAAAAGTAAAAGGGGGAAAAGGAGAAGGAAGAAAGAAGTAGGGGGCTTTTTGCCTTACTCCTATGTCCCTTAGTCTTTAACTATTAGTAGCTCGTAAATATATTTACGAGCTACTAGTTTTTTTGATTTATCTTGTTACTAAGCGAATAATTGGATCTGATGGGTTTGGATGTGGGTCATTATTCACACGAACAGGAGGGAATGGATTTTGAGTCCCATAAAGTAATACTCCAGCCACATGAGGAGCAGCCCAAGAAGTACCAGTTTTGTATATATAGCCTCCATTTTTATCTGTAGTGTATATTCCTACAGCAGGTGCACAATAATCAATAGATGAACCATAATTTGAACCTACCCAAAAGTTATCTCTGTCATCCATTCCTGAAACAGTATAAATATTTGGGACATTTATATTCTGAGGAGAATGAATAGTATTGTTGTCTAAATTAGAAGAGCTATTTCCTGCAGCAATAACTACTTTAATTCCTCTGCTTGCAAGATCTCTGACTAATTTATCAATAACATCAGATTTGGGTCTTCCAAAACTTATATTGACAACATCTCCTGAATTAGCATAGGTAGAAACATACTGAAGAGCCTGAATAAAAGTGGAACTATCTGCACTATTTTTTGAAATTTTAACAGCTACAAGCGTTATACCAGGATAAACGCCAATAGTTCCAATTCCATTGCGTTTGGCGCCAATCACTCCAGCTACAGTAGTCCCGTGACCATCAGTGTCGTTTGGATTTGAGTCATTAGGATCAAACGAAATACTAAGAGTAGAATGAACATTGAGATCTGGATGGGTTAAATCTATTCCAGTATCAATTACCCAAGCCTTTTTAGTTGTAGGTAGCCCGTATATTGAAGTATCCAATCCTCCTCCAACTCTTGAAACTCCCCAAGGCATAATTTCATCTTGAACCAATCGTTGGGGTTCATTAGCTCTATAGCTATTTGTTAGTTCAATGTTTTGAACTTCAGGTTCCTCAATGATGTCATTTGTACAGCTAAAAGAAATTAGCGCGCATAGGAATAGTAATAAACTTGTTTTTTTCATAGTATGTTTTTTTATTGTTAGAACTTGAAAGTACTGAACAATTACCAATTATGAGTTATCCATTGAACAATTATTGATAAATGTTCATTGTTCATGGTTTATTGATCACTGTTCATTGAATTACATCTGAACACTCTTTTCTTCTGGGAATGGACTAGGGATTTCTTCAGGATTTTCATCTAGCATTTGACGTAAATCAATTTCTATACCTCTTGCGATTCCTGAAATTGGAACATCGTTGGCTCCTCCTTCAAATGGGTTTTCACCTATTCTTGCCATACGTTCCATAATATGAAATGCCCAAGAAACACAGGCGCAAAAAGGAATTGCTAGCCAAATAAAATAAGTACCAATAACGGGATGATCTATAACAATACTTTTTGAAATTTCAGCAAATTCAGAAACAATACCAAAAGGCAATAAGAATACAAACAATTTTACTAAATAATAGGCAAGACTTGCATATTGTCTAGGATATGGGAAATTCTTAATTCGCTCCGATTTCCCTTGATGCGTAAACAATTCTTCTAAGACATTTTCTAACTCTAGAAAAGAGAACTCCCAAATAATACCTTTCTTTTTAAGCTCTCCAATATGTTTGGATTGTAAGTAAAGAATGGCAGTTTGTTTGTTATTCTTGCTCAATACATACGCTTCTTCTTCTGGAGACAGATACATCATTAGATTGTCTTCTAACTTCGATATCTTTTCTGGAATATGAAGCATATCTGACCATTTTCTGTTGCTTCTAGATAGGTGAGATGTTTCCCATGTTTTACGTTGTCGCATTGCATAACGCAAAGCTGTCATCCAAGCAACATGCCGATAGATTAAAACTCTTTTATGTTCTTTAATTTCATCAGCACTTATCGGAGTTGTTGCATGGTCATTGCTTACCATGTCTTGAATTTTCATTCCCCAGGTTCTGGAAGTGTTTACAATAGCTCCCCATATTTTACGAGCTTCCCAAATTCTATCGTAAGCCGAATTGTTTTGGAAACCTACCATAAATGCTACCGCAGTACCAATCAAAGCAACTGGTGTCCAAGGAACATCTAAAAAAGTAAAATCAAGAACTTCATACAAAAATGTAATGAGTCCCGCATACCCTAAAAAAATTAAAGTTTCTCCGATTGACCAGATAAACATGTCTTTTACTGAATATCGTTTTTTTGTTAGCATAGTAAATAGTTAGTAATCAAAAATAAGGGTTTTGATTGAAGTTAAAAAGTTAAGTATTTAAAGTGATAATTCACCATGTTTTTTAAACATAAAGTAAAATATTGTGTGATACTATTTAAAATAAGCATCACTTTAAGTGTTTTCTTATCTTTGTTCGAATCAAATTCAATTTACCCATGAAAAAACTTATCATAGCCTTTCTATTTTTATCACTTTCTTTTTCGATAACTGCACAGAAAGTAGACCTTAATTACTACGTTCCAACGAATGAACGATACAATAATCAGATTCCTACACCTAAGGAAGTGATTGGTCATGAAGTAGGAGAATGGCATATTACACATGATAAATTAGTAGAGTATATGAAGGCTTTGGCAAAAGCTTCAGACCGTATTACTATTGAGGATCGAGGGAAAACATTTGAAGGAAGACCACTTTTATTATTAACAATCACATCGCCAGAGAATCATCAACGATTAGAAGCGATTCGTAAAAGACATATCGATGGAACAAATGATGCTTCTATTGATGTCTCTAACGATCCAATTGTAGTGTATCAAGGGTTTTCAATTCATGGGAATGAGCCTAGTGGGTCTAATGCATCGTTGGCAGCGGCTTACTATTTAGCGGCTTCTTCAACATCAGCTACTGAAGACTTATTAAAAAATACAGTCATTTTATTTGACCCATCTTTGAATCCTGACGGACTACAACGTTTTGCATACTGGGCAAATACCAATAAAAGTAAAAATGTAAACCCAGACCCTAACGATAGAGAGTATACAGAGGTTTGGCCAAGAGGTAGGACCAACCATTATTGGTTTGATATGAATCGCGATTGGTTGCCAGTGCAGTTGCCAGAATCGAGAGCAAGAATAGCAACCTTCCATAAGTGGTTGCCAAACATCCTAACAGATCATCATGAAATGGGATCGAACTCAACTTTCTTTTTCCAACCAGGAATTCCGAGCAGAACACATCCATTAACACCTCAAATGAATCAGGATTTAACAAAGGAAATAGGAACATACCATGCAAAAGCGTTGGATAAGATTGGTTCTCAGTATTATTCTGAAGAGAGCTTTGACGATTTCTATTATGGGAAAGGTTCTACATTTCCAGACATCAATGGAAGTATTGGAATCTTGTTTGAACAGGGAAGTTCAAGAGGTCATGCACAGGAAACAAGCAACGGGTTGTTAACATTCCCGTTTACGATTAGAAATCAATATACAGCAGCGATGTCAACCTTAGCAGCAGCGAAAAGCATGCGTGTTAAGATTTTAAAATACCAACAAGATTTTTATAAGCAAGCAAGAAGAGAAGGATCAAAATCAAAAGCGATTGTTTTTGGAGATGAGAAAGATGCTGCGAAGTCATATCACTTAGCAGAAGTTTTAAAAAGACATAATGTAACCATTCATGATGTGAAATCTGATTTTACAACCAACGGGAAAAGATTCAAAAAAGGATACAGTTATGTAGTGCCGATGAATCAGAAGAATCAACGTTTGGTAAAAGCAATGTTTGATGTAAGAACAAAGTTTCAAGACAGTTTGTTTTATGATGTTTCTGCATGGACTTTCAATCATTCATTTGGTGTAGATTATGCAGAGAATGTTTCTTTGAATAGAGCAGGAGCAGAGATTAAAACATTACGACATAAAGAGGGCGGTGTATCTGTGAAGAGTAATGTTGGATACCTAATGCCTTGGAACGAGTATTATACTCCAAAAGCATTGAATGCAATTCTTCAAAAAGGATTAAGAGCAAAAGTATCGATGAAGAACTTTAAGAATGGCGGAGTTTCTTATGACTATGGAACCATTTTTATTCCAGTTCAAAATCAGAAATTAAATGCAAATGAATTGTATACTTTCTTAACTAAAGTAGCAGATGAAAGTCATTTAAAAATGACTGGAGTATCTACAGGTTTAAATGATGGAATCGACTTGGGAAGTAATAATTTTAGAAATATCAGAAAACCAAAGGTAGCTATGTTGGTAGGAGATGGAATTAATGTGAGCGATCCAGGAGAGATCTGGCATTTGTTCGATCAACGTTATGACATGCATGTAACGAAGTTAGATACAAGAAACTTTAACCGTGTAGATATTAGTAAATACACTGCTTTAATCGCTCCAAGTAGTGGAGGCCTTAGCAAAGCTGCAATTCAAAAATTAAAGACTTGGGTACGCAATGGAGGTGTTTTAATAGGATACAGAAGTGCTGCAAGTTGGTTGAATAGCAATAAGTTTATTTCATTGCAGTTTGATAGAGCTAAGATCGATACTGTAAAAGATGTTTCTTTTGAAGATCGCTCTAAGAAAACGGGAGCTCAAGTAATTGGGGGAGCTATTTTTGAGGCAAAAATAGATCGTTCTCATCCAATTAACTTCGGATACAAAAATGATAAAATAGCATTGTTTAGAAATACAACATTGTTTATAAAAGCAGATAAGAGAAGTTACAACAATCCAATACAGTATACTTCTAACCCGTTGTTAAGTGGTTATATTTCTAAAGAGAATGCCAAGGTAATTAAGAACACTGTTCCTTTTAAAGTGCAGAGAATGGGAAGAGGTAGAGTGATTGTATTTACAGACAACACCAACTTTAGAGCTTTCTGGTACGGAACGAATAAGTTATTAATGAACGCTGTTTTCTTTGGATCGCAGATGTAGTCTTAAAAATTAGATATTTTAAAATCCTGTAATTAAAAGTTGCAGGATTTTTTATGTAACAAATTGAAGCAATTCTCGTCGTATACATGTACTAACCAACAAAAAAGCTATGAGTTTCTTACGTGTATTATTAGCGATCTTATTTCCGCCACTATCGGTCATCGATAAAGGATGTGGATCTTTTTTTATTATTTTATTGCTAACCCTATGTGGATGGATTCCAGGAGTAATTGGGGCATTGGTAATCTTAAATAACCCGAAGAATTAACAGTTATCAGTTATCAATGAAAAATGAAATTGAAAAAGGTAAAGGGTGAAAGAAGAAAGGTTTTTAATTTTACATTAACCATTAACCATTAACCATTAACCATTAACCATTAACCATTAACCATTATTAAAACCCAACAGCTTTATCGTCGCCACGAGGATCGGCACCACCTTCTAATTTTCCATTAGGCAACATTAAAATCCCTTCTACTTTTCCGATTACGGTAGAATTTCTTTCGACAATGTTGTATCCTAATTTCTTTAACGCTTCTTTGATCTCTTCGCTAAAACCATTTGGTTCCATAATAATGCTATCGGGTAACCATTGATGGTGGAATCTAGGTTGATTTACAGCTTCTTGCATTCCGAAACCGAACTCATGAACATTTAAGATTGTTTGCAATACGGAAGTAATAATCGTAGATCCACCAGGAGTACCAACAGACATCCATAGTTTTCCATCTTTCTCTACGATGGTAGGTGTCATAGAGCTTAGCATTCTTTTCTCAGGAGCAATTTCATTGGCTTTTGCACCAATTAGTCCAAACATATTTGGAACACCAGGCTTGGAGCTAAAATCGTCCATTTCATTGTTTAAAAAGAACCCTAATTCTGAACAGTATAGTTTAGAACCAAAAGCAGCATTGATTGTTGTGGTTGCAGAAATAGCATTTCCAAACTGATCTACAATAGAGTAGTGCGTTGTTTCTTCGCTTTCTGTAATTTGAACATTTCCATGAGAAACATCCGATGACTTTGTTGCTTTATCAAAAGAAAAGTCTTTCATGCGATCAGCAACATACTCATTGCTGATTAATGTTTCCATTGGAATTTTTACAAAATCAGGATCACCTAAAAAGAAACTTCTATCTGCATACGCTCTACGTTCTGCTTCTGTAATTACTTGAATAGATTTTACGGTGTTATGCCCATATTCTGCTAAATCAAAAGGCTCTACACCTTTTAAAATTTGTGCTAAGCAAATCCCTCCACTCGATGGAGGAGACATAGAAATCACCTTCAATCCATCATACATAAATGTAACAGGTGTTCTCCATTTAGCCTCGTACTTTGCTAAATCTTCTTCAGTAATATAACCACCATTCTTCTGCATAAAAGCAGCTAGTTTCTTAGCAGTCTCTCCTTTGTAAAATTCATCGCGACCATTCTTCTGAATTCTCATCAAGGTTTCAGCCAAAGCGTTGTATTTGATCGTATCGTTTTCTTTCCATTCTTTGCTGAATAGAATCGGTTCTTTATTTGCTTTTAAGAAGTTAGGTTGATGATTTTTAATACGAGCAGCTTGCTTCTTGGTCACAACAACACCACGCTTCGCTAAATCAATCACAGGTTGAAGAATTTCTTCTATGGGTAACGATCCAAATTTCTTATGAACTGCAAAAACTCCAGCAACGGTTCCCGGAACTCCAACAGCTGTAGCTCCTAATGTACTTTTTCCTTTGATCACATCACCATTCTCATCTAGGTACATATCCTTATCAGAAGACAAAGGGGCTTTTTCACGATAATCGAGTCCGCCAATATCACCATTGTTTTTTCTGTAAACCATAAAACCACCACCGCCTAAGTTTCCAGCGACAGGATAAGAAACAGCCAATGCCAATTCTGTAGCAACCATCGCATCAAAAGCATTTCCTCCTTTTCTTAAAATTTCGGTTCCAATCTTAGAGGCTTCTTCACGAGCAGAAACCACCATGGCTTTTTCAGTGACAAGTCCAGTTATTCTGTCAGATTGTTTTTCTTCCTCTTTACAGCCTATTAAAAGGGTAAAGGCTAAAAGTGTAAAAGCTAAAGGCTTAATTATGTTTCTATACATGTTATTATTTTAAAGTAATTTCTTCTAATTTTTGATGGGAAAAGATACGTAAATCCTCAAAGAATTCTTGAAAATCTTTCTGAAACTCTGTATCTAATGAATTTAAGTCTTCAATGGCTAAATCCATTTGTCCTTTGTTCTTTGTGCGTCGATTCATTCCGTTTAAAACACTTTGAATTCCTTTCTTGTATTGATAGTTGTACAACCAGTTGTGATCGATCATAAAAGGCATCATGTACAATGTCTTTTCTGGAAGTATTTCTTTTTTACTTTCTAGCAAGTCGTAGACAGCATCTACATAGATGTCCAACGGAACTGCCGAATAATCTTTCCAGTTCTTTGCTAAGTAATGATCGTAAAAAATGTCGATAATAATACCTGCATACAATCCATAGCGTTTGTTGAGCCTGCGTTTGCTTTTCCGAGTAATGGAATGGGCATCCGTAAACGTGTCTATTTCACGATGCAATTTAATTCCCTGTTGTATTTCTGGATGTAGATGTGTAAAATGATTTCCTCGGATATGGTCTGCTATAAAATTACCAATCATGATGTTGGTGTTGCTTTCTGATAAATAGAGGTGCGCGAGAAAGTTCATTTGCTAAAAGTAAACAAAAAACCACAATTTAATTCTGAACTTGTTTCAGAACCATTGTGGTTTTTGTATTTATAATGAGATATTTCGACTCAGCTCGATATGACAAGGTAGCTGAGCCTGTCGAAGCTTAGTTATTCAACATCACTGGCATTACAAGCATCGTCACTTGCTCACCTTCTTCTGTTCCATCGATAGGTGTTAAGATTCCAGCTCTGTTTGGTAATGACATTTCAATTAATACGTCGTTAGAATTTAAGTTGTTTAGCATTTCACTTAAGAAACGAGAATTGAATCCAATTTGCATATCATCTCCTTGATAATCGCAATTTAAACGTTCATCAGCTTTGTTAGAGAAGTCTAAATCTTCAGCAGAAATGTTTAATTCAGTTCCCGCCATTTTCAAACGAATCTGATGTGTGGTTTTGCTTGAGAAAATAGACACACGTCTTACAGAGTTTTGGAAAGAAGCTCTGTCTACCGTTAGTTTATTTGGATTCTCTTTTGGAATTACCGCTTCGTAGTTAGGGTATTTTCCATCAATCAAACGACATACTAAAACGAAATTATCAAACGTGAATTTTGCATTTGAATCGTTGTATTCAATCGTTACATCATCATCACCTCCTAATACACCTTTCAATAAATTCAAAGGTTTCTTCGGCATGATAAATTCAGCAGTTTTGTCAGCAGTTACATCCGTCCTAGTATACTTTACCAATTTGTGAGCATCTGTAGCTACAAAGGTTAAACTCTCTGAGCTAAACTGAAAAAAGACACCGCTCATTACTGGACGTAAATCATCGTTACCAGCGGCAAAAATTGTTTTAGAAATCGCAGTAGCTAATACATGTGATGGAATCACTGTTTTGCTAGGTGATGGTAAGCTAACTGATTTTGGAAATTCATCACCTCCAAAATATGCCATGTCATACTTTCCTTGATCAGAACTGATTTCAATAGTGTTTCCTTCCGTCTTAAACGTTAATGGTTGGTCTGGAAATGTTTTTAAGGTATCTAACAACAATCTTGCTGATACAGCAATAGAACCTGTAGAATCTGATTCTACGTCTACCACAGAGCTCATTGTTGTTTCTAAATCTGATGCAGAAACTTTCAATTGATTCTCAGATAATTCGAATAAGAAGTTATCTAAAATAGGCAATGTATTATTACTATTAATTACTCCGCCTAAAACCTGTAATTGTTTTAATAACTGCGAACTAGATACGATAAATTTCATTTGTTGATCTTATTTTTTATTGGCCAATAGAATTTACTGATGATATTCTTAATGAGAATCGTATTTTCAGTTTATTCTATAGGGTTGATTTAGTGACTAGAAATTGATTTACAAAGATATTCGATTTTAGGGATTTTGAAAATTTTGTTATCAACATTTTTGGCGTATTGTTGATAGCTTTCAAAACGTTATAAATATGTTAAGGCAACAAAAAAAAAGGATTAAAAATGCTACATTTGTTAGCAATCAAATCAAAATACATGAAGAAAAATTTACTATTTATTCTTTCATTTTTGCTGATTACTTCAGCGGTTTTTTCTCAAGAACCAAAAAAACTAACTTCTAACGAAATTTATGCTCAACTACAAAAGCTTAACTTTCTAGGGACTGCACTCTATTTAGCGGCGCATCCAGATGATGAGAATACACGATTTATTTCCTACTTAGCAAATCACGTAAAAGCAAGAACGGGATATTTATCATTGACAAGAGGAGATGGAGGTCAGAATTTAATTGGCCCAGAAATTAGAGAATTGTTAGGTGTTATTCGTACACAAGAATTATTAGCTGCCAGAAGAGTGGATGGTGGAGAGCAACGATTTACGAGAGCCAACGACTTTGGATATTCTAAACATCCCGATGAAACTTTAGAGATATGGGACAAAGAAAAAGTACTAAGCGATGTTGTTTGGACCATTAGAACATTTAAACCTGATGTAATTATCAATCGTTTTGATCATAGAACACCAGGAACTAATCACGGACATCATACGACTTCAGCCATGCTTAGTATGGAAGCATTTGATTTGGTAAATGATAAAACGAAGTTCCCAGAGCAATTAGCATTAACAAGCACTTGGCAACCCAAACGTTTGTTTTTTAATACGTCTTGGTGGTTTTACGGAAGTCAAGAAAAGTTTGCCGAAGCAACAAAAGACAATCCGAAATTCATGTCTATGGATGTGGGTGTTTACTATCCGTTAAAAGGAATGTCTAACAATGAAATTGCTTCTATAGCCAGCAGTCAGCATTTATGTCAAGGATTTGGAAGATTAACAAGTAGAGGAAGTCAGCCTGAATATGTAGAGTTCTTAAAAGGAGAGCAACCTAAAGATAAAAAAGATTTATTCGCAGGAATCAATACCACTTGGAATCGTGTGAAGGGCGGTGGAGAGATCGGTGATATTTTATATAAAATTGAAAAGAATTTTAATTTTGTAAACCCTTCAAGTCATTTACCAGAATTGGTGAAAGCATATCGCAAAATTCAATTGTTAGAGGACGCACATTGGCGAACGATAAAACTAGAGCAGATTACTACAATTATTGAAGCTTGTGCAGGTTTGTATTTAGAGGCTTCAGCAAATAGTTCTTCGGCAGTTCCGAATTCGGAAATCGAATTAAGTATTGAAGTATTGAGCAGAAGTAATGCATCTACATACTTTGATTCATACCGAATTACAGGAAACCCAGTTACTTTGGTAGAACAACCAGAAGTTCAATTAGAGAACAACAAACGAGTACAGATTAGAAAGAAATTTACAATTGATGACTTAGCTTATTCTGATCCTTATTGGTTAAAGAATAATTGGTCTTTAGGAATGTATAACGTTTCGAATCAAAAAATCATAGGAAACCCTGAGACAGATAGAACCTTAAAAGTAGAATTCATTATAAATATTGAAGAGCAAAATATTGTCTTTACCAAAAATGTAGTTCGTAGGTATTCTAAAAGAGACAAAGGAGAACTATACGATCCTTTTGAAATTTTACCGAGAGTGACAACGAAACTGAAAGAGAAAGTGATTCTTTTTCCAGAGAACAAGTCGAAAACAATTTCAGTGGCTGTAAGGTCAGGAGCAAATAAAGTGAGCGGTTCACTTTCATTAGAGGTTCCTGAAGGATGGACAGTTTCTCCGAAGTTTAAAGATATTTCTATAGATCAAAAGAGGGATGAGCAAACGCATGAATTTACGGTAACACCTTCTAGCAATGAGTCTGAAGGAAAGATCAAGGCTTTCGTAATGATTGATGGAAAGAGATATGACAAAGAATTAGTAGAGATTACTTACAATCATATCCCAAAACAATCAGTTCTTTTAAATTCTGAAGCGAAAGTGGTTCGATTGAACATCCAAAAAGGAGGGAATTTTATTGGTTATATCAAAGGAGCAGGAGATGTTGTCCCAGAAAGCTTAGAGCAAATAGGGTATAAAGTAAAAATGATTAATCCAGAAGAAATTAATGAAGGAAACTTAAAACAATTCGATGCTGTGGTGGTTGGAATTAGAGCATACAATACAGTCTCTACCTTAAAATACAAACAGAAATTCTTATTGAATTATGTGAAAGAAGGAGGTAATATGGTTGTGCAATACAATACCAATAGAAGAGTAGATGTGGGAGCTCCGTACGATTTAAAATTATCGAGAGATCGTGTAACTGATGAGAATGCTAAAGTAAAAATAGTAGCAAAGAATCATTCTGTAATGAACTTTCCGAATGCCATTACTGAGAAAGATTTTGAAGGATGGGTACAAGAGCGTGGATTGTATTTTCCTAGCACTTGGAGTTCTGAATATACACCTATCTTGTCAATGAATGATAAGGGTGAAACAGAGAAAAAAGGAAGCTTGTTAGTCGCTAAATATGGAAAAGGAAACTATATTTATACAGGACTAAGTTTCTTTAGGGAGTTACCAGCTGGAGTTCCTGGTGCGTATAAATTATTCGCTAACATATTGTCTATTGGGAAAGAGAATATCAAGAAAGAAGATAAAATAAAACAGTAGTCATGAAAAAGCTTCTCTTTGGATTCGGAGTATTCTTTCTGATTTCTTGTTCAGCACAAGAGACAATTGGTACAATGAATTCTAAAGAAAAGGAGTTGTTGAAAGAATTTCAAAGCATTCCGAATTCGGCAACGCTGCAAATGACAAAAGAGAGCGAGCCAGGAAAAAAACTATTGATTTGTTTGACCTTTGTAAATAAAGAAGGGTTGACTCCACTGAAAGACCAAAAAGTATTATTGTATCAAACATCCAATGACGGAAATTACAATTCGGAGGTGACCAATGATGAAAGAACAGCTAGAATAAGAGCTCAAGGATTTACAGATGAAGAAGGAAGATTGTTTGTTAAAACAATTCTTCCAGGAAGTTATGCAACTTCAGGAGACAATAGACATATTCATACTCAGGTGTTTGGAGCGAAACCTGAAGCATATGATATTCATTTTAAACAACACACAGGAGCAAGAATGAAACGATTCATTGAACAAAGAGATCAATTTTTTCTTGCTGACTTAAAATATACAACTGATAAACAATTAGTTTGTTTTGTCACCATGAAAGTAAAGAATCCAAAATAATCAAACGAATATGACTGAAGATAAACCTGTTTGGAGAAAAGTATATACAGTAGTATTAATCGCCAATTTAATTTACATCATCTTTTTTTATTTAATCACTAAAATTTTCGCAATCTAAGTTATGAATGTACCAGGTTTACAAGTGTTAGATTGGGTGGTTCTTGCAACAACCTTACTATTTATTGTTTTTTATGGGGTATACAAGACCAGAAAAAATAATAGTGGAGTAAAAGATTATATAAAAGGAGGTAATAATACAAAATGGTGGACCATAGGTTTGTCTGTGATGGCAACTCAAGCAAGTGCAATTACCTTTCTTTCTACTACAGGACAAGCTTACTCTGACGGTATGGGGTTTGTACAATTTTATTTTGGATTGCCTATAGCCATGGTAATTATCTGTTTGGTATTTATTCCATTGTATTATCGACTTAAGGTTTATACTGCTTATGAGTTTTTAGAAAATAGGTTTGATTTAAAAACTAGAAGCTTAACAGCAATCCTTTTTTTAATTCAAAGAGGGTTGGCTGCGGGAATTACCATTTTTGCACCCGCTATTATTTTATCTGTTGTCTTAGGATGGAATATTGTTACATTGAATATAGTGATAGGTGTTCTGGTAATTATTTATACAGTTTCTGGAGGAACCAAAGCCGTTACAGTTACACAGAAGCAACAAATGTTTGTCATTTTTGCAGGAATGTTTGCAGCATTATTTATAGTGATTAGTTTATTACCTAAGGAAGTTTCTTTTTCTGATGCTATAGATATTGCTGGTGCAACAGGGAAAATGGAAGTTTTAGATTTTTCTTTTGATTTAAACAATCGATATACCATTTGGACAGGAATTATTGGAGGTACTTTTTTAATGCTGTCTTATTTTGGAACAGATCAAAGTCAAGTGCAACGATACCTGTCAGGTAGATCTGTTAAAGAAACGCAAATGGGATTGTTATTTAATGGGATGCTAAAAGTGCCGATGCAATTTTTTATTCTATTGGTTGGAGTAATGGTATTTGTCTTTTATCAATTTAATCAAGCTCCTTTAAACTTTATTGATTCATCTACAAAAACGGTTTTAACTTCTGAATATGGAGATGAATATAGAAAACTACAAGAAAAACAAAATATACTTTTTACAGAAAAACAAAATATAGGTCTGGCATACTCAAAGAATAAGACGAATGCTTTGAAATCGAAATTATTTAAACTTGATAGCCTAGAGAAAACGTATAGATCAGAATCTAAATTTTTAATAAAAAGTGCTATAGATCCAGATTATAATAACCAATATAACAAATTAAAGAATGAGGTTGAAGAGTTAAATCCAGAGAGTAAATTATTTGAACAAAAGTCTAAAGATTTAAAAGCATTGTACAGTGAAGCAGCAAAGGATACTAAGACTAATGACAGAGATTATATGTTTATTAGGTTTATTTTAAATCATTTACCAACTGGTCTGATAGGGTTGTTACTTGCAGTTATATTGTCTGCAGCTATGTCTTCTACTGCTTCAGAAATTAATGCTTTGGCTACTATTACATCAATAGATTTATATAGTAGAAACATGAAAAAAGATAAAGGTGAGGCTCACTTAGTAAAAATGACAAAGTGGTTTACGCTAGGTTGGGGAGTAGTCGCTATTATAATTGCGTGTTTTGCAAACTTGGCAGAAAACTTAATTCAGTTAGTGAATATTATAGGGTCTATTTTCTATGGTAATGTATTAGGAATTTTCTTACTAGCTTTTTTCTTTAAACGTATCAAAGGGAATGCTGTATTTGTTGCTGCCATAATTACTCAATTGATGATTTTTTACATTTACTATTTAGATGTATTGCCTTATTTATCGTTAAACATAATTGGGTGTTTTATTGTTATGTTTTTAGCTTTTGCGATTCAATTTATGATGCCTAAAAAAAGTGGTGAATCGATTAAATCAATAGACTCATAATGAAAATTCGCCAAGCAACAATGGATGATCTTCCTGTTCTCTTGGAATTTGAACAAGGAGTTATTGATGCAGAAAGACCTATGGATGAAACATTGAAAAGAGAGAAAACACATTATTATGACCTTCCTTTTTTAATCAATGATGAAAATGTTGAATTGGTTGTAGCTGTTGAAAATGACGAGTTGATAGGAGTAGGATATGCAAAAGTTTTAAAAGCAAAGGAGTATGCTCAATTTGATGAATTCTCTTATTTAGGATTTATGTTTACGAAACCAGAGTATAGAGGTAAAGGAGTCAATAAAAAGATCATGGATTATTTGTACGAATGGTCGCTAGCAAGAGGAATCTATGAAGTACGATTGGAAGTGTATCCCGATAACCCTATGGCCATTAGAGCCTATGAAAAGGCTGGTATGAAACCTTCAATGATCACGATGAGAGTTGATTTACGAAAATAAAAACAAAGAAGTCTAAAAGGAATGTCTTTACGATTCCGTCTTGGCGGAAGAAGTAATCTGTGAATTACTTACTTAAAGTATACGGATTGCTTCGCTACATTCGCAAAGACAATTAATATATAGAACAAAAAAGAAAGGCATTTGAGATTCTCAAATGCCTTTCTTTTTTTAATTCAAAATGTAAAACTCTAAATTTTAAAGTTAAAAGGAAATTAGTAAATATACTTTCTCCTTACTTTAGCCTTTTACATTTTTACTTTTATATTTATTTCGCTCCCCATTCTTTTAGAGAGTCAGTATTCATTTTTACGTAATCTGCATTCTTAGCTTCTTTCGCTAATTTTAAAGAAGTTTTAGCAGCAGCAATCGCTCCTTTTTTATTTCCAGCTTTTGCATGGATTAAAGATTGTTGTCTATAATACCAAAAACGAGGTTGCTCTTTTGTCATTTCAACAGCTTTGTCAATCCACTTAGCAGCTTGTGCCATATCCTTTCCTTCTTGTTTGTAATAAACAGCCGCAGCATAATAATCATTCGGAGAAGGTCCAGCCATTGTCTTATTAATAGAGGCCATTACACCTTTGCTAGTTGGTACCTCAAACTGAAGTCCTACATATGTGTTTTCCCATAAGATTCCAATGACAGCAGAGTTGTTTGTAAGGTCATCAAATGTCATTGTGTACGTTTCAATTTTCATTGGCATGGTAAGTACATCAACAGAAGATCTAGCAGCAACTTTTGCATCATCCCATTTTCTAGGGTTTCCCCAGTTGTTTGAATCAGCATATAACATCACTTCCCATTTATCTTTGTTAGGAATGGTATAGATTGCATACGATCCAGCTTTTAATGTTTGTCCGTTAACAGTAACATCTGTACTAAATGTAACTTTTGTATTTGCATTGGCTCCAGTTCTCCATACTTTTCCAAAAGGAACTAAGTCTCCAAAAATGGTTCTTCCACGCATTCCAGGCCTAGAGAATTCTAAAGTAACATCTGTCAACCCTACTTTTTGCTCAATCTTAGAGAAAGGACTTGGTTGAGGTGTTGTAATTTGTGCGTTAGCTGTGTAAGTAAAAGCTACAATACATGCGATTAAAAATAATTTCTTCATTGTTGATTTGTTTATTTTAAGTTTTGTAAAAATAAGGATTAATTGAAAGCTTTAAAAGCTTCTGCTACTTTTCCTTTCCAGGATGGTATGTTTTTTTAGAACGTTTTAACACATCCTCTTTATAGTAAGCAACATCTTTAAAGTTTCCGTCTGCATATCGTTGTGATTGATCGCTGAAATGAGGTGAACTTGGATCACTACTCTGACCACCAGCCAACATAGTCTTTGCTGTTACCTTATCGCCAAACTCAACCACAGCCACAAAGCTGTTTCCTGATGTTCCGTACTGTCTTTTGGTTCTGTTTCCAAAACGAGTTCCGTATGAAGCCAAGGCTCCCCATCTTCCAGATGCCAATCCTACACCAATACTTGGTTTATTATCATCAAAGTCTTGTCGAATTTTCCCATCATTCCTTTGGTAACGATTAAATTCGCCCCAAGGAGTTTTCCAAGAACCGAAATCCTCTTTCAGTTTTTTCAAGCTTTCTTCAAAAATTGTTAAACGCTCTTTTGGAGAAGAAGTGTTGCTCATGTATTCGAATCGCTCTAATCTAGAAACTCTTTTTCCAGCATTACTTCTTGGTACTTTTCCAGAGCGATAATATGCATTAAGATAAAATTGAGTGAGTGTCATTTCTATTGAATTTATCTCAACTTTAAAATCCCATTTTTTTAATAATTCGATTGCTTCTTTTGCCTCGGAAGACTTTACGGGTGATTTTTTTGAAGCTTCTATTAGGCCTGTAATTAGTTTGTCTGCTCCAGGTAAATAAGGATCATATGCCAATCCTATTAAAGAGTTTAATGTTAAGTTTTCTGCTTTTTTCAATAAAGGAATTGCGTGTATACCTCTAAAATTTTCAGGGAAAGAGGCCATGTAATTCGGGTAGTCTTCTTTTTTAGGACTGTATTCAGCAGCAGAAGTAAATGGTGTTGAATTACAGTTCTGAATCCAATGGTTTGGCGGATTTTTTACAAAGATGTTATCATCTAAATCATGCAACCCGTTCCAATCTGTATCTGGATTACTTCCATCAACAGGCTTGGTGTAATCATACTTTACATTTCTTTTTGGAATAAAGTTTCCGTGGTAGTATGCAATCGTTCCATCCGCATCCGCATAAACAGTATTATTAGAAGAGTTGGTTCTAATATCCATCATTTCATGAAATTCTGTATGATTTGATTTCTTAGTTCTCGTAAATGATTGTTCTAAAGCTTTTATAGGGCTCCACATCAAAGCGGTTGAGATCCATTTGTCTCCTGATGCATGAGTAATTGGACCGTGATGTGTTCTGTACATGGTAAAACTCTTTGAAGCTTTCCCATTTGTTGTTTTATAATCTAAACTCACTTTAACAGAATCAACAGGTCTTAATTCTTCGCCGTATTTGTAATGCAATCCTTTTTCATTTTTAACAATAGTTTCTTCAAATTCATCGATAATGTCTGTCCCTGTTGAAGTATGCATCCACCCAGTTTTTTCATTGAATCCTTGGTAGATAAAGAACTGTCCCCAAGTTGTTGCTCCATAAGCATTTAATCCTTCTTCACTCACAACATGCGACTCTCCTCTAAAAAAAAAAGAAGTATGTGGATTAATCAATAGCATGGCATTTCCTGATTTTGTTTTCTCTCCACCAATGGCAAAACCATTAGAACCTCTAGGTTCATCGTCTTTTAATCGAATCAATCCATCATGAACGGCAAGCTTTTTTAAACCATGTTGCTGTGCGTAAAATCGTGCGATCTTAGAAGTAGAAACACGCTCTATATCACCACCAATAGAACCTTCGCTAAAATACATCGGCATCCAAGGCTCAAAATGAGTGAGCAGTTTTGGTGTTACTTCAGGATGATTCTTTAAGTAGAAATTGATTCCATCCGCAAAAGCGATACACAAGTCTTGTAACCACTTCGGACTGTTTTCATAATTCTGAATTGCTTCTTCTTTGGTCATATACAATCGAGCACGAAGGTCACTGTACAATGATCTCTCTCCTTCAACTTCCGCCAAACGACCAATGGCCCATATATAATTTCGTTCCACTCGATTAAAATCATCTTCACATTGTGCATATAACATGCCAAATACAGCATCAGCATCTGTTTTCCCGTAGATGTGAGGAACTCCAAAATCATCTCGAATAATTTCTGTGTTCTCGGCTCTGTAGTCCCATCGCTCTTGTTCAGATAACGAATCGACATTCACTTCAGTTTTAGAACAACTGACAATCCATAAGCAAAGGAATAGTAAAGAGATTTTTTTCATTTTATTCAAATTTTATTTTATGAAACGTATTTGTAAGTTGAGTTTAAAATATAATTCTCCGTTTTCTTGATAAATTTTTCCAAAATCATGCCTGCTAGAACTTGCTGTATCTAATTTTGTGTTATTAAATAAGTAGTTTTCAAATTCATTTCTATTGTAGATATGGTAACATAAAATATCACCATTTTCTTTAATTATCAAATATCCACCTGTCGCATCATATTGACCAGTCCAAACTTTAGAAGGCATCATTCCTAAAGCTACATCTGTTAAAAATCGTTTGATTTTATAATCGTAAAATTTATGTTCGTTAGTAATGTCAAATTTCAAAGGGTTTTTAGTTGTTATGTTTTTTACTAAATCGACAATTTTTGATTTATCACCCGTATAGAATTCGTAAACAATTTGAGATAATATTTCTGGTAATTTACTATCTATTAAAATTAAATTATTTGAAAAAACTTGCCTTTCACTTTTAAAGAAATTAAGACCGCAATTGTTATCAGAGATTGATTTAACTCTACCTTTTAAGTCAGCTGATTCTTTTTCACCTCTTTTCATGACCATTGAATTAATAACGTCTATTATTGTATTATCAATGTTTCCAGTTATCTTAAAAATGAAATTAGTTGTTTTTCCTGCATTTAATAAAGTGGAAGGGCTACCTAATTGTGATTTGATACTAAAACCCAAAGTAGGTTGTTGATTTGTTCTTTGATCGTGAACTACAATCGTAATATCAGTCTTGGCAGTTGAACTAGCTTTTAAAGAGAGGCAATTAATAGACTGCATGAAAGTCTCAATTTCTGGTACTGAAAATGTTCTTTCTTTATTAGTCTTAATTTTTTCAAGTAAGAACTTTGCTTTTTCTTTAAATTCAGAAACAGGAATTTTTAAAACTTCTTTTGTACCAGATATTAATATAATTTCATCTTTAATTGAATATTCAAAAGCCCCATTATTTTCTGTTCTTAAAACTCTTAAAATCGGATAAACTATCCCTTCTAGTTTTTCAATGTCCTTATTTCCAAGGTATAATTGTTTATCACCAAGTAGTTTAAAAAGTGTATAAATCTCACTCCATTCACCTTTATTTCCAGTAATCATAAAGTTTTAAGTTTTTCAATAATTTTTTTAGCAGTTGCTTGAATTGCAGGAACTGCAACGGAATTTCCAAACTGCTTATATGCTTGAGCATCAGAAACTATTATTTGATATTGATCAGGAAAACCTTGTAAGCGAGCCCATTCTCTAGGTGTCATTTTACGAATTCCTTCTTTATTAACTTCGCCTTTAATATTTGTTACTGGTGTAAAATCTTTTAATCGAAAATCGTAAACTAAATTTCTTTCCCTTCCCATTCCTCCACAAACTACAGCATTTGCTATTCCATTATTTGGAATTATTTCATAACCAAAACCGTTACCTTTACTTTCGTGTCTTGCTTTGTGATTTCTTAAAGTGTTTATATATGTTTCAGATAAGTAGTATTTTACAGAAACAGTTTCGTTTTCTAAAATGTCTTCAATAGTATATTCTTTCTTGATTGGCTTAGGGTATTCAAAATCTGTAATTCCTAAATCTTTTTTGAAGCCAACTATAAAAATTCTTTCTCTATTTTGTGGAACACCAAATTTTTTCGCATTTATTATTTGCGGTTCAGGAACAAAATATCCTAAATCTTCTCTTAAAACATTTAAAATTGTCGTTAAAGTTTTTCCTTTGTCATGACTTCTTAAACCTTTTACATTTTCTAAAAAAATAGCTTTAGGTTTTTTCTCTTTAATAATTTCAGCTACATCAAAAAATAATGTTCCTCTTGTATCTTCAAATCCGCCACGTTTTCCAGCAATTGAAAATGCTTGGCAAGGAAACCCAGCACATAAAACATCAAATCCATTTGGAATATAACTCTTGGTTGCCTTTCTCGTAATATCACCAAATGGAACTTCTCCAAAATTAGCTCGATAGGTTTGTTTTGAATATTTGTCCCATTCACTTGTAAATACACATTTTCCTTTTAAATTTTGAAATGCCAATCTAAATCCACCAATACCTGCAAATAAATCAATAAATTTAAATTCAGGTTTTTTTGGAGCAGGGAAAGGAATGTTTTCTTTTTGAAAAATTAAATATTGTAATGCTTCTTCAGCAATAATATTTGATATTTCTTTTTCAGGAAATTTATACTCAAATAAGTTTTTAACATGCTCTATTGCGTCAGGTTTGTAGTATTGAGAAACACCATTTTTATGATTATGTAAATAGTGGGTGAATGCAGCTTCTGTATCTTTTTTAGATTCTATAAGTCTTACTTTGAATTTTTTATCTTCAAAATTTTCAATTGATATTTTTTCTTTTATAAGCACCTCTAGATATTAAAATTTAGAATTGAAAGTTACAAAAAAATTATCATTCTAGGTATCTTAGAAGGTAGCTTTCCATATAGTTATATCTTACTAAATAATGTTATTTTTTTATTTAAAATTAACATAGTTCATTAGTATTAAAGCCTTTTGTTGTCATGATAAAACATAATGAAGACTTTACATAAACAAATGTATCTTTGCAGGAATTATGAAGAAATATATTGCTGAATTTATAGGAACTTTTGCCATGATTTTTTGTGGTGCTGGGGCGATGACAATTAATGAGGTAACTGGCGGAGATGTAACTCATGTCGGTATTGGAATTACGTGGGGGTTGATTGTAATGGCAATGATTTATGCTTTTGGAGAAATTTCTGGAGCACATTTTAATCCTGCTGTGTCTATTGCTTTTGCCTATGCAAAGAAGTTTTCTTGGAAAGAAGTACCAAAATATATTTTCTTTCAAGTAGCTGGTGCTTTTGCTGCGAGTTTAATCCTATGGTTTCTTTTTCCAACCAGTGAATTTCTCGGTTCTACCATACCAACAGTAGATGTCTGGCGAGCCTTTGTTTTAGAACTATTACTGACCTTCTTTTTAATGGTGGTTATTATCAATGTATCTACAGGAAGTAAAGAAATTGGAATTATTGCAGGGATTGCAGTAGGTGGAGTGGTGATGTTAGAGGCACTGTTTGCAGGACCAATTACCAATGCATCTATGAATCCAGCTCGCTCTTTAGGACCTAACATTGTTTCAGGGAACATCCAAGGACTGTGGTTGTATATGGTTGCACCTATATTGGGAGCTTTGTTAGCCGTTGTGAGTTGTAAGTTGGTGAAGGACGACAATTGTTGCGATGACTCACCTTGTGAGGATAAGTAATATACTGTAATTGAATGTTTGGTCGAGCGCAGTCGAGACCTTATTTTTACTTAAGAGTATGAAAAAAATTAGCATTTTAGGTTGTGGATGGTTAGGTAAACCACTAGCAGTTTCTTTAGTAGAAGATGAATTTTCTGTAAAGGGTTCTACAACTTCTGAATTAAAATTAGCCATATTAGATTCCTTAGGAATAGAATCCTATCTCGTCAATATTTCAGAACACGAAGAATTTGATGTTTTCTTATCCAGTGATATTTTAATCATTGCCATTACTTCTAAAGATATTGACGCATTTGAAAACTTGATTCAACAAATAGAAGTGTCTACCATTCAAAAAGTTATTTTTATCAGTTCAACTTCTGTATATCCAAGTACTAATTCTGTGGTTACAGAAGAGAATGAAACGTTGAGAACACCCTTATATGAAATAGAGAGTTTATTTCGAAGCAATGCATCTTTCGAAACCACGATATTACGCTTTGCAGGATTGTTTGGAGGAGAAAGACATCCAGGGAACTGGTTTAAAGGCGGACGAAAAATCCCACAACCCAATGGGTTTGTGAATATGATTCATCAAGAAGATTGTATTGAGATTATCCATGAGATTATCAACCAAAATTGTTGGAATACCACATTAAATGCATGTTCTAATCATCATCCAACTAGAAAAGAATTCTACACCAATGCGAAACATAGTTTGGGGTATGATGTTCCTGAATTCGAAGAAGCTCCTGAACTAAAATATAAAGTAATAAGCTCTCAGAAATTACAAGACACTTTAGAGTATCAGTTTATTCATGATAATTTGTTGAATCTGTAGTTAAACACCTCCCTCAATCCCTCTCTGCCTTTGTCGGCAGACAGGCGCAAGGAGGGAAGTTATAAAGTGTCCCCTTGAGGGGACTATAGGAGTGTAAATAGATATAGTATAATTTATTGACCGCCTGTGCTGAGCTTCTGTACTGAGTTTATCGTAGTATGTCGAAGCATAGTGGAGGAATCTCTGTATTTTAGATTTCTCGACCCTGCTTGCAGTAGGCAAGTTCACTTCGTTACGCCTGTCTGCCAACAAGGCAGGCTCGAAATGGCATTTCGATTTTTAAAACTTGCAAGCTATTGTTTGTTGAAAATTGGGATCTTGATATTCTTCTTTCCAGTAATGAGGATCATTTACGTTCAAATACTTTAATCCCTCTATATGATACTTTTTTTTGAAAGGTTTCTCAAGCATAATGAATACATGCTCTTTGTTAGGATCCCATTTATCGATTTCAACAATTTTATTATTGAAATTTATTTCTTGTTTAAGAATAATCTCAATCAATGGACTTAATGTATATCCTTGCACTATCATTATGAATACTTCCGCTTCCTCAAGTAATTAAAAACGATTCCAAATCCAAAGAGTAAAAGCAATGGCAAGGCAACATTGATAAACTGCCAGAAGGTTCTTTCTTTGAATGCTCTTTGCTTGTCAAGTAAATTAATTTGTAGCGTTTTGTTTCTTAGGTCAATGAGACCAGAATCATCTAGTAGGTAATCAACAGCGTTCAATAAAAACTCTTTGTTTCCAAATTGCTCACCAGTCCATTTGTCTACAGATAAATCATAAGGTTGTCTTTTTAATATTTGATTCCGGCCAATATCTCCGTCTGCAACAACGACCATTTTATTTTGTACGCCCTTGTCCTTAAAAGAACCTTTAAAAGGTTTGATTCTATTCGCATACATCGACTTAAATTCGCCTTCCAATAAAACACTAAATAATTGATATCCAGATTGGTATTCTTGCTTTGTAGGTTCTTTTGCAATGCTTTGTAATTCAATGAAATTAGGAGTTCCTGTTTTTCTGGTTAGTAAGGAACTTACCAGGAGAGGTGTTTTCTTAATGTTGTTTTTTAAAGTATCAATCTGATTTGCAAATCGTAACCGAACAGGAACCATGTTTTTTGTAATTGGATGGTTTGTATTTCCTCCAACTAAAGGATGGTAGAACCAAGGAAGGTTTTGGAATTGCGTTTGATTCCCAATGTTCCCTGTTGCTAATGGAATTTTAGCTGCGTATAAATCTTGAATCAAAGTGGTGTTGATTCTAACTCCGTAAGAAAACAGCTGATCTGTTAAATTCAAATCTCTAGGATAAGCTAACATTTTCCCTCCGTTAAACAAACTGTCGGTATCCGCTTGTACATTGTCTAACATCCACAAGGTTTTTCCACCGTTCATAATAAACTGATCCAAAACCATTTTTTCCTCTTCAGTAAATGCTTGTGTTGGTTTGGATATAATTGCTAAATCGAATGACTGAATGTCTTGTAAAGATCTCTGTGGATTCGCTTGTACAGAGTCTAAGGTGAATTTCGCTAATCGATATTTCTTTGTTACTTCTTTTAAGAAAGAGTAGGCTTGAATATCTTCTAACTCGCCATTCCCTGTTAAGACAGCTACTTTTTTAGTGTTCTTTTGAGAGATAATGCTAATGGCATTGGTAAATGAAAATTCGAGATTTTCAATAGCTAGCTCTAATTGCTGTTCTTGTGACTGCACAATACTATTAGGCAAAAGAGAAACAATCTCTGTTTTATTTTTATAATCGATCTCTGCCCAAGGAAAGATAATTGCATTTGATAATTTCCCATCTTCTTCAACAGTCAATTGACTAGGCGTCATTCCTGCTTTCACCAAACGTTCTCTTTGACTATCGGGGTTGATGAATTGTATTTTAACTTTCGAGTTCTTTGCTCGTAACTCTTCTAAAAACTGGCGTGTTTCAATTTGCAAACGTTTAAATTCAGAAGGGAATTCGCCTTCCAAATAAACACGCACAATTAGTTGTCGGTCAATATCTTCAATAATAGAAGAAGTAACTTCAGATAAGGTATATCGTTTGTCTTGTGTTAGATCGAATCGCTGATAGAACCCTTGATTTGCGAAATTTAAAATCAACAACCCAGCGATCAATAAAATGCTATGTTTTATCTTCTTATTCATTGCTTAGTTTTTGCTTAGTGATGAATAAAAAGAAAACAATGATACTGACGAAGTATATAATGTCGCGTGTGTCGATCACACCTCTACTAATACTTTTAAAGTGTTCATTCATTCCTAATAACTGAACGGTATAACTAGAGCTTCCAAACAAACTTGAAATAGCATCAAAACCGTAATACAAAAAGAATACAATGAGTACTCCTAATAAAAAAGCGACAATTTGATTTTTAGAAAGGGTAGAGGTAAACAAGCCAACTGCTGCATAGGCTCCAGATAATAAAAGCAACCCAATATAAGAACCAATGGTGCTTCCCATGTCTATATTTCCAGCAGGACTTCCTAGATGGGAGACAGAGTAAACGTATACAAATGTTGGAATAATGGCTATGCAAACAAGTAAGAGTGCTGCCCAAAATTTTCCTAAAACAATTTGCCAATCTGTAATAGGCCTCGTTTTTAAAATTTCAATAGTTCCTGTGCTAAATTCGTCTGCAAAAGTTTTCATGGTAATCGCAGGAATCAAAAAGAGTAGTACCCAAGGGGCTAAATAGAAAAAGTTATTGATGTCTGCAAAACCAGCATTTAGAATATTAAAGTCGTCCTGAAAAACCCAAAGGAATAAGCCATTGACCAGTAAGAACACTCCAATCACCAAGTAGGCAATTGGCGAAGCAAAAAACGAGTTGAATTCTTTTTTTAAAATGGCAAACATTCGTTATTCAGTTATCAGTTATCAGTTATCAGTTATCAGTTATCAGTTATCGGTTATCAGTTATCAGTTATCAATTGTCTCTTATCATTGTTCATTGATCATTGTTCATTGTTCAATGATCATTGTAAAGACACTACTTTATCTACACTCCATGCTTGAGGTCTGTCGTTAAACAAAATCTTGGTTTCAGCCCAAACACCTTTAAATAAATCTGAATGTCTATAGTTGTTTAAGTCATCTTCAGAATCCCAATAGCTATACGTAAAGAAAATGTTTCCATCTTTCTGTTCTCTATACAATTCTAATAAACGACAGCCAGCGCTTTTTCGTATGAATTCTTTCTTTTTGTCAAAATTTTCTAGAAAGGTTTCTATATGCTCTGGATGAAAACTCATCTTTACAATTCGGACTAGCATAAATGTTTTATAAAAATTCAATGGTTACAGTATCTCTGTAATCCAACCCTAATAATGTTGAAGCGGCTCCTACAGTTTTTAAATTACTTCGGTAGATTGCAATTTCTAAATATCCAGCTGAATTAAAGATTGCCAATCGATTTCCATCAAATTGTCGGATGTCAGATACCTCAGGATTCACAACTTCGTTGTACTTATTAAATATGTTGGTGAATGTATAACGAGCAGCAGAAACTTTAAAATCTCTTCCTTTTCCAACTTCAGTAAATAATTTCCTACTAATATTACTAATTACATTCCCATAATTATCGATGTAAATAATGCCTCCAGTAATGGTATTCTGATCTTGATTGACTTTAGGTTGAATCTCTGTCATTTCTTTATATCCAGAAATCTCTTTACCTATAACGCCCAAATTTCCTCCTCTAGATATAAAACAAGCGACTTGAACAAAGACATCTAATACAGGAAAACTACTTTCTATGCGGTCATGGATATTTATTTCTACAACCTTTGTAGGTTTAATGTCCTTGGTAATCATGCAGATCAAACCATTGTCAGGGCAAACAAAATAATGATTGTCTAATTCCAAAGCAATGTGTTTGTTGTCTGGACTTAACTCAGAATCTACACCTATAATATGAATGGTTCCGTCAGGGAAACTCTTGTACGAGTTTTTTAAAATATAAGCAGTCTCCGTAATGTTAAATGGAGAAATATGATGCGTAATGTCTACAATCTTAGCTTCTGGCAATTCAGAATAAATAGCTCCCTTTACGGCACCAACAAAATGGTCTTTCGTTCCAAAATCAGTAGTTAATGTGATAATCGACATTAAGGAGTTGGCTGTTAATTAAATGTGTAAAAGTTGCTCAAAATATTCACACAAAGCTACGCATTTCTGAAAATTTATTCACTATTTTTAGATTGAATTATTCATAAATAACGAACTAAAAGAAAACATTTGAACGAACGCATTATTGAGCTTACAGAAATTAACCCAAAAGATTTCTTTGGCACACACAACAGTACGATTGAGCAGTTGAAAAAATATTTCCCAAAATTAAAAATTGTTGCTAGGGGATCAAAACTAAAAATTTATGGAGAAGCGGAACTTCTAGACGAGTTCGAAAAACGGCTTGAAATGCTAATTAAGTACTTTAACCGTTACAATAAATTAGATGAAAACAGTATCGAAAGACTATTAACTTCTACTGGAAAAGAAGAAAAGAGTTCTGCAAACACAAAAGATGTTTTAATACATGGTGTTAATGGAAAGCTAATAAAAGCGCAAACATTAAATCAGCGTAAAATGGTGAAGATGATGCAAAAGAACGATATGTTGTTTGCTGTTGGACCTGCTGGGACTGGTAAAACCTACACTGCGGTTGCCTTGGCTGTAAAAGCATTGAAAGAAAAAGAAGTGCGAAGAATTGTTTTAACAAGACCTGCTGTTGAATCGGGAGAAAATTTAGGGTTCTTACCAGGAGATTTAAAAGATAAGCTAGATCCATATATGCAACCACTATACGATGCATTGCGCGATATGATTCCGCATGAAAAACTAGAATCTCATTTAGAAAAAGGAGTGATACAGATTGCACCCTTGGCTTTTATGAGAGGTAGAACATTAGACAATGCGTTTGTGATTTTAGATGAAGCTCAGAATACAACCCATAATCAGATGAAGATGTTTTTAACAAGAATGGGGAAAAATGCGAAGTTTATTATTAATGGAGATCCAGGGCAGATAGATTTGCCACGGAAACAAATTTCAGGATTGAAAGAGTCATTACTAGCGTTAAAAGATATTGATGGAATTGCACAGATTTATTTAGATGATAAAGATGTAATTCGCCATCGATTGGTGAAACGAATTATTACCGCATACAAGAGTATAGAAACAGAGTAACATGCTTAAGAAAGAAATTAGTGTCCAAGAGTTCCTATCCATTGCTTACGTATACCTATTAATCTTAGGAATCTTAAGTGATGCTCTGTTTTACGGTATTCTAGGAGTTTCTTATTTGAGTTTTACAACGATTTTAGATGCATTAATTTCTCCTATAAGTTTATTAACGAATAGTTGGAAGTTGAGTTTGTTTCTTGGAGGGATGTTCACATTAATGTATCTGTACATTACAAAACTTACACCTTATATGTTTCATAAATACAAGGAACGTAAATGGTATCGTAAGATTACGAACATAGAAAAAACAGAAAAGCGTTTAGAATCACTTAAGAATAAAAAGAACTTATTAATTGGGATGGCTTTTCTATTCTTCCTGTTCTACCTGTCTATGCGTTTAGGTATGGGGATTGGAATGAAATCTAAAATAGAATCTGCTGACCATAAAGTGGATTACACGTTGGTTTTTAAGGACAATAAATCTTTGAATGTAAAAAAAATAGGGCAGAATAGTATCTATTTTTTCTATGTGAAAAAAGATGAAACTATTGTCACAGCAACACCAATTCTCGATAACATAAAAGAGATTAAAAGAATTAAAAAGTAACTCGAAAATCTTTTTAAAAAGTTACTTTTGCCTTCTCATAAATAGCGTAACATGAATACCATTAACGAAACCAATTTTCAATTTCCAAATCAGAAATCTGTATACAAAGGAAAGGTAAGAGAAGTGTATAATATCAATGATCAATCATTGGTGATGATTGCTTCCGATCGATTGTCTGCTTTTGATGTCATTATGCCAAGACAGATCCCTTTTAAAGGACAGATTTTAAATCAGATTGCTACTAAGATGATGAAAGAAACGGAAGATTTGGTACCGAATTGGTTAATCGCGAATCCAGATGAAAACGTTGCTGTTGGACACCTTTGTGATCCGTTTAAAGTAGAAATGGTGATTAGAGGATATATGTCGGGTCACGCTGCACGTGAATACAATGCAGGGAAGCGAATGTTGTGTGGAGTGGAAATGGCAGAAGGAATGAAAGAGAATGATAAATTTCCAACACCTATTATTACACCATCTACGAAAGCAGATAATGGAGAACATGATGAAGATATTTCTAGAGAGGATATTCTTGCAAAAGGAATCGTATCCGAAGAAGATTATATAGTACTAGAAGACTATACTCATAAACTTTTTCAGAGAGGAACAGAGATTGCTGCAAAACGCGGATTGATTTTAGTAGATACTAAATACGAATTTGGAAAAACAAAGGATGGGAGAATTGTTCTCATTGATGAGATTCACACCCCAGATTCATCTCGTTATTTCTATGCAGATGGTTATGCTGAAAGGCAAGCGAAAGGAGAGAAGCAAAAACAATTATCGAAAGAATTTGTTCGTCAGTGGTTAATTGAAAATGGTTTTCAAGGAAAAGACGGACAACAGATTCCTGAAATGTCTGACGAGAAGATTTTAGAAATTTCAAATCGCTATATCGAATTGTTCGAACAGATTACAGGAGATACTTTTGTAAAGGCTAATACAGAAAATGTATTGAATAGAATTGAGAGAAATGTAACAGCGTTTCTAAACTCATAAGATGAAGGCAGTCACCGTCAAAAAAATAAAGGATGAATTAAATCATCGCTCTTCACAAGATTTGGTGGAGTTATGTTTACGGTTGTCTAAATTCAAAAAAGAAAACAAAGAACTTCTTACGTATTTGCTTTTCGAATCACATGATGAAGAAATGTATATTCAGAGTGTAAAAGATTTACAAGATCAACTTTTTGAAGAGGTCAATACCAAGAGTTTTTTCTACATAAGGAAGAGTGTTCGGAAAATATTAACGCTCACAAAAAAATACATTCGATACTCTAAGAAAAAAGAAACAGAAGTCGAATTATTATTGCATTTCTGTTCTAAGTTAAAAAACTTTACTCCTTCAATTAAAAGAAGTCCTCGTTTAACAAATGTCTATCATAGACAAATACTACTTACGCAAAAAGCAATTAGTACTTTGCACGAAGATTTACAGTTTGATTATGAGTTTGAGTTAAAAGAATTATTAGATGAGTAAGAGTAGGGTGCCATCTAAGAGACCAGAACTTCCTGGTTTAGTTCAGCCTGGAACCACTGAGATTGAAAGCTTCCAAAATAATGTATTGAGACCAATTATAAAGATGCAACATGACTTACTCATTGCATCATTCAAAAAATTATCAGAAAAAAGAAAGATTGATTTTCCTCAGTTAAATACCCAAGCAATAGAGACTCATATTAAAAACTCATGTATGAGAGATGCATCTTACAAGAACTTTATTTTAGGGATGATCATTGGACATTTTACAGAGAAAGAATACAATCAATATGCTTTGTCTTCATCAGAATACAACAAGCGAATTATTCAAATGATAAAAGGAAGACTATTAGATAGCATTCCTGAGTTTAGATAAAAACAAAACCGCTACCAGGGGAGGTAGCGGTTTCTACAATCAACCAAAACTCCTTATTCAGGTATTACAACACTGTCAATAGCGTGAACAATACCGTTAGAAGCATTTACATCTGCAATAATAACTTTTGAAGTATTTCCTTTAGCATCAGTTAATATTACATTACCGTTTTTAAGAGAGGCAGTTAATTTTCCTCCTTGTACGGTTTTAATCACAAACTTTCCTTTATTAGCTTTAATTGCTTTTACTACATCTTTTGCACTGAATTTTCCAGCGACAACATGATATGTTAAGATGGCAGTTAGCATTTTTTTGTTTTCAGGTTTTAATAGCGTTGCTACTGTTCCTTCTGGTAACTTGTCAAAAGCAGCATTTACAGGAGCAAATACTGTAAAAGGACCTTTACTATTGAGTACGTCTACTAAGCCAGCTGCTTTAACAGCTGCCACAAGCGTTGTGAAGTTTTTGTTTGCTGCAGCTACTCCAACAATAGTTTTTTCATTTTCATTCGTTTTTTTTACAATCTCTTTATCATTTTTAGGGTCAGTGTTGTTATTTGCGAAAGATGACACTGAAACGAATAATGCGATTAAGATTACTGGAATTAAATTTTTGATATTCATAATACTTGGTTTTATTTTAAACAAAAGTAGTATGTATAAATTTTATTTTGTTTAATTAAAAGTTAAAATGATTAAACAAAGTATTAAATATTTCTTAAAATTAGATTTTACGTAATGACATAAAAAAACCACTGACTAGGGGGGTTCAGTGGTTAGTACACTTGTTTTTAGTGAATTATTAATGAATAATAATACTTATTGTGCAATCTAAAGATAGTAAATGTTTTTTAATTGTTTAGTTTTTTTAATAAAAAAATAAACAAAATACTCGGAACAACTATTTAATTGAGAGGCAGATATTCTCAATAGCAATTAAACTTACAGTTGTTTTTATTATGTGAAGTAAGAGAGTTTGTAGCTCTAACTGTCAACAAATAGATAGCTATTCTTCCTTCTGTTTCAATAACTTCTTTTGATAACGACCCTGGACAATGTCTGTGATCACTAAAATTCCAATCACAAAGTAGAATGTAGTTTTGCTCATAGGAACAATCTCGTTACCGAAGAGTTTAAGGTGGGCTAAATGACCACCTTCAGTAACTAGCATGATTCCAACAATGAATAAAATAAAGAGTCCTAAAACTTCATACATTCTATTCTTGGCTAGGAAAGCAGAAATCCTATCTGCTAAAAATAACATTAACAAACCGCTAATTACAATGGCAATAGCCATGACAATAAAAGCTGTTGTTTCATTCTCTATTTCACTAGTAAGTCCAATAGCTGCTAGAATTGAATCAAATGAAAAGACTAAATTCATTAATACAATACTTACAATTACTGCATTGGAAGATTTTGATCTTTTTGAATCTCCTTCAACATCATGAGAAAGGTCTTTAATAGCTATCATATGCCAAATCTCCTTAATAGCTGTGTATATGATAAAACCTCCACCAAGTAAAACAATAATGCTATGTCCATTGAATGCGAATTTTACAACGTTCTCTATTTCTCCTGTCAAAAAAGCAAAAGGTTCTTGAAAAAGATCTATAATAGAAACCAGTACAAAAAGTAATACAATTCTTAAAGCAATAGCAATAAGAATCCCGACTTTCCGAACTCTTTTCTGATCCGAGATAGGTGCTTTTTTAGATTCTAAAGAAATATATAAAAGGTTGTCAAACCCTAAAACAGCTTGCAATAAGACAAGCATTAGTAAAGTAAAAATTATTCCTACCATAAATTTTGATTTGGATTTTTAAATAGCAGCTCAAATATATTCAAAAACTGTTAACTATGTTGAAAAGGTTTTGTTATAAGAAGAAAAGAGAAAGGAGGAGGGAGTTTTTTAATTTTCACTAACCGTTAGCTAAAAAAGATACTTCAAGAGAATTCTTAAACTCACAAAAGCAATTAGAATTGCTGTCGCTTTTTTCAACTGTGTTGGTGTAAAAAATGTAGTACTAATTCTGCTCCCTATTTGTCCGCCAATAAAAACGGTAACTAATAAGATAGAAGTTAGGTTCCAATCAATAATAAAATCAGGATTTGTATACTGTCCGATTAATCCACTAGCAGAATTCACCAAAATAAAAAAACTTGCAGTTGCTGCAATCTTTTTAGGAATATCCCAATGTGTTAAGTGGAGTAGTGGTGCTAAAAATATTCCACCCCCTATGCCCACCATACCAGAAATAAAACCAATAAATCCACCATAACTAGCATTCTTAACCAAACTTAAATCTTTTGCTGTGTCATCTTTTGAAATGATTCTCTTAGAAATCCACATCGTAATTGCAGCAAAGAATAGTGTCAGTCCTAAAAGAATAAAAAAGAAGGTCTGACTGATTTGCAAGTAACCACCAATAAAAGCCAGAGGAATACTAAATAGAACCAGGGGCATTACTTTATTCCAATTGTACAATTTCTGTTTTTGGAATAGAATAACGTTTCCAATGACAACAATGATATTGCATAAAAGAGCTGTAGAACGAACTTGTGTGTATATGATTCCAGTGAGGGCTAAGATGGCTAGATAACTTGAGCCTCCTCCAAAACCAACCGAAGAATACAATATGGCAACAACAAAAAATAGTAAAATAATGTGCCAGTTAGAAATAATGATAGTCGTGAGTAAATCAAAATCCATTTAGCGAATATAATTTTATCTTATCTCATATTCTTCAAAAAAGGTTATTTTTATACAACTTCAAAAACAAACTATTATGAATTCTTATTGGAAAACCAACCTAAGATATTTGTTAATTCTACTCATCATTTGGTTCTTAGTTTCCTTCGGAGCAGGAATATTATTTAGAGAAGAGTTAGATACCATTCGGATAGGAGGGTTTAAATTAGGTTTCTGGTTTGCACAACAAGGAGCAATTTATGTGTTTGTTATTTTGATTTTTGTGTATGTACGGTTGATGAATAGACTGGATAAGAAACATGGGTTTAACGAAGATCAAGAACTTTAAAATAGCAATCAAATGAGTATTCAAACATGGACTTGGATTTTAGTAGGAATTACATTCTCCTTATATATCGGAATAGCTATTTGGTCTAGAGCATTATCAACAAAAGATTTTTATGTAGCTGGAGGAGGAGTATCTCCGTTAGCTAATGGTTTAGCAACAGCAGCCGATTGGATGTCGGCGGCGTCATTTATTTCAATGGCAGGAATCATCTCTTTTGGAGGGTATGATGGTTCTGTATATCTGATGGGATGGACAGGTGGTTATGTATTATTAGCATTACTCTTAGCTCCTTATTTAAGAAAGTTTGGAAAATTTACAGTCCCAGATTTTATAGGAGATCGATATTATTCCAACACAGCAAGAAGTGTTGCCGTGTTTTGTGCATTGTTAGTGTCATTTACTTATGTAGCTGGACAAATGCAAGGTGTTGGTATAGTCTTTTCTAGATTTTTAGAAGTTGACATCACTACTGGAGTTATCATTGGAATGATCATCGTTTTGTTTTATGCTGTTTTAGGAGGAATGAAAGGAATTACATACACACAAGTTGCTCAGTACTGTGTATTGATTTTTGCTTTTATGGTTCCTGCTATCTTTATATCCATTCAAATGACAGGGAATCCAATTCCACAATTAGGGTTTGGTGGAGCTGATGAAAGTGGCGTATATCTCTTAGATAAATTAGATGGATTGCACAGAGAATTAGGTTTTGCAGAATATACATCAGGAAGTAAAACAACCTTAGATGTGTTTATGATTACCGCAGCCTTGATGGTGGGTACGGCAGGATTACCTCATGTAATTGTGCGTTTTTTCACGGTGAAGAAAGTAGCTGATGCTCGTAAATCTGCAGGTTGGGCATTGTTATTTATTGCTGTGTTATACACTACGGCACCAGCTGTAGCATTATTTTCTAGAACAAATTTGATAGAGACAGTGAGTAATAAGCAGTATGCAGATATGCCAGACTGGTTTAAGAAATGGGAAACCACAGGATTGATCACTTTTACAGATAAGAATCAAGATGGAGTTATTCAATATGTTGCCAATAAAGAGCTCAATGAATTGGATGTTAATAGAGATATTATGGTCTTAGCAAATCCAGAAATAGCCAATTTACCTAGTTGGGTGATCGCCTTGGTTGCAGCTGGAGGGTTGGCAGCCGCATTGTCTACAGCAGCAGGATTACTATTGGTAATATCTTCTTCAGTATCTCATGATTTAATTAAGAAAATGATCAAGCCAGATATTTCTGAAAAAGGAGAACTAATAGCAGCTAGAGCGTCAGCAGTTGTAGCAGTTTGTATCGCTGGATATTTTGGTGTGAATCCGCCAGGATTTGTCGCCGCAACCGTGGCATTGGCTTTCGGACTCGCAGCTGCGTCCTTTTTTCCAATAATTGTTCTAGGAATCTTTAACAAAAGAATGAATAAAGAAGGAGCTATTGCAGGAATGGTTGCAGGTATTCTAATAATGCTCTTTTATATGACGAAGTTTAAGTTCGATTGGTTTGGAGGCGGTTCAAAAGACGATTGGTGGTTTGGAATTTCACCTGAAGGATTTGGAACCATAGCGATGATTGTAAATTTCATTGTGGCAATCACAGTTTCAAAGTTTACGGCAAAACCTCCAATAGAAGTTCAAGATATTGTAGAAAATATTCGTATTCCAAGCGGAGCAGGAAAAGCGCAGAATCACTAAAATTATAGAATGTAAAAGTTGAAGGAATGAGAATGTAAATATATTTTCAACTTCAACTTCAACTTCAACTTGAACTTGAATTTCGATTTCAGTTTCAACTTCATTCTCTAAATAAAACCCTTTTCTTTGGCAACTAAAATTAACTCTTTATCATCTGGACTTTTAATGTCAAATATCTGCTTTAAATGTCTTTTTCGTTTTTCAACACCTTGAATAGAAAGATGAACGATGTCTGGTAAATCCCTCATTTTAGTTCCAATGGACAACTCAAATAAAATTTTACGATCGATATTGTCTAACAAAAATTCGCTGGACACTTGTTTACGTAATAATTTCATCACAGTTTTACTATAATAAGGAGGATCTTCAAGTACAGTTAGAATAGCACTCACCAATTCTTGAGAGGTAATATCATTTTTAATCAAAAAACCATCAGGGTTGATGTTCCTGAAAATGCTATGAATTCTATAGTTGTCGTTAAATGTTGTTGAAATAATGATTTTAGTATCGGGAAGCTCTTTGTTTAGCTTCAGTCCGAGGTCTTCACCAGAAAGAATTTTTCCATCTTCAGAAGGTGGTAAGCTGATATCTAAAAAAACAATGTCTAACTGTTCCTCTTTTCCTACATAACTTTCAATTTGATCTCTAGCTGTGTCGCAATTATGTGCCATTTCTATTGTAAAAGAATAACGGCTATCATCTTTACTGATGTAGTTAAAAGCACTTTTATACGCTTCAGAAATTAGTGGGTGATCATCGATCAGTAATACATTATAGTTTTTAGGTTCCATGCTCATTATTGTATGGGGATTTTAATATGAAGTGTGGTTCCTTTATTCGTAGCAGAATTTATTTCTAGATTTCCTTTTAATTTTTTAACTCTGGATTGGATGTTTTTTAATCCAATTCCCTTTTTTGCTTTTTTTACTGAGAAGCCGACTCCGTCATCTTTTAAAATTAGATCTAAATGTTTCTCATCTGTAGATAGACCTAATGTTACATGTTTGGCTTTTGCGTGTTTGATAATATTCTGAAGAGATTCTTGAACAATACGATAAACATTGACTTTTATAATCTCATTAATTCCGTTCCAGGAAATATTTTTGTCGATATTTAATTCAGTTTGAAAATTGCCTAACTGACTTTTATCTTTTAATAACTGATCAATAATGGTAGTAAAATTGATTTCAGAGTTACTAAAGTTTTCGCTTAATTTATGAGACACATCTCTAATCTCTTTCTCGATATCTTGTAGCTCGTCTAAGAATGATTGATGCTGTTCTTTAGAGGCTTCTCCTCCTTCTAGATCAAGAAAACCTAAGCCCATTCGTGTACCAAACAAACGACCAAGGATACCATCATGCAACTCTTGCGAAATACGATTACGTTCCTGTACTTTCTCTTCCTCTAAAGTAGCTTGTTGCTTTAATGTGAGTAAATAGACTTGTTCATTGGCTTTCTGTTGTTCAGCTTCCAGTAGTAACTTTTCATTTTTAGAGCGCTGGACTTTTAAGAAATAGATGAGCGATAGAATTAAGACAACGCCAATTCCAGAGCCTGTTATCCAAAGTTTCTGCTCAGACAAACGTTGGTTGTCTTCGATGTACTCATCGGTTTGAAATTCTATTCGTGTAAACTTATCTAATGTTTTGCGTTCAACCGTACTTAAACTATCATCGTACTGAATATATCGTTCTAAATATTTTGTTGAATTTTTTAGATCTAAGTCAGCTAATAGTTGTAAAGAGTTTAAGTAGTCGCTTCCATTTTTTATTTTATAAGCTAATACATTCGCCTCTTTCGAATATTGAATGGCTTGTATAGTATCTTTAATGTATGCATAATATTTTGATAGATATATATTACTAGCTACTATTCCGGCTTTATTATGCATGCTATCTCTAATATACAAAGCTTTATAAAGATCTTTTTTAACGTTGATAGTATCATTAAGATAGAGTTGACTTAAAGCTCTATTAGCAATCGTTCTGGCAAAATTTTCTCTTTCAGTATTTTGAGATAAAGACTTATTGAAATATTCAATAGATTTCTTGTATTCCTTTTTTTCGAGGTACGTTAACCCAATATTGTTTAAGCTAATAGCATAATAATTATTTTTATTATCCATTTTTTTTAAATAATTCAATGCTTTTTGATGGTAGGATAAAGCTTTGTCATATTCTTGAATATCATTTTGAATAAGCCCAAGTCTATTGTAAGACTTATATAAATATTTATAATTTTTGAGATAATTAAATTCTTTTATTGCTTCAAAAGTCAAAACCTCACTTCCACTATAATCTCGGTAACGGGCTTTAATAAATGACATAGTATAGAGCATTCGAGCGGCATTATATGTTTTTTTAATACCATTGAAATGTTTGTAAGCTATTGTAAAATGCTTGTATGATTTATCATAAATTTCACCATTTAGGAAATATGTTGCATAATTCCAGTGAGCGTCAGCTATGTTAAAGGAATCTTTGAGTTTTATTGCTAAATCTAAGGTCTCTCTATTGATTTTATTGAATAAGATTGTGTCTTTTAATTGATAATAACGAAAAGCAACACTACTTAGGTTTTTTGCTTTTGAGTTTTTTTCAGGTTTTGAAACTATTTCTTTATAAGCTCTTGATAGAAATTTTTTTTGCTGCTTCTTAGAATAAGAATTCCTTGAAGAATATTTAATCCAGATAGAAATACTGTCTTTTGGTTTTTCAATTAAATTGGACTGGAGAGTTTTTGGTTCTATTTCATCACAAGAGTGTAACAAAAAAAAGAAGGAAATAAAGAGTAAGGTTAATTTATAAACTTTGATTTGTTTCAAATGGTCGGTTTTTGAAAAAAACAAAGCTACTAAAAAAAAGCCTTTGGTCAATTGATCAAAGGCTTGGGGTTTATATGAAGGAAGAATCATCCTCCTTTTCCATCACTACCATCTCCACCAGTATCACCTGTGAAGGATTGGATGCTGTCGTTTTTGATGATGATGTTTTCTATTGGATCTTTCTTAAATTCTTCTTCGATGATTTCATCAGTACAAGAAGTAAATGATAAAGATAATAATAGCATAAGTAAAATTAATTTTAAAGTTTTCATAACATAAAATTTTAATATTTGATAATAGTTTTCTTTGCCGTAAATACAGCGGTTGTGGTTGTTTCGAAATATTTTCGATAGTTAGCGCATCGGAGCGACCGATGTAAGGTCACCTTGATCGTTTCAAGGGGGAGCTTGCTGCAGACAAGCCATAGAATTCCTATTTCAAGTTCAACGTACGTTGAATTCGATTGGGTTTGAACTCAGTGAAGCACACCTAAGGCCTTAGATGAAGTTTTACTGTTTCAAAAAATCTTTACAGTTTAGAATAAGGAAGCGTTAGCAATTTTTTTAATACGCTCTGGTTAATTTCTATTCTAAAATAATGTTCTTCTTTAGAAGACAAAACATTGTTTTAGTGATCGAAGTCTTTCAGTGAGTAAACGTCCTTTTTCATTTAGTGTTAGCAATTTAATTAATAGTGTCATAGCTTTGATATTGTTACCCTTAATATACGAAAAATAAATGATTTATACAAATATTTAGATCATATTCTAAGGTTATTTTCACCAGATATCATAAAAAAAAGCGCCCTTAAAAAGGCGCCTTTTATAGTATAATAGTATAGATGAAGTTTGTTGTCATTCATCTTTTGCATTTCCTAAAATAGACATCCTTATTCTTTCGATATGTAGCAGAGCCTTCAAACTGACTCTCCATACGTACGCTTAAATAATTTGGTTTCATATTTTCTTATTTTAATAATTACGCAATCTCACAAAACTCTTTTGCTAATTGCGGTGCAAAGATGAAAACTTTTTTTAATAAAACAAATAAAAAATACAATTTAATAAATTGATTTTCAATGAATTATGTTGATTTCAGGAATAGAAGGTCCTGTCCAGATTTTCTCTAGATACTAGATTTTAATACAACCGTTTATTTGTTAGTCTTTTACGGTTCAAATCTTGAATTCATATATGTTGTTCATTAACTCATTTTTTCTTTTAAATTGATCATAAAAAAAAACGCCTAATTTCTTAGGCGCTTCTATATATCTGTGTTTTTCTTGTAAAATCATTGAAGATTCATTGTTGAAATAGACATATAACGCCTTACTTGTGGAGCAATTTCTCCTGTTCTACAAAATTTGTTCACTACAATTAGTGGTCTTGATGGTGTATGTAAATTCATTTGTTTCATTGCGGCAAATATATAAGAATCTATAAAAGAGATGAATAGATTTTTACTAAAATCAATAGAATAGCAGTGTAAAATGAAAAAAGTAAGGATTTCCCTTACTAAAAGTATGGGAAATCCTTACTCGATATAGAAATGAATAAAATACTTTTGAATCAGAAATCAATGTTAAAATTGTTTTCGGTATAAACAGGAGTATAACTACTAGAATTAGAGGGAAATCTTTTTTATGAAATAAGAAAAAAAGGAACTTCTGAAGGTTTAAAATGTACTGTTTATACGATAAAAGTTTAGATTTAGAGGATTTTGAATCTATATCAATTAACCTTCAGTGTTTCTTTGTATTGCTACTCCCCAGACTAGCATGCGAAAATAAAAAACGTCTCATTTAGAGACGTTTTTTATTTTTGTAAGATTCTAATTAAAAACACGACACACCACCTAACTATTAAAAACCAGAACTTATGAAGAAAATAGCTATCCTACTTTTAGTAGCTATCATATCTGTTTCTTGCAAAACAGAATCTAAAAAAGATGCTTCGACAAGCTCAGCAAACAAGAAAAAAGAGAACTTTCCATCAGAACTAGCAAAGGTGTTTGAAAAACATGGAGGTATAGACGAATGGAGAAAGATGAGAACATTGTCTTTTAATAGAGGAGATGAAGCTCATACAACAGATTTATGGTCTAGAAAAACAGTTGTAAATGAACCTAACTATTCATTAGGGTATGACGGAAGCGAAGTATGGTTATCTCAAAAAGATTCGACCTCTTTCAAAAGCAACCCTACTTTTTATTACAACTTGTATTTTTATTTTTATACAATGCCATTTGTTTTAGCAGATGATGGGATTACCTATGAGAAAATAGAGCCACTTGTATTTAAAGGAGAGGAATATCCTGGATTTAAAATTTCATTCACATCCGAGAAAGGAACTTCTCCAGATGATAATTACGTAATCTATTACAATGCAGAAACACATCAAATGGAATGGCTAGGCTACACCGTTACCTATTATTCTAAAAAATCATCTGATAAGTTCAATATCATTCGATACAATGATTGGGAAAATGTTGGAGGTTTTAAATTGCCAAAATCAATTACTTGGTATAAGAAGGATGAAAAAGGAGCACCAACAGAACCAGCTAGACCTGCTACTGAATTTTCATTGTCAATCGTAAACAAAACAGCATTAGACGATTCGTTCTTTAAAAAACCTACTGAAGAATAGTCTGAATATTTTCTACAATAAACTGATAGTATTCAGAAGTATTAGGCACCAATGGAAATTGTTCATTGGTGCTTTTTAATATACTCAAGTCAAATAATTGTAGATCATCCACTTCTTCATCTTGTTTTTTTAAGTTAGTCAACTCAGTAGTTAATTCAACTAAGAATACATGATAGTACTCATTGTCTTGAATTCCGTTTGGGTGACTTCGCATTCCTTTCCGAACAGCAATCTTTTGTAAATCTGATTCTTGAACTCTCAGTCCGACTTCTTCTTCTATTTCTCGAATAGCTGCATCTTCAATGGATTCTCCAGCATGAATATGCCCAGCAACAGAAACATCCCATAACCCTGGATATGTTTTTTTAGAAGCACCTCGTTGTTGAAGAAGAATGCGTTCATCCTTTGTATACAACCATATATGAACAGTTGCGTGAAACCAGCCATGTTTGTGAGCCTCTGATTTTAAAGCCGTTGTTCCAGAATAATTTCCTGATTCATCTAAAATGTCTATAAGCTCATCCATGTCTCTTTTTTAGACTAAAAAGATAAGGTTTTTTTATTATCTGAATTATCTATTAGCGAAGGAATTGCAGCTTGTTTTGCGGGGAGAAATTTATACGTAATTTCCTTTTTGGTTGCTGAGCTTGTCGAAGTACCTTTTTTTATAGTAATAGAAGCTTCGTAATCTGAGTACCCCATATAATAACTTCTTCCAGTAACTCGATTCCCTTTTCTTAAGCCTGCTTTATAAGCATTAGAGGTTTTATCAATATCTATAATAGACTTTTTGTCTTCTGAGAAAGTAAAGCCAAGATCGAAAACTTCTGAAGTTGGAGAAAATTCATAATTAAACTCTTTAAACATAGATTCCAAATCGTATAGTTTTCCATTTTCAATATGCAAATCAAAGAAGGGTTTTACATCTTCCTTTACATCTTCATTTATTTTTGAGATGAAATAAGAATGTGTTATTCTTTGTTTGTTTTTTTGAGCATCCTCCTTTAGTGCTAACATAAAATCATCTAAGCTTTTTTCTCCGTTAGAGTCTTTCTTGATCTTATTATCCAGATAGAAAGCAAAAATTGCTCCTCTTCGATACGGAAGCTTTCCATAATCTCTGCTAGACCAAAAGTTATCATAAGTCATCTCACTATTGGGCGCTTCTTTTACTGGAGAAGTGTAGAGCGCTTTAATCATTTGATTGAATTCACTTATAAAATAGCTTTCGTCTAAATCATAAATCTTGTTCTTTGCAATATTTTTGATGGTATAATAATCTGTAAAACCTTCGCTAAACCAATACTGCTCTTCTTCATTGTCATTCTTAATTAAATGACCAATCCAGTTGTGTTGTAATTCATGGTTGAATAGATAAACCAACCCTTTAGGTTCTAAATATTTGTTATTTGTAGCAGAGGTTGCGAATGAATTTGTGAGCCCGCTACCTTGAAAGCTACTTCCTCTTTCCAAGTATGTAGGAGTCATTGTTACTGCAAAGTATTTTTGAGAATGATCTTTCCAGAATTCACGTTGAACATTCAGTGTCTTCTCCAAGACATTCACCATAGTCGAATCTTGGAATATCTCCCAATCACCTCGGATTCCAAAAACAGCTTTATTTCCTTTAATGTCTAAAATATAAGGTCTGTAATCACCTCCAGTAAAAACAGCGCTATGGAAATAGCGTTCATTGGTATCAGTAATTTTTTGCTTTCTATTGTTGGTATCAAAACTGTTGACTAAATTAAAGTCATCATCAAATCCTTCCCATTCTATAGAAACATCAAAAGGAGTAGTAGAATTTGGAACATAATCTCTCGGGATCATAAAAAGATTATGAGAGAAAGCATGAAAGTATTTTTCTTGTACGACAGGTCTGTAAGTACCTCTTGTTGTTAAATTTCCCTCAGTATCTTGCTGAATGGTATAGGAGAACTTAATTTTATCGATTCCTTTTTCATGTTTAATAACAATACGATTGCTATCTTTCTCTTTGATGATTTCTGATGCTTGATCAGATTTTAAATCCTTTAAAGTATTGTGCAGATTTTCTTGCCCCCATGCTTTGTCTTGTAATAAGAGAACTGTCTCGCCGCTAGAGTTTGCTTTAAACTCCATATGAATGTGAAGAGATGGCGTTCCATCTTTTGTGAGGTGAGAAACTTTGTAATTGATTTCGTTTTTGTCTTTACAAGCAGCAAATACAATTAATAATAGAAAGGCTAGTTTTTTCATTTTGTTTGAAGTTGATTTTTAATATAGACGACAAAAAAAATGGAATGTCACAAAAAAAAGCTTTCGTTAGAAAGCTTTTAGTTTTATAAAATTGACTCAATACATTTTACGAGAATGTCAAAGTCTTTTTCTGTATTGTACAAATGACAAGAAATTCGGACATAACTTCCTCTGAAGGAAACAAAGATGTTTTCCTCTTTGAGCTTTTCTTTAAGTCGATTTATATCTGCATTTTTTGGTAATTCAATTCCAAACATATGATGTGTTCTATTTTCATCATTTTCAATAGAACAGCCTAGTTCTTTTAATTGGAGAACGGCTTCTTTTGAAATACTCTTACAATATTCTTGAATAGCACCTGGAGTCCATTCAATAATCTGTTTTAACGCTGCGATTTGCATTTGAACATAAATAAAACTTCCGCTTTCTCCCATTACATAACGAGAGGCGAGAGGCTTGTATTCCGATTGGTACTCTGTCAAGCCAGCTAACTTTTCACTGTGAAGTCTATTAGCCCAGTTTTCTTCCAAAGGAGTGCCTTCATCAAAATAAGAACCAAAATAAGCGTATCCACAGCCGTAAGGTCCAAACATCCATTTGTATCCAGCACAAACCAAAGCATCGGGTTGGATCTCTTTTATGGAAAAAGGAAGCGCTCCAATAGACTGACTTCCATCAATCACAAACAAAGAATGATGTTCTGATGTTTTTTTACGGATTGTCTTCACATCGAAAATTGTTCCGTTGGACCAATGAACAACACCCATAGCAACCAGAGCAGTATTTTCATTGATAGCATTCAAGATATCTTTATTCCATTGCTTACCACAATCAACACCTGTAGTAGGTTGCTTTACAATGGTCAATTTTGCTCCGTATTGATCGGTCAATCTCTTCCATATATAATAGTTGCTCGGAAATTGTTCATCAATAAGGAGTACTTCATCAGTGCTTTTTAAAATAATATTGTTGGCAACCACTGCCATTCCATAAGAAACAGAAGGAATGGTGGCAATGCGATTATATTCATCAGTATTGATTAATTCTGAAAAGAGTTTTTTCAATTCAGTTACAGGATCAAAAAAGTCTGAGGAAGGAATAAGATAAGGCTTGCTTTTTTCCTGAATAGCTCTAAGGCCAGCTTCTTCCACCGACTTGAACGATGGAGATAAGCTAGCAATATTTAAATAGTTGATATCCTCATCAATATCAAATAGATGCTTTTGATTTTCTAACATTGATTAATCAAAATAAGAGAATGTTTCTCCGTTGTTAATTTTTAATAACGTTTCGTAGATCAACTTGATGACATTTTCGACATCATCTCTATGAACCATTTCTACGGTAGTGTGCATGTATCTTAGCGGCAAAGAAATTAAAGCTGAAGCAACTCCGCCATTACTATATGCAAAGGCATCTGTATCAGTTCCAGTTGCTCTTGATAAGGCAGAACGTTGGAAAGGAATTTCATTCTCTTCGGCAGTTTCCGTAATTAAATCACGTAATTTTTGTTGTACTGCAGGAGCATATGCAATCACAGGACCTTTCCCGTTTTTAATAGCTCCATTTTTCTTTTGATCTATCATTGGAGTAGTAGTGTCATGGGTAACATCTGTTACAATCGCTACATTTGGTTGAATGGTTTGTGTGATCATCTCGGCACCACGCAATCCAATTTCTTCTTGAACAGAGTTGGTAATGTACAAGCCAAAAGGCAACTCCTTTTTATTTTCGTGCAATAAACGAGCTACTTCAGCAATCATAAATCCACCCATTCTATTGTCTAATGCTCTACAAACAAAGTTTGTTTCATTTAAAATATGAAACTCATCCGGATAGGTAATGACACATCCAACATGAACACCAAGTTTTTCAACTTCTTCTTTGGTTTGGCATCCAACATCAATAAAAATATTATCAGGTTTTGGCGCTTCTTCTTTTGCTTTATTTCTTGTATGAATGGCTGGCCATCCGAAGACACCTTTTACAATTCCATTTTTTGTATGGATGTTTACAATTTTACTAGGAGCAATTTGATGATCACTACCGCCATTTCTAATCACATAGATTAAACCGTTGTCAGAAATATAATTTACATACCAAGAAATTTCATCAGCGTGTCCTTCTATAACTACTTTATAAGGAGCATCAGGATTAATAACAGCAACGGCACTACCATATGTGTCAGTGATGAATTCATCTACATAAGGTTTTAAGTAATCCATCCATATTTTTTGACCTTCCCATTCGTAACCTGTAGGAGCTGCATTGTTCAAATACCTTTCTAAGAAAGAAAGAGAATCTTTATTTAAAATTGATTTATCTGACATTTTTAATTTTATTATTTCCAGTAAAAATAAACCATTTTTGAAACCGTTAAAATAAAATAGTAAAACTTCAACGAAAAATTATGAATTTGTTAAGATTAGAACAGTATATATAAGGTGACAATTTTGTTATTTGTAATATCTTTACATTTTAAATAGAAACGATTGAAAAGATTTCTCTTCATATGCATAGTATTCATTCCTTTCTTGTCTGCTGGACAAGTAAAAGATTCGTTGCCTTTAAATTTGGAGGATTATATTCTTCTTGAAAAAGGAGATACACTTACCATAAACTTAGATGAGGTTTTAGTATTGCCGAAGCATAAGTTTAATACCTATACAGATGCTCGATATTATTATTGGTTTAAAACAAAAGTATTCAAAGCATATCCTTATGCGCAATTAGCAGCTGAAAGATTAGATTCATTGAATGCACGTATATCGAGAATAAAAACAAGAAGGGGGAAAAGAAGGTATACAAAAAGAGCGCAAAAGTATTTAGAAGGTGAGTTTACTGACCAACTAAAAAAGATGACCCGTACAGAGGGACGTATCTTAATTAAGTTGATTCATCGACAAACAGGAAAGACTACTTACCAGAATATTCGAAAATTACGAAGTGGATGGAAAGCATTTTGGTATAACACTACGGCCAATTTTTTTAAACTTTCTTTAAAAACAGAATACCACCCAGAATCTGAAAATGAAGATTATTTAATAGAAGACGTACTGCAGAGAGCTTTTATTGATGAACAATTAACGCTTCAACCCACGAAACTTGATTTCGATTTCCCAAAAATCGCAGCTTCTAGAAAAGGAGCGATAGACGTTGAAGTCTACAAAAAGATGTTTTCTAAGCAGAAAAAGAAGAAAAGAAAAAAGAAAAAGAAATCCTAACATATAGTATTCTAGGATGTTGACTTTTTTCTTCAATTTTTTTGGAAAAAAG
>JAGDZS010000003.1:0-259545 GCA_049115595.1 Flavobacteriaceae bacterium
GTAATTCGTAGCTACCAAGATGCTCTTGCCTTTGAAAACTTAGAAGGTGGATTCTATATCATCTTAGTGAGAGACAAAAACGGATGTGGAACGGCGAGACTTTTAGTATCGGTCGTAGAATTTCCAAAGTTCTTTACACCAAACAATGATGGAATTAACGATACTTGGGCAATCAAAGGAGCGAATTCTACCTTCTTCCCTACTTCAAATATCTACATCTTTAACAGATATGGAAAAGTCATGGGTAAGATTGACATTGACAATCCAGGATGGAACGGAACCTTTAATGGCAAAGTGTTGCCTTCGGATGATTATTGGTTTGCTATTAAAATAATTGATCGTAACGGAAACGTAAGGGAAAGAAAAGGGAATATGTCTCTTTTAAGAAACTAAGAAAAAGTTATATTTTATCTAGATAGCTTCGCGCTTAAATCAAAAGGATTCGTATTTTTATCAGATGGATTTTAAGCTACAATCAGAGTTCGAACCTACTGGCGATCAACCAGCAGCAATCAAACAACTAGCAGAAGGTGTTCTTTCTCAAGAAAAGTACCAAACGCTCTTAGGTGTTACTGGTTCAGGAAAAACTTTTACGGTAGCCAATGTTGTAAAACAAATCAATAGACCAACGTTAGTATTAGCTCATAATAAAACATTGGCAGCTCAATTGTACTCTGAGTTTAAGCAGTTTTTTCCAGAAAATGCAATAGAATACTTTGTTTCGTATTACGACTACTATCAACCAGAAGCTTACATTCCAGTAACAGGTACTTATATTGAGAAAGATCTATCCATTAATGATGATATTGAGCGCTTGCGATTAAGCACAACTTCTTCTCTACTCTCTGGTAGAAGGGATGTTTTGGTCGTTGCTTCCGTTTCTTGTCTGTATGGAATTGGAAACCCTGTAGAGTTTAAGAAAAATGTGATCCCAATAGAAGTTGGACAAATTATTTCTAGAACAAAATTTCTACACCAACTGGTCACCAGTCTCTATTCTAGAACAGATGTTGAAATTAAAAGTGGAACATTTAAAGTAAAGGGAGATGTTGTGACTATTTTTCCTTCTTATGGAGAAAATGGATTTAGAGTTCATTTCTTCGGCGATGAAATTGAAGAAATTGAGTCCATTGATCTTGTGAGTAATCAAGTCATAGAAAGATATGAAAACCTAACTATTTATCCTGCAAATTTATTTGTGACCTCGCCTGATGTACTACAGAATGCCATTCATCAAATTCAGGATGACATGGTAAAACAGGTTGATTATTTTAAAGAGATTGGAAAGCATTTAGAAGCAAAACGCTTAAAAGAACGTACGGAATTCGATTTAGAAATGATTCGCGAATTGGGATATTGTTCAGGTATCGAAAACTATTCACGTTATCTAGACGGACGTGAAGCGGGAACGCGTCCATTCTGCTTATTGGATTATTTCTCCGATGATTATTTAATGGTCATTGATGAGAGTCATGTAACCATACCACAGACACATGCCATGTATGGAGGTGATAGAAGCAGAAAAGAAAACTTAGTTGAGTACGGGTTTCGACTACCTGCTGCAATGGACAATCGTCCGTTAAAGTTTGAAGAGTTTGAAGCCATACAAAATCAAGTAATTTACGTAAGTGCAACGCCTGCCGATTATGAGTTACAAAATACAGAAGGTGTATTTGTAGAACAAGTCATTCGGCCTACAGGATTGTTAGACCCAGAAATTGAGATTCGCCCTAGCTTAAATCAGATAGATGATTTGATTGAAGAAATTCAGATTCGAGTTGAAAAAGACGAACGAACACTCGTAACAACGTTAACGAAAAGAATGGCTGAAGAACTGACAAAATACCTTTCTCGAATTCAAATTCGTTGTCGTTATATACATTCAGATGTCGATACTTTAGAGCGTGTTGAAATCATGCAAGACTTAAGAAAAGGAATCTTTGATGTTTTAATTGGTGTAAACTTATTACGTGAAGGATTGGATTTACCTGAGGTTTCTTTAGTTGCTATTTTAGATGCTGATAAAGAAGGTTTTTTACGTTCGCATCGTTCTTTAACTCAAACAGTAGGTAGAGCAGCAAGAAACGTAAACGGTAGGGCAATTATGTATGCAGATAAGATTACTCGTAGCATGCAATTAACGATTGATGAAACCAATCGTAGAAGAGAAAAACAAATCAACTACAATACTGAGCATAATATTACTCCTACTCAGATCAATAAAAAAATTGATGATACGTTATCTCGTAAAGCTGTCGCATCTTATCAATACAACAATGCTATTCAAGAAGCTGCTGAGCAAGATTTACAATACTTACCAAAATCTGAAATAGAGAAACGTATTCGAGAAAGAAGAAAACAAATGGAAGAAGCTGCTAAGGCTTTAGATTTTATTGTTGCTGCTCAATTACGTGATGAAATTAAAGTTTTGAAGGAACAACTTTAATTCCCTACATTTGACACGTTAAAAAAAATTGTACTTACAAAAATTATCTATGCTATGAAACAATGTATCATGCTATGCCTATTTCTTATGATAGGCGTAAACACTATTGCACAAATTAAATTTGAAAAAGGGTATTTTATTCAAGATGATGGCCAAAAAATAGAGTGCCTAATTAAAAATGAAAGTTGGGATATGAATAACGGTTCATTCCAATACAAGATATCTGAAAATCAAAATGCCATTGAAAAAGAACTTGGGAAAATTAATGAAATCACTATTTACAACACTTTAAAGTACCAGAGATACGATGTAGACATAGATGTAAGCATTAGTACTATAAACCAATTGAGCGCTGATAGAAATCCTAAGTTTAGAAAGATGCCTCTACTACTCAAGGTATTACTAGAAGGGAAAGCTACCTTGTATCAATACAAGGAAAAGAAAATTGTTCGTTTCTTCTATAAAACAGAAGAGATGGAAATACCTAAGCAGTTAGTTTACAAAAAATATGCTTCTACAAATAACACTGTAAAAAGCAATAATGCTTACAAACAGGAATTAGCAAAACATGCCTTTTGTAAAAAGGAAGGGTATAATGCGATTAACAGACTTACATATTCAAGAACTAATCTTGAAAAGTATTTTAAGAAATACAATGAATGTTCAAATGCTAATTATACATTTTATGAAGAGTTTAATGACACAAAACGTTTATTCTTAAAGGCAAAAGCCGGAATTTCTTCATCGAGTTTTTCAACTTCAAAAATTGCTTCAAATTTTTTATTTGGATATGATATTGATTTCGGAAGTAAAATCATTCCTTTCTTTGGGTTTGAATTGGAATACTTCTTACCTACTAAAGGGAACAAGTGGTCTTTGTTCATTGATCCTAAATTTAGATCGTTTAAAATTAGCACAGTTGCTATTACTTCAAACTCAACAGTTTTTGATAATTCTGAAAAAGTTGATTTTAATTACAAATCCATTGAGATTCCAATAGGTTTCAGGTACTATACATATCTTAAATCAAATTCTAAACTTTCTTTTAGTCTAGGATTTATGCTAGAAAGCGGGTTTAAAAATTCAGGATTTAATTTTGAAAAGCAGGTTGGTAATAATGACCTTTTAGAAACTAATGCCTTTTCAATCAATAACCTTGTGTACGGTATTGGTTATCACAAAGATAAATATGCTATTGAATTAAAGTATAATGCTAGGAGTGTGATTAAAACAACAAACCTTTGGGATACTAAATATCAAAACATCGATTTGAGTTTTAGTTATATTCTCTTCTAATTATAAAAAGTCATAAAAAACGCTGCACATTGTGTGGCGTTTTTTTGTGTATTTATTGAATAGTAATTTATTATGTTAATTTATGTTAAAAAGGTAAGCTTATAAAAGCCTTCTTCTTTCTTTTTCGTAATATCGTAAGCCCCAATAATCAACAACATATTAAAATGAAAAAAACACTATTACTATTAGGTATCTTATTTATTGCTTTTTCTTGTAAGCAAGAAGCTGTAAAAGAAGACATTGTTACTTATGCAAGTACAATTACCCAAGATGAATTAAAAGAGCATTTATACACCTATGCTTCAGATGAATTTGAAGGACGTAACACAGGAGATCCAGGGCAAAAGAAAGCTGTTGAATATCTTAAAAAGCATTATGAGGACTTAGGTATTCAACCAGTTATTGAAGGAAACTACTTTCAAACTGTTCCTTTAAATATCGTAAAAACTCCTACGGTAGACATTAACGTAAACGGAAAGTCTTTTGCGTATTTCGATGATTTTATCTCATTAGCCGCTGCTCCTACAGACGTAGTTTCTGCTAAAGAGATTGTATATGTTGGATATGGTATTGATGATGAAAAATATTCTAATTACACAGACTTAGATGTAAAAGGAAAAATAGTCGTTGTAAAGGCTGGAGAGCCTAAAGATAAGGGTGGAAACAATGTAATTACTGGTGATAAAAAGGCTTCAAAGTGGTCTAACGGACGCCAAGAGCTTTCTTCAAAAAGAAATGCAGCTCAAGAAAATGGTGCTAAAGCCATGTTCTTTATGGATGATGATTTATTTAATCGTTATTCTAAATTCTTCAAAGGTCAAGAAGAAAAAGGTGGAAGTAACCGTTTGTCTTTACCAGACAAAAAAGATGCTAAACCTAAAATGTATCAGTTCATGATCAGTGAGAAAATGGGAAAAGCATTGGTTAAAAACATTAACAAATCTGCGAAGCCTGCGAACGTAGCTACCAACTTTAAAATGGACTTTAAAAGCGTTATTGCTTCTAAGCCATCTGAAAATGTTGCAGCAATGATCAAAGGTTCTGAGAAACCAGATGAGTACCTTATTATTTCTTCACACTTAGATCACGTTGGTGTAGATGGTGATGGAAACGTATATAATGGAGCTGATGATGATGGTTCAGGATCTGTTTCTATGTTAGAAATTGCAGAAGCATTTAAAACAGCTGCTGATAAAGGTCATGGACCTAAACGTTCTATTATTTTCTTACACGTAACTGGAGAAGAAAAAGGATTATTAGGATCTAGATATTATACAGATTATGAGCCTTTAGTGCCTCTTGCAAATACTGTTGCAAACTTAAATATTGACATGATTGGTCGTATCGATCCAAAACGTGAAGGAGATCGTAATTATGTTTACTTAATTGGAAGCGATAAATTAAGTAAAGATTTACATGATTTGTCTGAAAAAGTAAACAAAGAATTTACGAACGTTGTATTAGACTATAAGTACAATGATGAGAATGACCCAAATCGTTTTTACTACCGTTCAGATCATTACAATTTTGCAAAAAATAACATTCCAATTATTTTCTATTTCAACGGAACGCACGATGATTATCACAGGATAAGTGATACTCCAGATAAAATCAACTATGATTTGTTAGAGAATAGATCTCGTTTGGTTTTCCATACTGCTTGGGAAGTAGCGAATCGTAAAGCTCGTATTGCTTTAGACAAAACTGAGGAGAAAGTAAAGCCTTAATTTACAATCCTATAGAAACAAAAAAGTCTCCCAAACGGGAGGCTTTTTTTTGTTTGCTCTTTAATATATATCCGCTTTGCTTGGATTCTCTATCGAAAATATATTTTCGAGTAGATGCTTCTTAAGGAAGCAGATTACTACTTCTCTCATTTTTCCATAACAAAACAAAACTCAAAAGGAGTGTCAACACACACAATCCCCCATTTCTGGCTAACCAATAAACAGTAGGTAAAAACACTTGTTTTTAGTGCTTTACGGTTTTTCGCTTTTACTGCCTGCTCTTTTCTTTTATCTTAGGAAGCGAAGTCAGATAATCTGACTTTCTAAATTAAATAATGCTCAACGAGAATAAAAGTTCCTCATATCCGGGAATGAAAACCTACAAACAGGAACTTTATTCTCTATATAACGAGTTGGCATTCATTGGCGGAACACATTCTGAATCTCAAAAAAAGAACAGATTTATTTGACTTATGAAAAGACACCTAGTTTATTTAATAATTTCGATAATTTTCGTTGTAAGTTCAATAATTCGTTTTTCCTATATAATAAATAGTGCAGGCTGTAGACACGGATGCATACCTATAATTGCTTTTTTGCTTTTTATAATTGGTATAATCATATTGTTTTTTGGTATAATTACATTCTTTAAATCTAAAAGAACTTAATTACTTTAATAGGAATTTAGACATAATGAAATCTGAAATTTAAAAACTATATGTTGAATTTAGCAAGTTGCGTAATTGCTAACATAATCGGAATTGTAAAAGTTTTCGGAATAAAAACTTACTGAATTAATTCAAAACGATGGAAAAAATAAAAAAAAGAATTAAGCCGAATAATAATAAATCAAAATAAAAACAACGAAATGCCAACACCGCATAAAATTAATGGCTAGCACTCGCCTACTTACGAAAGTTCTGCCTTCAATACTTCGACAAGCTCAGTACAGGAAAGCTCAGGCATCAACGGACCTTCTATCTGTGATTTATTTGCTAACTTTAGTACTTAACGTTGATATTCATACTGGAAAAGATTAAAAAATGGAACAAAAAAAACTTGACGAACTATCTAATGAAGAGCTTTTAAATGAAGCAAAGAAAATGAAATCAACTGCAATTATAAATGCTACGTTAATTGGTGTGTTAATTGGTGTATTGATCTATAGTATTATCGTTAATAAACTTGGTTTCCTAACTCTAATACTCCTGTTTATTATTTATAAATTCGCTAATAACTCTAACTACAATAAAGAAGAGATTGAGAAACTTTTAAAAGAACGAGGTTTAAAATAAAAAAACGCCGCACAATACTGAAATAAATTCAGCACAAGTGTACGGCGTTTTTTATGTTTATCTTTTTGACTTACTATAAGCCTAATACTTCTGCAACTTTATCAGCAGCTTCTTGGAATTCAGTAGCAGAAATGATTTCCATTCCACTATTGTCTATTAATTCCTTTGCTTCTTTTGCATTGGTTCCTTGTAAACGACAAATGATAGGCACATTAATTCTGTCGCCCATACTCTTATAAGCATCAACAACTCCTTGCGCTACTCTATCACAACGTACAATACCTCCAAAGATATTTACCAAAATTGCTTTTACATTTGGATCTTTTAAGATAATTCCAAAAGCAGTTTCAACACGTTGAGCATCAGCAGTTCCTCCAACATCTAAGAAGTTAGCAGGGTCTCCACCAGCTTGTTTAATTAAATCCATTGTTCCCATTGCCAATCCAGCTCCGTTCACCATACATCCAACGTTTCCATCTAAATCTACATAGTTCAATCCAGCAGCATTTGCTTCTACCTCAATTGGATTCTCTTCACGTAAATCACGTAATTGAGCATAGTCTTTATGACGGAACAATGCATTGTCATCTAAAGTAACTTTAGCATCAACAGCCATGATTTTAGAATCAGAAGTTTTTAATACTGGGTTAATTTCAAACATTGAAGAATCTGAACCAATATATGCTTTGTACAAATTAGTAACAAATTTTGTCATCTCTTTAAATGCTCCTCCAGATAATCCTAGGTTAAACGCTACTTTTCTAGCTTGAAAAGGTAACAGTCCCATAGCAGGATCAATTTCTTCAGTAAAAATTAAGTGTGGAGTTTCTTCAGCAACTGTCTCTATATCCATTCCTCCTTCAGTAGAATACATAATCATGTTTCTACCTGTGTTTCTGTTTAATAAAACAGACATATAATATTCTTCAGGTTCAGAATCGCCAGGATAGTAAACATCCTCAGCAATTAAAACTTGATTTACTTTTTTTCCTTCGGCAGAAGTTTGAGGTGTAATCAACATCATTCCAATGATATCATTAGAAATTGTTTCTACCTCTTCTAAGCTTTTTGCAAGCTTAACTCCACCACCTTTACCACGACCACCTGCGTGAACTTGTGCTTTGACAACATACCAACTAGTACCTGTTTCGGTTGTTAATTGCTTAGCTGCATCAACAGCTTCTTTATGGTTACTTGCCACAATTCCGCGTTGAATTCTTACGCCAAAACTGTTTAAAATCTCTTTTCCTTGATATTCGTGTAAGTTCATCTATTCTCAATGTTTAAAACGCTAGCAAAAGTACAAATTCCAAATAGAAATTATTGCAAACATTTTGAGAAAATACATCCTATTTAAAGAAATCACATTTTAAAGAAGAAATCTCTTCAAATTTGTTTTTACAGTTCACTACAAACATATGACTGTTCATTACATTGGGTTCTTTCTTGCACCTTCGTTTCTATAGATTTGTGTTATAGAAATCTTAAAATTTGCTTTTTTGACATTTAAAATGTAACACTATAACATTCACAATGTCCTTAGTTTAATCAACAGAAATTTGTGATTTTCAGAATAAAGCCACAAATACATTCATTACAACTATTAACACATCAACCAAAATTATGTCTAGAGTTCTTTCTTTATTCCTAATCATGCTTTTATCAGGAAACCTTCTTAATGCCCAAGAGAAAATTAACACCAACAGGAAAAAAATCAAAACGACGAGAGTCACCAAAGCTCCTAAGATTGATGGAGTTTTAAATGATGAAGCTTGGAAAAATGCAGAAATAGCAAAAGATTTTGTTGTTTTTAGGCCTGACAACGGTCAAAAAGCACCTGAAGAATACAATACTGAAGTAAGAGTTATCTATGACGATGATGCAATTTACATCAGTGCAAACATGCTAGATCCTAATCCTTCAAAGATTCCTATGGAATTTACCAACAGGGATAATTTTGGCCAATCCGATTTTTTCTTGGTAACTATCAATCCTAATGATGATGGTCAAAATCCTACTGAATTTATTGTCATGAGTACTGGATCACAAGCAGAAGCAAAAGTATCTGAAGGTGATGAAGACTTTAGCTGGAATGCTGTTTGGGTAAGCGAAGCAAAAGTGAATGAAACTGGCTGGGTTGTAGAAATGAAAATACCTTATAGAGCTTTGCGTTTTGCCAATCAAGAAGTACAATCTTGGGGTTTTAATTTCCACAGAAGAGTCATTAATGAAAATGCTCAATATACTTGGAACTGGATTGATAATACTCAAGGAATTTGGACACAATACGATGGGCTTATTGAAGATTTCAGAAACATCAAACCTCCTACTCGATTAGCATTCTATCCATACATGTCTGGTACTGTAGATACTTTTGACGGTAATTCTGAAACTTCTGGCAGTGTTGGAATGGATGTACAATACGGACTAACAGAGAACTTCACGTTAGATGCTACTTTAATTCCTGATTTTGGCCAAGTTGCTTTCGATAATGTAAGTTTAAATCTAGGCCCTTTTGAACAGGTTTTCAACGAACAACGACAATTTTTTATTGAAGGAACTGAACTTTTTGGAAAAGGAAACTTATTCTTTTCAAGAAGGATTGGTGATAGACCTACAGATTTTGGAGCTGTAGCCAATGAATTAAGTGCTGATGAAGAAATTATCGAAAATCCAGATGTGGTAAAAATGCTGAATGCCGTAAAAGTTTCTGGAAGAACAAAAAAAGGGTTAGGAATTGGTTTTTTCAATGCTATCACTGAAAAAACGAAAGCGAAAATTAGAAATACAGTAACAGGAGAAACACGTGAAAGAGTTACAGAACCATTTACGAATTACAACATCATGGTTTTGGATCAAACTTTTAATCAAAACTCATCTGTTACATTAATAAATACCAATGTTACTAGAGATGGTAGCTTTAGAGACGCAAATGTTACAGGGCTTCTATGGCATGTGAGAACAAAGAATAGCAAGTATTTTGCTGACGGTTCTTTCAAGCAGAGTAACGTTATGGAGAATGGAACAACAACAACCGGAAATACATTCGACTTAAGCATTGCAAAAGCAGCAGGAAACTGGCGTTGGGAAACTGGTTATAATTTTGAAGACAAGAACTACAATCCGAATGACTTAGGTGTTTTATTCAGTAATAATGAACAAACTTTCTACGGAAATGTTTCCTATAGAATCCTACAACCCAAAGGAAACCTAAACAACTACGGAATCAATACTTGGTGGAACATTAATTATCTACACACTCCTGGCACATATACAGGAAACAATGCAGGAATCAATGCTTGGTTTAACACTAAAAACCAAGTCAACTTTGGAGCTAATATCAATGGAAACTTTGGTAATCAATATGACTTTTTTGAACCAAGGCAAGGAAGTACTTCAGGAGTATTCTTTATCAGACCTACAAGGCTTACCTTTAATAGCTGGTATAATTCTGATCAAAGGAAGAAGCTATCTTTGAGTGCCAACTTCTTTAAGTCTTCATACTTAAATCACCCAAGAGATGCTTTTGGGTTTAATCTAACCCCTAGATATCGATTTAGCAATCAATTATCTTTCTCTTACGGATTTGGCTATAATAAAAACAAGAACGATGAAGGGTTTGTAGATCAAGTTGAAAGTGATATTATTTTTGGACGAAGAGATCGTAAGACATTCAATAATACTGTCTCTGCTAAATATAATTTTAGTATCAAGTCTTCTTTAAGTTTGACATTTAGACACAATTGGTCTGATGTAAGCTATAATGGCAGATACTTTAACCTAATGACAGATGGATACCTTGACCCTAGCACTACCTATACTGAAAATAGAGACATTAATTTTAATAGTTGGAACTTAGACTTGAACTACTTTTGGCAGTTTGCGCCAGGAAGTCAACTAATTGCATTCTATAGAAATAGTATTTTTAGTGTAAATAATAATACTGGTCAGGATTTCTTTACCAATATCGACAACCTATTTAACGAACCTAAGCAACATATCTTTTCATTACGACTGGTTTATTTCATTGATTATAACAAGTTAAAAAACATTTTCTAAAGACCTGCTAAGTGCATCCTTTTTAATATTTTCGTTACATAAATATTTGTTTATGGTTGTAGCCAAAAATATACATAAGTATTATGGAGATGTCGAAGTCCTTAAAGGAGTTGATCTTCATATTAAAAAAGGAGAAATTGTCGCTATCGTTGGCCCTTCTGGGGCTGGTAAAACGACATTACTCCAAATTTTAGGCACGCTAGATCAACCTTTAAAAGAACAAAATTTTGAGTTGAGCATCAATGGCATCTCTCTCAAAAACTTAAGAGATAAAGAAGTTTCTTCTTTTCGAAACGATCATATTGGCTATATTTTTCAATTTCATCAGCTATTACCTGAATTTACAGCGCTAGAAAATGTCTGCATTCCTGCTTTTATTGGAGGAAAAGAAAAAAGCGTAACTGAACTAAAAGCAAAAGAATTATTGGATTTTTTAGGCTTAGACCATCGAATTAATCATAAACCCAACGAGCTTTCTGGTGGAGAACAACAACGTGTTGCTGTTGCCAGGGCGTTAATTAACAATCCTTCTATCATTTTAGCAGATGAACCAAGCGGGAATTTAGATTCGGCTTCAGCTGAAAGCCTCCATAAGCTTTTCTTTGAGCTCCGTGATAAGTTCAATCAGACCTTTATCATTGTTACTCACAATGAAGAGTTAGCGAATATGGCAGATAGAAAGTTGGTGATGAAAGATGGGGTGATAGTCTAAATGAATACGCTAACCGATTTAATAAGGTATCTACGGAATCCTGTGTTAGAAAAGGATTCTAATAAAAATTTCTGGCATCGGCTAAAGGTATTTTTTACACTTTTGAGTTTATCGATTGTTATTTCTTTTTTAATTACATTTTTTAACGGTTTCTTAGAGTTTATTGGGATATTATATGAAAATAAGCATGCCACCGATACTTATTTAAAAGGTGATAAGGGATTACAATTCTTATTTGTTGCTGCTGTTGTTGCCCCCATAGCTGAAGAACTAATTTTTCGAGCCCCTTTAGTACTCTTTAAAAAAGCTCGCACATTCAAAATTGCATTTTATACCATTTCTATCATTTTTGGGTATGTACATATTTTCAATTTTGAAATCAATACGAATGTATTGTTATTATCTCCATTTTTAATTGCACCTCAGCTTATTGTAGGAATGATTTTCGGTTTCATTAGGATTCGTTTAGGGTTAATTTGGTCCATTCTTTTACACGCAACATACAATGGAATCTTAGTTTCTTTATTTTTATTAGCAAGCAATGCACTTAAACAATAACGATTTAAAAGATTTTTTAAACGAAAAGGTAGAGAAATACAATACTCTTTCCTTTATTGAGTCTGACCCTATTCAAATTCCTCACCAGTTTTCTAAAAAAGAAGATATCGAAATTGCTGGGTTCCTATCTGCAACGATTGCTTGGGGAAACAGAACAATGATTATTAAAAATTCCAAACGCATGATGAATTTGATGGACAATGCTCCCTTTGACTTCATTATGAATCACTCTGAAAGTGATTTAAAATCAACAGAAAGCTTTGTACACAGGACATTTAATTCGATCGATCTTCAGCACTTTATAAAAGCACTACAGTATGTTTACAGCAATCATGATGGCCTAGAGCAGGTTTTAAAACCAATGGATTCAGAAATGGATTATAAAAATGCTATTGCTCGTTTAAAAGAAGTGTTTTTTGAAATTCCACATAGTCCAAGAAGTCAGAAACATATTTCCAATCCTCTAAAAAATTCAGCTGCCAAAAGAATCAATATGTTTTTACGCTGGATGGTTAGAAATGATAGTACTGGAGTAGATTTCGGAATATGGGAAAAACATGCTCCTTCTCACCTATCTTGCCCTCTAGATGTTCATTCTGGGAATGTTGCTAGAAAGCTAAAATTACTTTCCAGAAAACAGAATGACTGGAAGGCTGTAAGTGAGTTAGATGAAAAATTAAGAGAGTTCGACATCAACGACCCTGTTAAATATGATTTTGCACTTTTCGGGCTTGGTGTTTTTGAAAAATTTTAATTAACATTTCTCTAGTCATTAAGTCGTTTTTTTCTACTAAATTAGACCTCTTTAATTTTTCTCCACATGAAAAAACTACTACTTTTTTTAACGCTATTATGTATCGTTAACATCCATGCTCAAGACTCAAGGATTCCATTAGACACAACAGTTGTTACCAACAGCGAAGTGATTATCAATGGTAAAAAAATTACTTACAAGGCAACCACAGGAATGCAACCTGTTTGGGATGACCATGGAGAAATCATAGCCTCTCTATATTATACGTACTACCAAAGAACTAATGTAAAAAACACTAGTAAGAGACCTATTATCATGTCTTTTAATGGAGGTCCAGGTTCCGCTTCTGTATGGATGCATATTGCTTATACTGGTCCTAAAGTATTAAACATAGATGATGAAGGATATCCTGTACAGCCTTACGGAGTAAAAGACAATCCAAATTCTATTCTAGATGTAGCAGATATTGTATACATAAACCCTGTAAACACAGGATACTCTAGACCTATAGTCAAAAAAGGAAAGAAGTTAGACAAATCTAAGTTCTTTGGTATTAATGCAGATGTAACATATTTAGCAGGTTGGCTGAATACTTTTATCACTCGCAATAATCGATGGCAATCTCCAAAATACATCATTGGCGAGAGCTATGGAGGAACACGTGTTATGGGATTGGCTGCTGAACTACAGGACAGACAATGGATGTATTTAAATGGAGTGATCATGGTTTCTCCTGCCGATTACAAGGTTTTACGAACAGGGGGAACAGTATCTTCTGCAATTAATCTTCCTTATTTTACAGCTGCAGCCTGGTACCACAAAATGCTTCCTAATGAATTGCAGAGCAAAGACCTATTAGAAGTACTTCCTTTAGCAGAAAAATACGCTGTAAATGAACTAATTCCTGCTATCGCTAAAGGTGGTTTCATTTCAAAAGAAGAAAGAAGCAAGGTAGCTGAGCGCATGTCTTACTTCTCAGGAATTCAAAAAAAGGTCATTCTACAACACAATCTAGACCTTCCTAAGAATTACTTCTGGAAAGAGCTTCTGAGAGACAGAGAAGGATTTACAGTAGGACGATTAGACTCAAGATATAAAGGTTTAGATAAAAGAATTGCTGGCGAAAGCCCTGATTATAACTCAGAAATTACCTCATGGCTGCATTCTTTTACACCTGCAATTAATTACTACATCCGCGAGCATTTAAACTTTAAAACAGACGTTAAGTATAATGTTTTTGGCTCTGTTGGACCTTGGGATAATAGAAATAATAACGTACGAGAGGGAATGCGACAAGCAATGGCACAAAATCCATATTTAAAAGTATTAATTCAATCTGGATACTATGATGGAGCTACCACCTATTTTAATGCTAAATACACCATGTGGCAAATAGATCCTAGTGGAAGAATGAAAGATCGTTTTTTCTTCAAAGGATATCGAAGTGGTCATATGATGTACTTAAGAAATGATGATTTAAAAAAGTCCAATGATGATCTAAGAGAGTTCATCAAAAAAAGTTCAGCAAACGGAAAAGCAGCAAAATACTAACGACTTATTTTACATATGCAGTTTAAGCATCCTGAGATTTTTTATTTTTTATTTGTACTTCTTATTCCAATTTTAGTACACCTTTTTCAATTACAGAAGTTTAGAAAAGTTGCATTTACAAATGTCTCTTTCTTGAAAAAAATAAGCTTAGAAACACGTAAAAGTTCTCGATTAAAAAAGTGGCTAATCTTAAGCACAAGACTTCTTGGTCTTTTAGCGTTACTTTTTGTTTTTTCTCAACCATACATCAGTTCTAAAAAAGCCAATGAAAAAAATCATAATTTCATCTATTTAGACAACTCATTAAGTTTAAATACAGATGGTCAGAATGGAAATCAATTACGTTTGACAGCGCAAGAAATTATCAAACATTCTTCAATTAATGACGAGTATTCTTTAATTACTAATGATGAAATTTATACAAATATTACCAAGAATGAGTTAGATGAGTTACTTAAAAAAGTAAATTTTAGTTCAAAAAGCAGTTCTATTGAAGAAAAAATACTAGAAATTGAAAGTCAAAAGAATACAAAAAGAAACACTTTATATAAAAACATATTAATATCTGATTTTCAAACAATTGAAAAAAATAAAAATACTAAGTTTACAAATGTAAATAGTCCTTTTTTGCTATCTAAAACAAGTTTAACAGAGAAAAACAACATTTCGATAGATAGTATTTCCGTAAGCAACACCACTACTGAAGATATTTTGGTGTCTGTACTTATAAAGAATCAAGGAAGCAAAAAGAAAGACATTCCAATCGCACTATACAACGATTCTAAGCTTGTGAACAAACGCTCCTTCTCTATCGAAAAAGACGCTACGAAAAATATTGAATTTTCAATTCCTAAAACTACACTTTTTAAAGGACAAATACAAATAACTTTTAGCGATATATTCTTATTTGATAATACATTTTACTTTAGCATAAATACTACTAAAAAAACCAATGTTTTATCTATTGGAAAAGCTTCCAGTTCACTATCAAAAATATACACCTTAGATGAGTTCAATTTCACAAACTCATCTGCTCAAAATATCAACTACAATACAATTCCAAATCAACAGTTGATTATCTTAAATCAACTAGAAGATATTCCAACCGTACTTCAAAACAGTATTTTACAATTTGTAAAAGATGGAGGTCACCTATTAGTCATACCAGATAAAAAAATCGACATTCAATCGTACAATTCTTTTTTTAGCAAAATAGGCACTGGGTCAATTAGTCGAGTTCGTAAAGATTCATTAAAGATCACTCAGATCCATTATCAGCACCCCATATTTGCAGGTGTATTTTCTAAACAGGTGAAAAATTTCCAGTACCCGACTGTTTCCCTAAGCTATTTAACTAATTTCAAAGGAAGTTCAATTATATCTTATGAAGACACAAAAGCTTTCCTCCAGGAGATTAACAATCCAACTAGTAAAATTTACTGGTTCTCCGCCCCTATTGACCTAGAATCTACAAACTTTAGCAACTCTCCTTTAATTGTACCTACACTATATAATATAGGACAACAAAGTTTACAGCTTTCGAAACCCTACTATACAATACAAGAGGAGAATACCATTGAGATCAGTAAGAAAATTGGGAAAGATGAAATTCTAACGATTTCTAATGCTTCTGAATCATTTATTCCTTTGCAACAGTCGTTTTCTAGCAAAGTAAGACTCATTACAAATGATCAACCAAAAAAAGATGGATTCTACTCTATTTCCTTAGCGAAAGACACTTTAGAAACCGTTGCCTATAACTATTCAAACAAGGAAAGCTTGCTATCTTTCTATGATTTAAAGGAGCTAAAAAAAGGAAATTCTCAATTTGAAATTTATGACTCTATCGAAGCTCTTTTTAAAGAAATTAATGAAAAAAATGAAGTTCAATCGCTTTGGAAGTTGTTTTTGGCGATTGCAATTGTATCTTTGCTCTTGGAAATTTTTATCTTAAAATTCTTCAAGACATGACCACGCTTTTAAAATCGGCTACGATTATAGATGCTTCAAGCCCACACCACAAGCAAGCTAAAGATATTTTAATCGTTAATGGGAAAATCTCCAAAATTGCCAATTCTATAAAGCCAGAACCCAAATACAAAGTCGTACAATTAGACAACTTACACGTATCATGTGGGTGGTTTGACACAAGTGTTTCTTTTGGTGAACCTGGTTATGAGGAACGAGAAACCATTACAAAAGGGTTGGACGTAGCGGCAAAAAGCGGATTTACCAAAGTCGCTATAAATGCAAATACATTCCCAGTAATAGATTCGAAATCCTTAGTCGAATTTTTAATTAACAAAGCAATTAATTCAGCAACAAAACTTTTACCAATAGGAGCACTAACCCAAGGCAGCAAAGGAATTGACCTTGCCGAATTGTACGATATGCAACAATCTGGTGCAATAGCTTTTGGTGACTACAACAAGCCAATAGACAATGACAACCTCATGAAAGTTGCCTTGCTGTATGCTCAAAATTTTGATGGATTGGTTCTGAGTTTTCCTAAAAATATCTCAATTGCCGGAGAGGGAATTGTAAACGAAGGAGTCAACAGTACAAGACTAGGTTTAAAAGGAGCTCCAGCATTGGCTGAGCACATTCAAATAGCCAGAGACCTATACTTATTAGAATATACTGGAGGAAAACTACACATTCCAACTATTTCAACACTAAAATCGGTTCAACTGATTAAAGAGGCAAAAAAGAAAGGATTAAGCGTTAGCTGTAGTGTTGCTGCTCATCATTTAATTTTAACAGATAATGAATTGGAAGGATTTGACAGCAAAGTTAAAGTCAACCCACCTTTACGTACCAAACAAGACACGAAAGCGCTTATAAAAGGTTTAAAAGATGGAACAATAGACATCATCACTTCAGATCATAATCCAATAGATATTGAAAATAAAAAATTAGAATTTAGCTTAGCAAAAGACGGAACCACAGGTTTAGAAAGCTTATTTGGCGCTGCAAATACAGTTTTAGACCTTGAAACCACAATCCAAGCTTTAACTAGCAATCCAATAGCTGTTTTCGGTCAAGAACCAAATTCAATTGTCAAAGACGGTGTTGCGAACCTAACACTTTTCAATCCAGAAGGGACTTATACATTTACACAAGAAAACATTCTTTCTACTTCAAAAAATTCATCATTCTTAGAAAAAGAATTGAAAGGAAAAGTATATGGAGTATATTCAAACAAACAATTAGTTCTTAACTAAAACTATGAACGATTCATTGCACTACGTTGTTAGGCAACCTAAAGAAGTAAGTGAAAATCCACCTTTATTAATTTTGCTGCATGGCTATGGAAGTAATGAATTGGATTTATTTTCTTTTGCCGAGGAATTACCTGAAGAATTATTAATTATTAGTCTAAGAGCTCCTTATGAAACAGGAATGGGTGGTTATGCCTGGTATGCAATTACTTTAGATGCCACTAACAATAAATATTCTGATTTAAATCAGGCTAGAAAGTCAATGGACACAATTGCAAGCTTGATTGATGAATTAAAAGTGAAATACAACACTAATCCAAACAATACTTTTCTATTAGGATTTAGCCAAGGTGCAATTTTAAGTTATGCGTTGAGTTTTAATTTCCTAAACAAAATACAACATGTGGTTGCGTTGAGCGGGTATCTAAACGAAGAACTACTTCCTAGCAATATTGATCATAAATTTGAAACTGACTATTATATTTCTCATGGCTCTGTAGATCAGGTAATCCCTGTAGAAATGGCTAAAAAAGCTTCACCATTCTTAAGCTCTTTAGGGATTCAAAATGTGTATTCTGAATATCCTGTCGGACATGGTGTCGCTCCTCAAAACTTCTTTAGCTTTAAGAAGTGGATTGAAGAGCGTCTGTAATAAATTGCATCTTTAAAATACTTCCTGTAAATTCGACCTATCACAAAACTAAAATGATGACAGCAATTCACAACTTTGATTTTTTAATTGGAGAATGGTCAGTTTTAAACAGGCGATTAAACGAACGCCTAAACGGCTGTAAGGAATGGACAGAATTCCCAGCCGAAATGGAAACGAAACCAATACTGAACGGTCTAGGCCTTATGGATGAAATGAAATCATCTTATTTTGGAGATGAATTTATTGGTTTAAGCATACGTATGTTAAATCCAGCAACAAACGAATGGAAAATCTACTGGGCTGACACCGCAAATCCTGAACTTTTATTAAAAGAACAAGTCATTGGAAAGTTTGCTAACGGAATTGGTGAATTCTATGGAAAAGAGTATTACCAAGGGCAAGAGATGAAGCTTCGATTTATCTGGAAAAAAGAATCTGACAATACTGCACATTGGGAACAAGCATATTTTGATGAGGAAAATCAAGAATGGGAAACCAATTGGACAATGCTATTCACAGCTACAAAAGATTGAGATTAATCAATAAAATAATTAATACTTGTAATAATTCGCTTATTTTTGAGTTTTATCTTTATTCGCAAAACATAGTTTTATCATGAAACGTATTCTTTTACTTTTTACCATCCTTTTATTTGCTACAAACCTACATGCACAATCTTCATCTAAAGTTAATCAAAAAGAGTTTTTAGAAGTATTTGTAAATAAGAAAGGGAAAGTATTTGTAAACGGTAAAAAGACCAATTCAAAAGAACTAGAAAAAAAATTAGCTACTCTTCAAGAAAAAAATGGAGTTGTTCACTATTTTCGATCCAAAGTTGACAAGAAATCTGTGACCGAAAAGCATGCACTAATCATGGATTTGGTAAAGAAATACAAACGACCTACTAGTTTTTTTACTGATAAAAACTTTACTACAAAAATTATTTGGTAAGTACCAAGTAAGACCTCTTTATCATTGGACAGTACTTATATTTTCATATCTGAAAGATTAGGATTTCGCAATTGGAAAGAGTCTGATATAGAACCTCTTTTTAAGATCAATTCTGACCCGAAGGTCATGGAATTTTTTCCAAGCACACAAACTTTAAATCAGACCAAAAACTTCATCAAAAGAATGCAAGACCAATATTCCTCTAAAGGTTTCTGCTACTTTGCTGTAGACACTTTACATGACAATTCTTTTATTGGTTTTATAGGCATCTCTGAACAAAATTTTGAAGCAGATTTTACTCCTTGTATAGATATTGGTTGGCGATTATCACAAAATCAATGGGGAAAAGGCTATGCCACCGAAGGAGCTAAAAGGTGCTTAGAGTTTGCTTTTAACACTCTTAACCTAGAAAGCATCAAAGCCATTTGTCCTAGTGTTAATCAGAAATCTGAAAGAGTTATGAATAAATTAGGCATGACTCGAGAATACGCTTTTAATCACCCTTTATTAAAAGATCACAAAACTCTTGAAGAATGTATTTTATATGAAGTTACACGAAATTAAACTTCCACTTGTAGTCCATCATAGGACAAAAGTACATTTTCAGGTAAATTCTTTTCCACTTCAGCGTGAAAACCCAATCGATGGCTAATATGCGTAAAATACGTTCTTTTAGGACTTAACTCTTTAGCGAAAGCCAATGCTTCCTCTAAGTTTAAATGAGTAGGATGCTCCTCAATCCTCAAAGCATTCAAAATGAGCACATCTAAATTTTTTAATTTTTCTTTTTCAGCATCAGAAACCGTCTTTAAATCTGTTATATAAGCCACATCTCCAAATCGATATGCCGTAATTGGCAAACTCCCATGCATTACTTCTACTGGGGTTACTTTTACTCCATCTAATTCAAAAGGACTACTTCCAATTAAATTCTCCTGTAATTTTGGAGCTCCTTCATATCTATTCTCTGTAGCAAAAATATACGCAAAACGAACTTTTAAATTGTCTAACACCCTTTTCTGTGCATATACAGGTACTTCCCCCATTTGATAGGTATAAGGACGCAAATCGTCAATTCCAGCCGTATGATCTGCATGCTCATGTGTAAACAAAACTCCATTGATAGATTGTACATTCTCTCGCAATACTTGCTGACGGAAATCTGGACCACAATCAATAATATAATTTACAGAGCCCCAAGAAATCATTACTGAAGACCGCAAACGTTTATCCTTACTATCTGATGATAAACAAACAGGTTCGTTATTTGCTATCATTGGAATTCCTTGTGATGTCCCTGTGCCTAAAAAAGTAATCTTCATATATCACAAAAATAACATAAAATATGATGGATGCTTTCTAAATTTAGTACATTTGTTTTTCAAGCAAAACCTAGTAAAATGGCTATTTCTTTAAAAGGGGATCAGAAAATAAGTAGTGTTCAAGCAACAAAAAATAAAGCACTTCGGATTAATTTAAACACCGATATTTACGGAACCTTCGCTGAAATTGGTGCTGGACAAGAAACCGCGCGTAACTTTTTCAGAGCCGGTGGGGCTTCCGGAACTATTGCAAAAGCCATGAGTGCTTATGATAAAGATTTTTCCGATGCTATTTACGGAATTGAAGAAGATAAACGCTATGTTACTGAAGATCGTTTAAAAAGGATGCTTAGACATGAAGTTGATTTAATCGAAGAACGTCTTAGCAGAAGAAAACATCCAGACAAGCTGTTTTTTAGTTATGCCAATACAGTAGCAACTATTGATTTTTCAAAGAAATTTAAAGGGCATGGTTGGGTCGGAATTCGTTTTCAATTAGATCCTTTAGAAGATTTCAACGAAATTGTATTGCATTTACGTTTCAAGGAAACGGATGCTCGATTGCAACAAGAAACTTTAGGTGTTTTAGGTGTGAACCTGATTCATGGTGCATTTTACTTGAACGACAACCCAAAAGAACTTGTAAAGTCTTTTTACGACAACCTACATAAAGATCAGATAGAAATTGATATGATCAACTTTTCTGGACCGCGTTTTATGTATGTAGACAATCGATTAATGAGTTTACAGTTGGTAAAAAATGAAATGACCAATGCTGTGATGTTCGGACCAGATGGAAATAATCTATTACCTGCACAAGTTCTTTACAAAAAGAATATTTTGGCTTTACGTGGTAGTTTTAGACCTGTTACTAAGGTAAACATGGATATGTTTGAACAGTCTAAAAAACTTTTCTTTAACGAGAGCAAGGTAGATCCAGACAATTCTCAAATCATTTTTGAAATCACCTTGAGTAACTTAAGAGCTGAGGGAGAAATTAACGAACGTGACTTCTTAGACAGAGCTGAATTGCTTTGTTCTTTGGGTCAGAATGTAATGATTACCAACTTTAAAGAGTACTTCAAGTTGGTTGAATATTTCAGTGAGTTTACAAAAGCACGTATGGGATTAGCCATGGGAGTTTATAACCTAATTCAAATTTTTGATGAGAAATACTATCGTCACTTGAGTGGTGGAATACTCGAAGCTTTTGGAAAACTATTCTACAGAGATTTAAAAGTCTACATGTATCCATATAAGGATAACGAATCTGGCGAATTTATTACTAGCGAGAATTTAAAAGTGCATCCACGTATGAAGGAATTATATAAATTCTTCAAGAACAATGGAAAGCTAATAGATATTAATGATGTCGATCAAGAGATTTTACATATTTTCTCTCGTAAAGTACTCAAAATGATTTCTGAAGGAGAAGAAGGATGGCAAGAAATGCTTCCAGAAGGTGTTTCAGAAACCATTATTCAAAATAGATTATTTGGATATTCTAGATCAAGGGCAAGAAGGTAAACTATTCCTTTATACCTCCTTAAATGTCTAACATCTTGAATCTCTAGATGAAACTGTCTTCCTTCTAATCTTATAGCTAACAGTTCTATTCTTTAATTAAACCTTTCTATCTTTACTAGGTCTAAAACAAAAAACTAGTTGATTGGTAGATGAAATCACTTTAGTTGAACAATTACAAAATGTTCAAACCAAAGAACAAGCTTTCCGAGTATTAATTACCGAATACAAAGAACGCTTATATTGGCACATTCGTAAAATTGTCATTTCTCATGATGATGCGGATGATGTGCTACAAAACACCTTTATCAAAGTTTTTCGTGGAATAGACAACTTCAAGCAAGACAGCAAGCTATATTCTTGGATGTATCGAATTGCCACCAATGAGTCGATTACTTTTATCAACAAAAGAGCAAGAGAACGAAACACAGATATTTCAGAAATCAAACAAGAAAAGATCGCAAGTCTTAGTTCTGATGAATGGTATACTGGTGATGAAATCCAATTGATTTTACAAAAAGCAATTGCAACATTGCCTAACAAGCAGCAATTAGTTTTTAACATGAAATATTTTGACAATATGAAGTATGATGAGATTTCTGCCATTTTAGAAACCTCAGTTGGAGGATTAAAGGCTTCTTATTTTCACGCCGTTAAGAAGATTGAAAATTATATCAAAACAAAAGCAAATTAAACCATTAAAGACAACTATAGTCTAAACGACAATGAACAGCATAGAAAAAAATAACAAAAATTTATTTGATAAAGATCCAATTGAAGCAGGATACATTGCTCCTAAAGGATATTTTGATACTATTGAGGATGTTTTTTCTATGAAATTACAAGAAGAAAATTTCCCTAAAGGCAATGCATATCGTGTTCCTGAAGGCTATTTTAATCGTTTAGAAGATAGCATCTTATCTAAAGTTGAACTTCCTAAAAAAGGAAAAGTAATCTCACTAAGAAAAAGATTAATTCAATGGATTCCTGCATCAGCTGCTGCATGTATCTTCGTGTTTATTGCTTTAAATACAGATCCAGGTTTAGAAACAGAAACATTTACCAATGATGAGTTAACTCTTTGGTTTGATAATAATGTAACTGACATTACCAATGATGATTTATCAATTGCTTTTGAAGGCATTGAATTAAATCAATCTAGTTTATTAGAAGACACCTTTGAAAATGAGGATATTGTAGAATATCTATCAACTGAAGATACTTCTCTTTTATTTGAAGAAACGACTATTTTAGAAAATGAAATTAATTAATGATGAAAAGAAAACAATACATTTTAGCTCTTTTAGTCTTGCTTATTAGTACGGCTGCCTTTTCTCAAAAAAAGAAACAACGAATAAGCAGAGATAAAATTAAAGCTTACAAGATTGCTTACCTCACTGAACAATTGAATTTAACAGAAAAGGAATCTGAAAAATTCTGGCCAGTATACAATCTATATGATGAAAAACTACACCAATTAAGAAGGCAAGAAAGCTCTCGTATTAGAAAGTTACTGAGTGATGAAGGTAGCCTTAACGATATCTCTGAGTCTGATGCAAAAGATGTTATTCAGTCAGTTTCAAAAATAAAAGACAAAACTCATAATACCTATAAAGAGTACTTCAATAAATTGAAGCAAGTTCTCCCATATAAAAAGATCCTTAAACTGCTATCCTCAGAACGGGCATTCAAAAAACATCTTTTCGAGCGTTTAAAAAAAGCTCGAGAAAAAGAATAAAAAAAGGGAGCAAAATTGCTCCCTTTTTTTATTTTATCAATGCCATACAGGCATATAAATCTGGTTTGTTATTGGTATATTCTTTTAACCAGATTGTTAATTCTTTTACCTCATGAGGTAATAATCTCTTCAATGCTTTTTCTAATTCTTTGCAAAATAAATCTGAACTAAAACTAACCTTCTTTAAGACTGTCTTAGTATATTCAAACATTGCTCTTGCCATATTATATTGGGGAATTAATTATAGGTTATTATTACAACGTTCACGAAAGCTATTTCGTATACCGAAACAAAAATAAAAAATAAAAACCACTTTAACGAGTTAGAGTGGTTTCTGAATGTACTAAGAAAAAGTTAATATTATAACTTATTTACTTTATCTAATAATTTTCCTGCACGAGTTTCTAGTTCTGTTTCAATAGCTTTGAAATGTGCTTTCTTATTTTCTACGTCTTTTGCATTTACCTTTGCAATTAATTCATCAAATGTTGTGATTACTTCATCAACAAGAGCTTCAGTCTTTTTAGTATCTGCAGTTAGTTTTGTTAGACATTCATCTATAACATCTCCCAAAACATAATTGATATCTTTCTTCAAGTTCTTAATACTTGCCATAATTCTTCTGTTTTAGGGGACAAATTTAGCCTATTTTATCCAATTCTATTTGATAGTTTTCAAAAAATTCCCCTACATGATATCCATCCACCAATGCATGGTTCACAATGATAGAAACTGGCATTAAAAGTATATTTTCTTTTTTTGAAAATTTTCCAAAAGCTAACTTAGGAACCGACTCTATTCTTCCTGAGACTGGTTCTTTATGTCCAGAAAATGAAAACCATGGTAGTGCAGAGCAATAAATACAGTCTTCTGAATTTATTGGAGGAAATAAATCCTTTGAATTTGCAATTCGTTCTTTTTCTTTTTGAAAATTCTTATAGAATATCTGTAAATCTTCTGAATAATGAATAAAAGAAAATCCGAATGTAGTATCTTCTCTAGCAATAGTAGCCGAAGCATGAATCACATCATGAATGCGTATTTTATCACCTTGAATTCGATACCTCATATTTTCAACAGAGTTAATCGCCTTCATACAAGCATGCAAATACATAACAAAAAAAGGAGTTTTGGATTGCTTGGCGTACTCATAAGCTTTGGTCACATCCACATCAACAACAACACCGAAATAAGGATCAGACAACTTGCTGAAATGTTCGAAATGTTGTTTTCTATTCCAATGATCAATATCTAGGTATTTCATCTACAAAAACGCTAGCACGTCTGTTATTTTTTGAATGGTCTTATAATCGGATTGATCAGCATCTTGTTGAGAAACCTCCTCATGCGCCCATGTTGTATGAAATGGAACATGAACAGCCGAAGCTCCAATTTCAATCAATGGCAATACATCTGACTTCAAAGAATTCCCAATCATTAACAACTCTTTTGGTTTGATATCTAAATGCTTTACTAATTTTTGATAATCTCCTACTTTCTTCTCACTCATTACTTCTATGTGGTGAAAATACTTTAACAAACCCGATTTATCCAATTTACGTTCTTGGTCTAGTAGATCTCCTTTTGTAGCAACAATCAATTTGTATTTACCATGCAAAGACGACAAAACCTCTTCTATTCCATCAAGTAACTCAATCGGTTTTTCAATCATCTCTTTTCCGATGTTTAAAATCGATTCAATTGTTTTTGGAGAAATAGTATAATTAGAGAGCTCTAAAGCACATTCTACCATAGAAAGCATGAATCCCTTAATTCCATATCCGTAGATTCCTAAGTTCTTTATTTCTAGCTTAAATAGCTCTTGATCTATTTTGTTTTCAGTTTCATATTGGGATAACAAACGGGCAAACTTTTTTTCAGCCTCTCTAAAATACGTTTCATTCACCCACAGTGTATCATCTGCATCAAAAGCAATTACTTTGATTCGACTATTTTCCATTCTTTAAAATTGCTTTTGCTTTTTCTAAATCTTCTGGTGTGTCTATTCCAACTACTGGAGTAGCTGTCTCAACCATTTTAATACGCTTTCCTACTTCTAGATAACGAATTCCTTCAATCTTCTCAGAAAGCTCTAAGGGAGTCTCTGAAGTGTTATAAAAATCCATTAGAGCACTTTTTCTAAAGGCATATACTCCAATGTGTTTATAATATGCTACTTCAATATCTTTATTTCTAGCATAAGGGATTGGGCTTCTAGAAAAGTACATGGCAAAATTCTCTTTGTCCACAATTACCTTCACGTTGTTTGGATTGGTAATTTCGTTTTCTTCTTCTAGTTTAACTTTTAATGAAGCTAGATCTATATTCTGTTGTGGATCATTCTTAAAAACATCGATTAATTTCCTTAAAGAAACCTCATCAATAAAAGGTTCGTCTCCTTGTACATTAATCACAATATCTACTTCTATATTTTCAACAGCCTCTGCTATTCTATCGGAACCACAATCATGTTCCTTCTGACTCATAATAGCCATCCCTCCTACTTCCGTAATGGTATTGAATATCAACTCTGAATCTGTTACAACAAAAACATCATCAAAAAGTTTTGTTTCTAATGTAGCCTCATAAGTTCTAACAATAACAGGTTTCCCTCCTAAATCCTTCATTAATTTACCTGGAAAACGAGAGGCGCTATAACGCGCAGGAATCATTGCTATAATTCTCATATTGAAATTATTCATTTAAGATTTCAAAGATACGTATTTATGTCCTCTTAATTTTTCACTAACAACAGCAATTGAAGTATGAAAAAGTTTAACAACATTATTAACATTTTGGTTCTTATTCCTTGAAATAATTGTGTACTTTTGGATTATTATGAGAGATATAAAAAATACCTACCAGATTATAAAGCAAACTATTATATCAATATTTTGTAAAAAAACGATGCGTAAACAGTATATCCCTATAGAAAAAGATTCAGGTTTTAGACACAGAAGAAGATAACTTCATCAAATTATAAATAAAAAAGACGCTTTTTAAAAAGCGTCTTTTTTATTTATGGGCTAATTTTTACTGTATATAAACCTCTAGTAATTCTGAAGCTTTTTTAGAAGTAATTTCAAATTGTTTCAGAGCAGCAGGAACCAATAAGGTCTCTCCTGTTTTTAATTCCTCAATCTGATTATTATAGGAAAAACTTACCTCACCTTCTACACACATATAAATGATAAAAGAATCTTTCTTTGAATGATTAACTGCAATTGCTCCTTCTATAGGCAATACATTGGTTGTAAAGTATGGGCAAGAAATTATTTCTGTGGCTCTGTTTTTTTCTTTTTGATACTGAGTTCTGTAGGACGCTTTTGCACTATAATCTAAAGCATCTATGGCTTCTTCAGTATGCAAATCACGGTAATTTCCTTCAGAATCTTGTCGGTCCCAATCATAAACACGGTAGGTAATATCTGATGTTTGCTGGATTTCAGCAAGCAAAACCCCAGCACCAATAGCATGCACTCTTCCCGTAGGAATGAAGTATACATCTCCTGTAGAGACTTCATCTATATTCAAAATGTCTGTTAACGATTTATTTTCAAGATGATGAATGTATTCTTCTTTGGTAACGTCTTTTTCAAAACCTACAATCAAATTTGCTTTTTCATCTGCTTGTATTACATACCACATTTCAGTTTTTCCGAAAGAATTATGACGCTTTTTAGCCAAATCGTCATGAGGATGTAATTGAATACTTAATGCTTCTTTTGCATCTATAAATTTAATCAACAACGGAAACTTTTCTCCGAAGTGGTTGTAAACCTTCTCTCCAACTAAGTCTTTTTGATATTGATTGATTAACTGTTTTAGATCTTTTCCTTTTAATGTTCCATTTGAAACAATCGAGGTATCTCCCTCAACATCAGAAATTTCCCAACTTTCTCCAACATCATTTCTTTCTGACTTTTTGTTCAGAAGATTCTTTAATTTCTCACCACCCCAAATTTTTTCCTTTAAAATGGGTTCAAATTTTAAAAACTGATTCATCGTATACATTAAGCAACAAATTTACAAGTTCTTATAGGATTAAAAGCAAGAAAAAAATAATTAACTTTAGAGCATGTCAATTAGTCTATTGTAACTTTTTAATAAGAGTTACTACCAATTAATAACGAATCGAACCATTCATGCTAAAAATATTTAGAAAAGTACGACAAAAGTTAATTTTCAAAAACAAAGTAAGCGCCTATCTAGTATATGCTATTGGAGAGATCGCATTAGTAATGATAGGTATTCTACTAGCTCTTCAAGTAAACAACTGGAATGAAGAGAGAAAAGTAAAAAACGAGCTCAATAGTATTCTTAGAACCGTTTCTTTAGATTTAAAAAGAGACACATTATCTGCTACTGCTATTATAAAATACTATACTGAGAATGAAAAAAACAGTTTAAAAGTTATTAATAAAGAGATCAATAGAAACAATTACAAAGATTGTCCAGAGTGTTTAGGACTAGTGAGTAGGTATCTATCTTTTTCAGCACAACGAAAAGGATATGAAATGCTGAAAGATTTCTCGAGTAAAAGTGTTATAAAGAACGATACGTTGGTTACTAAAATCACACAATTTTATGGGCCTCTTTTTCAAGTTATCGACGATAGTAATGAATTTATAAAGAGTGAAATTTTTAAAAACATCGAAACCTATAAGACTAAATCTTGGTTTGTGGACTGGACTCAAGGTAAGTACAACAAGGAGATGATGATTTATTTTTCTGAAAGTGAAGAGTATAGAAAACAAGTTGCTTCTCACTTATTATTAGCTGTGAAAAATCATAAACTATTTGTTACAACTTATAAAAACGGAGCCAAAAAAATAATTGAACGCATCGAAGCACGAATGAAAGACAATGAATAATGGATGGATTTAACATCGTAATGGTAATTGCCATTATCCTATTTGCAAGATTAGGTGTACGATTGGTCATGGGATATAAAAAGTATAAAAAAGAAAAGAATGACTAAATTTTTTAAGTCAATTCGGAAATCTGTAATTTCTGAAGGGAATACAACCAAATACTTTAAGTATGCTATTGGAGAAATTTTATTGGTTGTTATTGGTATTTTGATTGCTTTACAGGTAAGTAACTGGAATCAAAGTTCAAAACAAAAAAAGAAAGAGCTGAATTTTTTGATCCAAATTGATCAAGACTTAGCGAACATCCTTAGTGATATGGAAACTGACTATAGATCTTTACGAATTGGAGAAAGAAGTCATTTTAGAATTAATAATTATATCACTACAGACATTACCTATAAAGATTCTATGTGTTTTGATTTTTATTGGTTAATAAAAGATGAATACATCTACCCGATCACCTCCACTTATGATGCCATTAAAGAAGAGGGGTTGGCAATTATACAAAACGACTCCATTAGGCAAGGAATTCAAGCTGCTTTTGAAAATATTTTTCCAAGGATCAGTAAACAAAACCCTTTCTATCCAGATCTAGAAGGGTTCTTCTCTCCTTTTTATCAAACTAATTTTAAAATCAATCAAGATTCTACATTAGTGATGCGTGAAGAGCTACCCAATTACACTTTAAAATATCCATATATAAAAGTGATAAATGGTGAAAAACATTTTGTTACTGTTGGATATGTACCTCAAAACTTCCAAAAATTAAAAAGAAATGACAAATTTCAAGTTCTTATGAGACAAGCTTATACATATAGAGCTTATAAAATAGATAAATATCGACGAGGAAGAAATTTCATTAAAGATTTACAAAGAAAAATAAAAGAAGAACTTAACAATAGAAAATAAAAGAAATTATGGGAATTTTTTGGGATTTAATGCAACAAAACGAATTAAGCAAACAACAACGTCAGGCTGATAGTATTGAAGATCGAGTAGACTTTTTAGAACGCGAATTAGCACACACAAAAGAGTTATTAAACAAAACATTAGCGGAACTTGAAAAACATCTTAATAAAGATATTGACGGAGACGGAAGGTTAGGATAGCAATAAAAAAGTATGATTAAATTATTCCGAAAAACACGTCAAAAATTACTCATGCAAAACAAAACAGGTCAGTATTTCAAATATGCTATTGGTGAAATTATTTTAGTGGTTATAGGTATTCTTATCGCCCTATATATAAACAACTTGAATGAGAACAGGAAGGATCAAGCTAAAGAAGAAGCGATCTTACATCAATTACAAAAAGATTTTAAAAAGAATTTAAAAAATTTCAATAAACTAAAGACAATCCATGTCAATTCTTTAGAAGCTTCTCTTAAGTTTAAAACCTACATCAACAACCCTAATCCTTTGCTTGTAAAAGACAGTATTGCCAAATACTATTTTCTTGCTTTCAATAGCACATCATACAATCCTTCAAATGGAGTTGTAAAATCATTAATCTCCTCAGGAGAATACAAACTGATAAAGAATGATACTCTAAGGAATTATCTAATTTCTTGGGAAGACGCTGTTGATGATTACCTAGAAGGCGAAGTGGTTTTAGGGGATCTTTGGTCTGAAAAAATTGAGCCTTACATCATTAACAACGGAGATTTTGCGAACCTTAATAGCCCAAAGAATTTTAAATTAATTACTACACCTAAGTTTAAAAATTTAACAGAAAGGCATATATTCTATCTAAGAAATATACTACGCTCTATTAAAAATGAACCTTTACAAAATCATTTAAACGAAATTGTTCGATTATCTAAAACAACTACAAATGAGTAAACTTTCACAAGAGATTCGTAAAGACATTCCTGGAAAAAAGGCAATCAACAAATACCTTAAATATGCTTTCGGAGAAATTATCTTAATGGTAATTAGTATTTTACTAGCAGTTCAGGTAGATGATTGGAATAGGAAAAGGATTGAGACAAATGAAGTTCATACAATTATAGAAAATTTAGGGAATGAGTTTAATCAGAATAAGAGCAACCTTCAACTAAAAATAGAGGAATTAGATAGTTCTTTTTACAATGCTAGAAAATTAATTGACTTAGTCGGCAAGAGTAAATCAGAACTTAAACGACACAATATAGATAGTTTGTTAGCCATTTCTTTTAAATATAAAAAATTCAATCCTTCAGAAGATGTTATCTCTGCGTTGCTTCAATCTGGGCGGCTAAAATTATTAAAAAAAAATACCATTAAAGACTTGTTATTTCACTGGTCTAGAGACAGAATAGCGTTGAATGAACATTTTGAAGATCTAGATGATAATACATCCAAAGTTCTAAGTTACTTAACACAAAACTATTCTTTAAGAGATTTTGATGTGTATACCGATAAAAAACTCACAGGACCTTCTAATTTAAAAATTGATAAGTATGCTATTTTTGAAGATATTGTCTTTGAGAATCATCTAGAAAATCACATTTACTATATTCATGGCTATGGTGAGCGATTAAAGAAGACTAAAAAAATAATTAATGAAATTATTTCCTTTGTAAAAGCAAAAGAGCTTGAAAAAGAAAGCTATTCACCAGAATAACTCACAAAATTCCTAGGAGTCTCGTATAATGTAATTTCTAAATCAAGTGAAGTGGGAATGTGTTTCCTGAGTTTGTTATAAGTTACCACACAGATATTTTCAGCAGTTGGGTTGAGTGTTTTAAATTCTTCAACTTCTACATTTAAGTTTTTGTGATCAAAAGCATCTTCAATCTCAGAACGAATCAGACGTTTTAATATTCCTAAATCATAGACAAAGCCCGTTTCCACATCTATCTCACCAGTAACCGCAACTATTAATTCATAGTTATGGCCATGATAATTTGGATTGCTACATTTCCCAAACACTTCTAAATTTTTTTCATCAGACCAATCAGATCGAAATAATCTATGTGCAGCATTAAAGTGCGCTTTCCGATATGCAGTAACTCTAGGCATTGGTTAATTTTGAATATGATTCTTTAAAAATAATTTTAAACCATTCGGTATATACTTCTGGTCGGGTTTCTATGTCTTTCTTTACATTCTCCATAGGCATCCATTTGTAAGACTCCACTTCTTCCTTATTGATTACTGGTTCTCCATTAAACTTCCCAATCATTACATGATCTAATTCATGCTCTGTTAAACCATTATCAAAAGGTGCCTTGTATACAAACCAGAAAACCTCTTCTAAATCACACACAAACCCCATTTCTTCTTGCAAGCGTCTTCTCCCTGCTTCTAATGAAGTTTCTCCATCTCGTTGATGAGAACAACACGTATTGGTCCATAATAAAGGGGAATGATATTTGTCTGCTGCTCGCTGTTGCAACATGAGTTCTCCTTGATCATTAAATACAAAAACCGAAAATGCCCTGTGTAAAACTGCTTTTTCGTGTGCTTCCATTTTTGGCATGAGCCCTAACTGATTGTCTTGCTCATCTACCAAAATTACTTGTTCTTCCATGTAAAATAGTTCGTCTCACAAAAATACGAAAAAGCACTCATTCAAATCGATAAGAATCTTGTTAATCTTTCCACAACAAAAACAAATGGGAGTTTCTTACATTTGTTTCATCGTTAAAATTTGATTGATGCGTAATTTTATCATGCTATTTTTATTGGTGCTCTCTTTTAATCAATGTAAGAAAGAAGAGAGTAAAAAAGAACCTTTAAAAACAAGTATAGAAAAACCAAAAGCAAAAAAAGAAGTTGTTAAAGAAGCCCCTAAAGAAAAGGAAACTGATACTATCAATAAAAAAAACGTGGTTCCTTTTCTCAAAGCTTATGGTAAATTAAATCCAGAAACGATTGTACTATTTGAAACTCGTTTAGGGAACATTAAAATAAAGCTATACAAAGACACACCTTTACACAGAGCTAGTTTTATCTTCTTAACAAAAACAGGCTATTTTAGTACGACATGTTTTCACCGCATTGTTCCTGGCTTTATTGTTCAAGGAGGGAATTCAGATTTTCCAATTACAAGAAAGAAAAGGATTAAGTACAACTATCGTATTCCTTCTGAGATGAAACCCCATCACAAACACAATTACGGATCTTTAGCTGCAGCAAGGCAATGGGAGAACAATCCAAAAAAGATTTCCTCTCCTTTTGAATTTTACATGATTCAAGACAAAAGAGGTAGTCATCATTTAGACGGAGAGCATACCATCTTTGGAGAAATCATAGAAGGATTAAGTACGATGGAGAAGATTGCCAAGTTAAAAACTGATAATAAAGAATGGCCTTTAAAGGAGGTTTTTATTAAGGCAAGCGTGGTTCGATAAACCAAAAAAAAATCCATGTTCGTTTTATGGATTACCACATTTTAATAATCATTTTTTTCTTACATTTAAAACATCAATAGTTACGTCCCCAATGTAGCTAATATGCTCTACATACAAGTGGTGAGTTTGTCGAGCCATCGAAGTATTGTTTCAGCATCTAATTTTATCCTGAATTCAATTTAGGGTTTTCTACATCCATATTTCTTATTGATTCAAATAATAAAACATTAAGAAATGAGTAAAAAACCAATTGTTATGATTAGTAGTACGGTAAAAGATTTACCAGACTATAGATCAATGGTCATGGACGCTTGTCTTAGAGCCGACACCTTTCCTAACATGATGGAACACCTACCTGCAATGGATGCAGATGCTATTGAAGCTTCTTTGGCCATGGTAGATGAATCCGAAATCTATATTGGAATATTTGCCCATAAATATGGGTATGTTCCTGATGGTCATAGTATTTCGATAACTGAAATGGAATACAATCGGGCAGTCGAGCGAGGAATTCCAAAATTAATTTTTATCATCAGTGATGAAGTTGCCGTAAAACCCAAAGATTTTGATAAAGGTGACGCAGCAGAAAAACTAGAAAAACTCAAAAAAAAACTCAAAAAAAATAAAGTTGCTGGCTTTTTTGAAAGCCCTGAGAATCTTAAAGGATTAGTAATACAAAGTCTAAGTGAACTTAAAAAGAAGCTCGAAGAAAAGAACGAGGAGAAAGAAGGTCAAGGAGAAGTTTGGGCAAAGAGTTTACATTATACTTCTGAAATACCTACCAAACCTGAAGCATTCGTAGCCCATCCCTACACACTACTTCAAGTAAAAGGGCTAATCGGTAGAAAAAGAGAATTGGAAATGCTAACTGATTGGATTACCAAGCCAACAGGAATTTCTATTTTTAATATTGTGGCTATAGGTGGTATGGGAAAATCTGCTTTGACCTGGCATTGGTTCAATCATATTGCTTCTCAGGAGAAGGAATGGGCTGGTAGGGTTTGGTGGAGTTTTTATGAAACAGATGCAACGTTTGATAACTTCATTACCAAAACACTAGCTTATGTTTCCGAGAGATCTGAAAAAGATATAAAAGATTTAACAGCATCTGAAAAACAAACGGCACTATTTCAAATTTTAGATAACCAGCCTTACTTAATTGTTTTGGATGGATTGGAAAGAATATTGGTTGCATATGCAAGACAAGATGCAGCCTTTTTAGATGATGATAGCGCCTTGGATGATAGAACTGCCAACTGGATAGCAGGCGCCATGGGTTTACCTGAAAGTGGTAGTAAATCTTTTGTTGGTCGACATCGACTGAGAAAAACGATAGACGCTAGAATCGGTCATTTTCTTCGCAAATTGAGTCAGGTGCGAAAAAGTAAAATTTTAATCAGTACACGCCTGTATCCAGCAGACTTACAAACTTCATTTGGTAAATCTTACCCACAATGTGCTGCTCATTTCCTACAAGGTTTAAGCGATCAAGACTCCTTAGAACTTTGGAGAGCCTATGGAGCCAAAGGTTCCCGAGAAGAAATGCTCCCTGTATTTAAAAGCTTTGACAAACATCCATTACTCCTTCAACTGCTTGCTTCTGAGGTGGCAGAATTTAGAACTGCACCTGGAGACTTTGATGCCTGGCGAAAAGCAAACCCAGAATTTAATGTGTTTGGATTACCACTGGTGCAAGTTCAATCGCATGTCTTGTCCTATGCTTTAAAAGGATTATCTAATGCCGAATTACAAACGCTACAAACAATTGCTGGATTTCGAATGCCAGCAAGTATGACGACCTTAAAAGCACTTTTACTGGAAAAAGAGAGTAGTGAAAAAGAAAGGAGCCCTGTTTTTCCTTCAGAAGCTTCATTGGATCAAGCTCTAACGGTCTTAGAAGATAAAGGTTTGCTGGGATGGGATCGTCGTTCCAATCGATATGACTTACATCCTATTGTTGGAGGGGTAGTCTGGAATAATTTGGATGCGAATAAACAGCATGAGATTCACGGCTCACTCAGAAATCATTTTGAAGCCATGCCAATGATTGAAGATTATACGCAGGTTGAAGGTATTGAAGATTTGAGACCCGCCATTGAACTCTACAATTCCTTAATTGAAATGAAATTATATGATGAGGCTATGAATATTTTTTATGATAGACTCAACAAAGCAACTCTTTATCGCTTAAGTGCCATCAACTTAAGAATAGAATTATTGGAGCGATTGTTTGTGAATGGTATCGAGAAACCACCCATTCTGAATTCAAAAACTGATCAGGCCTGGGTGCTGGGTGGGCTCGCATTAAGCTACCTGCTTTGCGGTCTAATAAGGAAAGTTATCCCCCTTCTTGAACGCGACAAAGAAATTTGCATTACAGAAGGAGATAAAAAGAACCTAGGGATAGTTTTATCAAATTTATCAAACTCATTAATGTTGTCAGGTCAATTATTTAAAGCCGAAGTTGCAGCAAGAAAGGGTTTACTACTTGGCAGAGAGGTTACAGAATATTATTCGGAATGGAGCAACTTAAATAGTTTAGGTCAAATTCAGATGAATAGAGGACTCTATATTGAAGCAAAAAAGGCAATACAATTTAGCCTAAAGCTAACCATAGATAAGGGTCAAAAACAAAATGAGGGATATAGCAGATTCGATCTTTCTCATATTTTATTACTTCACGGCAAATACAAATTAGCAAAAGAATTCGCAGACGAGGCTTGGAAATTGGCAGCTATATATAGGCTTGAAAGGGATTTTATAAGAGCAGCTTACTGTCAAGGTTTAGCCTCACTCTACTTAAACGATTTGGATATAGCCAATGAACGTTTACACTCTGCCTTAAAGCGTGCTCGAGCTGTACAGGCTGTTGAGAATGAACTTCAAATATTAATTGCACTTGCTGAGTATCATCGTAGACAAAACGAAACAAAAAAAGCTAGAGAATATTTAGACGATGTTTGGGAGTATGCAGAGCAAGGCCCTTACCCCCTCTTTTATGCAGATGCACTCAACGTTCTAGCTCAAATTGAAATAGATGCGGGAAATAAAGAAGCTGCTATCGCTGCTGCTACAGAAGCTTTTCAAAAAGCATGGTGTGATGGACCACCGTATGCGTATCATTATGGTTTACAAAATGCCAAACGTTTGTTGAAAGAACTCGATGCAAAAAAACCTAACATGCCTCCTTTTGATGCTTCTAAGTTTGAACAAATGCCAGAAGTGGAAATTGATTTTACAGAAGAGGATGAATAATGAATAATGAATAATGAATAATGAATAATGAATAAAATTAAAAAACTTTCAGACTCAAAACTTTGAGGCTTTGAAACTAAATCATACGATTGCTTCACTGATCTTGAAACAAGTTTAGGACAAGTTCGCAAAGACATTCTTTTGAATATTTGCAATTTTAAGACTTTTGACTTTCCATCTTTGTGACTTTAAAGATTAAGATTACCTTTGCACATCAATTTTTGTAAATGAGCTTTTTAGAAGAAATACAACGCAGAAGAACTTTCGGAATTATCTCGCATCCAGATGCAGGAAAAACAACCCTAACTGAGAAGTTATTACTTTTTGGAGGTGCTATTCAGGAAGCTGGAGCTGTGAAAAACAACAAAATTAAAAAAGGAGCTACTTCCGATTTTATGGAGATCGAACGTCAACGTGGAATCTCTGTAGCCACTTCTGTTCTAGCCTTTATTTACAAAGACAAAAAGATAAACATTTTAGACACTCCTGGTCACAAGGACTTTGCAGAAGATACGTTTAGAACCTTAACAGCTGTAGATAGTGTTATTGTTGTCATTGATGTTGCAAAAGGAGTTGAAGCACAAACAGAGAAGTTAGTGGAAGTTTGTAGAATGCGTAACATTCCGATGTTGGTATTCATTAACAAACTAGATAGAGAAGGAAAAGATGCGTTTGACTTGTTAGATGAAGTCGAACAAAAACTAGGATTGCGAGTAACACCTATGAGTTTCCCTATTGGAATGGGGTACGATTTTAAAGGAATCTACAACATTCACGAAAAGAAATTAAACATCTTTTCTGGTGACAATAAGCAAACTATTTCTGAAGGTGTTCAATTTGATGATTTAGACAATCCTAAATTGGATGAAGTTGTAGGAGAAACTTCTGCTGAAACTTTACGTGAAGAGCTAGAGTTGGTTTATGAGGTATATCCAAAATTTAATCATGAAGAATATTTAAACGGAGAATTGCAACCTGTATTTTTTGGTTCTGCCTTAAATAATTTTGGAGTTAAAGAACTCCTTGACGCATTTATAGAAATTGCTCCAGAACCTCAACCCAAAAAGGCTGAAGAACGTTTGGTTGATTCTAAAGAAGAAAAATTAACAGGATTTGTATTTAAGATTCATGCCAACATGGATCCTAAACATAGAGATCGTTTGGCGTTTGTAAAGATTGTTTCTGGAACGTTTAAAAGAAACGCTCCTTACCTGCACGTCCGTAATGGTAAAAAAGTAAAGTTCTCGAGTCCAAATGCTTTCTTCGCAGAAAAGAAAGAGATTGTAGATGAATCATTCCCTGGAGATATTGTAGGGTTGCACGATACAGGTAATTTTAAGATTGGAGATACTTTAACAGAAGGAGAACAATTAAACTTTAAAGGAATTCCAAGTTTTTCACCAGAGCATTTCCGTTACGTAAACAATGCTGATCCAATGAAAGCAAAACAGCTATACAAGGGATTAGACCAACTAATGGATGAAGGTGTCGCTCAATTGTTTACCTTAGACATGAATGGGAGAAAAATTATAGGAACTGTTGGAGCACTTCAATACGAAGTAATTCAATATCGTTTAGAACATGAATATGGTGCTAAGTGTACCTATGAAAACATTCATGTACACAAAGCGTGTTGGGTAGAGGCTGAAGATGAAAAGAACGAAGAATTCAAAGAATTCAAAAGAGTAAAACAGCGTTATTTAGCAAAAGACAAACAAGGTAGATTGGTATTTTTAGCTGATTCTGCTTTTACCATACAAATGACACAAAGTAAATATCCAACCGTAAAACTTCATTTCACAAGTGAATTTGAATAGTTAATTATGAAACGAATTCTCACTATTATTTTAGTATTCTTTTTAGGAACGATATCCTATGGACAAGAGAATCCTTTTTCTTCACTCCAAGTAAAAGAACTTAACAATAAAATTAGGCTCAACTATACACTAGTTCACATGCCTACAGATAAAGTAAGTTATCAATTAGCTCCAACGATGGGGTTAATTGGATTGAACTACAACATTCCTATAAATAGTTGGCTCTATACTGGGGCAGGAATGCATGCTGCCATTACTGGAGATCAAGGGGGGTTATTCACTTTAGGTGTTAACTTAGGAGTAAATACAAAAGTTTACAAAAGCTTATATTTTGATGCTAACGTTCATTTTGGAGGTGGTGGTGGATTTAGATCACTTGTAAAAGGTGGTGGAATCTTATATCCTAATATTGGAATCCAATATAAGAAAAAGAACTACTCATTTGGAGTACAGTATGGCCAAGTTAATTTCTTTACAGGGATTATTAAAAATAATAATGTTTCCTTTTTTGTTGAAATCCCTAGTTTATTACGTTATAGTAGTTATGCAAATTCACAAAAAGAATTTTTCATCAATAATAAATCTAAAGATGGTATATGGAAGAAACCAGCCGTTAGAAGTGTGCAGCAGGTTACCTTCGATTACTTCTTCCCTATTGGAGATTCTAGAAAAGATGCTACTGAAAATTTTGAATCCATAGATAACACCTTGCATATTATAGGTTTTGAATACCAACGTTACCTAAATGAAAACACATTTGTTTATGTACATACAGATGCAATGTATAAAGGACTGGTAGCTGGATTTATGGATCTATTTTTTGGTGTTGGAAAGAACTTTGTGGACACAAAATATATAAACCTATACGGAAAGTTTAGTATTGGAGCAGCTGGAGGAAGAATTTATCCTGAAAATGGATTAACAATATATCCAAGTGCTGGAGTAGATTTTAAAATTACCCCAAATTTTGGACTTAGTGCTCATGGCGGATATCACAGAGCAGTAGGAGCGACTTTTGAAGCGTATACAGCTGGTTTTAGCTTAAAATATTACGGACTAAGTGGAGGTGTCTCTGATCCTTTTACTGGAGAAAGAATAGATAAAATAAAAACACAAGGAATGCAAGTTTCTGCACAGCATCAAACATATTTTGATGTTGCTAAATTTGGAATTCCTAATAGTGATTTACAGTTAATTGCTATTAAAATTAATTACGACCTTAGTAAAAGATTTTATGTTTCAGGTGAAGCCTCTTTTGCTTACAAAGGGAAATCTGGAGGATATGCTCATGGTATGTTTGGCTTAGGGATAAAAACAAATAGGTTATTAAATAACAATATTTCTTTATTCTTTGAAGCGGGATTAGGAGTTTCTGGAGGAGGGAGAGTAGATTCTGGAGAAGGTATTATCGTAAGACCTCTCGCTGGAATAAACTATCACATTAACAATGATTTTGAAATTAACTTTTCTGGAGGGCAAATGATTACGCCTTATGGAAATGTAAATTCATCAAATATAAACATTGGGCTTACCTATAGCCTATCTACATTAATTGCAAAAAAATAATACTTACTGAAAATAAAAATTAAAAAAAATGAATAACGGAATTTACGCGAAGTTTACCACTCCTAAAGGAGCTATTTTGGTGAATTTAGAATATGAAAAAACACCTGGAACTGTAGGGAACTTTGTTGCTTTAGCTGAAGGTAATTTAGAAAATAGTGCAAAACCTCAAGGAACTCCTTATTACAATGGATTAAAATTCCATAGAGTTATTCCAGATTTTATGGTTCAAGGTGGATGTCCACAAGGAACAGGAACAGGAAACCCTGGATACAAGTTTGATGATGAAATTCATGCTGATTTAAAGCATGATGCTCCAGGTAAATTATCGATGGCAAATGCTGGTCCAGGAACCAATGGTTCTCAATTCTTCATTACTCACGTAGCAACTCCTTGGTTAGACGGTAAACATACTGTATTTGGAAGCGTAGTTGAAGGACAAGATGTTGTAGATGCTATCGCTCAAGGTGATGAAATGTCTGTAGAAATTGTTCGTGTTGGGTCTGAAGCTGAAAACTTCAATGCAGTTGAATCATTTAGAACTTTTGAAGGTTCAAGAGCTCAACGTGAAGCCGAAGAAAAACAAAAGCAAAAAGATTTGTTAGATAGCGTTGCTGCTGGATATGATGAAACTCCAAGCGGATTACGTTATAAAATCTTACAAAATGGTGAAGGTAAACAAGCAACTAAAGGTGCCAATGTTTCTGTACATTATAAAGGTCAACTATTAGATGGAACTGTATTTGACTCTTCATATAAGCGTAAAGAGCCTATTGATTTTCCTGTTGGAGTTGGACAAGTAATTGCTGGTTGGGATGAAGGAATTCAATTATTAAAAGTAGGTGATAAAGCTCGTTTGGTAATTCCAGGTAACTTAGCATACGGTGAAAGAGGTGCTGGTGGAGTAATTCCTCCTAACGCAACTTTAATCTTTGATGTTGAATTGATGGATGTAAAATAACAACCATTTCATGTAAAAGAATACTTTCAAAACAAAAAAGCTCAAGAAAATTCTTGAGCTTTTTTTGTTAACTTAGAGCAATTACATATTAGAAATGAAAGTAACTAAACTCAGCCTTTTTATAGCCATACTCATCTTTATAGGTTGTCAATCAAAACAAAAAAAAGCGTCCTTAAAAATAGCGCCAGAAACTGTAGCTCTCAATTTTATCAATGAATATATAAATAACATTGGAAATTTAGAAATGGTAGAATGGGTAACAAAAAATTCCAATACGACTGAAAAATTTAAAGCTGATTTAAAAAAAATGGTTGATGATGGTGAAAAAGAGGCTCCAGGTTATGGGCTTGGATTTGATCCTATTCTCGATGCTCAAGATTATCCTGACAAAGGTTTTTTGTTAAAATCAGTCGATACAACCTCTACCTATATAACCGTAGTAGGGAGAGAATGGGAATCTTTTGAACTGACTATTAGACTCATAGAAAATAATGACAAATGGATGGTTGATGGTTGTGGAGTTGTAAATATTCCTTTAGAAAAACAAGCTTCAAGAGATTAGGTCAGCAGCTTATAATTATCAATAAAAAAACTATGGATATTGTTTTTATCATTCACCTATTTACTACAATTATTATGACTGGCATCTGCTGGTTTGTTCAAATTGTTCACTATCCTCTTTTCAATGCCATAGATCTTGAAGCTTTCCCTAGCTATAAGAAAAAAAATATTGCTACTGCTTATATTACTGTACCAACTATGACTGTAGAAATCATCACTGGCTTGTATCTTTTGTACGAAATCAACAGCGATATTTACCTCTACAATTTGCTATTGTTGGCTGTCATTTGGTTAAGTACAATTATTTTTCAAGTTCCTATTCATTTAAAGCTAATGAAAAAGGCAACTCCAGCTCTGATCTCTAAATTAATCAAAACCAACTAGATAAGAACCACTTGCTGGACACTTAGAAGTGCTCTTTTAATGTATATCTTAAGCATCTAATTTGCTATTTAAAACTAAAAAGCTATTTCACTCTATTTTTAAAAACCCGTATAAATACCTATACCCTAGATGTAGTGCTATTGTTATTTTTAGAATCTATTATTAGTCTCAAAATAAATTAGCATAACAGTACATAAATTCTAAAAAAACGTTAGCTTTCACGTCAATTACCAAAAATTATTCATGTCATAAACTATCGGTAATGAACGTGTTAGAAAAACAGTTATCATCAAGTATGTTAACTTCATAAAAATGTAATATATTAGGACGGTTATTCAAAAAAACTCATCAAATGTCAAAAATTTCCTTAGCAACTAAAGGGCTATCTCATGAAGAGATGATACTTCAATTGAAAGAATTAATTGGAGAAATCCCATACAAAGGCAAAGAAACTTTTTTAAATACTCCTGTATTGGTTAACAAGAGTCATCTTGATGACTATAAAGAAATAACCGAGCTTTTAAATAAAATCATTGTTTCAATTGCGCTGAATTATATCACTGATGATAAATTACAAGATGTTTATCAATTAGATGAGTTCTTTGTTTCCGTTCTGAATACAGCAAATACTGTTATTTATAAAACGGGAGTACATCACCTAGATTTTATTTATGACAGCGAAGGACAAGCCAGAATTTGCAAGGCAGAAAGTACATCTACTTTGAATGATTGGTTACTAGGAAGCTATATAAATAACATCACGAATAAGCTAGCTACTGATGTTGATTCGAATTGGAGTGCTATTCCAGATCAATCTGATTTCTTATCTGATTTTCAAAACGAATTCAATGCTAAAGAGCCTATTTTTTTAGTTCATAATAATGAAAAAGAAAGCGAAATAAATTATTTAAAAAGCGAGTTTGAAAAGAATAACATTCGTGTAATACCTGTATCACCTAAAGAAATTGCTTTTGTTGATGATAAACTAATGGCTAAAGGTGAATTGGCTACTCAATTTATTTTAGAACTCAATAGAGAAGAATTGAGGTTATTTGAGCCTACAGTTCTTAGAGATGTGATTACAAAAGGAAAGTGTATTAATGATGTTCGTTCAATAATACTACTCAACGATAGAAGGTTTTTTTCAGTAATATTTGATCAAGCGATTATGCCGAGATATGTTTCAGGACCAGAATTTGAGTTTTTAATTCGATTTATAATTCCTACATATACCTTGAATAATCAAGCAAATAGAAATGCATTATTGGAGATGGAGCAAAATTGGATTTTGAGAAATAACAGTGGTGGAATTACAACTGGAACTTATGTGAAGAATGAATGTACTCCTGAAGTTTGGAAAGATATTATTACGAATCATTGGGGAGAATATGTAGCACAGCCTTATTTTGAACAAAAGAAATACACGCTCGGTGAAGGTGATCAATCGAAGGAGGTAAACCTGCTAGGTTCACTTTTATCCTTCAATGGCAAATCTTATGGGCCAGGACTATTCAAAGGATCTTCAAATAGTTTCATTAACTTAAAAGAAGATGGAAGTGTCATTTTATCTTCTATTATAGATTCATCACCTATAGAATAGATAATCCATTTTATTTAGGGACAGCGAGTTTAAAATCGACAATTTAATAGGTAAGACTTTTTTACGACAAAAAACGTTTGGTTAAATCTGGTGTGGGTATATAACATGCATCTTTTTTCCCATACCATTTATACCTGTTTTTGGCAATGTAATCATACACTACATTTCTTATAAAAGCTGGAACAATTAAAAAAACAGCAAGAATAGATTGCGGAAAACCTAACCGGAGCGCTATTTTTAAAGCCGCTGTAGATTTGTAATGAATAGTACCCTTTGGAGAATACAACAGTATTGAGTCCATTTTAGAAGTGTCTATATTAAAGTGCTCTAAAACCTCCTTCCCAACATCACCTTGTAAGGAAGTAAACAAAAACTGTTTCTTTTTATCCTTTCTAATGACGTACTGTACTGAGCTATTGCACAAGTTACACACGCCATCAAAGATGATTAATTGTTTGTCTTTAGGGATATCTGGAAGCATACTACAAAATTACTTCTTTTAACAATAATTACCTATTAAATGGGCGTTCGTTAATCCAATGAAAACCTCTATTGGTTAGCAAAAACTTATCTCTAAAGTTTTCAGTATGCGTCAATTTTATTAAAATTTTATCAGAACCTACTGTGCCCTCAAAAAAGAAATCACTTCCCTCACCTTTGCGATAATTTAAATTGTATTCATCTCTTATATCACCTCCAGTTGTAAGTTTCACCTTATTAGATGTTATTGAATCTAATTCGAATCTAGTCCACTTTTTATCACCATTTTTCCATTCCATGAATGCTCTCTCTTTTCTATCGATGATGATAGTTTTCACTCCAGAAAGGTCTGTTTTATAGGACATATCTACAATAGAGTCATTTACCCTATATTCATTCACTTCATAGTAACCTTTTAAAATGCTTTTAGTACTTTCTCCTAAATATGTTTCTTTCATATCTAATGCTGAGTAAGCTCCATATCCAATAGAATATCCTAACAATAGGATTTTAATTACAAGCAAAAAGGTATTAAACCCTTTTTTGAATTTAGGTTTCTTCAGACTTGTTAGTATAATTGCCTTTTTCATAAAGAAAAACTGACATAACTTATTGAAATCTCTTGCTAATAAGAATAGTGTCATTATTACTAAATGAGTAGATAATATCTTTACAGGTACATCATAAAAGTAATTTACAGCCATCACATTTGCTGTAGTCATTAAGGTAATGATTAGTCCAAAAGTGAGTGTTCTTCTAAACAATAATAATACAGCAGCTACTTCTGCTATTCCCATGAACAGATTGTATCCTTTAGAGAACCCTAAGAACGTCCAGGCTAATCCCATAGGAGAACTATCTCCATAAGCTTCTGTTAATCTGTAGATAGAAGGTGGTGAAAACTGTAGTTGAATCACTTTTACCATTCCATAGCTAATCAACATTAAACCAACATACGTTCGTATTGCTAAGGTTAACCAGTAATACATTTTCACATAGTGTTTGGACTTTCTATCTAAAATACTCCATAGCACTGTTGATAGTAAAGCAATAATAGCAATGGTAAACATCAACAAATAATCATAGGTGGTATCACCACTACCGTTAGGTCCTGTGGCAACTTCTGTGATTCCAAAAGTAACTTTCCCTAACCAAGGAATAAATTTATAGAGTACATCATTATAAAATCCTTCTATATAACTAAAGAAAGGATACGCTCCATTATTCATGAACAAAATAATCAAAGCAAAATAAGAGAAGAAAAAACGGAACCCTATTTTCTTTGAATTGGACCATGTTGGGTTTTCTAATGTAGCAGAAGTACTCATATAATTAATTTAAATGTTGAAATTCAAATCTAGTTTAGAAATAAAAAATAGAATTGTATTAATTGGACATTAACTTTATTTTATGCTTTTAAAGTAAATGTCTTTTTTTGACAATACAGTAACATTTTTGAAAAATTTCTTTGGTGTCTCTCCAGTTAATTGCTTAAATGCTTTGTTAAAAAAAGCTTGGTCATAATAACCTGAATCAAAAGCCACATCAGATAATTTAAAATTAACGTCTTGCTGTTCTATCTTCTGTAGTACATTACGAAAGCGTATGTTTTTTTTCATAACCATAGGAGTAGCACCACAATGCAATAGAAAGAGTCGATATAATTTTTTGTAACTACAATTACATTCATCAGCAATCTCTTGAACACTCAGTTTATCTTTTTGCATCAGTTCAAGGCTTTTCGATATAATCTCTATTCCTTTTTTTTCTTGCAAATTTTCAACTAAATAGCTCTCAATCTTATCAATCTTATCTTCTATTGAACTTTCAAAAAAGGATTCATTCTCACTATTAAATGACTCAAATTCAAGGATTTCAAAAAAAGGTAATTTACTATAATCCTTTGTGATGAATTGCGATAAGCCATGAGGAGTAAAAATAATAACAAACTCTTTAACAACGCCATTGCTCTTTACAAAGAGAGGTTTGGTAAACTTATTCAATGCTATAAAAGTATTGTTATTCCCTTTATTCTTATTCTCTTGAATATAGATTTGATCCTTACTGTAGATTGTTGTAGCATCATTAAAAAGGCATACGACATTATTTTCTGAAGGAAAAGCATAATAAGCTTCATTATTCAGCTCTAATTCATAATAAAACTGCACATACTTCCCTAATATTGGGTTTACAGGCTCGTATGTCTTTATTTCCATTATAGCATTTTAGCAATCTGTAGTAAATTTAAATGATTGTTTTTACATAACAAAAATCAATTCATACTATGACCTCTAAAAAGTTAAGCACAACGATTAAGATAGCAGAAAGAAATAAATTGTTTCTTTTTATCTTTTCCGATCATATAAACAGGTTTACACAATCAAAAAAATCAACTGTTTGTCTGTTGATATATTAGACAGTATCTACAAAGTGTCTATTTATATTTATCTATAATACGGAAATTCATTAATCCAATGGAAGCCTCTATTTGTCAATAAAAACTTTTCATTATAATCTTTAGTGCGTTTCAACTTTATAAAAATTGTGTCTGTACCTGTAGTTCCATTCATATAAAAATCTTTACCTTCTCCTGAGCGGTACTTTAGATCGTATATATTCAAAGTGTCACGAAATAGTTTCAATTTTTTTGCTATTGAATCTACTTCTATGTTATACCAACTTTTTTTACTATTACTTAATTGTATTTGTGCATACATATTTCCGTCGATCATTAAGTGTTTCCATCCAGAAATATCGGATTTTAAAGTCGGCTCTATTTTCTCATTATTCACAATAAGTTCTTTAATTTCATAGAAACCACTAAGCGCATTTTTGGTGCTTTCACCAAGATATAATTCTTTAGATTCTAATGTACTATAAGCTCCATATCCCAAAGAAAAACTTAATAGGAATATCTTAACCACTAATAGAAATGTATTAAATCCTTTTTTAAACTTAGGCTTTTGTATACTTGTCAAAATAATTGCCTTTTTCATGAAGAAAATCTGACATAGTTTATTAAAATCTCTCGCTAATAAAAAAACAGACATGATCACTAAATGAGTTGACAATAACTTTACAGGTATATCGTAAAAATAATTTACAGCCATTACATTCGCCGTTGTCATTAACGTAATAATCAATCCAAAAGTCAATGTCCTTCTAAACAAAAGTAACACCGCAGCAACTTCGGCAATCCCCATAAATAAGTTATATCCTTTAGAAAACCCTAAAAATGTCCAAGCCAATGCCATCGGAGAAGATTCTCCATACGTCTGAGATAAAATATTCATGTTAGGTGCTGAGAATTGCAATTGAATTACTTTTACCATTCCATAATTAATCAACATCAAACCAACATACAATCTTAAAGATAATGTTAACCAGTAGTACATCTTCAAGTAATTATTTGATTTTCTGTCAAACAAAGACCAGCTAATTGTTGCGAGTACAGATATAACTGTAATCGTAAACACCAATAAATAATCATAGGTTGTATCCCCACTCCCATTGGGTCCAACTCGAATAGTTTCTGTGATTCCAAAAATAACTTTCCCCACCCAAGGAATAAATTTATAGAGCACGTCTATATATAACTTTTCTATATAGCTATAAAACGGGAAGGCTCCATTATTTTTTAAAAAGATGTATAGTAAAAAATAAGAAAAGAAAAATCGAAACCCAATTTTCTTCGAATTTGACCAAATAGAATTCTCTGATAGTAGATTAGTGCCCATTTTATATATTGGTTTTAGGTGTTAATTCCCAAAACCTACTTTAATTCTAAAAAATAGAATTGCATTAATTGGGCATTAACATTGTTATTATATTTAAAAAATTGCATTGAGTTCTACTCTTCTAAGCTATTTAGATGTTTTATTGAAAAGAAATATTGTTTATAATGAGAGTACATAATGCTTCTCATTATTCAACTAACTATTAGTAACAAAACCATGTATAGTTATCTAAAAACATTGTTTACATATATATATGCTTATTATTTTCATAATAACACTTTAGCAATTTTTAATAAATATAAATATTTTTTTTTTATACCTCAAAAATTAATTCAAGCTAAAGACTTCTGGAGATTAGGAATAAGAAGTAACTGACTTACTGTCTAATACTAATAGCTTCGGCTTCTAAAACAATTTTAGCATTTGTAGCTTCTGCACTTAAGGTTGTTCCTATTAAATTTGAAGTTTCATAAGCATCTATAGTAAGGTTATAAAACTCTTCCATACCGCTATCGTGTACAATTAATTTATAATTAGCGTTCCGAATTGCATAACTTACTCCGTTACTGGAACGCTCTGTATATACAAAACCTCTTTCGTTAGCACTTGCATCTGATAAAAGGTTTACAAAACTTGTACTATTGTTTATTTGTTGCACAGAAGTCCCGGCAATATTGGCGATGGTAGCAAATAAGTCTGTAGTATGCGTCAGGGCATCCTCCCTTACTCCCATTCTATGAACACCTATTCCAGATACAACCATAGGAACATTTACACCTCCTTGATAAATAGATCCTTTAGCTCTCATAGTACCATAAGGAAATTGAGCTACTTGATTGGGGGTTCCATTATCACCAATAAAAATAATAATCGTATTTGCTCTTTCTTCTGTTGACAAACTGCTCAATAATCTTCCTAACTCACTATCCATAGCTTCAATAGCAGACATAAAATAAGGAGTTGGATTTGCATCTATTGATGCCTGATCTGTAGGTAAATTTCCTTGCGAATGTAAATCTGTAGGGGCTAAATGAAAAGGTGTGTGAGGCGCATTATAAGCAAGCCATAAAAACCAAGGTTTCGTTTGATTTCCAACCCAATCAATTGCTAAATCCGTAAATTTGGATGTTGTGTATTCTGTAGAATTGGTTGTTTGCCCGTTTTCAACCAAATTCCAATTTGTATAAGATTGTACTCCTCCATTTAACAAACCAGCATAATAATCGATCCCCATTGTCGTTGGGTCTGAAGCATTATTAGACAAGTGCCATTTCCCAACAATTGCTGTTGCGTATTCATTGCCTGTATTCGTGCTTATATATTCTTGTAAGGAAGTTTCTGCAGTTGAAATAACATCTCCTACTTCTAACACGCCAGTTTTTGAACCATACTTCCCTGTTAGTATTGAAGCTCTAGTAGGTGTACAAACTGGATAAGACCAAAGGTTCTCGAAAGTAATTCCAGAACTTATCAAGCTTTGTAAGTTGGGCATGTTCGGTTTTATATTTCCTTCAGTAAAATTTGGTGTGGAATCTTTCCCTAAATCGTCTGCAATTACTAATAGAATATTTGGACTACTAGTTGTTGGATCTGGATCTATGATAATAGTATCATCATCAGTATCTGAAGAAGAGCTACAGCTTGTAAAAAATAATGTTAGAAGAGCGTAAAAAAGGATCGATTTGAATCTCATGGTTGGATTGTTATTTTCTACTTAGACCTCAGAAGTGTCTAATAGTTTTATTTGATAAAAAAATTGTAACAAAATCAATTAAAAAGTCGTCTCATAATTATGAAACGACTTTTCTTTTTACAAACAAAAGTTTACTTTTAACAACTAAACCTTAATTATGAAACGCATCTTTTACTTTTTAAGTATACTCTTTCTCATTTCTTGTGGAAATTCAACAAATTCAGCAGACTTTATTGCTAGTAGTGAAGGGCGATATTTATTCAATTCAGACGAAGCAATTGAGATTTACTTTGAAGAAAGTGTCATGAAAGTGAAATGGAGAGGAAAAGATATGACTCCCATTAAAGCTAGTGAAGGTTCTTTTTATTTAAAAGAAATGAATGAAAAACTAGTTTTCGTTTCAGAACCTGAAATGCATATAGAACTAGCTCCAAAAAGAGAACATGAAGGAGAAATTTTTCATTTTTCTAAATTAAAAAAAGGAGAAAAAACACCTTCTGAATACTTTAAGAATAAAGAATATCAAAAAGCAATGGATGGATATCTTGTAATTCAAAAGAAAGATTCTTTAAGCAGAACAATTCGTTGGAGAAGTATCAATAACTTAGCGCATAGATATTTTAGTAGAGATAAAAAAGAAGAAGCAATGGAGTTATTTAAAATTAACATTGCTTTGTATCCTAATAAACCAGCAGCCTATAGAAATTACGGATATGCTTTGTTAGAGGTAAAAGATACAATAAATGCAATAAAAAATTATAGAAAAGCTTTATCTATTGATCCAGATGACTATAGAGCTCTTTCCTTTTTTGAACGTATTAAGAAGAAATAAAATGACAGACGATTTACGTTATCCCATTGGAGAATTTTCTGCTCCTGAAACAATTACTGAGGAAATCAAAAAAGAATGGATACAAGTTTTAGAAGACTTCCCTACTCGATTAAAAAACTTAGTCACGAGTTTATCGCAAGAACAACTAGATACTCCTTATAGGGAAGGAGGCTGGACAGTAAGACAGGTTGTTCATCATTGTTCTGATAGTCATCATCATAGCTACATCCGCTTTAAATGGGCTTTAACTGAAGATAATCCAATGATAAAAGCTTATGAAGAAAAAGATTGGGCTGAGTTATTTGATACAAGATCAGCTCCTATAGCAATGTCTTTATTGCATTTAAAAGCTGTACATGCAAAACTGGTCTACCTCTTAAAAGGTTTATCTGATGCTGATTTACAAAATACATTTGTACATCCTGAAAGTAAAGAGACTGTTCTTTTAAGAAAGAATATTGGGATTTACGCTTGGCATTGTAATCATCATTATGCTCACATTGAAAATTTATTGATTCGTAAGGGTTGGAAATAATCCCTATCTTTAAGCTTCTAAATTTTCTACTATGCGTACAGCTCAAGAATGGTTTGATGAATATGCTGTAAGTCATCAAAACAAAACCAATCAGCTTATTCACTATCTATGTGTCCCTCCTATTTTCTTTAGTGTTATAGGGCTATTAATGAGTATTCCAACTGCTTTTTTAGAAGATACTTTTGGCTTGTATAATCCACTCTTAGAAAATTGGGCTGCCGTTGTTGGTATTTTCATTTTAATCTTCTACGTACGTTTAGGGTTTTGGTATTTTGTACAAATGTTATTCTTTATTTCTTTAGCCATCATTGGAAACTATTGGTTAGGAAATAATGTGAATCTATTGTATGCTTCCATTACAATTTTTGTTGTTGCTTGGATTGGTCAGTTCTATGGACACCATTTAGAAGGAAAGAAACCCTCAGCAGCCAAAGATTTACAGTTTTTATTAATAGGTCCTCTTTGGGTTGTAAAAAAATTAGGAACAAAAAAGTAACATGGCAGAAGAAATATCATTCGATGACTTTTTAAAAGTCGATATACGAATTGGAACTATTATAGAAGTTAACGACTTCCCAAAGGCACGTAAACCAGCATATCAATTAAAAATTGATTTTGGCGATTTAGGTATTAAGAAATCTAGTGCTCAAATAACAGACTTATATACTAAAGAAGAATTACTTCATAAACAAGTAAATGCAATCGTCAACTTTAAACCGCGTCAAATTGCTAATTTCATGAGTGAATGTCTTGTTTTAGGTGTTTACAATAAAGAAGGGCAAGTTGTTCTATTACAAGCCACTAAGGAAATCAAAAACGGAGAACAGATTCGTTAGTTGTTAATTAAGTTTGAAAATATATTTACAACAGCTAAAATGATTTAATTTTTATTGCAATACAAATAATTTTTAGCAATTTTCTCCTTTCTCCTTTCTCCTTATATCTTATCTCCAACATAAACTAAGGTAGTATTCTCTATTGAAATCTCTTTAGATTCAAACTCTGATAGTAAATAAATATTATCATCATTTGTTTTCACAAATAATGGAATCGACTCTAGTTGATTATGAAGTTTGCTTAAATTCTTTTTATACTCTTCTTCTGAATTTATTGCTATTTCATAAATATTCGGGTAATCACGCACCGCTTCGCTTAAATTGATGTAATCATCTTGTGGAGAAAAGAAACGATCTTTTTCTTCAAAATTCTTTGTTTTCACTTCATCAGCGCTTGCCAAACGAAAAGCACCGTGTTCTCCAAAAACTTTGGCCAAGTTTTTTAATGCAAATTTATTTACGGCATCACTTCCAGTCATGGCAATCAAGTAACCAACATCATTTAACTCTATATTATCAGTTAAATCATCTCCATAAACATCTACTTCAAAAGCTTCTAACCCTTCATCATTTGCATTCTGTATGAACGTTTTATTTGAGTCTATTAGAACGACTCTCTTTCCAAATTCTTGCAAATAATTAGCAATCAACCTAGATGGTTTTGAAGCACCTACTATCAAAATACCATCAGAATTCTTTAAAAAGACACCTACAATTTTTGCAAACAATCGGGCTGTTGTTGCATTTAACAAGACAGTCCCTAAAACAATCATGAATACTAGTGGGGTAATATATTCGGCTCCATCAACTCCTTGCTTCAATAATTTGCTTCCAAAGAGAGACGCAATACCAGCAGCAACTATCCCTCTTGGCCCAACCCAACTAATAAATAACTTTTCATTCAATTTTAAATTGGATTTATACGTACTTAAAAATACAGCCATAGGTCGTATCACAAATACAACCAAAAGAAATAGCACTGCTGTTTTCCAATTGTATAGAAGCATTAGATCTTCCATATTAATATTTGCGGATAATAAAATAAACAATATTGAGATCAAGAGAACACTCAATGATTCTTTAAAATACAATAGCTCTTTTATATTTTTCAACTTACCATTTCCTAATACCATTCCCATGACTACCACTGCTAGTAATCCAGATTCATGAGCAAAAACTTCAGATTCTACAAAAACTAATAGTACTGTAGAAAGAGACACTACATTTAATAGGTAATGTGGTACCCATTTTTTATTAATAACAAAAGCCAATGCATGGGCAAACGTAAATCCAAAAGAAGTTCCAAATAATAAAATTTTACCAAACTCTGTCAATGCTGTTTTGGTAAAACCTCCACCTCCGCCAACACTAATAAATTCAAAAACAAGAACTGCTACCAATGCTCCGATAGGATCTATTAGAATCCCTTCCCATTTTAAAACAGCAGAAACATCTTTCTTCAAAGGAATATTCCTTAGAATAGGTGTAATTACTGTAGGACCTGTTACAATAATCAATCCTGAAAATAAGAATGACAACTCCCATCCTAAACCAAAAATATAATGAGCTAAGATTCCAGCACCAAAAAATGTAACTGCAGAGCCTAAAGTAATTAGCTTGGTAATTACAGGACCTACATTCTTAATCTCATTTTTCTTAAGCGTAAGTCCTCCTTCAAAAAGGATGATACTAATGGCTAATGAAACAAAGTAATACAACCCATCTCCTGGAAAGAGTCCTTTTTCACCATCCCATATAGGTTCTATGTATTTTGATCCATCTTCGGAAAGAAATTCTGCTGCTATAGGGCCTACCAAAAGTCCTATTAAAATTAATGGTAATATGGCTGGAATTTTAAATCGCCATGCTACCCACTGAGCTAAAATTCCTAAAATTATGATTCCTGCTAACTCTAACATTTTATTCTGCGTTTAGAACCCAAAATACAAAAAATACAGAAGCTTCAATACTCTTCAACATAAAAATTAATGCTTTTTTAGCTTTGTCTGAAAGTTACTATATTGTGCCTCAGAAATTATCTATAATCTATTTTTCAACAAATCGATAAGGTCTTAATTGGAATTGCTTTTCTCCTGATTTAAAGACAAATATTATCATAGAACAGTTTAATGAAATATGTAACTACCATATTATTCTTTTTTATACTTCTGGGAGAACCTAGTCAACAGCAAAAATATAGCTTCCGAAAATACAATCATGTCAAACAGTTTTACAAAGGTATTTCTAAAAAAGCTACAGAAGTCTGTTTAGAAAACAACATCCCTCCTGCTTCATTACTTGCTATTGCTGGATTAGAGTCTGGTTGGGATAGCGGATATATTGGCCAAATATCTGGTAACATTTTAAGCTTAGGTCCACGAAAAGGCGATATTCAACTACCAGCTTTGCGATTGCCTGCAAAAAACAACAAAATTGTATATGATTCTCTAGACATTATCAAATACGATGCAAAGAACTTACAATGGCAAGATAGACCCAAAAGTCTAAAAAAAGATTACAGACCAAAACCTTGGGCAGGAACGCCTTACAATTTAGCTTACTTCAAGTATCATCCTAAAGAGAAACACGCTGCTCAAATTGCTAATATTAAAGATTTTGCTACTGTTTTTATCGGGCGAAAAAGTAGAATTAAAGCCTATAGAGAAACCAGAAGAAAAATGGATAGCCTAGTAGCCAAACATGGAAAGAAAGTCCTTTTAGAAGAAAAAACTGCTGTTGATTTTATCAATGGGATTGGAGGAAAACCAAACTCTTATAACTATAGAGAAACTTGGCCTAAAAAAGTGATACTTATTATTAAAAAAGTGGGATTAGTGCAGTTAACTACTGACCTCTCTAACGGAGAAAGCTTTAATGATAGTTGGTAACATTTATCTTATAAATTAAAAAACCCAAGAGTATTTCTCTTGGGTTTTTAGAATCAATTATAATTCTATTCTCTTAAAAAGTTTAATATAAGAATGGCTCTTACTTTATTTAATTTAAGATGTTGGATATATTAACCAAAACTCTGAAGATGATCTATTACCTCCATTTGTATCAATATACTCAACGGTTAAAGATACTATAGTACCTTTACGATACCCTTTAGTATTTCTAATAGCATCTGTCAAATTTACTGGAGGCAACTTCGTAATTGCACCGCTATTCCCGTTGCTAAAATCATGACTATAAATTGTTGATGTTATAGGTGGTGATAGCTTCGTTGTTGTGATTCCATCAACGGTAACGTCTTTTCCAGATTGATACGTCATCTTAATTACAACTTCATCATCAACAAAGATACCCTTAGTTCCATCTGAACTCCCAGCAAGATAAATATCTCCAGAAGCAGGAATCAAAAGATCAATAGTATTTGTATAGAATGGAATATTAGATGGCTTACTAGATGATGTTGCAGAGATAGCAGCTCCGATCAAAGCATTTTCTGGTTGATTTTTTGCAGCACAAGGGCTTTCAACATTATCCAGGCATGGATTTCTCTCAGATTCTTCCATGATAAACATTCCTTGATCTGTTTGCCCAGTAGGTACAACAAAACCAAAATCAGACCAATAACGAACCATGTGTTCGTATCCTCCTTCATAATTAGGAATGTTATCAGCATTCGCTGGAATTCCAACCCCTTTTCCTCTATACCAAGGAATAAATGGTGGTGGTACATCTTCTTGCGGCGGAATTACGATATCTGGTCGCATTGCTGCCCACCAAGAAATATTACACGACCAGAAATCTCCTTGCCATGGAATGGACATATATCCAGCTACAGAACCTGGTGTAATCAATGGTGCTGTGAGTTTAATACCTCCTTTTTGATCATCAGTTATACTTGTATTCGTAATTGCATCAGCAAAACGGAAAGCTTCTGCAAAGAAACCTGGTTCTTTCATATAATAGGTTAATTCAATACCAGGATGAAAACCTCCTCCTACAGTAGGCTCTAGAGCACTAAAGTTTAATGCAGCTGGTTGGTCTTCTAATGGAATATTATTAAAAGATTTCTGTACGTGTGGAGTTACAGGTTTGGTTCCTGCAGTAAAATTACCATTCACCCATTCCTGAAATTTCCACAATTGATGCGGTGTTAAACTTAACCATTGATTTGGAAAATTGGTTCCGTTAAATCCATTTTCTAATGGAGAACCTCCTTCTCCAAATAAATGTGGCATTAGAGTTCCTGATTGTATTCCCCCATCGGGAATACTTCTTTTCACTCCATCTACTGTTTTATCAGTTGGATTAGGGATTCTATATGGAGGCGGTGGTACCAAAGGTGTTAACTGCTCAGGCTCTCTCAAGAATTTAAAAATAGCCTTTCTATAAACATTATTATTATCATCTGGATTGCTATAATAAGGTAATGAATTCTCTCTTAGGAAGTCCCCAGGCTTCCCTGGTGCATGACCATGAAATGCTGGCTCATTTACCCAAGCATAATCCGTAACTGTTTTTAATGTAGGATATACATCTCTATAGAATTCAATATTACTAAAATTGGCTATGGCAATACTGTCTTTAGTTTTTACATTATCTTGTTTCTCAAAATTTGCTTTATTTAATACAGGAACAGGCGCAACGCGTGCCAAATTTAAACAATCACTTGTATCAACAATAGCATAAAATAATTTCCCATGTGATGCTGCAATTGTTGGAGATAATTTAGATTTTGGCGCTCCTTGTACACCATTAAACCCAAAACTAACCACTGCTGGTTCTGCTGGAGCAGGAGAATAGTTTTTGTAGTAACCGATATATGCATTACAATCCGTTCCTGTATACGCACAGTATAATTGCCCGAAGAACTCTCCTATTCTAGGAGAGGTTCCATCATAAACAGTCTCTTTTAATGAATCAAATGTATATAAGTAAGTAGAGCTATTAGGAACTAAATACTTATGAGCAATAACTATACAATTATCAGCTCCTGCATAAGAGATGTATAATTGACCATTGTAAGGGCTTATATTTGGACTAGAACAAGCAGCAGCAGAAGTTCCTTTTTGAGGTTTAACTTCTTCAAAAGTAAAAGTTGATCCATCCGTAGAAGTTCCTACATAAAGACAACCTTTTTCATCGAGAAGAATACCTTCTTTCATCACAACCGCCAAAGTTAAAGCTCCATTAAATACACATAACGAAGGAGAATAGGAAACTCTAACGTCAAAGTTATCTTTATTTGTTGTTAGCGCATTGACTTTATTATTCTTCCATGTTATTCCTTTATCAGTAGATTCTGCAATAAATAACTCGCCTAATATATTGGTATATACCATGTAATCGTTTCCATTGAAACTAGCCATGGATGGACTTCCATATCCAGAAGACAATCCTGAAAGTGGTTTGAAATCAGGAATACTTCCTTCTGAAAAATTTGGGGTCCCGTCATTACCAATTAAAGCAAAATTAACCGTTCCTGAAACTGGATCAGCTTCTGGAAACATCGTCAATTGTAAATCTAGTAATGAGACCACGTTGTTCATTGTTGGAGTATATTTAGGTGGCGATACCGCTACCCATCCCCTTTTATCAACATCATCTGCTGTAACAAGTGTAGTTACTGTATTATTTGTTCCAACAATTTTCACCGTTGCGTTGACACTTCCTCCACAAGTATCATCGTACCACCCTGGATTGTTGAAATAGGAATTTCCATTGGAAGTTGGATTGTTATTTGTATAGCAAAGGTAGAAAGCTGAACCTCCTTTTTTACCTCCATATAAATCTACGTACTCAATGGTTATTTTTACATTTTGCCCCAGATAAGGCGCAATTTCATCTGTAATATTTATAGGAATCTTAGGAGTGATTTTACCACTATTCCCATTGCTAAAATCATGTGAATAAATTTGTTTATCATTTACCTTAATAATACATTGGTCATCTACAAAAACATCACCCGTAGCATCATTTTTACTAGATAACAAGAATTTTAAGCCAAAAAAATCTTTAGGCAAACTTACCTCTTCGCTATTCGTATAGAACGTATCAGGTAAAGAGCCTGTAGAAGAAACTTCTGTTTGTTCTTTTCCTAATTGCACTGCCAAATAGCCAGCTCCTTTCTGAAGAATGATGGGCGGTTCTATTAAACAACCTGCTTCACCTTTTCCTCCTACAAAAATCAATCGTCCTCCAATATCTGTCTCCAATCGCCCTAATGAAACTTCTTTTTCATTATAGGTTGCTTTGGTCATTCCTGGAGTTCCCTTTATGTACATACTTGTAGGAATTTCTGCTTCTCCAATACCCGAAAATATTTTCCCTCCGTCTAAAGCAACAGAGTTTCCGTTGGGTAAACTTTGATTGGTTCCAATGATTTTCTTTTTTCCTGGATCGATAATCAAGCCAGTTCTACAATTAGGATCTTTATTTGCTTTGCATAGCGGTACGCCTGGGTTTCTATATTGATCTGGATTGAATCCAAATTTTCCTTGAAAGGCATAGTTTGCTGCTTTTAAATTTCTTACATGTACATCCCATTCAAGAGTAACTCCATTGGCTGGATCATGCGTAATTTCTGAAACCACGTCACCTTTGGCATCATATCCGTAAACCCGAAAACGTGCAGCTTGTGGCTTTAAAAGCCCATTTTTATCTTTATAATTCTTATCTAAATTGGGAACATCACCTGGAAACTCGGGTCCAATGAAATATTCTGGGCTATTTCCTACTCTGGCCGTACCAATTCCAGGAAATACTTTTATATGTGTAATGCTGTCTAATACTGACATAATTAATGATTTAAAGTTAAAACTGATTGTTGATGACTACTATTTCTGATTTTTTATCAGTAAAGGTTGATTAATAAAATCTACCTCCTTAATAGGCGCATTCTTGGTAATAAAACTGAAATCTGCCATCTGTGCATTCCCATGACATCCTTTACATCCTCCTTGTACAATTTTATTTCTTCTTTGATATACATTGATCCCTGTTGGATCTTTCGTTCCTCTCTGTGTATCCAATGTTCCTGAAAAGTTTGCCAATACTGCATTCGTCTCTGTTGCTATATTTGACAAATAATAATCTGTAGTATTGTCATTTTGTACAGGATGTCCCTGAACACCAATCAATTTATAATATTGCCAAACTGAATTTGGATCGTTTTTTTTGATTTGAGCATGTGCTAAATTATTTACTTTATCAGTATCCGCTAAAATTGGATTAGATCTGGTGTATACAGATTGCTTCCCTGAAGAGATGAACGGGTTCTCATTGCGATTGTAATAAAATAACTTATTCAAAGATTCTTCTTTTGTACTTAGATTATCTACTTGTTCAAACGTAGTAAATACATAACTAGGAAAGTTTTTCGTTTTGTGAATGATGTGTAGTCCTACCAATCCATAAGGCAAAGTCTTTAGTTTCCCTTTTTTATCGTAGGTAGGTTCTCCATCAACAATTTCGTAGTAAGCTTGTCCATTTGGATTAGGAGAAGCTAAAGTTCCTCCTCTATAATAAATAATTGGCGCTGTTAAATATCTTCCACTTTTGTATTCATTCAATGTTAATTGTCTCCAAGTTGCTTTAACTTCAATAGATCCTTCACTTCCTCCAATTTCTCCAAAAGGAAAGACAATCATACCTGCTGGTGGGTTTTTTAAATAAGTAGCTCCCAGACCTTTGTTCTTTATATTATAATCTGTTGTTTGCATCCACGCTTTTCGTATGATAGAATCATACAATCCCGTTTTAACTACATAATCAAACATTACTCTATTTGCTTTGGCTTCATAAATCATTCTTCTTGGTGCTCCAGGTAGTCCGCTAGCAATTCCAGGGTTATTAAAATCATTTGCTCCTGGGGAGTTTGGATCTCCTTCTACAAACAAAGTGCATAAATTAATTTCTGAAGTTTCATCTAAATTATTAAAGACTGTTACTTGATCAAAAGGTTTATTAGAGCTCAAACCTTTGATATTACCATCATACATATACTTTGGAGGAGAATCAAATTGCTTATTGTAGTTGTCTATATTCTTAGGATACATTTCTACACGATGCTTATAGGTATGCCAAACCAATTTACCTTTTGCATCTGGTTTTAAGAATTTACTCAAAGCATCCTTCCCTGTATAAGGCGTAGCTCTATTATAAACTCCTTTTTCTGCATTATAGGTAGATGGCCAATTCAATGCGATAAATTCTTTCCATGCAAAAACTGACAATGCCAGTTGAGTGCTATCTCCAGGCTTGTCTACATCGTGTGGAACATTGTATGGGCTATTTCCGAAAAAATCAGTTTCCAGATAATTAACTCCTATTTTTTCATAAGGTTTTGTCTCGGCATTCACTGTTAAACAGCTATGAATAGTAAATGCAATAACACACATAAGTATACTATAAAGCATATACTTTATGTTATTTAATCTATTCGAAAGGAATGTTTTTTTCATAATTAAGTATTTTGAGAGTTTATAAGTGAACCATAAAACTAGATTTTAACATCTTTTTAACAAAGGGTATAAATACCCTATTTTTTAATAGCTTACTACTACTTGCTCTCAGCTATTTTCATTTTTGATATATTTGATTCATTGTCTAACTAAATTTAATCATTATTTCTATCAAAACCGTAGGCATTATTGGAGCTGGCCCAGCTGGAATAGCAACAGCAATTCGACTAAAGCAACATAATATTGATGTTGTTTTATTTGAGGCTAATAAAAAAAATCAAATCACAATTGGTGAACATTTAGCGGCAGAAGCATTGCATGAATTAAAAAAACTAGAAATTCCAGATACTATCTTAACGCAACACAGTATTCCTTGTCTAGAGATTCAAAATGCTTGGGGTAGTTCAACAATTCACCATAACGAATCAATCTTTAATCCTTTTGGAGATAGTTATGTTTTATCGCGTCCAAATTTTGACAATGCGCTTTTACAGCATTGTAAAGAGATTGGAATAGAGGTTCAATCAGGTGTCCGTATCAACGGTATTAAAAAAACTGAAAGCGGTTGGAATTTGGTTTCTAAAACGAAGAATTTTAATGTCAAGTTTATAATTGATGCAAGTGGAAGAACGAGTAAGTTTAATTTTGGTCAAACTAAACATGAGAAATTACAGCTAAACTCACTCATCGGAATTACAAAACATTTGACAAGTAGCGAAGTTTTCAGTGCTCAAAAAAGTTATGTATTAGTTGAGTCTACTAAAAATGGTTGGTGGTACACGACACAGATTGCTTCAGGAAAAATGATTTCTACTTTCATGACCGATCCAAGAATTATTTCAAAATATAAGAATTCCCAAAGTGATTTCTGGAATGAAGAGCTAGCTAAAACAGTACATACAAAAGAGAGGCTTTACCCATTTACTATAAATAGTATTATATATACACAGTCGGCACATTCACAAATTGCCAAACAAATTCAAGGAACCACTTGGTTAAAGGTAGGTGATGCAGCTCAAAGCTTTGACCCTTTATCTTCCGCAGGTATCATCAAAGGGTTAAAAATGGGGATTTCTGCTGCAGATGCCATTCATAAGTACATTTCTGGAGATTCAGAATCCCTTATTCAATATGAAGAAGCTACAAAGTTTCAGTATGAAGAATATCAACAGAAGCGAAATGAATACTATGTAAAAGAACTCAGATGGAATCATGCTCCTTTTTGGTATTATCGCAATCTACGTGTAAAAGAGATACAAACTTTTTCAATTTCACCTATAAGCAGCTATAAAATTATTGATGAAAACATTGAAGAAAAGATCGCATTTTTAAGCATCCAACTTCCCGAAATCAATTTTAATACTTTAATCAACTCTATACAACAGCTTTCTTTGATTAAAGATGCTGTTGCACTCTATTTAAGAAAAGAGAATCAGAAGCAAATGAATCCATGGTTTCTTCATGCTTTAGAAAGCCTCAAAATAATTGGTATTGTCGCTTAAAACAATAAATTTTTGTAAGAATTCTTCTCTGAATTATTGCTAATTTTGTCATCTCTATAGATTTAAACATGCTAGGATTACAATTTGACACAGAAACTTCTTGGGTTGAAGTTGCCAAAAACGATTTACAACAAATACTTACTGACCATGCTTTTAACGAGCAAAAGGCTGCTTCAAATGCAGTTTCTATTATTATCAATTATTCTGAAGAATCTGAATTGGTAAAAGATATGAGCGATATTGCTATTGAAGAAATGGAGCATTTTAGAATGGTTCATGATTTAATGCTTGCTCGAAATATGGTTTTGAGTCAGGCTACAAAAAATGATTACGCAGTTAAGCTTCAAAAATTTTTTCCAAAAACAGGGAACAGAAAAGAAGCATTGGTACATAGATTGTTAGTTGCTGCTTTAATTGAAGCTAGAAGTTGTGAACGATTTAAAGTGTTTTCTGAAAACATGGAAGATCAGGAATTATCAGAATTCTACAAAGAACTAATGATTTCAGAAGCGAACCATTATACGTTGTTCTTAGGGTATGCTAGAAAGTACATGGATCGTGAAATTGTAGATCAAAAATGGCAAAACCTTTTGACTTTTGAGGCTGAATTAATGAAATCTAGAGGGAATGTTGCCAAAGTACACGGGTAGTTAATGTACAATGATAACTGATAACTAAAACTATGTTTAGTAAAGAAGAATCTTCAAAACTTCGTCAAGAATTTTGGACTAGTTTCGGAAAATCATTTCCTAGAAAATGGTTGCTTTACAATACGAAAATAAAAGGTCTTAGTTTTAAGTTTGTTGGTGATCGTAAAAAGGCAATGGTGTGTTTAGATATAGAACATCCAGATGCTATTGCCAATGAATTATTGTATGAGCAATTACTTTCATTGAAAACCATTCTCACTGGAGAATACCTTCCTGAAGTAATTTTTGATGCTACCTATGAGTTAGAGAATGGAAAAATTATACATCGAGTGTATGTAAATCATGGAGAAAAATTCAGCATACATAATAAGAATACATGGAGAGATTGCTATGAGTTTTTCATGGACTCAATGCCTAAGTTTGAGTTGTTCTTTTATGAGTATGAAGACTATATTAAGCAAGCTATCAATTAATAAGTCCCAATAAAAAATCGCCCTTTACAGGCGATTTTAATTCAAATAATATATATAGAAATTCTTAACGTAAGAATTGAATGCTCATAGGGTAATTTGGTTCTTCATCATTACTAGCTTTGATTGCATTAATAATAGGGAAAATCAAGTAGGATATTGCAACTGCAAGAATTCCTAAAAGACCTAAACCTAATAATAGAATTAATGGAATACAGATTAAAAGGTAGATAAACATTGTAATTCTAAAGTTTATAATTGCTTTCCCATGTTGGTCCATATCATAAACTTCATCTTTCTTAGTAATCCAAATTACAAGAGGAACTATTAACCCACCGATACCGGTAACAAAGTCTAATAATTGGCTCAAATGTGTAAGTACTAATAATTGTTTATCTTTTCTCATTCTCATAGCTTTTAAAACGTTAACTCTATACTATAATAGACGGACAATTAGATGTTTTGTTACGTTTTTGAAGAACTTTTTTTTACAAAGACTACCTTTCCTTTTTACTTTTGAGTTTTACATTTAAAGTTTCCTCATCCTGTGTATATTTGCAGCATGATTTCAATTGATACTATTATTGCTTTGGCAACTCCTTCTGGGGTTGGTGCTATTTCTGTAATTCGCCTTTCTGGTGAACAAGCGATAGACATTGCTTCTCGTTTTTTTAAATCTATTCGTGGTAAAGAATTGAAAGATCAGAAAACGCATACCATTCATCTAGGGCATATTGTTGAGAACAATCAAGTTATAGATGAAGTATTGGTATCTATTTTTAAGAACCCTCACTCCTACACTGGTGAGAATGTGATTGAAATCTCTTGCCATGGATCTAGTTATATTCAACAAGAAATTATTCAATTGTTTCTAAGAAATGGCTGTAGAATGGCCGATAACGGTGAGTTTACCATGCGCGCTTTTTTAAATGGAAAAATGGATTTATCGCAAGCAGAAGCTGTTGCTGACGTGATTGCTTCTAATTCAGCTGCATCTCATCAAATGGCGATACAACAAATGCGAGGTGGTATTACCAACGAACTGAAAGAGTTGAGAGCTCAATTGTTAGATTTCGCTGCCTTGATTGAATTAGAGCTAGATTTCTCTGGTGAGGATGTAGAGTTTGCCGATCGTACAAAGTTCAAAGAATTGGTTGCTACTATTTCTAATGTATTAAAAAGGTTGATTGATAGTTTTGCTTTTGGAAACGCCATGAAACATGGAATTCCTGTTGCAATTATTGGTGAGCCTAATGTTGGGAAATCGACTTTATTAAATACTTTATTGAATGAAGAAAAAGCAATTGTTTCTGACATTGCTGGAACAACACGTGATGCCATTGAAGATGAATTGATTATTGAAGGTGTTGCTTTCCGTTTTATTGATACGGCAGGAATCAGAGAAACCGATGATGTTGTAGAAAGTATTGGTATTAAAAAAGCCTATGAAAAAGCAGAAAACGCACAACTGATTATTTTCTTAATCGACTCTAATAAATTTGCAACTAGTAAAGATGATTTCTTACAAGAAATCGAAACCATTAAAGATCGTTTTCCAAATAAGCGTTTGCTCGTAATTGCTAATAAAATTGACTCACTTTCTGAAAATCAGAAAAAAGAAATAACTTCTCATATAAATGACATTCTATTACTTTCTGCGAAACAGAAAGTTGGTATTGACACATTAACCAATCAACTTACCTCTTTGGTAAACAAAGGAGCTTTGAGTAATAATGAAACCATTGTTACCAATTCTCGTCATTTTGAAGCGTTAAACAATGCCTTAGAAGCTATTACTTCTGTGCAACAAGGAATTGATTTAGAAATTTCTACCGATTTGTTTTCTATAGACATCCGTGAATGCTTACGTCATCTAGGAAACATCACGGGAGAATATGATGTAGACAAAGATATCCTTGGACACATCTTTTCTAATTTCTGTATCGGGAAGTAACAAAAAAATAAAGGAAAGAAAAATCAACACTCTAAAGAAGTTCAGATTCATTTTGTTATTTAAAAAAACCTTGGAGATACTTTTCCTTTGATTTTAGAAAGAAAATCATATCTCAAAAAGAGCTCATAAGAACCAGAATTATAATTGCCAATATTCGAAGCATCATAATCATAAGCTACACCAAATTGCATTTTATCTGAAACTTTAAGAGCTACCAAAACACTTATTGATGATTGGAATCTATAGCCAGCACCAATCGTAAGTTTTTCATTATATAAAACATTTGCAGAGATGTCTAGTGCAACGGGTGCGCCTTCAACTACTTTAAGAAGTGTCGCTGGCTTCAACTTAATTTGATCACTCAGTTCAAAGACATATCCTGCAATTGCATAAAAATTTTTGACTTCAACAGCTTTTGAAATCGATGAGTCATCATAATGTTTTGTAGAAAGTAAGTTTGGTGAAGAAATTCCAACATACCATTTATCTGTATATAAATAACCCCCAACACCAATTATTGGAGATAACTGACTAATGTTATTTCTAAATGATAGGTCTGTTGGATCTTGAATATTTAATCTATTAAAATCTACATTAAAGTTATTAACTCCTCCTTTTAATCCAAATGAAAAAGTTGATTCATCTGATACTTGTAATTGATAACTAAAATCGATACTGAAAATAGTTTCTGAACTAGGTCCAATTTTATCATTATAAAAAGAAAGCCCTAACCCAATGTTTTTTCCTACGGGGGAGTTTAGAGAAAATGTTTGGGTTGTTGGGGCTCCTTCTACACCTATCCATTGAGACCTGTGCAAAATATTAAAACTTACTACATTTCTTGTTCCAGCATAGGCTGGATTAAAACTTATGGTATTATACATATACTGTGTAAATTGTGAGTCTTGCTGAGCATAAACTAACGAATTACAACTTATTATTAATAATAGTACTCCTATTATACTTGCTTTATTCTTTTCTACATTCATCATTATATCATTATCATTTTATGTCAAAAAATTAGTTTACGTAGAGAGATCCTACTTTTCTGTGTGTTTTCTCATTAAGCTTATATCTCAATACATAAAAATAGGTTCCAGAGGGCAATCTTTTTCCTTTTGATGAATATCCTTTGAAGTTATTCTCTTCATTCGTATATCTTTTAGTTTCAAAAACCTTTTGTCCCCATCGATTAAAAATTTCTACTGTGTTATTTGAATAATCATCAATACATGTAATTGTTAAAGCATCGTTCTTGCCATCATTATTATTTGAAATTCCATTGTAAACGGTTAAACAACCATCTGGTAACGACAAATTTTCTTTTATAATAGACAAGGCAAAAACACCATAGCCTGAAACTTTAGAGACTGTGGTAACAGATTTATTATCGACATCTACAATACCTCCTTCATTTACCCAATATCCTTTGATTTCATCCCAACGTGCAATATTGATTGAGGTCTTTGAATCTGTATTTATAATTTCTGAAGAAGTTGTGTTTTCATCCCAAGTTAATGTGACAACAACATTTGTGACACCAGTTTCTTGTCTAATTTTCCAGTATTCATTCTCATCTATATACTTTAATATGCCTTCTTTTAAACTGTGTAAATAAAGCGTATTGCTATTCTCTTGGATATAAGTGCTTCTTATTTCTTCTGAAATTTCTTCAGGAGCAGAAATTTTTACGGGTCTAAAAAAGCCATTATCCCCTATAGGAAAATCAAAAAATGTGTTTCCTATCTTATTTACAGATCCATTAACATGACTATTGTTAGAGGTGTTTATTTGTGTGGCATTAACTCCAAAGGTCACAGTTCCTCCAAAATCTTTATTATTTAGAATTCCAGAATAAAAAGTAGCTTCATTATCTACTTTGAGATCATTACTAACCTCAAAAGAAGTAGTTAGGTCAGAACTATTGTTAAAGAATACATTGTTAAAGTAACTAGGGGAACTACCAGAAATCTTCTGTGAAAACTGGCCTTCAAAATGCATAGAACTATTTACATCATCTAAAAAATCTACAACTCCGTCATTAGTAAAATGATTATAAAAATGAGATTCTCCATTGTTTATATAGGTTGCAGTACTCTGATTGATAAAAGCTCCTGTAGTACTAAATATTGTTCCAGAAGTGATATAGAATTCCCCCGTATTTACTGTTTGTGAAAACAGATCACTTGGTAGGCTAAATAGCACTATTATTGCAATACTAATTCCTGTTATTTTCATTTGAAAGGTTTTCATTAAAACTTCATTGGATTTTTTACACCGTTACCTACACTTTTACCGTGACGCATGTATTTCTTAGGAAGGCAGCCTAAACCTTGGTCAGTGATAATCCAACCATTATTAGCTATCATAGTAGCTCTAGCAGAAGCTCCAGCACAGTAACGGCTAGTTCCGGCATCAAATGGCACTCCAGGCTTTAAGGTTTGTACACTCCAGCCTAATAATAAACTATCGTAATTTGCTATTGATAAAGAGGCGCCAAAAAACATCCTGATAGCATCTGTTAAATTTGTAACATTCCAATTCCCTAAGTTTTGATCAAAAGAAGGCGCATTAAAAAACATCTGAATCATAGTTTTTACGTTACTCGTATCCCAACGACCAATATTTTGATTAAATAAAGTTGCATACAAAAACATAAAACCCATATTTTCTACACTACTCGTGTTCCAATTACCAATGTCTTGATTAAAGGAAGTAGCGTAAGCAAATAGCCCAGTCATATCTATTACCTTACTAGTATCCCAATTACCAATGTCTTGATTAAAGGAAATTGCATAAGCAAATAGCCCAGACATATCTATTACCTTACTAGTATCCCAATTACTAATATCTTGATTAAAAGTAATGGCTCCTGTAAACATACTATCTATAGCTGTAACGGAACTAGTATTCCAATTTCCAATATCTTGATTAAAAGAGGCGGCATTAGCAAACATCGCTGACATGAATCTTCCTGAACTCGTATCCCAGCTACCAATATCTTGATTAAAAGAAGTAGCATTAGTAAACATTCCTACAAAACTTAATACACTATTAGTATCCCAATTTCCAATGTCTTGATTAAAAGAAGTGGCATTAGAAAACATAAAATTCATATTTTCTACATTACTGGTATTCCAGTCCCAATTTCCTGTTCCTGTTCCAAGAATAGAAGCATCATTAAACATAGATTCCATACTTGTCACATTTGTTAAGTTAGGAGTATCAGTAGCATTAATGACGAGATTGGAACATCCATAAAAAGATTTTTCAAAAGATTGCCTTAAACTTTCCCCCCACTGTTCTATTGATAATATCTTATCTTTATCACCTACATTATTAAAATAGATTTGAGGAAAACCACCTGTAATAGAAACGGTATAGGTGTCGGCTACTGAATACGTATGTGTAATATCACCAGAAACAGCTGAACTTGTGGTGCCATCTCCCCAATCTACTTCATAATTATACGTATGAGGAGAAGAACTATTTGTTGGTATGGTAAATTGATTGTTTGAACTCGACCCAGAATTATCTGTCTTTACAGTGAAGATAAATTCACAATTGCCTGGGCCACCATCAATAATGGTCCAACCATTAGTAGACTCTATATTAGCTCTTTCCGTTGTAGCACAGTATTTGCTGTTTCCACCATTAAAACTAACTCCCGACACCAATGTTTGTGAGCTCCAACCTATTAATAAACTATCATAATTTGCTGTAGATAAAGTAACGCCTGAAAACATATCGTTAGCTTTTGTTAGACTTGAAACATTCCAATTTCCTAAATTTTGATTAAAAGCTACTGCTCCTTCAAACATTTCTACCATACTTGCTACAAGACTGGTATCCCATTCCCCAATATTTTGATTAAAAGCTCTAGCTCCACTAAACATAGACTCCATGTCTTGTACATTACTGGTGTTCCAATTCCCAATATTTTGATTAAAAGAAGTAGCATTTATAAACATCTTGTTCATATTTTCTACACTACTCGTATCCCAATTACTAATATCTCCATTAAAAGTAGTAGCACCTTCAAACATCCTGCTCATTATTGTTACTTTACCAGTATCCCAGTTATTAATATCCTGGTTAAAAGCTGTAGCATTAAAAAATAATCCGAACATATTTTCTACATTACTCGTATTCCAATTACCAATATCTTGATTAAAAGAAGTAGCTAAAGCGAAAGTAGCTAGCATATTTGTTACACTACTAGTATTCCAATTACCAATGTCTTGATTAAAAGAAGTAGCAAAAAAAAACATAAACCTCATGTCTAACACATTGCTTACATCCCAATTCCCTATATTTTGATTAAACGAAGTGGCATCTCTAAACATATGTGACATATTTGTTACACTAATCGTATTCCAATTACTAATATCTTCATTAAAAGCTGTAGCATCTTCAAACATAGCCTCCATGTTTAAAACATTACTTACATCCCAAGCACCAATGTTTTGATTAAACAAAGGATTATCACTAAACATAGCACTCATATCGGTCACAAGACTGGTATTCCAATTCCCAATATTTTGATTAAAAGCAGAAGCTCCTTGAAACATTCCTTGCATGTCTTCTACACTACTAGTATCCCAACTACCAATATCTTGGTTAAAAGAAGTGGCATCTCTAAACATTTCTTCCATGTTTTTTACATTACTTGTATTCCAATTACCAATATCTTGGTTAAACGAAGTAGCTCCTTTAAACATATAACGCATTGTTGTTGCATTACTCGTATCCCAATTACTAATATCTTGATTGAAAGCTACTGCTCCATCAAACATTTCATTCATTGACGTTACACTACCCGTATCCCAACTACCAATGTCTTGATTGAAAGCCTTAGCGCCTCTAAACATTACACTCATAGATATTATATTACTTGTATTCCAATTACCAATATCTTGGTTAAAAGAAGTGGCACCATTAAACATTCCAGTCAAACGTGTTACGTTTGTCAAATCAGGCGCATCTGTAGCGTTGACAACTAGATAAACACAACCATAAAAAGCTCTAAAAAAGCTTTCCCAAGGATTTGTTCCCCATTGCTCTATTGACTGTATTTTGTATTTATCACCTGAGTTATTAAAATATATGTGAGGAAAATCACCTGTAATCGTAATGGTATACGTCCCAGATGCTGGATACGAATGTGTAATATTTCCAGTGACATTCGTATCTGAATTACCATCTCCCCAATCTACATTGTAATTGTATGTATAAGCTGCTGCTAGTGAAGTTGTTAATATTCCTGCTGAAGTTGGTATAGTAAATTGATTGTTTGCACTTGCTCCAAAATTATCTGTCTTTACAGTGAAGATAAATTGTGCTTGTGCAAGATGAGTTAACATTAAAAACAACCCTAGTAATATCCATGATTTTGACAAACCTTTATTGGAGTCAAGCTTAACAGGATACGTTTCTTTTATGTTGTAATTCTTTATTGATTTCATGTTTTCTCTATTGATCAGATACTAGTTTCTCTTTATAATTTTTGAGAGATGAATTATTTTGAATAATTCAATATAACATCACCTATTTTAACTGTATTGTCGTTTTTACTAGACAGTTTTAAAACTAATACAGCGGTTGAATTTGGGGTAAGTGTAGCTAAAGATGCTCCAGGTATTGTAACTGTACTCCAGGTTGTTGAAGCACTAGATACTATTGTTGCAATAGCAGTAGCGCTAGATTCTAGATATAGTGTTGCAGATAGGTTATTTTCTGCTGTAGAAGCGTTACTTGTTTGATAATCTATACTAATGTCTGTAAACGTATTTAAATTTGAAGGAACTGTAAACCGTAATACAATATCAAAATCTTGTAAAGTAAGCTGACCACTTGTCCATTCATAAAAATTCATCCAGCTATTTGCAGATCCTGCATTGTCGGAAGATAAATCTCCTATATTGTCTGAACCATCACCAACTAAAGCTGCACCAGAATATTCTGCACTATAGACTACTTTATCTGATCCTGTTAGCTTTGCTGTATTGGCTGCAACTGCTGTAGAAGTTGAAATGTCTACTGTTCCTCCATTTACTAAAGTAATGACATCTCCTACAAGGCTAATGTCTTGTGTATCTGACTTTCCCCAACCTGAGGATGTTTTAGTATATGTTTCTCCTGTATCTGTATCTACATACAAATCTCCAATAATCCCTAATGCTACCGCAGGAGCTCCTGATCCTGATAAACTTACACCATCTTTCCCTGCGTCACCTTTATCTCCCTTATCACCTTTGTCGCCCTTATCACCTTTAGCACCGTCTATTCCGTTGGTTCCAGCATCACCCTTATCTCCCTTGTCTCCTTTATCTCCTTTAGCTCCTTTAGCTCCATCTATTCCATTGGTTCCTGCATCTCCTTTATCACCTTTGTCGCCCTTATCACCTTTTGCTCCATCAACTCCATTCGTTCCAGCATCACCCTTATCTCCCTTGTCTCCCTTATCTCCTTTAGCTCCATCGATTCCATTGGTTCCAGCATCACCTTTGTCTCCTTTATCTCCTTTATCTCCTTTAGCACCATCTATTCCATTGGTTCCTGCATCTCCTTTATCACCTTTGTCGCCCTTATCACCTTTTGCTCCATCAACTCCATTCGTTCCAGCATCGCCTTTATCACCTTTGTCTCCTTTATCTCCTTTTGCACCATCAACTCCATTGGTTCCAGCATCACCCTTATCACCTTTGTCTCCCTTATCGCCTTTTGCTCCGTCTATTCCATTCGTTCCAGCATCGCCTTTGTCTCCTTTATCTCCTTTTGCTCCATCAACTCCATTGGTTCCAGCATCACCCTTGTCTCCTTTGTCGCCCTTATCACCTTTGTCTCCCTTATCTCCTTTGGCTCCATCAACTCCATTGGTTCCAGCATCACCTTTGTCGCCTTTATCGCCTTTATCTCCTTTAGCTCCATCTATTCCGTTGGTTCCAGCATCACCCTTGTCGCCTTTGTCTCCTTTATCTCCTTTGGCTCCGTCTATTCCATTCGTTCCTGCATCACCTTTATCGCCTTTGTCTCCCTTATCGCCTTTTGCTCCATCTATTCCATTCGTTCCTGCATCACCCTTGTCTCCTTTATCTCCCTTATCTCCTTTGTCGCCCTTATCTCCTTTTGCACCATCAACTCCATTGGTTCCAGCATCACCCTTGTCTCCTTTGTCGCCCTTATCTCCTTTCGCGCCGTCGACTCCATTCGTTCCTGCATCTCCTTTATCTCCTTTGTCGCCCTTATCTCCTTTAGCGCCGTCGACTCCATTCGTTCCGGCATCGCCTTTGTCACCTTTATCGCCCTTATCACCTTTGTCTCCCTTATCTCCTTTTGCACCATCAATAATCTCTGATAAATCAATGCTTGTTTTTATATTGTTTTCATCTATATACTCCAAAGTTTTTCCATCTGCATTAATTTCAATAGAAGTTAAAGTTTCTAGTAAGCTTACGTCGTTCTGATTAATAAGTTTTTGCCACTTGACTCCACTCCAATAGTAATATCCTTCGGAGACGTCTGAAACATTTGAAGTATTAAAAACCAACAGGCTTTTTATATTACCATTGGTAATTGTTTTAACATCTAAAGTACTGGTTAAAGATATTCGTGGTATTAAAATACCCTTATCATTGGAAACCACATCTAGTTGTGATGACTTATCTGGAACAGTTGTCCCTACTCCTACTTGACTAAAAACAGGATTAATGTTTAATAGCCAAAACAGTATAAAAGTTATAATTATACGTGTTTTAATAAATTTTCCCCCCATTTATAACTACGTGTTTGATTACCCCATACAAAGCTATTAGTACAGTTATAAATACGAAATACGAATACACACTCTTAATAAATACGTGATAACACGTACGTGCTGATGCTATTTTTATTTACTTTTACTCTGTTAACAATTATAATATGAAAACAATAAAGTACCTGACAATTATTCTGTTAATTTCCACATCTCTTCATGTAAATGCACAAAAAGACACCTTAAAGAATCTAGACTATTATTTTAAAATTTTAGACACTGCATCTAATAAAAAAATTAAGTCAAAAACCATCAAAGACATGCAACCATTGACGCATGTAAAAGGACTAGATGTTAAAATATTTGAAAGGCTAGTAAAAGAAGCTATTGCCATCGAAGAATACGACGCTGCTGGTGTTTATGCAATAAATAGTTATCGTGCTATCAATCAGACAAAACCTCAGAAAGAACGAGTAATGATTATCTATGATTCTTTAGAAAAATACAAAGATCAATTTAAAAAACGAGCCATTTTTCCTTCGATGTATTTAAATAGAGGACTTTATAACATATCTATTTCTAAGTATAAAAAAGCAATTGAGGCTTTAACTATTGCATCTGAGAATTTTGATGAAATTGACGACCAACAAAATAAAGTAATAAGTATTTATACGAGAGGAGGCGCACATAATACTCTTGGTAATTTATTTGAAGCTTTAAATGACGCATCTTTTGTTGTTAAAAATTTCGAAAATTTTAACGAAGATAAAGATCATTTAAGAGCGAAATCCTTTTATTATTTTTCAGCGGCCAGAAGAATAGCAAACATATATACTGAACTTGGAATGTATGACAAAGCCTATATAGAACATCAAAAAATCATAGAGAAAAAAATAAAAATTAATGATTTAACTGGTCTTGGATTCAACTACAGTCAACTCGGAGGAGCTTATAACCGAGATAGAGAATATGAAAAAGCTATAGAAAACTATTTACTTTCTGTAAAGTATGCCAAATTACAATCAGAAAGAAAAGGAGCTATTTTCGTTATTACTGATGCTGCAAATCAAAATTTACTATTCAGCTACTCTTTCCTAACAAAATTGTTTGCAGATAAAAAAAATTTAATAAAAGCAAAGAAATATCTTGACTCTACAGAGATATATTATAAAAAAATAAATCCTACTATTCCACATCACCTATCTTATAATAATGCTAAAACCAATTATTTCATAGGGAAAGGAGAGTATGAAAAAGCTTTAAACTTAACTAAAAAGTCGCTAAAATTAGCAAGAAGTAAAAGTAGAATGAACAGTGTAAAAGATTTAGAAGCCAAACTATCATTGATTTATCTAAAAAAGAAAGATTCTGCTAATGCTTATAAACATCTTACTGCTTATTTAATAATAAAAGATTCTGTTGCTTCTGTAGAAAAATCGAAAAGCTTAATTTATTATCAAACACTCTATGAAACTGAAAAAAATGAAAAAGAAATTCTAACTCAACAAAAAGATATTGAAATTTTAGACTCTAAAAACAAAGCAAAACAACGCTACCTTATTTTTGGAGGGTTAGGTTTACTATTCGTTTTTGGGGCCATCCTTTTGTATAGAAATAGAAAGCAACTACAAAAAGAAAAGAAAATACAAGAAGTGTACTCCGAAAACTTATTAGCTACTCAAGAAAGTGAACGGGAGCGAATTTCTAAAGATTTACATGATGGTCTTGGACAAAGTTTGTTAATTATAAAAAACAAAGTTGCTCTACAAAAAGACCCATACACAAAAGACTTAGTAAACAACGCTATTGAAGAAATGAGAACCATTTCTAGAATATTATATCCTTCTCAATTGGAAGATGCAGGTATAACCATGGCATTGAAAAATCTTATCTCTCAACTCGATGAAAACTACAAAGACACCTATATCTTTGGTGATATAGAAGATTTTGACAAAGCACTTCCTATAGAGAAAGAAGTGAATGTTTTTAGAATTGTACAAGAATGCCTTTCTAATGTTATAAAACACGCCAAAGCGAAATCTTCCAAAGTTATTGTTGTTCATAAGAATGAAGAAATTACTATAGAAATCAAAGACAACGGAATTGGTTTTGACTTCTCAGAAAAATACAACGATTTTAAAAGTTTAGGTTTGAAAACAATTAAAAAGCGAGTAGCCTTTTTAGATGGTTTCTTGAAAATTGAATCTAACAAGAATGAAGGAACAAGATTCTTAATTAAATTACCAACAACATGAAGCCAGCAATCTTTATAGCAGATGATCATCCAATACTTTTAAGAGGATTGAAAGACTTTCTAACTTTTAAAAAATTTAATATTATTGGTGAAGCTAATGACGGACAAACCGCTTTAAATTTTATTTTAAAAGAGAAACCAGATATTGCTATTCTAGACATTACAATGCCAAGGTTATCTGGTATTGAAATAGCCAAGGTTTGTAAACAAAATAAGCTCTCAACAAAAGTCATTTTAATTACAATGCATAAAGAAGTTACCTATTATTTAAATGCTAAAAAGCATAATATATATGGGTATCTATTAAAAGATTTTGCTTTAGATGAGATTGAAAGCTGTCTTGTTGAAGTTTTAAAAGGGAATCGTTATTTCAGTAAAAAAATAAAAAACTCCCTTGAGTTTACAGAAGAGGATGATGAAATTCTTAGTGTTTTATCGTCTGCAGAGTTAAGAATAATAAAGTTAATCGCTCAATATAAAAGCAATAAAGAAATTGGAGAATTGCTATTTATATCCTATCGAACTGTAGAAAAGCATCGAAGCAATATTATATTTAAGTTAGGCTTAGAAAAAAGAACAGGTATTTTACTTATATGGATTCAAAAAAACAAACACCTCTTTGAATAAGAAAATATTCTTCTCAATATACTACTCACAAACCTAGCTAACTGTAATTAAAAAGTTATTTGCAAAATACTAAGAATTATATTTTTTATAGTTCTCAAAGACTAATACGTATTACCATTAATTCTTTTATAGTACTCAAACTTATTTCACAGGCTAATTAGTCACTTTATATTTGTCGTATAAATGATCCTGAATTTAGAGGGGACCTAATTAGGAAAGTGAAGGATTATTTGATACGGTTTTGAAAGGTATTCTATACTAATTAGGAGCCGTATTGTATTAAAAGTATTTTTCTCAAAAATAGAAACTAATGAACCAGGCTATTTAGACTAAGAGCATACTATAATTTTTAAAGTAAAAATACGTGTTTACACATACAATTTATTAGTATTTAAGCTTATTTCACACATCGTTTAATCACTATATCTTTGTCTTAAGTATGTGTTTATTTTAAGTAATTAAATTACATGGGGATGTATTTAGTTCTTATTGAAGAGGGACCATTACCTACATGCGGTTATTAGAAAGTATCTTTATACTTAAAACCGCATGTTTTAAAAAGTATTCCTTTTACATTTTACAATTAGAAGATTAGTAATAGAATAATAAATATAGGAAGTTATTATATAAAATAGCTAAATGTACATTTATAACCTCAAAAATTCTCTGGTTAATAATGTCTTTTGCACTTCCTTTATACAAAACATTTATATGATGCAAAGCAAGATTAGGCTAACAAAAAAATATGTATCGCTTCTTTATTTTTTGGCCCCTGTTAGTCCAGAATCAAATAGTACAGCTATTGAACAGTTCAATTAATGAGATATTTCCTTTATTATTTCAAACGAAATAACTGTTGATTAAGCTTAGCATTATGTCACAACCAAATGAACGAAAGCAGCTTTTCCATCAAATCCAGACATTGGAGGGTTTTAAATCAAAAAAAACAAGGATCAAACATCTGGGTGTTTACCCACCAAATTTACTAAAACCCCTAATAAAAAATTGTTATAGTAAGTTTAAATATCCCAGATAAGATCTTAAAAATTATAAAATATATGACACATCAAGATTTTAATCACATATATGTAAAGTTTACTGGTAATAAAAAAGGGATTAAATCTTCTCAACATATTACTACAACGGCTGAAGAACTTAAAGAGTTTGTAGAATTTGCGCTAAAAACAAATTCTTTGCTATCTAACCAAAAACAATCGAAATTACAGTTTTAATCTAATTACCTCCCCCAACTCTAAATAACTCAGAAGTTTTATTGCAAAACTCTCTGGGTTATTTTTATAAAATTATAGTTTTAGTTTTTTACAAAAAGAAAACAAAATACTCTACTTAAAAACTCTATAGCTACTGATTTTACTAAGTATATTAATTTCTGTATTGGAAAATAGATTTTCTAGTATAAAAAACTAAATTTGCAACCTAACTAAAAAATAGCTTTATGAAAAAAGTATTTATTCTAATGTTGACACTAACATTCGTGTTTTCTTCATGTTCTTCTAATGATGACAATTTACAACAAGGTTCTGAATTTGCTATGACAGCAAAAATCAATGGAGTTTCTTTTGAAGCCAACAATTCTTTTGACACCAATGATTTTTCTAGTACAAATATTTACACTTATTTTCCTCTAACCGATTATGTTATGCTACAAGCAAGACAAGGAGGTCTTATAGGTAATCCAGAAATTAATATTTGGCTAAAAAGAACTGATATTGTTGTAGGTACTTATCAAATAACTGAGGAAACTTTTTCTACTCCTTTATCTCACTTTATTGATTTAACGGATAATTCCAATACTATTTCTGAGCATACAAAACAAGGAGTTATTATAATTACAGAAGTGAATACCTCTACAAAAATTGTTAAAGGTACTTTTGAATTTACAACAGTTGACGATCTTAATAACCTTTCAAGTCCTGTAGACTTTGATGTAACTGAAGGAACATTTAGTTATAAGTATGAATAGCATCTAAAACTCAACCTATCTTAATAGTTTTATACATTAATAACTATTCATTGAAAGAAGCATTGTGTCGCTTAAAAAAGCTGATACAAAGTAGTTACGATTACTCCTTTTCCATCTTTCAAAACAACAGATGATAATAGTTTCTCTTCTTTTACCTTAAAGTTAAATGGTGGAGCTAATAGATTTAAACCACTTTGTTTTTTTAATCGGATGCCTTGACCTGAAATAATGTCTTTATTGGGTACAAAGCCTCCTTGCGGAATATGCTCGGTTAAGATAACATATTGAAAAACAGCTAACTTATTAACGACACTTTGTACTTCAGCATTCGATAGGTGTTGCAATACCTGTCTTACTAAAGCGCAATCTCCTAAAGGTAAATCCTCTGCTGCGATATCCAAACAATGGAATTCTAAATTTTCTTCTTCAAATTTTTGTTTATTATATGCTATTAGCTCTGATACGATATCAACTGCAACATACTTTTTTGCATGCTTCATCAACTCTTTCCCAATATTAAAATCTCCACAACCTAAATCGCATACAACAAGAGGTTCTTTAAAAGAAGTTAAAAACGAGGTTACTGCATCTATGTATGGACCTATGATTTCAGGGTGATGTGATCCTTCACCCGAATAAAAGCCAGATTCGTTATCTCCCCAAAGCTTCATTTCATACACCTGTTCCATTGCATCTTTAGTGGGCCAAGGTTTCTTGCTTATTTTAGTCAAGATTTCTTTCTTTATATAACTTTGTTTTCTCTGGTAACTCAATACCTTCATAAATAAATTCAGAAATCCATTTGAATTGATAAATAGTAAATCCGTTATAACATTCTGTGGGAATTAAATCAAAGGCTTTCAACGTCATTATAAAACGTTCTAATCCTCCAAATGGATAATTTCCAGTGGAAAATTCAACCAAACCTATGTCATCTCCTAATTTTTGAAGAGTATCCATGTCAACTTCAAAACTAAATTCTAGGTAATTAAAAATTCCTTTACTATCAAAACCATAAACTCCTGCTATAGATTCATCATATTTTACATAAGACTCTAAAACTTTATTTGCATACTCTGGAAAAAGTCTTTTGTAACGTTTTACTTCTGGTTCACTTTCATCCAAATATTTATTTATTTCTTCTTGTGAACTATTGTTCCAATCAAATTCGTCCTCATCTTCTTCCTCATCTTCTTCTTCAAACTCAAAACCTGGTTGACGAACCATTACCATATGATCGTATACTTTTTGGAAATCTAGATACTTTTGTTGGTCTTGTATCGTAAACTTTATGTATAACATTTTTTACTCAAATTTTAACTTGTAGAATTCCTAAAGATACATTAAAAGTAAACGTTAGATTAGATCTCTAAACTGATAGTAGCATTAATGAATTTCTTCTTTGAAAGAATCCAACAAAACGTCTCATAACACTTTATAAAAAAGTCTAATTAACGTATCTTGCTAGCCCATTTAAAGGTAGAAATTATGGAAGCGAGTAAAATATCAAATTACATCACAGGTGTACTGGAAAATATGCCAATCAACTGGTTGAATCTAACTACCCATCGATTAGACATTTATAACGAGGAATTGGCCAAAACTCAATTCTTAGATCAGTTTGAAAACTTATTCAACAGTGATAACTCTGAATCATCTGTACTCAATGAATTACCTACCGCATACGATTATATTCGATTAGGCCATCCATTATCTTGTGTCTTGGAATGGGCAATTGCAAAGTCAACGAATCAGAAACCGGAAAATGTGATTAGCTTTTCATCACAGACAACTCCAATTTTAGCCATTCTAAGAAAAAACTTACTCACTAATAAAAAAACTCAAATCATTTACACTGGTGATTTACCTAGCTGCTTTGATACTGAAATAGTCAAAAATATTTATGGGTACAACTTCGATTTGAAGAAAGTTGAGAATACTTCAGCGATCTCCAAATTTGATGGAAGCACGATTCTCATTTCACAACAAGAAAGTGTTTACAATTTTGATCTGAATCATCATATTGATTTTTTCATCAATACACATGCTAACTACGGAAGTGTTCTATTAGCAAATGGAGATCACAACAAGTCGTATATCTCAGAAATTCAACATGTTAGAAGAAGAGAAACCATTGCAATGACACCGGTTAACTGTCTTGAAGTTTTAAATACAATGGTTGGAAAACCTTCTGATGAAAATGGAAGTAATGTAGCAGCAAATACTTATATACAGCGTAGTCGAAGTAAAGCACTTGTTTTAGATTCAATCAAAAAAATTACAACAACAGATACTACAGCTGTGGTGGGTTCTAGTGGATTGTCAATTCAGTATGCTATTGCCATGGGGTTAATTCATAATGCATTAGAAAACCACAAAGGAAAGCAGATTAAATTTATTGTTCCTCCAAACTGTTATGGCGGAACAAATGATCAAGCAAGACGAATTGCTGCTTGTATTGACAATGTGGAAGTAATGGATTTGCCTGTTGATGGTGACAACGATATGGTTCAAAGTGTTCATACCGTTTTAGATATAATTGCCAACGAAGATGCTGTACCTTATATCATTGCAGAAATACCAACAAATCCTAGAGTTGAAGTTCCAGATCTTATAAAACTGGAAGAAGCTTTGAGTAAAAAACGTACAACTCCAACTGGTGAAACGGCAATTGATCCTGTTTTTATTTTAGATCAAACATTTTGCCCTAATACACACTTTTTAGGCGAGGACAACATTCTCTCTACTGTTAGAACCATTTCATATGTTAGTGGATCAAAATTCCCAAGCGGTGGGCAATGTACTGCTGGTTATTGTGTTCCTAATAGAAAAGCTGAAGGATTAATGAGCAAGATCGGTTTACACCTTTCTCTTTGTGATAACGAAGCAACCGACCTTCAATATGAAATACTAGCAAGGCAAATGCCGTCAATGAATCAAAGAATTGATGATGCCTATAAAAACACTCGTCAATTTGTCAACTACATCATCGAGACGTTACCAGAAGCAAAAATCAATTTTGTTTCTGAAGAACTAGCAGAACAAGGATTTACGCCTTCTGTTTTTTCTTTAGACCTTCCTACAAAAGGAAATACTGATGAAGAAAGAGAAGCGTACAAAAGAGATTTGAATTTGAAATTAATCAACTTAATGATTACTGAAATTCCTAATGAAAGTAAATACTGTGTGAGTTATGGGCAATTGAAAGGATGTTATTGGACAATCCCAGCAACATCTACTCAAGGTACGACAAAAGAAGGCGACAAAGATTACATCGCTCGTGTAGCCATTTCTCCTAACCTAGATCTAGAGCTACATAAGAAAGTGTTTTTAAACTTTGTAAAAGCAATTTAAAAAGTCCTACTCCTGTTCAGGTGTTGCATCAATTTGTTTGATCATTTCAATGGCTTCTACTCTTGGTGGATACATTTTTGAAACGATTGCACCAACAATCATTGCGACAACAAAAGAAGGGAAAAGCACATCCATTGCAGCAAAATAGGCTCCAATCTCTGGCATTTCTTTGAATACAAAATTAAAAAGCATCACAGATATAAACCCAGATATCATAGAAGCAATAGCTCCTTTCTCTGAATACCCTTTCCAAAAGAGCGATAAAATAATGACAGGGCAAAAAGTAGCTGCAATTCCTGACCATCCAAAAATTATTACCCAAAATATCTGTCGATCTGGAGATACCCAGTTCATGATAATTGCAATGATTAAAGCCGTAAATGCCATGATAATCGTTGAAACTCTTGAGATCTTCGTGAGGTTTTCATCTTTTATATTAGGCCTAAATATTTTCTGATAAAAGTCGCGCGTAATAGCACTTGAGGCTAATATTAAAAGTGAATCAATCGTAGACATAATAGCAGACAAAACAATCGCAATAAAAATGGCGACAAGTATTGTAGGCAAGAAGCTTTCGGTAATCATGCCTAGTACATCTTCCCCATTATTCCCTAAAATAGCTTCAGGATCTTGTCCTTCACTTGTAAAATATATCCGTGCTAAAATACCAATAGTTACAGCCGCTGCATCCGTAAGCAATGTAAACGCCGTAGCTACCCACTTTCCTTTGTTTATTTCTTTCTCATCTTTTATCGACATAAATCGGACATACACTTGAGGCGATCCAAGGAACCCTAATCCAATCATTGAGAATCCTAAAATTGTAAAAAGATTCATCCAGCCATCATCACTTCTACCCATTACCTGGGTTAAAGTTGGATCTATCGCATTTAACCCTTCCGTAATTCCCGCTCCGTGATCCATAGAAAACCAAACCACTATTGGCAACAGAACTAAACCAAAAAACATGAGCAATCCTTGAAATAAATCTGACCAAACTGCAGCAACAAAGCCACCAATAAAAATATAAGCAAGTACAATTAAGAACCCGATTAATGCTCCTAATCGATAGTCAATTCCAAGCATCGATTCAAAGGCAACTCCAGTAACGTCTATCTGCGAGGCCACGTAAATAACAATAAAAACAACTAGAACAGATGCCGCTAAGATTCGAAGTGTATGTGTGGTTGTTTTAAAGTGACTCTGAAGATAATCTGGGATAGTAATAGCTGCATAGGAATCTGACCTTTTTTTGAATCGTTTGGCCATAAACTGCCAGGAAACAAAAACACCAAGGAGTTCTCCTACAACAACCCAGTAACCAGAATATCCAGCCATAGCTCCCATTCCAGTAAGTCCAATCAATAACCAACCTGATTCACCAGTTGCTCTTGCAGAAAAAGCGACCGCCCAAAAACCCATTTTTTTCCCACCTACATAATAATCGCTCATACTTTTGACTCTGCGAGATGCAAAAATTCCTATAAGGAATAAAATCCCTACATAAACGGATAAAACTACCACTTTGATTATTAGATTTTCATCTTCCATAATTTCTATAATTAGTTAGTTCCCCTCAAACAATTTAGAGGTCGGAAATCTCAAAAAAAGTTGCAAAAAAAATGAACTTTTCAGATTACGAAAAGTACTCAAAAAAATGCGAAAAAATGCGTTTTTTGCACAAAACAAGTAAAAAACAGATGAAAAAGTAACTATAATGCATAAAAATAGCTATATTCGCATCTCTGATTTCTTATTAGAAATCGTGTCTAGTTATTTAACTGAATTTAGGGATTTACCTTGGATTTGTACATGACAATGAACAAGAAAAAGTAAAAAAACCAATTTGAATTCTACCGAACCTACAAGAGTACTTCAATCACTTGACGAGTTAATCACAGCCTTATCTGAAGGAGAGAGGACGACTTACAATCACATAATACGTTCAATAAAATTTCCTGAAAATACTTTTGAGAATTATTGCTCATGGTCTAATGAGTGCTATACTCGAAATTGTATTGTTGAAAATGAAAAATTTGAATTGATTTTAATCTGTTGGGGAGAAGGTCATCAAACATCAATTCACGATCACGGTGGTGAAGAATGTTGGGTGAAAGTTATCGAAGGAGAATTCAAAGAAACAATTTACAAACAAGATGAAGATGGCGAGCTTCATGTAGTTAAAACTGCTATTTCAAGACCAAATGAAATTACCTATATGAAAGATTTTATGGGATTTCATCGTTTAGAAAACATATCTAACAAAAGAAGTATGACGCTTCATATGTATGCAAAACCAATTCGTAATTGCAATATGTATGATGAAGACTCTCAAAAATTTGTAAACAAAGATTTGACCTATCACACTGTTGCAAAAGTGGTAGAAAACTTAAAATAATAAATTACATGTCTGATATAAGTAACGATTTAGTTTTATTCAATGAACTAGTTGAAGCCTTACTAAGTGAAGAGAAAAAGCAACCTGTTGCTGAAAGAATTGAAGCAAGCAAATTGTATGATTCTATTGACCTTTCCTTGAATGAATCTGGAATGGTTGATGATCAATTTAAATCAGTATTAAGAGAAGTTCTTGTTTCTACTCCAAAAACTGCAACCAATTTGTTCTTTAACCAACTTTTTGGTGGTAGACAAGGAAAAGCCGTTTTAGGTGACTTGCTTGCCGTGATGCTTAATAACAGTATGTATACTTATAAGGTAGCCGGTCCACAAGTAGGAATTGAACAAGAAATTATTAGAAAATCTTGTGACTTAATTGGCTACGGTTCTAAAAGTAACGGTACGTTTCCAACAGGAGGTTCTATGAGTAATTATATGGCATTGATGATGGCACGTGATGCTAAAGATCCCAACTGTAGATCAGAAGGAATGTCTAAGCCGATGATTGTTTATACATCTAAAGAATCTCATTATTCAAATGCAAAGAATGCTAGTTTTACCGGAATCGGTAGAAATAACACACGTTACATTAAAGCCGATGCTTTTGGAAGAATGATTCCTGAAGAATTAGAAGCACAAATTATTGATGATATCAGCAAAGGGTATGTTCCTACCTATGTCAATGCGACAGCTGGCACAACTGTTTTAGGAGCTTTTGATCCAATTGATAAAATTGCAGACATCACTGAAAAGTACGATATGTGGTTGCATGTTGATGGAGCCTATTGCGGAAGCGTTATTTTTAGTGACAAATACAAGCATCTCATCAAAGGTGTTGAAAGATCTAATTCATTCAGCTACAATGCACACAAAATGCTTGGAACGCCATTAACTTGTTCTATTATTTTAGTGAAAGATAAGAAGCACTTGCATAATTCATTTAGTAATGATGCAGATTATTTATATCAAACTGACGGTGATGACTTTAACTTAGGGAAAACTTCTTTCCAATGTGGAAGAAGGAACGATGCTTTAAAGTTCTGGACACTATGGAAATCAGTGGGATCAGCTGGTTTAAAGAAAATTGTAGATCAACAATTTGAATTAGCAGACATTGCTCGTGACTATGTGAGAAATAATCCTGATTATACACTCTATAGTTATGATGATTCAATTTCTATTTGTTTCAATTATAAGAATATTGATCCAGTAGCACTTTGTACTGCTTTGTATGAACATCAAGTGACTGTTGTAGGTTTTGGTTCTTTTGATAACGATACTTTTGTTAGATTGGTAACCATTAATGCAACCAATGAAAAACAGGATATCTTAAACTTCTTTAAAGTTCTAGAAGAGTTTGTAGAGAAAGCAACTGATCTCCCTTCATATAAGGTTGCAGCAGAAACAGTAAGTAGATAAAATAAACTTGTTTTCGTTTATTTATTAAAGTCGATTTCATAAAAAAAGCTTCAGTTATTCACTGAAGCTCTTATGTGCATACATCATTGATTTAATTATAACTCAATGAAATGCGATTTAACTACTTCTCTTTCATTATTTTTTATAGTAACTTGGTTAAATCTTTAGTGTAGATTGAGAAAATTCATAGCAATTTTTCTTTTTCAATCAATAGAATATACCACTCCTAAAGAGTGGCACATTTCAGTAACAACTCATAGCAATTTGCAAATTCTCTATAGCAATTTTTTCAGCAAAACTTTATTTAAGTATAGCTTTGTAGTTCTCTTCTTAGCTACAAACAATGTTTTGCCAATAAGAGTCACATACATGTCTGCACCTACCTCCTTGTGCTACATAGGGCCAACGGCAATCTTCTGCACTATTATCTCCATAATTTGAGGGAGAATCTGATAGAGGATCTAGGTGTGGAACCGTACTATTGTCTAAGCCAATACCTCCATTAACTTCTTTTTGTTCTGCTTTACTTAAAGCTTTACCAATACTTAAAATTGATTTTTTCATAAATTAAAATTTTTTAAATAATTTAATAGTGAACATTTAGGGACACTCACTTTTTGTGTCCATTCTCCATTAGAGAATGTTTTATCTATATCTGATCTTTTTAAACTCTCTCATACTAGTCTACATTGTATTCTTCATGCAATTCTTCAATAAAGAGTATCAAATCTTTTCTCGCTAATACTTCAAATGTAATTGCTATTCAACCTGTAAAACAAGTACTACTTTGGTAAATTTATAAATTTGAGCATATTCAAGCTAACACAAGTTACTGATATACAGAATATTAAGATGATTTCAATATTCTCGCTTTCTTTACTTCGTAATTTGTTTTCAAAATTTTAATAGGTTTGTTCAGAACAATAAAAAAATAACATTATGGATTTAAAGAACCTAAAAAAACTAGCCCTAACGAAAAAAGAATTAATGACTATTAAAGCCAGTATTGGTGGTGGCGATTGCGAGGAGGGAGATGTAATGATTGATAAATATGGTTTAGTCTGGGTATGCAATGTTTATTGTGCATGGGAATTAGCCGACCCAGATGGAGAGCTTTAATTATATTTATTTTTTAATTTCTTTTAAGTACTGAGAAGGGGTTACTTTTAATATTTTTTTAAAATTCGTATTAAAAGAATTGACGCTTTTGTAACCCGCTTCTTGTGCTAACGCATCAATCGTATAATTCTGTAAACTTTTTTGCTTATTGATCTTACGAATAATACTATCAATTCTTAGTCTATTACTATACTCTGCAAAGGTTACATTCATATATTCATTTACAGTTTTAGAAAGGTAGCTAGAGTTCGTGTGAAGTCTTTTAGCTAACATATTTAAGGTATAATTTGGTTGTTGAAATAGCTCTTCTTTTTCTAATGCTTTCAACTTTTTAATTAGCTTTAATGCTCCCTCATCAGATAGACTTGACGTTTTAGCAATAGTTTCTTTTGAAACATCATTCTGTAATTGCTCTATTCTTTGATTTAACTTCCCAATATTTATTTTACTCTTTCTCTTTGAATAGAAAAAATATATTGCAAGCAGGCAAATTAATATGGTTAATAAAATCAATGAAGACACATAAATTTTCTCCCTTTTCTTCTGTTCTTCTTGCTCTTTAACATATACCTCTATTTCTTTCTTTTTATCTTCAAGATGAACTATATCATTTACTCTTAGATTAGATTCATTTCTTGTTTCGTAGTATTCTGCTTGTTTTTTATCAAATAGATCACCGTAATAAGAAGCTTTTTCAGAATTCTCTCTTAATGCATTAATCTGAAATAAATAAAAGTAGCTATAAGCTTCGTTTTTCAACAATTTATACTTAACCCAAGTAGCACTATTAATTTGTTTCAGAAATATCTCTTCTGCTTTATTATAGTTCCCTAATTCGTAATGGCATTCTGCAATTCTAAAAAGAATCTGATCTACTCTTTTTTTGTAATTTCTTTTGGTATAAATATCTAAAGCTTCTTCATAATATTTCTTAGATGTTTTAAAATAATTTTTCTCATAATTGATATCGGCATTAAGTGTAGCTATTGAACCGTTGTAATTAGTTACCTTATATAAACTAGCATATTTTTGTAACTGTTTGGTATAATATAATGTAGAATCTAAATAGGCACTATATTTTTCTTTATTAGTAACATATAAAGCTAGCGACCTATAAGCTACTTTCATATGCTCTCTTACGTATTCTTTTTGCAGATCATTATTTGTATTGAAATCGGGAATTCTAACTAGTTTAATCAAACTAATATTACTCATTTCAAGAGCTTTAAAATGTTCTCTAGATAAAGAATAAGCTCTTCCCAATATAGAATGAAATCTAACTTCTAGCTTAGGTGAACATTTACCAGAACATAAGTTTATTGCCTCATGTAAAATGTTGATTGCTTTTCCAACATCATGTTTCTCCAAATACCATAAACTTTTTAAGCAAAAAATATTTGCTTTAATTTCTATTTCATCCAAAGAATGTACTTCTTTTAGTAAACTTAATGCCTTTTCAAAAAAAGCCCCTGCTAATTCAAATTCTGATTCTAATGTATAGAAGTTGGCCTTACCTGCATAACCAAATGCATTTTTGCCTTTATCTTTTTGAGCTATTAATTGATTACAAATTGCAAGAGCGCTATCTGGACTCTTAGATATTAATCTATTGTATTCAACAATGTATGAATTTATGCTTTCTTGCGAATAAGTAATCACAGTAGCAAAGAGAAAAAATAGTAGGGCGACTTTTTTAATCATCATTTATGGGACTTTTTAAATATACAGCACTACCATACATACTTATGTATATATAGACTATGCAAGTTGATTTTTGATTTAATCTTTTTCTTTTCTAATTTAAAGTTCACACCCTGCAATTACTGGGATACTATTTTTGCAATTTTAATTGTATCAATTTTTTTGATGTCTAAGGTAGTGAAAAAGCTATATTTTAGTGATGTATTAATGAAAAAATGAATATACAGATGATTATATTAAACAAAAAAGACCTTGATTAAAATCAAGGTCTTTTTTGTTACAATCGTTTCTAAAACGAACTTATTTAATTTTTATATAGCTTCTTACTAGCAGCTTCATACTTATCTCCAGCTGTCCAAACAGGTGTTTTAGGATCATTTCCTATTTTACGCCCCGCCATTACATAAGCTCTAAAGAAATTATATAAATAGTCATAATCCAATGTATCAGCTTCATCTCCTGCTTGATGATAATATTTTGTTACATCTCCACTAAAGGAAGTAAAACCTAATGAAAATGTTGGTGATGGAATTCCTTTTTTCGCAAAACTTACATTATCACTTCTATCAAATAGTCCTTGCTCTGGTGCTGGATCATCTACTGCTGTAATACCATAAGCCTTAGCAGCATCCTTAATATGTTGTGCAGCCGTGGTTCTAGGCAATCCAATAATTGTAGCTATAGAAGTATCGTTATATCCTGCGTTATCACTATTAAAGCAATACACCATTTGATTCAATGGTAATACAGGATTTTCAACATAGTATTTGCTTCCTAACAATCCAGATTCTTCTCCAGTGAATAAAATGAATAAAGCTGAACGCTTTGTAGGGTATTTTGCTAAATTTTCAGCCATACTTAACACAGTCGTTGTTCCTACAGCATTATCTCTTGCTCCATTGTATATAGTATCTCCTGTTGCATCTGGAGCTCCTATTCCAACATGATCATAATGTCCAGAATAAATAATGTATTCATTCTTTAATTTAGGATCAGTTCCTTCTACAACACCAATCACATTTTGTGTGTATTTATTCACCATTTTAGGGAGACTTATTTCAATTGCAGCACTAACATTTTGTTTTCCTTTTAAACCTCTTTGTAAAGTAGCTCCTTGATCTAAAGACCAAGCGTACGTGAAATCAGGCTTTTTTACTTCTCCGTTTGATACAGATAATCCGCCATGGCTAAAATAATCCTCTAAACGTGTCCACATATCCTCGGTACTTTCTACCAATTCAATGACCCCAATAGCTCCTTGATCTTTAGCTAGTTTTTGTTTTGCATTCATTAAACTAAAAGCTGTATTAATATCTCCAGCTCCTTCTTTTCCAGCCAATACAATGACTACTTTTCCTTTTAAATCTTTTCCTTTAAAATCAGCTTCAGTTCCATACCCTAAAAAAATAGAGTTTTCAACAGTTTTAAGACCACCTCCTTCTAAGACAATTGTCTTTTTCAATGTTTTTCCATTCAAGGTTAAAGAAACCGTTTCTGGAGCATGTTTTTCTTGTAATGCTAGTGGTTGATAATAGGTACCAGTTTTAGGATTCGGTTTCACTCCATAACCTCTTAATTGATTTGCTAAATAAGAAGCAGCTATTTTCAATTCTGGCGTTGCTGTGGCTCTTCCTTTTAACAGATCGTCTGCTAGAAAGTATATATGTCCTTCTATTTTTTCTTTGCTAATGGTATTAGCAATGGTTTCTTTATCGGTTTGAGCCGACAATGACAAACTCAACAAGGCAATGCTTGATAAAATTAATCGTTTCATAGTTGTGTGTTTACTTGGTTATTAGTTACTTCCTTAGGACGAAAATAAAGATATTTTGTTACTAATTATTTCCAACAGTAAACTTAACACTTTCTGATAAAGAATTTTAGAAGATATTTTTTAATTATGCTGATGCTAAAAATTCATCATAAATCTCTTTACATCCATATCCAACAATTCTGAATTTTTTGTCCTTCTCCAAAGAGTTTCTATATAAAGATGTCAAAACACGCATTCCATATTTATCAATTTTGAAAACACCGCTAATATCTATAGTGACATTAGAATTCTTTTGAAATTGCAACAAAATATACCGTTTCAATACTTCAGAATTGTATTCATCAATCATTCCTTTCGCATAAAACACATTGTTTTGATTTTCTAGAGATAAAGTCATCGTATATTATTTTAGTTTGTTTAGATATCTTCAAAGATTAAAATAAGCACTGCTCAATTCATTTTTTTTAGACTAATGACAAGTTCGTGACGTTAAAATAGACTAAGTATCCTGATGAACATACAACAGATAAAAGGCACAGCGTATTTAGTTTCTATTTTAAATATATGTTACAAATTACTGGAACTTTTTTCATAAGAAATAAGGGTTTTCACTAAATACATGAGGTGTTATCCCCTAAAAAAGGGAGTCATTTATAATTAGGTAAATATACCTGTTTATGCAAATAAGTAAAAACACTCTCTGCATCTTTTAATTATATGATAACCTTTAAGGGTAGTTAACCGACTAACCATATTTTAGAACATTTAAATTCTTAACAGTAACCTTTTATGTAGGTTACGATTTGAATAACATATTCTACAACACTTTAGAATATTCCCTTTTTTTAAATGATCTGTGCAGTCTTCGGAGATCTAATACTACTATAGAAAAAAGAAAGAGAATATTAAAAAAGTGAAAAAATGAAAAACACAAACCATAGTGCACACGCACATGCTCCTGTTGTAGAAAAACTAAAAAAAATTCTTGCTGAAGACCCAAAAATGAATGCTGCACTACTCGCTTCATTAGATGCAGCAGTAAGCTCAGCTAAAGAAAACTTAAACTCTGATTTATATCATGCGATAGATAATGTATTTAAAGGAAACGGCTGGCCAACTACTATTGAAGGATACTTTGATTATTTGGATTTATATGTTCGGTTAATTCCTAATGAAAGTGATGATCCTTGTTACCCAAATGCATGGAAAAGTAATGGACAACAAAATGGATATAATCAAAAAGTATATGATTTATTATGTCAGTCTTATTGGCTGGTGGATCAAGAATTACCGAACACAAAGATCACTATGCAAAGCTTTGATAAGTTTGCTGAATGGTTGGTAGAGTTTGCAGTAGCATGGGGAGAATTTCTCGACACACCAGCTTCTTTAACTAAAGAAAGCCTTCATTCTTTTAAATATGACACCATGTACAATTTCCCATGGTATTCTGATGGTGAAAAGAGTTGGACTACTTTTAATGAGTTCTTTTATAGAGAGTTTAATAATTCAGCACCAGTAACAGGTATCACACCTTTACGCCCAATTGCAGAACCTAATAACAACCAAACAATTGTTGCTCCAGCAGATTGTACTTTTAAAGAGTATTACCCAATAGACAACAAAGGAAATGTTTTAGACAAAGAAGGACAGGAAACAACGGTTTCTTTAAAAAGAACTCACACTGTGGGAACCGTTAAAGAACTCTTGAGTGACAGTGAATACTCTGAATGTTTTTACGGAGGAACTTTTATTCACTATTTCCTAAGCCCGTTTGATTATCACCGTTTCCACACACCTGTTTCTGGGAAAGTGTTAGAGATTGAAAAAATATATGGTAAAGTTTATCTAAATGTTAATGTCAGTGATGATGGGCAGTTTGATGCTCCAGATGGCGGAGGCGATGGTTATGAATTTACCCAAGCACGTGGCCTTGTCATTATAGATGCTGGACCTATTGTAGGAAAAGTAGCCATATTACCCATTGGAATGTGTCAAGTCTCTGGCGTAGAAATGTATGAAAAACTAAAAGGCACAACAGCTCTCAAAGGTCAGGAATTTGGAAAGTTTCGATTTGGAGGTTCAGACATCATCATGTTGTTTGAAAAACCCCCTAGAGATTTGTACATGTTTATGAATGATCCTGGTCACACTCCTATTCACTTTCAATATGGACAAACTGCTGTATATTGGAATCGATAAAATGAACGCTAACTAAAATATTCGTGAAGAAATATCAATAATCCTGAGGAAGCATCTCTGAACTTTATACGCTCACGAGAAGCACTCATCGATTATATGATTTGATTTGTTCATAAAACCAAACCCTTTCAGGTTTGGTTTTTTTATTATATTCCAGCAATCTTAGCTAGACTTTTCATACTTGGTAAAAAGCAGTAAGCCGTTCCTCTTGTTACTAAAAATGGAGGTAAGTTATCAATTGTAATGACCTCACCGCTTTCCAATGGAATATCAAAAGTGTTAACAACCCCTGGGTAGTTTTCAATTGCCCTATTTCCTAATAGAGGATCCTGTGGTGGATTATCTAAATTAAATATTGGAAAGTCGCAGAAATCATTGTTATTCATCCAACCATATATTTTTTCAAATTGAAGTGATAGATTTCCACAGAAAAACAATCCTATAAGTCCTCTATCTTCATCATCTTTTTTTATAGAACCTGACTCTAATGGTTTACCATAAGGTACTCCTCTTCGGATAATTCGTGGAGAACTCGTTACACCTTCTGAAGTTTTTATTTTCTGATCTCTAGTATTCGCTACTCTAGTATGTGCTGAAAAAGGACAACTTTTACTGCTTAGTACAGCATCTGTTAATTTAGCTTCAGTTCTTGGAGGAAGGTTATCTATTACAGTATAACCAAAATTTTCATCATGTGTTGCTTTATCAATATCGTCACTTTCGTATTCTGGATTTGTGATTATCGGAGAGCCATTTCTCCACCTACCACATAATTTGGCAGCAAACCATTCTTCCAATTCTGCTTTATTTTTTAGGCCTAACTTCTTAACCAAATCGGCATGTTTATCCGCTTGATCTTTTAGTAATTTATTAAAAGCAGCAACATCCTGATACATTACCCTAAAAGCATTGTAGGTTCCATCTTTCGCAAAAGTTCCAGACGAAGAACTATCTACTGGACCTGGCATACTAACGGCTCCAGTATAATACCCAACTAAAAAACTGTTTACATCTTCTGGTGTTGTGTGAAAACTCGAAGCTCCAGGGTTCCTTAATGTTGGTTGTGAAATTCCATCAGTATATCCAAAATGGATTTTATGCGGATCGTTTAGCACCTCTGTTTGGTACAATCGTTTACCATTAGCTAATGGAATTATTTCTTTTAAACCATGTTTTGTCGCATAACCCATAACTTTCTCGACAAGTGATTCCAATGCTTCTGGTGTAATTCCATAGATATGTACAACGCAGTCTAAGTTGATATTGTTTTCATTCTTTGAACCACTCACTCCCTTTCCATTCCACCAATTTTTAGGATCACTGGGGCTCGCCTCTCCGTTCACTGGATATACATCTCCTAACGAAGTCTGAGAGCCTCCCATCCAAGGTCCTTCTTTAAAAGGGGCCGGGAAATTCACTAAATCAACAGGTTCTACTGCTGCTTGCCCTATTTTTTTGATTCCGTTGTATGTTAATCCAATATTTAGCAATGATTTGGGTTTCTCTTTCCATGGATTTGCTGACTGTACTTTAGGATACAAATCGCCTATAAATGCTTTTATACTTGTCTCGTTATCTTCTGGAAAGGTAAGAAGCAGATGACATGAATGATTATGTCCATAACCTTTAAGAATAAACCCTTGTATATTTGATCTATCGGGCATATTAAAACTTGCGCTCATATATGTTTTTTTAAAAGCACCGATAATTCAATGAAAAGTCGGTGCCCATTGTTAAATTAATTAGATGAAAAAATTAGTGCTGGCTAACTCAATATTTGCTCTACAGTTTTTGTGTAAGCTTGATAGAAATTTTTCCATACAAGATCTTCTGGTGCAGGTGTAAGGTTTGTATCATTGATAAAGTTTGCGAACTTATCAAATGTGTCTATTGGTAATGTAGGCGGATTAAGAGCTATTGATGCTAAACCTGTAATTGCTTCGGTAATTTCAGCACTTCCCCAAAATGTTTCAAGGTATGGGATCATAGCCTTATCGAACCTAGTCGTTAATAAAATACCAAGAGCGCCTTCTCCAGAAGTGTTTGGAATCAGTACTAGAGTAGCATAATGAACTATTTTAGTTTCATCAAGGCCAGATTGTACCCCTTTAGTAAAATTTTCCACAGCTAATTTAGCTAATGCTTGTGTACTTTCATCTTGTTTAATTGGAACATACATTGTTAGTGGGCTTGCCATAATTATAATTTTTTAAAAGATTTTTTGCTTACTCTATTAAGGGCTTTTCAGCTTACGCCCATTTAGTACGGAAGACATTGTTATTAGAAGAATAAAATAAAGTGTCGTTTGTATACCAACCAAGGTAGTTGATTCAAAGTGTAGAAAAGCAAGTATAAACGCGTGTTTATAGATCTACGTCAATATACTTAACTACAATATGGTTTATTGGTGATTATAAGAAAAAGGGAGAATGTTCTTTTTACAACGGATACTTCATTGAATAAATGCTTATAACTCCAACTGTAAAATCCGAAGAATAGAATTATGGCTCATAGTTCAAATACTTACGAGAAGCACTCAACGATTATATGATTTGATTTGTTCGTAAAAACCAAACCTGAAAGGGTTTGGTTTTTTGTTTAACGTCTCGGCTATGGTTAGTACGGGAATTAAAAGTAGTGAACTTTCGATTAAGCACTTAGCCAAAACTTTTTATTTTGTTTTATCTTTTTCTTTATAAAGCCAAATCAAAAAGATTTGGCGGACTTGGTTTAAAGCTCTACACTTTGGGTTAAGCACCAAAACCCGTATTAATTATAGCCATTGTTGGCATTTCGTTTTTTAATTTTTCAGATACTTTTCGTGTTCATTCTGTAAGTCAGATTGATAATTCATTAAAAGCTCTGTTTTTTCCAAATACAATTTTGACTCTTTTAATTTCTCTTTTTCAACAAAAGATTTTGTCAATAATAAATTCATTCCGATTGCTCCATCCATTATCTGTGGTCTTGGTCTATTCCATTCAAGATTTATTTTGAAATCGTCATCTTCCTTTGTTAAATTATTCATTAAAATATCTTGCCAATTTCCATGAATAGAATGACTTCCTAAACCATAAAATATTTTGTAAAATTGGTCTCCTGCAACATATTCAGCTCTTTTTGCTATTGATTTCCATTTTGAACTCCTATTTACATTTTCTAAATCAAAATCCGACGAGTTAAATGCACTTTCAATTGATTTTTGCATTCTTTCCTCAATATGCAGTTTTTCGTCACTCCTGTTCTTTACATTGTCTTTTATAGTATTCCACAATTCTTTTTCAGTTATGAGTGAATATTTAATGTAGTTTCTTAGAACATTTTCTTCGCCTTCTACTATCATAAATTGTGTATTAATAGCAGTTTCAGCGATACATCTATTGAGTATGTAACAGATTTCTAATTTACCATTACAAATATTTTCAAGAAATGAGGTATTTAGTTTTATCAACCGAGTTAAATTTCCGCCAATTATGGCTTCATTCCGATTAATCTTTCTCGGGATTCCTTCCTTTCCTTCGCAATATCTGTCTCCTACTATTAAGAATAGTAAAGTAATAGTTTGCTTTAATAATTCAACATAAGCATCCATAAACTGATTTTCATCTTTGAATTTAGTTAATTCAGCATTTGAATATTTTGGTTCTATTTTATGAAGTTCGTTCAAGGTTCGTTTTAAATGAATGCCAACTGGTTATATAATTATTTTTTATGTTTATATCCCTATGGGATTTCCGGGATAAAGCAAGTTTTAATGAATTTTATCAAACTGTCAATTAGCTTCTAACTAGTTCCTATTCCGAAGATACAGAAAATGAAAATAATAAGATGTGGAAAACCGCAATCTTACACAGCGTTACCGACAATTATTCATCAAATAACTTCATGAGTTTATCTCGTTCTTTTTTTCTTTTGTTGGAAGAAATCCAAAATGGAATAGAGATGCCTCCATAGGCTACGCCACCTGCGATCATTATTCCTCCAATTGGTGTGGCAAAATCATGCCCGCCCTCCAAAGTATTACCACTAGAAACCATAAGTAATCCTGTAATGATTCCAATAGCAGATATTGAAGTAAAAACAATTCCTAACGTTTTGTTTGTCTTTCGTTTTCTATCCAGTTTCAGTATTTCATTCAAACTCTTTTGAATGGTGATGTCATTCAAGTTAAGTCGATCAGTATTGATGCTTAAGCCATTCAGTTTGTCAATTTTTTTTTCTGATAGCGTTTGTGCATTTACAGAATAACTAAGCAAAAATATAAGGAAGCATACTATTTTTCTCATCGGTTTTTGTTTCGAAGATACACAAAAGGGAAATAACAAATTCTCTTGCCTTACCCAAGGAGGTAATTCTTTCGAGTCCTCCCTTGAGGGAGGATTTAGGAGGGTGTTACTCTGGAAACTTCCCTCTAATCTGATCCAAACATAAATTATGAATACTTCCTACATGTGAATGCTTCTTGGAGGTGTCGGGTTTGTAGCTTCCATTTTCAACCTCTGCTCCTATTTGCTGATACGCTTCTCTAAACGACTTTCCTTCAATCACCAAATTATTCATCGAATCAACTGTAAACAGGTATTGATACTTCTCATCACTTAAATCTACCGACTTCACTTTTAGTTGCTGAATGCTATAATTAAAAATATGCAAAATGCTTTTCATTTCTTCAATGGCAGCAATCATGTTTTCTTTTAATAATTGAAAATCTCTGTGGTATCCGCTTGGTAAATTGTTGGTAATCAAAATCATTTCTGTTTGCAACGCCTGAATCTTATTTGACTTCCCTCTAATCAATTCAAAAACATCTGGATTCTTCTTGTGTGGCATGATGCTACTTCCCGTTGTTAGCTCATTTGGGAATGTGATAAAATCAAAATTCTGACTCATGTACAAACAAATATCCATCGCAAATCGAGAGAGTGTGTTTGCCAAACTTCCCAAAGAAGCAGCGATCGTTCTCTCATTTTTACCTCTACTCATTTGTGCAGCGACTACATTGTATTTCAAGGTTTCAAAATTGAGTTCTTTGGTGGTGAATTCTCTATCAATTGGAAAGGAGCTTCCATAACCCGCAGCTGAACCTAATGGGTTTTGATCTACCGTTTTTAAAGCAGAATTTAAAAGATACACATCATCAATTAAAGTTTCTGCATAGGCAGACAACCACAATCCAATAGAGGATGGCATAGCAACTTGCAAATGCGTATATCCTGGCAACAGTTGATCTTTATGAGTGTCTGCAAGTGCCAACAAGGTTTCAAAGAAGGTTTTTGTGAGCTCTTTGATCTCAGTCAAGTTTTCTTTATAATACAAATGCAAAGCCACCAACACTTGATCGTTTCTAGATCTTGCGGTGTGAATCTTCTTTCCAACTTCGCCATAAGTTTGAGTCAGTTCGAATTCTATTTTTGAATGGACATCCTCAAATTGTGCTTCAATCGTAAACGTTCCATTTGCTATTTGTTGGTTGAGTTCTTCCAACCCTTCTAGCAATTGTTCCAATTCTTTCGATGTTAATATCCCGATTGACTCCAACATCTTTGCATGTGCCACAGAAGCCTGCACATCGTATTTAGCAATATGAATATCGATCTCTCGATCGTTTCCAACGGTAAACTGTTCTATTTGTTTATCTACTTCTATTCCTTTATCCCAAAGTTTCATATTTTTTCTGCGAAAGCAGAAATCTCTACTTTCATTTTTAGTTATTATTATTTCTCTTCACTCTTACTGTCTCCTCAAGTGCAGTCGAGAGGTTGTCATGAGTTCTCGACTGCGCTCGAACAGACACATTATACTATTCTACTCAACAATTCGATATACAATTCAATTCCTTCTTCTACCTCCTGAATGTAAATAAATTCATCCGCAGTATGAGAACGTGTACTATCTCCAGGTCCGAGTTTTAAAGACGGACAGGTCAACACCGATTGATCTGACAGTGTTGGAGAGCCATAGGTTTGTCTGCCCAAAGCGATTCCCGCTTGAACCAATTCGTGCTCAACTGGAATGGACGAAGAGTTTAATCGTAAACTTCTTGCTTCAATGGAAGTACATGGCGATTCTTTCACAAGAATATCTGCAATTTCCTGATTGTTATATTGATCATTCACACGCACGTCTACCACCAAATTGACCTCAGCTGGAATAGCATTGTGTTGTTTTCCTGCACTAATTTGAGAAACCGTCATCTTTACGGCTCCCAAACTATCAGATGTCTTTTCAAACTGGTAGTTTTGAAACCATTGCAAAACATCGATGGTATTGTAAATTGCATTGTCATCGTTTGGATGTGCTGCATGTCCCGGTGTTCCTGAAACCTTTGCATCAAAGACTACCAAGCCTTTTTCAGCCACAGCCAATTGCATTAATGTCGGTTCCCCTACAATAGCAACGTCTATTTTCGGTATGACAGACAACATACTATTGAGTCCATTTTGCCCACTACTCTCTTCTTCCGCAGAAGCAACAACAACTAGATTGTATTTTAAATTGGTGTGATTGTAGAAATATGCAAATGTTGCTAATAAAGACACCAAGCAACCACCAGCATCATTGCTTCCTAAACCATAGAGCTTTCCGTCTTCAACAACCGCTTTGAAAGGATTCTTTGTATATCCTTTGTTTGGCTTCACGGTATCATGATGAGAGTTTAACAACAGTGTTGGTTTGTTTTCATCAAAATACTTGTTGATCGCCCAAACGTTGTTCTCTGTTCTTTGATACTCGATGTCATTTTTTTGAAACCAGGATTCTATCAGCAAAGCAGTATCGTGTTCTTCGGATGAAAACGAAGGTGTTTCTATTAAATTCTTGAGCAATGTAATTGCATCGGTTCCTAGTTTATTTTTGATCATTTCTGAATGGTTGTAAATGTTGAATTAGCATCAAATAGCATGTTCGACTTTCCGATGCATATTTTTGAAACGTTTTTTTCTAAGGCATAAAAACAGTTGTCTAATTTTGGAATCATGCCTTCGTAAATAACTCCTTTCTTTTTTAATTCTTGATATGTTTGTTGATTGATTTGCTCGATCACAGAATCGTCATCCTCTACATTTCCTAATACACCGTTTTTTTCAAAACAGTAATACAATTCGACTTCATATTCTTTAGAAAATGCAATGGACAATTCGGAAGCAATAGTATCAGCATTTGTATTTAACAACTGTCCTTTTTCATCATGCGAAATAGCACAAAAAGAAACCGACACATCATTCTCTAACAATACGTTAGCAACATCAATATTGACACTAAACACATCTCCTACAAAACCATAATCAATTTCCTTTACTGGTCTTTTTTCGGCTACAATTGTATTTCCATCAGCTCCAGAAAACCCGACTGAATTGCACCCAAAACCTTGTAATTGAGCAACAATATTTTTATTGATTTTCCCAGCATACACCATGGTTATCAAATCCAACGTTTCTGCATTTGTTATTCTTCTCCCTTCAATCATTTGTACAGGAATATTCATTTCTTCTGCAAGTTTTGTCGCCAATTTCCCACCTCCATGAACTAGTATTTTTGGTCCTTTTAAACTAGAGAAACCTTTTAAGAACGATGTCAGCTCATCAGGATTATCAATAATGTTTCCTCCTATTTTTATGACTTTTAGTTTTTTCATTTTTTATATCCATTTTGTCTTTACGAGGAGTTAGCGACGACGTAATCTCTTCAAATAATGAGATTGCTGCGTTCCACTCGCAATGACACTTTTATAAATTCTCCAATAACTTCTTCAAAACCACCTGGGCAGCAAACGTTCTATTATTTGCTTGCTGAATCACGACAGCATTTTCTCCATCCAAAACAGCATCTTCTACAACCATATTTCTTCTTACTGGTAAACAATGCATAAACTTAGCATTGCCAAGCTTTTCTTTGGTAATCATCCAATCAGAATCGGCATTCAATACTTTCCCGTAATCTCTATAACTACTCCAGTTCTTTGCATAGACAAAATCAGCATCTTTTAAAGCAAAAGCTTGATCGGGACAAATTGAAGTTCCTTTCGTAATCTCAGGATTCAGGTCATACCCATTAGGGTGTGTAATAGAAAAATCTACATCCATTACTTGCATCAATTTTACAAATGAGTTTGCAACTGCTTGCGGTAAGGCTTTAGGATGTGGTGCCCAAGTCAATACTACTTTTGGTCTCTTTTTTTGTTTAAGCTCTTCAATGGTAATGGCATCTGTTAATGCCTGCAACGGATGTGCTGTAGCACTTTCCATATTCACAATAGGTACTGTGGCATATTTTTCAAAGCTTTTAATCACATACTCCGACTCGTCTTTTTCTTTGTCTGTTAACGTTGGAAAAGCCCTTACTGCAATGATATCTCCATATTGTGAAATCACTTGAGCTGCTTCTTTAACATGCTCTGCACTTTGCATATTCATCACAGTTCCGTCATCATATTCAAGACCCCAAGCGTCATTAATGTTTAATACCATGACTTCCATTCCTAAGTTTTTTGCCGCTTTCTCTGTACTCAATCTCGTTCGTAAGCTTGAATTGAAAAAGAGCATCACCAAAGTTTTGTTGCTCCCCAATTCTTTTTCTTGATAAGGATTCTCCTTTATCTTGAGTGCTTCTTGAATGGTTTCTTGAACGTCCTCTAAATCTGATATTTCTGTATATTTTTTCATCTTGTGCTCGCGTAAGCGGGTGTCTTTTAATTCTTTAAAACTTCTTGCAATGCGTTTATAAATAGATCAACATGTCTTTTTTGCAATGTCAGTGGTGGTAAAACCCTTAATAGATTTGGATTCTTAGCGCTTCCTGTAAAAATGTGATGATTGAAAATGAGCTTCTTTCTTATTTCTGCTACTGGAAAATCGAATTCTAATCCCAACATCAAACCTCTTCCTTTGACAGATTTCACCTTAGAAATCGACTTTATTTTCTTCAAAAAGTAATTTGAAACAGTGACTACATTTTTTTGAAGCTTTTCTTTTTCTATGACGTTTAAAACAGTCAAAGATGCTGTACATGCTAGATGATTTCCTCCAAAAGTAGTTCCTAACAATCCATAGGATGCTTTGATTTTAGGGTGAATTAAAATCCCTCCAATTGGGAAACCATTTCCCATTCCCTTTGCCATAGAGATAATATCTGGTTCAATGCTATGCTTTTGAAAAGAAAAGAAATCGCCAGTTCTTCCAAAGCCAGACTGAACTTCATCTGCAATAAATAATGTATTGTACCTTTTACAAAGAGCATCTATGCCTTGATAAAACTTGGAAGTACTTTCATCCAGACCTCCTACACCTTGAATACACTCAATAATCACCGCGCAAACATCTTGCTGTTTCAATGCCTCTTCTACTCCTTCTAAATCACCCAATTCAAACAACTCGACTTCTTGTTGTGCATTGATGGGTGCAATAATTTTAGCATTATCTGTTGCAGCTACTGCGGCTGAAGTTCGTCCGTGAAATCCATTTTTAAAAGCAATGACTTTCTTTTTCTCTGTATGGAAAGAAGCCAATTTTAACGCATTTTCATTGGCTTCAGCACCAGAATTGCACAGAAATAATTGATAATCTTGACAACCCGAAAGTTCTTCTAACCTAGTAGCTAGTTTTTCTTGCAAAGGGTTTTGAACAGAATTGCTATAAAACCCTATCTCACTCAATTGCTTAGCAACATTATACACATAGGTTGGGTGTGAATGTCCGATTGAAATCACAGCGTGACCGCCGTATAAATCTAAATATTCAACATCGTCTTCGTCATAGACATACACGTCTTTTGCTTTCACTGGTGTGATGTCAAACAATGGATATACATCAAATAAATTACTCATAACTGATCGGTTTTAATACTGTTAATTTTATTGAATGAAGCCACCATTCCTTGAATTAAAGAAGAGCTCAACCCTTTGTGTTCCATTTCATTCAATCCTTCAATAGTGCATCCTTTTGGTGTAGTTACTTTATCAATTTCTTGCTCTGGGTGATTTCCTGTTGTAATAAGTAAGCTTGCAGCTCCTTCGCTCGTATACATCGCTAATTCTTGTGCTTCTTTGGCATCAAATCCTAACTGAATAGCTGCTTGAGTTGTTGCTCTCATCAATCGCATCCAAAAGGCAATTCCGCTTGCACAAACAACGGTCGCAGCTTGCATTTGGTTTTCTGGAATCACAATAGACGTTCCCAGTCTGTTAAAAATTGCTTCAGCAATTTTTACTCTTTCCAATCCTTTTTGATTGCTACACAAGCACGTCATTGACTTTCCAACTGCGATGGCTGTATTTGGCATTGCTCTAATGACAAACTGTTCTTCTCCTACAATCTTTTCTATCTTAATTAGTGAGAATCCAGTGATGGTAGAAATTAAAACATGTTTCTCTGTAAGTAGTTCTTTTATTTCCTCTAGAATAACTTCTAAATGAGATGGTTGTACCGAAAAAATGAGAATGTCTGAGTTCTTTACTGCTTCTTTATTATCAGTCGTTAAAAAGACATTGGTATACCCTTCAAACTTCTGAATGGATTCTAAATTTCTTTTTGTTAGATATAAAGAGGTGATTGCATTTGTAGTAATCAACCCTTTTGCAATCGAACATCCTAAATTTCCTGTTCCTATGATGGCTATTTTCATTTTATTTCTGCGAAGGCAGAAAACTCTGCCTTCTTTTTAAATTATTATCTTTTTTGTCTTTACGAGGAATTTATGACGAAGTAATCTGCTTAAATGAGTGAGATTGCTTCGTTTCTCTCGCAATGACAGTTATTAAAAGTAATTGGCTTTTAATTGAATTCCTTCTGTTTCTTCAAAATCAAACATGAGGTTCATATTTTGAACGGCTTGACCTGAAGCTCCTTTTAATAAATTATCAATGCAACTTGTGATCAGTAGTTTGTTTTCATGCTTGTACAAATGAATCAAACACTTATTGGTATTTACTACCTGTTTTAAATGCAACTGATTACTTGATACAAAAGTGAAAGCAGCATCTTTATAAAAAGCAGTATATAATTCTTTAGCTTCTTCTAAACTTCCTTTGAAATTTGTATATGCCGTTGCAAAAATCCCTCTTGAAAAGTTCCCTCTATTGGGCATAAAATTGATTTCAGCATTGAAATCAGTTTGTAATTGCTTTACCGATTGATTAATTTCTCCTAAATGTTGATGTGTAAAAGGCTTGTAGTATGAAAAGTTGTTATCTCTCCATGTAAAATGTGTTGTTTTAGAAAGCGAAGTTCCAGCGCCAGTTGCTCCAGTGACTGCATTGATATGCACATCGCTTTTTATCAAATCATTTGCAGCCAATGGCAAAATAGCCAATTGCAAAGCAGTAGCAAAACAACCTGGGTTGGCAATATAATTTGCTTGTTGAACAGCTTCTTTTTGAAGTTCTGGCAATCCGTAGACAAATTCTTTCCGTTGAAAAACAGCATCTGGCTGTAATCTAAAATCGTTGCTTAAATCGATGATTTTAGTTGTTGTCGAAAAGGAATTTGCTTCCAAAAATGCTTTTGAATTTCCATGCCCTAAACAGAGAAACAATACGTCGACTTCTGAATTGATTTCGCTCGAAAACACCAAATCAGTCTCACCTACTAAATCTTGATGAATATCACTTGCCTTATTCCCTGCATTCGAAGTGCTAAATATAAAATTGATCTTTACTTCTTTGTGATGTAATAAAATTCTAATCAGTTCTCCAGCTGTATAACCAGCTCCTCCTATGATTCCTGCTTTAATTTTCATTATTATTTAATTTTTAAATGAGATTTCTCGACTGCACTTCGACAAGCTCAGTGTAAACAGCTCGAAATGACAAGTCTTTTCTCTTTTACCTTTTCTCTTTAACCTATTTATTTACGCTTTGATATATTTTATTTTGATTTCCGTAGATTTTAATGAACCCTTTAGCTTCATCGGCAGTCCAACCTTTATTCTCTTCACCATAACTTCCAAAATCAGCATTCATTAAATCGTGTTCAGAATTAATTCCGTCTAGAGTAAAATGATATGGTTTTAGCGTGACAAAAACATCTCCTGAAACATGTGCTTGACTACTTTCTAAAAATGCTTCTAGATTTCTCATCACTGGATCTAAAAACAATCCTTCATGCAAATGTGTTCCGTACCAGTTGGCTAAATAATCTTTGTGTTGTAATTGCCATTTGGTGAGTGTGTGCTTTTCTAGCAAATGATGTGCTTTGATGATAATGCTCGCAGCCGCTGCTTCAAAACCAACTCTTCCTTTGATTCCGACAATGGTATCTCCCACATGAATATCTCTTCCGATTGCATAGGTAGATGCTAGCGTGTTTAACGTTTCAATACAATCTTGTGGTAAGCCTTCTTCGTCATTGATTGCCATCAATTCCCCTTCAGAAAACGTCAGTTTCACTTGTTCACTTCCTTGTTTTTCTAATTGTGACGGATAGGCTTCTTCGGGTAGTGGTTGATGAGAAGTCAATGTTTCTGAGCCTCCAACACTTGTTCCCCACAATCCTTTGTTAATGGAATACTTTGCTTTAGACCACGACATTTCAATTCCTTGAGATTGTAAATAATCAATCTCCTGTTGTCTGCTTAATTGCTGATCTCTAATAGGCGTGATGATTTCAATTTCTGGTGCGAGTGTTTGAAAAATCAAATCGAATCTTACTTGATCATTTCCTGCTCCTGTACTTCCATGCGCAATGAAGTTTGCATCAATACTTTTTGCATATTCAATAATTTCAATAGCTTGAATAATTCTCTCTGCACTCACTGATAAAGGATAGGTATTATTCTTTAATACATTTCCGTAAATCAAATGCTTCACTACTTTTTGATAATAGGTATCAATCGCGTGAATGTTTTTATACGTGCTTACACCCATCGCGTAGGCTTTCTTCTCTATGTCATTGATTTCAATTTGCGTAAATCCGCCTGTGTTTACACTAACTGCATGCACTTCATATCCCAAATCTTTTGAAAGATGTACTGCGCAATACGAGGTATCTAATCCGCCACTATAGGCTAATACTAATTTTTTCATTCTATGCCCACTAGAGCGGGTATCTTTTAATTTGATTACTATGTTATTTTTTTATTTTCTTTAAAAAGAGTGTTTGCTTAATACTCTTCAATCTTTTAAAAACTTTCTCTTTTATTTTTTTCTTGCTTTTGTCTTGTGATTTTGGATCATAAAGCATTCCAGTACACAAGCACATACTTTGTGATGTTCTTTGTAAAACATCGTAATTTTTACAGGTCTGACAACCTTTCCAAAAAGATTGATCTTTTGTCAACTCAGAGAATGTGACAGGTTTGTATCCTAAATCACTGTTCATTTTCATTACTGGCAATCCAGTAGTGATACTGAATACCTTTGCTTCTGGGAACTTGGTTCTAGAATGTTCAAATACTTTCTTCTTAATGAGTTTAGCGATCCCCTTACCTCTATAATCTGGATGTACAATCAATCCTGAATTGGCAACAAACTTCCCATGATCCCATTTTTCGATATAACAAAACCCGACAAACATTCCTCCATCCAATGCAATAACAGCATTGCCGTTTTTCATTCTAGCAATGACATATTCTGGAGTTCTTCTAGCAATACCAGTTCCTCTTACGTTGGCAGAATCTGCAATGGTTTTACAGATGATCTCTGCATAAATACTATGTGATGTATCAGCAATAATGATTTCCATTATCTTGATGTATTAATCCTCCTATGCTTTCGCTTCAGTGGACGAGATTATTAATTTTGAAATTGTGTGCGTGATGATTGAGAATGGAACTGGACTCACCTAAGCTCCTAAATAGAAAATACCCTTACGGGCGACGAGGGAAAATACGGCGTACAGGAACTTGACTATTGTAAGAAATAGCTAAAGTTGAAAAAAGTGATATGAAATGTGTGTTGTACAATGTTTAAAAAATAAAATTACGTATTCAATGGTGCGCTAGATGAAGAATTAGCGGCGGCGATTGCGCAATGGCAATGCGGGGAATAACGTATTTATTTTATTTTCGTTGTTAAACATGGGTCAAAATTATAAAATCATTTGGAACGAGCATCATCTTAAATGATTTTTTTATCATTTTTATGAATATCGATAAAATTGGGTATGATAATTATCGATAATTTATTTTTTATTGTTATTTGTTTTTTCATTTTTACCAAATTAATAATCTCAAAACGGTCTGTTCTGCTTACTTATCGGCAGTTTTATAATCAACAGAGAATGCTTTCAATACTTCCCTTGTTAAATCCCATCTATTGAACCCCTGTCTTCCGTAATCAAGACCTCTTCTAACAATGACTAGATCATGTGAAGGAACCACAATCACATATTGTCCTCGGTTTCCAGCCGTAGCGTAGGCGTCTTTTGGGATATCATTACGGCGATCTGGAACAAGCCACCATTGCCCTCCATAAAAATTACCCCGCTTTGCAGTAGATGGCGCAGGTGTTCTTACAAAGTCGATCCATTTCTCAGAGAGTAGCCTTTTATTATTCCAAACACCTTTTTGCTCGTAAAGCATGCCAAATCTGGCAAGGTCACGGGCATTGGTATAGACCTGACTACTAAAAATGAAATCTCCAAATCTGTCTGTGCTGACAAAAGTATTTCTCATTCCTATTTTATCAAACAAAGCCGACCTAGGAAATTCCATATAGGTTTTATCATCACCCAGAGCTTTTTTCATCATGAGCACGCCCAAAAGAGTATCATAGTTCTCATAGTCCCAATAGGTTCCTGGTCTTCTAATTAGCCCTCTATTTCTTGCTCCGTTTACTGAGCTAGCTCCTGCCCAATAGGATAACCCTGACCCAGTAGCATATTCCATTCTCCTACTATCCACTGTATATAATCCGCTAGACATGTTGAGTACATTTCTTAATGTAATATCAGCACGAGGATCATTTTCAGATGTTCTTTCCTTCGGCAACCATTCTATCCCAAGTGGAGCATCTAGACCCATTTTACCTTGATCTACTAACATTCCAATTAGGGTAACAGCAATACTCTTAGCTGTTGACCATGTCCGTGTTTTTGTATACATATCAACCCCTTCAGCATATCTTTCGTGTATGATCTGACCTTTATGAACTACGACTAGACTGAGCGTGACTTGTTCTTGAGATTCTCTTTCAAAAGACCATTTCGATGCTGTAGTCAATAACTCTTTATTGATATATTTTGGTAGTTTTTTCTTTTTCACCAAATCACCTTCAGGCCATGGTATTTTTGCTTTGTCTCCTAAAAGAACAGGAAGGCTTTGTATTGGAAGATCATCAATTACCTCAAAAGTTTGATCTGGCGCCAAAATAACACAGCCAATTCCTTCTCTATATGCTGCTCGCATTGTAGGAGTGTCTTTGGTTGTACCAATGGTGACCGTTTTTTTATCCCAATCGATGGTATAGTTCCCACCTTTGGAATTCCCTATGGGTTGCCTGAGGTATTTAAGCTCTTGATTATACGTCTGTTTAAGCGTTCTGTTAGAGGTGAAAAGTGCATTACAAGTAAGAACGGCCTGAACACCATATTGAATCACTTCCCTATTCGTCTTTGAATAATCATAAGATTCCTTCTGCTGTGCTGATGTTACGTGGGTAGAAAATATAAGGATGGTAAAGAGTAGAAGTAATTTTTTCATTGTTTTAAATTTTAGAGTCATCTTTATATTTCCGCTATGCAACTAAGGTAATTAATTTGAGCGAATTTTCCATGAGTGAAATCAGAAGCAATGAACTATACACGTTGTTGTGCTTTAGTTATTTTTTAATCTTTACCCCTTTGTGACTATTACAATTATTATTTGTCCAAACTTCAAAACTTCCATTTTCTATTTGGGTAATTCTCACAGTTCTAGTTTGGCCAATATAAAAATAAGAGTCGCTTAATGGATTAAGTTTAATTGATTCTTTTTGCCAAGGATACTTAAAATGAAGTTCATTTTCAACAACTAAAACTTTTACAGTAAATTGCCCTAAACTTGGGAATACATAGTCGCCGGTATATTTTTCGAGTGTTTCATTTTTAAGATTAAACCCTTTAGTTTCTTCAGGCGTCACAATATTTGATGATAAAAGATTTGATATTTCATTGTAAGATATAATTGCATTTTCACGAAACTTCTGAACACTTATCAACAAATTATCTATAAGTAACTCTCTATATCGAGCTACAGTATTTTTATAGAAACCATCATTCATAAAGTAGTTTATACTTTCATCATTAACTTTACCAAAACTATAATCAATATACCATTCATAATTTTTTACATAATTTTCTTTCGTAGATGAAGCGTAATTTCTCATCAATTGATTTCGCAATTCAATTATAGGTACTTCTTCTAAGTAAATTGTATTCAATTTTTCAAATAACTCATCGTATTTTTCTGGAAGAATATCTATTTTGGATTCTAATTTTTCAAATCCATTTTTATGTATTTTTAATAAATAATTACTTGTAGTTAAAGATCTGCAACGTCTATTTCTTTTGTAATCTGTAGCTGTTACTTTAGAGTTTAAAACACGGCAAATCAGAGAATCTTTTATGTTATAGGAAATAATTACTTCTGAGGCTTTATTAATATCCAAAAGAAGCTCTTGTTGAATCGTTTTGAGGTTCTCAATGACGTTTTTTTGGTTTTTTCTAACTTCATTATTATTATTTATTTGAAGCGCTATTAAGATTCCTATGACTACAAGAATAATTTCTCCAATTGCATAAATCAGATATCTTCTGAATTTGTTTTCAGAGAGTAGTTTTTGTCTAATTTTTCTAAAGAATTTTATCATTGGTTTGTGGTTGGTTATAATTAAAGTTAACTTACTTGTATATAATCAGTTGCGTTGAGCACTAAGCTAACAAAAAGAAACCCATTGTTCATTTTTAACACATGCACTTATTATTATATAACCTCTTTTTAATTACTCAAATCATCTTTTACTCTGACGGAATTATCATTTCTTCAGCTTTTACAGGCTAGTTTGCTGTAATTCGCTTTATAATTAAAAATACATTTATAATGAAGTCAGAAAAAAAAATCGGAATTGGAATACTCATAGGATTAGCATTTGGTGCTATCATAGGATTAACTATAAATAATCTACCTCTTTGGATTGGTGTTGGAATAGCTTTAGGAGCAGGTATTGGAGCTACTTTTAAACTTAAAAAATACCCTAAAATTAAATGGACATTAATTACCCTGCTTAGTTTACTAGTTCTTCTTATTTCCTTTGGTGCGTGGTTTATTAATTTGTTGCCTTTGGATAACATGAAAAAAGATTTTACAGCTAGTAAAGCTGAAGATATTTCTTATTTGTCTCAAAATATTATTCCTAAACGTGGTAAAATATTAGCTGTCGTAACAAGTACAGGAACTATGGGGAATAGTGGTAAAAATACAGGGTATGAATTAACAGAATTATCACGTGCATATTACGTATTCAAAGCCAATGGTTTTGAAGTGGATGTAGCAAGTCCATTAGGTGGGGAGCCTCCAGTTGTTTTAGATGGTGATGATATGAAAGAATTTGATTATGCTTTTTTAAATGATTCTATCGCTCAATATAAAACGAGTCATACAATTGCTATGGAAGATGTTATAGCAGAAGATTATGAAGCAATATACTTTGTTGGCGGAAAAGGTGCAATGTTCGATTTCCCAGAAAACAAAGCCATTCAAGACATTGTAAAAAACTACTACCAATCGGGAAAAGTTGTCGGAGCCGTTTGTCATGGTCCAGCAGCCTTAGTGAATGTAACACTCGATAATGGAAAATCTTTATTAGAAAATAAAACAGTCAGTAGTTTTACAAATAAAGAAGAACTGCTACTTATTCCAGATGCAAAAAATATATTTCCATTCCTTTTACAAGACAAACTTTCTTCTCGAGGGGCTAAATTTAATGAAGGCACATTGTATCTAGATAAAGTAAGTCAAGATAAAAACTTAGTAACAGGACAAAATCCTTGGTCTACCTGGAGATTGGCTGAAACCATGATTAAGGAATTGGGTTATACACCAAAGCATAGAGAAATAACAGGAGAAGAAAATGCTGTTAAGGTTCTAGAAGTTTATCAAGCGCAAGGTTCTAAAAAAGCAAAAGAACTAATAGAAAAAATGCTTATTCAAGAGAAAAAGTCTGTAGATAGATTTTTATTAGCACAGCATAGTATTATTGCAGGTATGCAAGGGAAGTTAGGGAATTTTTTTAGTATCCTTGGATTGGTCTCTTATGCAAAAAAGAAATCTAAATAAAGGGTTTTGGATAAAATTCAGAAGGTACAAGTCAGTAGTGATTTGTACTTTCTCTTTAAGTAAATATTCTTAAGTTTGAGGAAAATAATCTATTGAGTTTTTTAGAGATACTTCTTATTATAATTAGCAGCACTGGGCTTCTACATGGGCTCTTATTCGCTTTTTACTTATTTTTTTTTAAAAAGAAAAAAACAGTAGCCAACCTTTTATTAGGGTGGATTTTAATCTTTATGGCTTTTAGAATAGGAAAGTCAGTAATGATGAATTTTGGAGATAATTTAGAGCCGATCTTCATTTTTGCAGGATTAGCTTTTTTACTATTAATAGGGCCTTTGTTAAGATGGTATGTATTGGGAATGACACGCCCAGATTTTAAATTGCCTAAAAGCTTTTTAACGGAACTCATTCCTTTCAGTTTGGTTTTTATCATGAGCTTCTTTATTACTAAAGAATTATTTGAGAATAATAAAATAGTAATCATAACATTGGGAAGTACGCTGCTTTTTATTTACCTACACTTTGCTTTTTATATTTTTATTTCTTGGAGGGTTTTAAAAAATATAGAAAAGAACTATCAAGAAGACACAAAAACAAAGTCACAAAAAGCAGTATTTGATTGGTTACGCTTACTAATTATAGGTTTTATAATTATTTGGTTTTCATATTTTTTAAATGTTTTAGACAATGAGGTTCCTTATATTACTGGTCCTATCGTATATTCTCTAGCGGTTTATTTCTTAAGCTACAAAGCGTTTCAATTAAAAACGACTGATATGAATGGAGATGTTTTTAAAGAAAATGATAATACCGCATTATTTAGTGAAATCTCTAAGTTAATTGTTGATGAAAAATTATATCTAGAATCTGATTTATCACTTTCTAAATTGGGAAAATTGATTGGACAAAGTACGCAAAAGACTTCTTCAGTTATTAATCAATATGCAAAACGAAATTTTAATGATTTTATTAATTATTATAGAATTCAAGAAGCAAAAAAAACACTCTCAAATACAGAAAATAAAAAATTTACGATTTCGTCAATTGCTTTTGATACAGGGTTTAGTAGTTTATCTTCATTTAATAGTGCTTTTAAAAAGTTTGAAGGTAAAACACCGTCTGCATATAGAAAATCAATTTAATAGTTGAGTGATGTCTTAAATTTAAATTGATCCTAAAATCAGATGCAATCATCTATACCTGTCTGGCGATAGACATGCACCTTGCTGGCAGCAATCTTTTCTTTTATTCCTAGGTTTTCAATAGTTTTAAATATCTAAATTTTTTTTGAAAAAACTATATTTTCATATTCTTTTCCACTGACGATAAAATTTACTTCTCCAACGTTTTTAAATTCATTTCTTTCATAGAATCTAATGGCTCTTTTGTTTTTTATATAAACAGTCAACCACATAGTATCTAATTGTAATTTTTTGGCTTGTTCTTCAACAAAAGTTAATAACTGTTGTCCGATTTTTAATGGGATGAAATCATTTAGAATGAAAATTCTTTCTAATTGACAATTGTTTTGTGATGTAATATTTTCGTTTGATGTATTTACTACTAATTTCGCATATCCGACAGGCAAATTATCTGCATAAATAATATAAAAGAGTTGGTTAGGATTGTTTACATTCTGTTTTGTTTTAGAAATTGAAAAATTCTCGTTAAGGTATTTCAATACATCGTTTTTATCTTCGATGTAATGCCCATGAGATTCAGCCCAAGTTAGTCGGCCTAAAAGTGCTAAAACTTCTGTGTCTGCTTTCGTAGTTCTCTTTATTTCAATCATTACTATTCTTATTTATTCGTAATCTTCTTATGTGATAGCCATGAAGTAATACAGCAATAGTGCATCCTACAATTATCGGAGATGCACTAATTAATACACCGTATAATATGTAAACTACATTTGCGATTAGTGAGATGAATCTTAATTTATATTCACCTTTAGTAGACATTGAATATAAATTTATCACTAAACCTCCGTAACCAATACAATCAATTAAAAATGGATTCATATTTTATCTTTTTCCTTTTGAATAATTAAAAATGATAACTATTCTTATTAAAATCAATAACACAAATATAGAAAGCATTATGTGTTTTATAGTTTATAATTAAATTAATAAGTATACATTTACATTCGATTACATCTTATATTAAATAAAATAATTTTGATTGCAAATGGACGCATTAGATAAAAAGATACTTGAAATGCTAAATATTAATGCCAGAGAAAGCTTTGCTAATATTGGAAAAGAAGTTGGTTTGTCTGCTCCAGCTATAGGCAAACGTGTTAGACAAATGGAAGAAGATGGCATCATAGAAGGTTATGCTTTAAAATTGAATCATGAAAAAATAGGTATTGAGACCAAAGCTTATATAACATTAGTAATACACCGAGAACAGAGAGGATCATACGATGCTCAAAAACAAATACAAGCAATGAAAGAAGTGCAAAGTTGTCATAGAATTACTGGAGATGATTGCTTATGCGTTTTAGGTTACTTTAGAAACAATAAGCATCTTATTTCCTTTCTTGAAAAAATCTCAGAGTATGGTTCTTCTAAAACGAGTATTATTTTAGAAGCGTAATTTATTTCCTTAAAAAAAGAATGGTTAATATCTAATTAAAACTCCTATTTAATTCATAGTAATTCTATTCAATAAACTATCTATATTCGCTACCCAAATATCATTTTGAGAGCATGCTAAAAACTTCTAATACCTACATCGCAAAAGCAACTTTACAAAGAGTTGGGAATAAGTTAAGCGAAGAGTTAAGTTATACAACGAGTGAAGAAATTCCTTTTACAGAAGAAGAAGAAGATTTATTAAAAAGTTTCTTTTTAAGGTCTATCAAATCTAGTTTTGATCTGATGAAGTTTACGCATCATATTAGCTTAGACTACAATGCTGTTTATGACAATTCAACGAAGTTTTTTCAACAAGAAATTAGCTTTATCGAGTACTCAAATAATATCTTAAATCATTTGTATGAGAAGTCAAATCACCCGCAAATTAAAACAGGTGAATTGTTTATCATCTTATTCAAAGATTTAAAGTTTCAAGAGATTACTACGGATGCGATTGGAATTTTCAAGATTGAAAATAAGATTGATTATCTAAAGTTTAATCATTTAGAAGACGATTTAGACTTCACGATTAGCAAAGGTGTAAAGCTTCAAAAAATTGACAAAGGTTGTTTGATTTTAAATACTGAACAATCGAGCGGATATCGAGTTATTTCTATTGACAACAATAGCTACGATGCCAATTACTGGAAAAAGGCATTCTTAGATTTAGAGGAAGTACAAAACGATTCGTATCAGACAAAACACCATTTAAACTTGCTATCTGATTTTTCTAATACAATGGTAGAGAATAATGACACTTATACTCAAAAAGAGTTCATCAGTCAGGGGATTCAATTAATGAACGATAATGAAACCATTACCAAAGATTTATTGGAAGAGGAGTTATTAAGCCCGTTTGACGTTGTAGATTCTTATGCTCAATTCAAAACACAATATAACAAAGAGAATTCTTTAGAATTAGAAGATGACTTTAATGTATCCAACGCTACCTTAAAGAAAGAAAAGCGCAAGATTAAGAGTCAAATTAACTTGGATACTAAAATTCAAATCAAGTTAGACCTGAGTGATGGTGAGACAGTAAAAGACAACATTGAAAAAGGCTTCGACGATGAACGTAAGATGCACTACTACAAAGTGTATTACAATGAAGAAACCTAGTTCTTAACTACTTTTTATCCATTTTATACAACTGAAAGCGTCCATCAAATAAGATTCCTTGTTTTCCATCTTTGCTATTGGTTACTAATTCATTTCCGCTCTGTAAATCAAGAAATTTATCGGCGCCAATAGGTGTTAATGTATTTACTTCTCCATTGTTTGGATCAGTTACCGTCAATTTCCCATCTTCAATTGTTACGTCTACAATGTAATCTCCAATATTAGGAACCTGATAGTTCAACTTATATTTCCCTACCAACCCTTCTAGGGTTTCTAGTGGAATATCTATGATCTCAATTTCTCTTTGCCCAATGACATTCCAATTGTAATGACTCGAAACTGCTCTTAAGACCTCAGCCATTAATCTACCTCCATTGTCTGCATTGGTCATGATAATCACACCTTGCCCCCTATTTGCAAACGCCATCATCTGATTTGTAAACCCAGCATTCTTTCCACCATGACTAAAAATTAGCGAATCTTTTTCCCATCGTAAAGAAGGTCCCAATCCCCAATTATTTTTATCCTTAGTCAACATTTTTTCAACTGTTTCTTTTGAAAGTACTCCCGATTTTCCTTTTAAGATTTCTTGAATTTCAATACAGTATTTCGCTAGGTCTTTAGGTGTTGTCCATAAACCAGCTGCTGCTTGCTCTGGATAGTTGTTCCATAGCCCTTCAATAATTTTTCCTTGGGTATCATACGCTGCACTTATGTTTGTGTATTTCGTTGCATCAATGGGTTGCTGATATGTACTGTTGTCCATTCCCATAGGTGCTAAAATATGTTCTGCTAAATAAGCATCCAAGGTTTGTCCGCTCATATCTTCTACTACTTTCTCCATCACTGTATATCCTCCTCCAGAATATCGCCAAATACTTCCAGGAACTCCATCAACAAAAATTTTCGGAGTGTTTCCTTTTCCATTCAACACTTGAACATCAGTAGGAAATGTATCTTTTTGTTTGTACCCTGGAAATCCATGCACTGTCATGTTTGCTGTATGTGTCAACAGTCGTCTTAAAGTTACTTTCTCTGTTCCTGTAAACGTATTGTCAGGAATTTTCCAGCCTTTTAAATAAGTATTTACATCTTCATCTAAATCAACTACTCCTTCTTGTGCCAATTTTAACGCTGCTAATGCTGCAATGGGCTTACTAATAGAACCTGCTTGAAACAAGGTATTTACATCTACTTTGCTATTGGTATTTGTATTTGCAATTCCATATCCTTTTGCAAACTTTACTTTTCCTTCATCTATAATAGCGATACTCACTCCAGGGACTTTATGGTGCTTCATTCTATCTAACAAATTGAACTTTTCTGTTTTGTCTTTTATTTTAATTCCAGGAAGTAGTCCATTTTCAATGACATCTAGTTCTGTGGATAGACTATTTTCTTTTCCTTTATCACAGGAAACAAATAAAATAAATAAAGTAAGTGATAAGAGTTTTAGTGTTTTCATTAGTTTGGTTTTAGGCACTATTACACAAAAAGTGTTCCATAAATATATGGAATTATCAGTCAATGGATTTATCTTAAAGGAATCCGATTATTTTTTTATCTTGCTAAAAAATTAGCATGATCGAATCCAAACGAGCATTAAGGAGATTTCACCGAAAAAGAATTCAAAAAAAGAGACAGCAATATTTTACCTCTATGTCAGGAGGTACCTCTCTTTCACAACGTCAATTAAATTTACTTTCTGAAACTCCTGTTACATGTTCTTGTTGGATGTGCGGAAATCCAAGAAAATATTACAAAGAAGAAACTAGGCGAGAACAAATTTCAAGAAGGCTCTGGAATCTAGAAAAAAGGTATGCTTTTACTTTTTCAACTTCTCAATAGTACGCAATGCTTTTTTGATAATGTAAGCTGTTTCTTTAGTATCAGACACTTGCTTCCATCGTTTACATGTTGCAATCACAAAGTCAGGTTGTGACTTACTTGCATCGTTCAACCAGTTCCCTACAGAATCACGAACATACTTTGATGTATCTGATTGTAATGGTTCTAAAAGTGGTAGTCCTAATTCTGGTTCTTCTTGAAACTTTGCAATTTTCTTTACCCAAACTCCAACAGGTCTCAATGCTTCCGCGGCAAAGCGACGAACATTTTCATCTGTATCTGAAGTCCAATTGGTTAAAATAGAAATTGCCTTTTCCAAATCTCCAATCATTCGATCTTTGGTAGCGAAAATAACGACTTCCCTCACACCGAAATGAGAATCGGCTGCATAGAACTTCATTGTCGATAAAAGTTCTTCTAAATCATCATACTGAAGGCTTTCACCCCAACATGCCCAGCATCGAACAATGTCACTTTGATGTGATTTTAATTTTGAATAGATGTTAGCATCATTGGTCATCTCGGCAAAGATTTCTCCAATAACACGTGTATTGCTATTTGCTGTGGGTTTCTTTTGTGCATTTATAGCCACGTCAAACATTGAGAACCAATCCTCTTTACCTAACTCAGTCAATACCACTTTTAAAAGAATGATCTGATCAGCAGATAGCCATTCCATTAAGTTTTTGGTTTCTATTTTTCCAGCATTGAGATATTCAATGACTTCTGGATTTAGATCCTTAAAACTTCTTGGTCCTTTTCTGTCTAGTATATGCTGAGGAATCAATTTTAGTAGTTTAGAATTTCTAAAATCTTTTCTTTTACTTTTTCGGCAGAAGGAATCATGGTTTGCTCTAGCGTACTATTCAATGGAATTGCAGGCATGTTTTCACTACCAATGGTCATGACTGGTGCATCCAAGAATTTAAAGCATTCTTCTTGAATTTTTCCAGACAAAGCTCTTGCAAATCCAGTTGATGAAGGTTCTTCAGTAACCACCAAACATTTTCCGTTTTTCTTCACTGATTTCACAATCGTTTCTTCATCTAATGGATACAGTGTTCTTAAATCGATCACCTCGATGGTATCTTTCATTCCCAATTCTGCACTAGCGTTCATTGCCCAATGTACGCCCATTCCGTAAGTAACAATCGTTAAGGTTTCCTCATCTTCTTGTTTCCAAATCTCTTGTAAGACCCATGCTTTTCCAAACGGTAAAATATAATCTTCTGAGGGTTCTATAGATGTTGCCCCTTGTGTTCCTGGGACTTTACTCCAATACAATCCTTTGTGTTCTAAAAATACGACTGGATTTGGATCGTAATAAGCAGCTTTCAACAATCCTTTTAAATCCGCTCCATTACTTGGATAAGCTATTTTAATTCCTCGAATGCTTGTCAATATACTTTCTACAGATGATGAATGATAAGGTCCACCACTTCCATAGGCTCCAATAGGAACACGAAGAATCATACTTACAGGCCATTTTCCATTCGATAAATAACTACTTCTACTTACCTCAGTAAATAACTGATTCAGGCCTGGCCAGATATAATCGGCAAACTGAACCTCAACAATAGGTTTTAAACCTACAGCACTCATTCCAACTGTAGAGCCAACAATAAAGGCTTCTTGAATTGGTGTATTAAAGACACGATCGTCTCCAAATTTCTGTGCTAAGGTAGCTGCTTCTCGGAATACACCTCCTAGCCTTCCCCCTACATCTTGTCCGTATAGTAAACACTCTTTGTGCTTTCTCATCAGTTCTTCAACTGCAAATAAGGCACAATCTACCATCACTACTTTCTCGCTTCCTTCTGGTGAACGATCACCAGCTTCTTCAGTAATTGGTGTCGGAGCAAAATCGTGCGTAAATAAATCTTCAGGTGATGGATCTTCAGCTTGTTGCGCTTTCTCAAAATGCTCTTGCACTTTCTCAGAAGCGGAAGTCTCAATTTCTTGAACTTCAACCTCTGTAAACCCGTTGTCTAACAATTGTTGTTTTAAAACAGGATACGGATCTCTAGAACGTGCTTCCTCCAAATCGTCTCGATACCATTCCATACGAACACCTGATGTATGGTGATTTAGTAAAGGAACTTTTGCATGAACTAAGAATGGTCGACGCTCTTTACGAATCGTCTTGATGACTTCTTCTACTGCTTCGTAACTTTCTACGAAGTTAGCTCCATCAATAGAGATAGCTTCTAAGCCATGAAATCCCTGTGCGTATTGAAACGCATCTTGCGCTCTTGTTTCTTCTGCATTGGCTGAAATATCCCAGCCATTATCTTGTACTAAATATAAAATAGGTAACTGCTTTAAAGCAGCCATTTGAAAGGCTTCTGCAATTTCTCCTTCTGTTACGGATGCATCTCCAAGTGAGCAGACTGTAATAGGGTTTAAAGAGTTCTCGACTGCGCTCGAACTGACACCTATTGTCTCCTTGAGCGCAGTCGAAAGGTTATCTAATCCTTGCAATTCTTTGTATTGCATTCCCATTGCTGTTCCTGTAGCTGGAATGGCTTGCATTCCTGTTGCTGAGGATTGGTGTGGGATTTTTGGTTTGTCATCATCCTTTAAACTTGGATGACAATAGTAGGTTCTTCCTCCTGAAAATGGATCGTCTTTCTTTGCCAGCAATTGTAACATCAAATCATACGGTTCTAATCCGAACGACAATAACATCGCATCGTCTCTATAGTAAGGAAATGCATAATCCTGTGGCAGTAATTGCATTCCTAAAGCAATCTGAATGGCTTCATGTCCACGAGAAGTAGCATGTACATACTTTGAAACTACTTTAAAATTGTCTTCGTACAATTCGGCCATTGCTTTGGCTGTACAAAGATTTGAAAATCCTTTTTGTAGAATGTCTTTTTTCATACTTGTCATTCCTGCGAAAGCAGGAATCTAATTATTTGTTATTATATATTCTGGATTCCCGTTTTCACGGGAATGACAAAACGATTGTATTGCGTTAGCGATTGTAGCGACATCCTTTTGTTTTTCTACAAAAGATATAGCATAAAGCGCGACCTATAGGGAACGCCCTAATAATAATTACACCAACTCTTTTTCTATTTTAATCATCCAATTAAACGGATCTTCAATCTTTCCTGTTTTGATTGCATTCAATGTATCGTTTACTTCTAGTCCCACTGGACTTTCATCAGAAACGTGAATGGTTGTATCCTTCAATCCAATTTCTTGAATGTATGCAATTCCTACTGCTGTTCCAGTTCCGAACGCTTCTTCCAAAGTTCCTTTGTTAGATGCTTCTTCTATTTCATCAATTGTGATTGGGCGCTCAGTAACTTCGTATCCTTTGTGACGTAAAACATCAATGACACTCATCCGTGTGATACCATCCAAAATAGAACCATCTCTTTTTGGAGTTACAAACTTTCCATCAATCTTGAAAAAGATATTCATTGTTCCTACTTCCTGAATGTATTTATGCTCAACAGCGTCTAACCATAATACTTGATCGTATCCTTTTGATTTTGCAATTTCAGTCGGACGAATGGCTGCTGCATAGTTTCCTGCTGCTTTTGCTTCTCCTGTTCCTCCTGATGCTGCTCTGATGTATTTGGTTTCAGCATACAACTTGATTCGTTTTGTAAAAAACGGTCCTGCTGGCGAAGCCATAATGATAAACTTATAATTGTTTGCTGCTCGCATTCCAATAAAAGGCTCGTCTGCATACATAAAAGGTCTTAAGTATAAAGCACTTCCGTCTTGTGGCGGAATCCAATTTTGTTCGATGGCTACCAATTGTTTCAATCCTTCTACAAACAAATCTTCTGGAAAATTTGGCATCCCCATTCTGTCTGCACTAAAGTTTAATCGTGCTGCATTTTTATCCGCTCTGAATAACATCGGATTTCCCTCAGTGTCTACCGTTGCTTTCATTCCTTCAAAAATAGCTTGACCATAATGCAATGCCATCGCTGCTGGATGTGTAGGAATCAATTCTAAAGGTTGAATTCTTGGAGTTCCCCATTTTCCATCTGCATAATCACAGATAAACATATGATCTGTAAAAGTGGTTCCTAAAGGGATGTTATTGAAGTCTAAATCGTTGACTTTAGATGTTTCTACTTTTGTTGTTGAAATGTTATGCTTCATAGTGCCTTATGTTGTTGTGTCTTTGCGAGCATAGCGAGATAATCTTTCTAATAGATTCCTTCACCACATTCAGAAAGACAATTCTTTATATCTCTCTGTTGGTATCAAATTGTTCAAAATAATCGCCTACTCGACGTAAAAAACTTCCTCCTAAATAACCATCAACTACCCGATGGTCAAAAGAAAGTGATAAATACATCATGCTACGAATGGCAATTTCATCTCCTTCTGGAGTTTCCATCACTTCTGCTCTTTTCTTAATAATCCCTAAAGCTAAAATGGCAACTTCAGGTTGATTGATAATAGGAGTTCCCATCACGCTTCCAAAGGTTCCTACATTAGAAATTGTAAATGTACTTCCCTGTATATCGTCTGCTTTTAGTTTATTCTCTCTTGCTTTTCCAGCCAATTCATTCACATCTTTTGCTAGGCTTAATAGGTCTTTTGTATCAGCATTTTTTACAACTGGAACAATTAGATTTCCACTAGGCAATGCTGTTGCCATCCCGATATTGATGTTTTCTTTTACTATGATGTTCTCTCCATCTACGGAAACATTAATCATTGGAAAGTCTTTCACAGCTTTTGCTACAGCTTCTACAAACAAAGGCGTAAATGTTAACCGTTCATTGTACTTCTCTTGAAACGCCACTTTATTCGCATTTCTCCAAGCTACCATTTCTGTTAAGTCAGCCTCAACATAGGCGGTTACGTGAGGTGAAGTATGTTTGGAATACACCATATGATCTGCAATCATTTGACGCATTCTGTCCATCTTCACTATTTTCCCGGTTCCTTTGTCTAAGTTTAATTGTGGAATTCTATACGCAGTTGGGTCGGGTTCTGCGGTAGTTTGTACAAATTGATACGGTCTTCCTTCTTCGATGTACTGAAACACATCACTCTTTCTCAATCTCCCATCCTTTCCTGTTGCCGGAATACGTGCTAGCTCTTCAAAACTAATATGTTGTTCTTTCGCTATTGAAATGATTAAAGGAGAGAAGAATGTGTTCGAATTTGAAACTGAAAATGAAGTTGAAGTTGAAGAAGTTTGAGGTCGTTTTGGTTTTGACAACCTCTTTGTAACAGATTTGGTTTCTTTCACTGATTTTGTCTCAGTTTTCTCTACTTCTTCCTTAGAAGTTGATACAGATCCTTCTGTATTAATAATGGCAATCGTTTGACCTATTTTTATGACATCATTCGCTTCAAATAAAATATCTTGAATCACCCCAGACACTGTGCATGGAACTTCCGAGTCTACTTTATCAGTAGCTACTTCTAAAAGCATCTCATCTTCTTCAATAGTATCTCCTACATTTTTAAACCATGTAATAATGGCTGCTTCAGTAATGCTCTCTCCTAATCGAGGCATTTTCAATTCAAATTCCATAAAATAATGTTGATTTTGACAAGGAATAAAATTACGATATTATCCATTTGATTTACCATTTCAAATAAATAAATCCACCTATTTAGATTATTATTCTAAAAAATAACACATTACATATATTTTATTCTTTATTTGATCTATATTTAACTTTTAAAATAATATTTTATCATTTTTAGACATGAAACTAGATAATTTGGATATTAAAATCATGCAGATCCTACAAAAGGATTCTGACAGAACTATTAAGAGTATTGCTGAAGAGTTAGGCGTTTCTACCACGCCTATTTTTGAGCGTATTAAGAAACTAAAAAAGGAAGGGTATATTTCTAATTATGTTGCTCGTTTGGATTATAAAAAACTAGGATTGAAACAAATGGTTTTTATTGCGATTTCTCTTCAAGGGCATACTCGAAGTTATTTGGAGAAATTCGTAAAGGAAATACAAAGTTTTCCGGAAGTGATGGAATGTCACCGTGTGAGTGGAAACTTCGATTATTTATTAAAGTTAGTGGTTGAAGATATTGAAGCTTATGAAAAGTTTATCATTACAAAACTGACACTATTGCCTTATTTAGGAAATGTTCAAAGTTTAATTACGTTATCTACAGGGAAAGAAACAAATGAGATTGATTTGGAGAAACTCTTGATTTAAGAATATCGAATAATTAATACTGAATGATGAAGTAGGTAGTACTTTTAAAACTAATGTTCACTTCGAAATTCGTTATTCCCTATTGGATATTCAGTATTCTCTACTTTTTAAACTGATCTCTCAGCGTTTTATAAACCTCTTCTTGCTTAGGCCTATCTTTAGGAACTTCTCGTAAAGGTTCTACTTCTCGTAAGCTATCATGACAATCTTTTGGTAATTGCTGATACAACTGAGTGCCTTTTGTTTTCCAAGCAATCATTTCATCACTAACTTCTTTAATTACTTTTGCTGGATTTCCAACCACCAAACTTCTCTTTGGAATTACTGTTTCTGCTTTTACAAATGCCATCGCACCAACAATACTTTCATCTCCGATCTCAGCATCATCCATAATCACGGTATTCATTCCTACCAATACATTTCTTCCGATGTTGGCTCCATGAATAATAGCTCCATGACCAATATGAGCGCTTTCTTTTAAGGTGATAGATTTTCCTGGAAACATATGTACCGTACAATTCTCTTGTACATTCACACCATCTTCTAAAATGATCTGCCCCCAATCGCCTCGTATGGCTGCTCCAGGACCGATATAACAATCTTTCCCTATGATGACATTTCCTGTCACTGCTGCTAATGGATGTACAAAACTAGATTCATGTACGACAGGTATGTATCCTTGGAATGAGTAAATCATATTTTAATGGTGAATATCAAATAATTAATACTGAATGTCGAAGTAAGAACTATTATATTCATTACAATACTTCAAAATTCGTTATTCTATATTGGATATTTTGTGTTTTTTTTATTTAAACCCTTTTAATTTTTCTTTGGTAAAATCAGACAATACTAATTTTCCACTTGTTTGAGCACGTTCTGCTAATAAAGTATCCCAATCATCTGTTCCTTTCCAAAACACTTTTTTCATCTCTCTCATTGCTTCTGTATTGTAGGTACACAAATGCTCAGCAGTTGCCTTTACAGCTTCATCAAGTTCTTCTGTACTTTCATAGACATGAGTAAACAGTCCTTTTTGCTTTGCCCATTCTGCAGGGTAAAAAGAATTCGCATCAATGGCAATTTGTGACATCGCGCTTAATCCCATTTTACGCTCTATGGCTGGCCCAACTACAAACGGTCCAATTCCAATATTCAATTCACTTAACTTGATTGCTGCAAACTTTGTCGCCATACAATAATCTGTAGAAGCAGCCAACCCTACTCCACCTCCAACTGTTTTTCCTTGAATTCTTCCTATGATAAACTTCGGACATTTGCGCATCGCATTGATTACATTAGCAAATCCTGAAAAGAATACCTTTCCTGTTGCTTCATCATTGATGTGAATCAATTCTTTAAAACTTGCTCCTGCACAGAAAGTACGAGCACCTCCACTCTTTAGAACAATCACTTTTACTTCGTCATTGGTTCCTGCATCTGTAATAGTTTGTGCTAATTCTGCTAATATATTTCCTGGTAACGAATTGTGAGCTGGGTGAAAAAATTCAATGTATGCTACTTCGTTCTCTATGGTTTGTTTTACGTATGGATCACTCATGTTTACTTTTTACTTTTTGTCATTCCGCACTTGATGCGGAATCTACATTTTTATTCTAATTTTCTGGATTCCCGCTTTTGCGGGAATGACAATTTAGATCAATCCAAATTGTTCAAAGTGATGGTTCAAATGCTTACGCTCCATCAAATATGATTCGTATCTATTTAATTCACCAAAAACAAGGTTTTTTAATTTTGCATCTGGATTTTCTTTATAGTATGCTAAATAATCTTCCCTAGCTTCATTAAATTTCTCAATTGAAGTCGCAAAATCAGCATGCCTTAAATCATCTAATTTGTTTTTCTCTAGTAAAGGAAAATTAGAATTCTTTGGAAAAGGTTCATAGTTATACAAACTGTTGTGTACTTTCTCTAAAATCTTTTCTGGTGTAGAAATTTCAAAATCTTGTATCTCTCCTGAAGCAATTCTATAAGTATATTCCAAATGCTCTAACATATGCTGAGGCGTCATAATTCCCCATTTTGGTTTTGCATCTTCTTTAAGAGCATTCAAACATTCTTGAATTTTCTCTTCAGTCATTTCTACAAAGGTCTCTTGCTTCTTTTGCACCATGGTTAAAATAGTTGCAATTGCTACCAATTCGTCCTCAGCATCAAATACCTCTACAAACCATTTTACAATTCCGCTTGGATGCTCTGCGCTTGCAACATCTCTGTCGACTTTCTGCTTGCATGTTAAACGAACATACACAGTATCATTATGATACAAAGGACGTAAGAAACGACATTCTTCCAGTCCATAGTTTGCTGACACTGGCCCTTTGTTTGGATACACAAACAATCCTGCTGCTGCAGAAATGATGAAATATCCATGTGCCGTTCTCTTCTCGAAAATACTTCCATCTAACGAAGTGATATCCGTATGTGCATAGAAATGATCCCAAGTAAGGTTTGCAAAGTTGATGATATCCGTATCTGTAAATGTTCTCTTATGAGTTTTTAGAGACATTCCTGGCTGAATATCTTCCCAGTGATATTTAAAAGGATGCTGCTCAGCTTCCTTATACTTCGCATTTGGTTGATAAATTCCTGTAATTTCTGTCAGTGTGGTTGGTGAACCTTGAATTGCAGTACGCTGTAAGTAATGTTTTATTCCACGCATTCCTCCCATTTCTTCACCACCTCCAGCTCTACCCGGACCTCCATGTACTAATGATGGTAATGGAGAACCATGACCTGTACTTTCTTTCGCACTATCTCTGTTTAATACTAAAATACGCCCATGATGACTTGCTGCGTTTACAACATATTCTTTAGCAATTGTATCGTCATTGGTTGCTATAGAAGACACTAACGAACCTTTACCCATTTGAGCTAAGGTGATGGCTTCTTCTAAATTCTTGTAGGGCATGATGGTACTTACTGGACCAAATGCTTCACGTTCGTGAATAGCAGTATTTTCAAAAGGATTGTTCGCTCTTAATAAAATCGGGCTAATAAATGCTCCTTTCTTCGCATCTGCACCAACAGTTTCTATCTTATCTAAGCTTCCGTATACAATCTCAGCTTCCTTCGCAATGTCTTGCACAGAATTACGAACCGCTTCAACTTGTTGCTTACTAATTAAAGCTCCCATACGAACTTCTTTCAATCTAGGATCTCCAATGGTGACTTTATCTAATGCTTTCCCTAAAGAGATCTGAACATCTTCTACCAAATTCTCTGGAACAATAATACGACGAATCGCGGTACATTTCTGTCCAGCTTTTACCGTCATTTCCTTACGGACCTCTTTGATAAACAAATCAAACTCTGGTGTTCCTGGAACAGCATCTTCTCCTAAGATAGATGCATTTAAAGAATCTGCCTCCATCGTAAATGGTACAGCTTCTTGAATAATTCTTGAATGTGCTTTTAAGATCCTTCCTGTTGCAGCCGAACCTGTAAAGGTCACTACATCTTGAGACTCAACGGTGTCTAGAATATTTCGAACGGTTCCGTTAATGATTTGCAAAGCTCCTTCTGGTAAGATTCCAGAATCGATAATGACTCTTGCTACAGCTTCTGCTAAATACGATGAAGATGGTGCTGGTAAAACTACCGCAGGGACTCCCGCCATCCAGTTGACAGCACATTTTTCTAACATTCCCCAAACAGGAAAGTTAAATGCGTTGATGTGTACTGCGACTCCTTTTTTAGGAACCATGATATGGTGCGCCATAAATCGACCTCCTCTTGATAAATCGATGGCATCTCCTTCAACGTGATACGGTTGATTCGGGAATAATTTACGTAACGATGCATTGGCAAATAGGTTTCCAAAACCTCCTTCAATGTCAATCCAGCTATCAACTTTTGTTGCTCCAGTTCTATAACTTAGATCGTAAAACTCATTTTTGCGTTTGGTGAGATATAATGCTAATTTCTTTAACATGTTTCCACGTTCTTGAAATGTCATTTTACGAAGTACTTCACTTCCTTTGGTTCTTCCGTATTGAAGGATTTCAGGAATGTCTAATCCTTCTATGGCAATGTTAGAAATAACCTCTCCTGTAATTGCATCAAAGATAGGTGCCCCTTCTTCTTTTCCTTCTGTCCATTGACCTTGAACGTAGTGCTGAATCTTACTCATTCTTTAAAATTTTAAATATAAAACCGTTAAATATAAAATTCAACAATGAAGTTTATCATTTAATATTTTTCGATTTTAACTTTTACATTTCTAATTCTATACTCTTTCTATAATTGCTGCATACCCTTGTCCAACTCCAATACACATCGTAACTAATGCATATCTTTTTTGTTGTTCATGTAATTCTAATGCTGCTGAATACGCTATTCTAGCCCCAGTAACTCCTAATGGATGTCCGATTGCAATAGACCCTCCATTTGGATTTAATCTTGAATCGTCATCTGCTAACCCCCAAGCTCTTGTACATGCCAATGCTTGTGCAGCAAATGCTTCGTTTAATTCAATGATATCAATATCATCCATAGTTAATCCTGCTTTCTCTAATGCTTTGTTAGAGGCTTGTACAGGACCAATTCCCATGATTCTTGGCTCTACTCCAACCACAGCAGAACTCACAATTCTTGCCAATGGTTTTAAGTTGTATTTTTTTACAGCGTCTTCAGAAGCGACTATTGTTGCTGCTGCTCCATCATTTAATCCCGATGAATTTCCAGCCGTTACACTTCCTCCTTCTTTCTTAAAGGCTGGACGTAACTTTGCTAAAATCTCTTTGGAGGTTGTTGGTTTTACAAACTCGTCTTTTGAAAATTGAATTGGATCTTTTTTACGTTGCGGAATTTCTACCGTTACGATCTCTTTTGCTAAACGCCCGTTTTCTTGGGCCTTTGTTGCTTTCATCTGACTCCAATGCGCAAATGCATCTTGATCTTCTCTAGAGATATTGTATTTCTCTACTAAGTTTTCAGCTGTATTTCCCATTCCATCTGTTCCATACAACTTTTGCATTCTAGGATTGATAAAACGCCACCCAAAACTTGAATCGTACATTTTAGAATCGTTTCCAAAAGCGCTTGAAGGCTTTGCAACCACATAAGGTCCTCTAGTCATGTTTTCAACTCCTCCAGAAATAAACAAATCTCCATCTCCGGCTTTGATTGCTCTATTGGCATGGATGATTGCTGATAGTCCTGAACTACACAAACGATTTACTGTTTCTCCTGGAACTGTAAATGGTAATCCTGCTAATAAAGATGACATTCTCGCTACATTACGATTGTCTTCTCCTGCTTGATTAGCACACCCCATGATTACATCATCGTATGCATCTTTTGGAATGTTTGGATTTCTTCTCACCAACTCTTCAATAACAAGTGCTCCTAAATCGTCTGTACGAACAGCTGATAAGGTTCCTTTATAACTCCCTATTGGTGTTCTTATTCCGTCTATGATATATGCTTCCATATTTATGCCCGCGAAAGCGGGTATCTTTTAAATTCTACTTTAATTTATATTAAGAACTCTAATTCATGGGTTTCCCGCCTTCGCGGGAACTAAAGCCAATCTTTTTGTGTTCTATATACTACGCCTTTAAATAAAGCGACTAATTCGTTTCCTCTTTTGACTTCAATAATATTAAAGCCCAATTTCTTATTTACTTTTTCAATCACAGATTCTGCAACCAACACATCTCCTTCACTCAATGCTTCTATATGATTGATCGATGTTTCTATAGAAACTGCATACTTTCCATGTGTATTTGCTGCAAAACCAAAAGCAGTATCAGCTAATGAATAACTGATTCCTCCATGAGCTTTGTCCATACTATTCAGCATTTCCTTACGAATGGTCATTCCAACTTTACATCGTCCGATTTCACATTCTAAAATTTCGATCCCTAACCATTGACTGTAGGCATCTTGACTTAGCATTTTATATGGGATTAGTTCTCCTTTCATATTTATGAATATTGAATATCAAATATTGAACACTGAATTTCGAAATTTCTATATATGATAAACTTCATCATTCTTTATTTTTTATTGGATATTCTTTGTTTAAAAAAACTTTCTACCCTCTCTATTCATTTTACGTAACAACGGACTACAACGATACCTGTCTTCATGGTATTCATTGTACAAGTTATCCAATGTATTTACGCACCAATCGATTCCTTTTTCATTGGCCCAAGCCAACAACCCTTTTGGATAGTTCACTCCTTTAGTCATTGCATTATCTATATCTTCTGCAGAAGCAATGTTTAAAAACAATGCGTCGGCTGCTTCATTGATTAACATCACCAACACTCTATCAAAAATTTGTTGTGCGAGATTATCGTCTTTTTTAGCAGATGCTGAAATAAATTCAGCACTACTCCTACCGTCCTGGTAGTCGTAATATCCTTTTCCTGATTTTCTCCCTAAGTATCCAGCTTCAGAAAAACGCTTCTGAGTAAATGCTGGCTTATATCTTGGATCGAAATAAAAAGCTGTAAATACAGTCTCTGTGACTGTATAATTGACATCATTCCCAATAAAATCCATCAATTCAAAAGGTCCCATTCTAAATCCGCCTAAGGTTTTCAAACTCCAGTCGATTGTTGCAAAATCAGCCAATCCTTCTTCATAAATTCGCAGTGCCTCTCCATAAAATGGTCTTGCCACACGATTCACGATAAATCCAGGAGTATCTTTTGCTACTGCCACTACTTTTTTCCAATCAGCAATTGTTGCTACCGACTTGTCTAAAACTTCTTTTGATGTTTGAATGGCAGGAATTACCTCTACCAATTTCATTAATGGCGCTGGATTGAAAAAGTGAATTCCAACACAACGTTCCGGCTTCTGTAAAGAAGCTGCTATTGAAGCAATGGATAAACTAGAGGTATTTGAAGCAATGATACAATCATCTGCAACATAGGTTTCCAATTCAGAAAAAACCTTCTGTTTGATTTCTAAATTTTCAATGATTGCTTCAATGGTTAGATTAGAATCATGTAAATCTTTCAAATTATTTACATAAGATATGTTCCCTTGAATTCTTGATTTCTGATCTGTATCGATACGACCTTTTACAATCAGTCGAGACAATACTTTTTCTAAAGTTGCTTTACTTTTATCTAAAGCGTTTTGATTTGTATCGTATAATTTTACTTTACAACCTGAGGTAGCTGCAACTTGTGCAATTCCACTCCCCATGGTTCCTGAACCTATGATTCCTACGTTCATAATTAATATTGAATATCGAATATCGAATACAAAATGTTGAAGTTTTTAATTCCAACAAAAAGATTAACATTCATTATTTATTTTTATTCTGCGATGTTCGAATACTAGAAACAAAAATCGCAATTAATTCGTTATTCTCTTTTAAAACTTTTTCTAACTCTTTTTTATTTTGAATACTATTGATTCCTTCTTGAATCTTCAAATTAACCAATGTCTCTCTCAATTCTTTCAAACAGATTTTCATTTTATGTTGAAAATCTTTTGTCGATTCTGCGCTTTGAGCTTCTCCATAATTTAAAGCTGAAGACGTTGAAGAACGGATAATCTGTTTGATTAAATGTTCTGATGCAAAACTTTTATTTGATTCTTTACAAAGTTCAATTATATCAATTGAAAACTGAATCAATCTTTTTTCAAGATCGTACTTTCTTTTCATAGCATCATTTTTTTTACGGTATTAAATAAAGAAGCTTTTATACTTCATTATTCAATATTCTTTATTCATCATTCATAATTTTAACTCCCTTTAAAGTTTGGTTTTCTTTTTTCAATAAAAGCGGCTACTCCTTCGGCATAATCATCGCTTTGTGCTGCTTCTATTTGATATTTTGATTCCATTGCCAATTGCTCTTGCAAATTGTTGGTCATGGATTTATTCAATAATTCTTTAATCATTCCTAATGCTTTGGTAGGCATATTTGCCAACTTCACAGCTAGTTTATCAATTGTTGCTTCAAAATCTTCTGAAGGAACATATTTATAAATCATTCCCAATCGTTCTGCCTCTTCAGCTCCAATTTTATCTCCCAACATAGCCAAGGCAGATGCTTTTTGAAATCCTATTAATCGTGGTAAAAAATAGGTTCCTGCGCTATCTGGAACCAGTCCTATCAAACTAAATGCTTGAATAAAGCTTGCTCTTTCATCAGCAACAACAATATCACAAGCCAAAGCAATGTTTGCGCCTGCTCCTGCTGCCACTCCATTAACAGCTCCGATTACTGGTTTTTTAATTTCACGAATTCTAGTTATAATTGGATTGTAATGTTCTTCTAATATCTTTTTGAATCCAGGATTCAATTCTGGCGAAGTCACCTCTTTTAAATCTTGACCTGCGCAAAAAGCTTTTCCGCTTCCTGTTAAAACAATGGCTCTTACTTCATCATTCTTTTCACAAGCATCAAATGTATCTTGTAATGCCAAAGCCATTTCACGATTGAAACTATTAAAGACCTCAGGCCTGTTTAGCGTGATATAGGCTACCTTGTTCTCTATATGTAATTTAATTGAACTCATATTTATTAACATCGAACACTGAATATTGAATAACGAAGTTTAAATTCTTAAGCACTTCATCATTCGTTATTCTCTATTGGATATTCTTCATTTTTTTATTTTTTATAATATCCTGATGAAACCCTTCAACAACATTTCGACAAGCTCAATGTGACAGCTGAGGGTGACAACAAATTGTCATTTCAAACATTTAAAATAATCGAATGGTTCTTGACAGTCATCACATTTAAACAATGCTTTGCATGCTGTTGAACCAAACTGACTTACTAATTTTGTATTCTGTGAACCACAAATTGTACATTTTACAATCCGCTTCTCTTCTAATAATGCTTCTTTATCTGCTATCGGATCTAATGGCGCTGCGATGCCATAATCTTCTAACGCTTTTCTACCTCTAGGTGTAATCCAATCGGTAGTCCAAGCGGGCGCAAGAATCAATTCTATTTCAGATTGATATCCAGAGTCTGACAGTGCTTTTTGAATATCGTCTCCAATCACATCCATTGCAGGGCATCCACTGTAGGTTGGTGTGATCTGAACTTTAACTAGTTTTTTTTCTATCAATGCAGAACGAACAACTCCCATATCCATAATTGATAGTACAGGAATTTCTGGATCGGAAACTTGTTCCAAAATAGGAATCAATTCTTTTTCTATTTGTTGTTCTGTAATTGTCATATTTATTTCCCGTATATACGGGGATCTATTTAATGAGATCCTGAATCGAGTCCAGGATAACAAATCAAATATTTGTTACCACTCCATATTAGGATACGTTCTTTGCATATACTGCAAATCACTTAATAAATACCCTAAATGTTCTGTATGAATTCCCTGTTTTCCACCTTTTTGAAACCATTTTGTTTCAGGAACGTTCAATGTAGCTTCTTCTAAAATATCAGATACTTTCTGCATGTATGCATCTTTAAGCTTTAAAACATCTACTCCAATTCCTTCAGCAATCATTGCCTTGTCTGCATCTGTTTGATGAAACAATTCGTCGGTGTACGTCCACAATGCATCTATTCCTGATTGCATCTTCTTCTTACTTTCTTCTGTTCCATCTCCTAATCGCTTTACCCAATCTGAAGAAAAACGCAAGTGATAACTTACTTCTTTGATTGACTTTTTAGCTATGGCAGACAATGTCATATCATGACTCTTCTCTAACTCTTGCAATAAAAGTAAATGGTAAACATCAAACAAAAATTGTCTTGCCATGGTATGCGCAAAATCTCTATTAGGTTGTTCTACCAACAAAAGATTCACATACTCACGTTCTCTACGTAAAAAGGCGATATCGTCTTCTGTTGCACCTTCTCCTTTTATTTTTGCTGCATATTGATAGTAACTTCTTGTTTGTCCAAATAAATCTAATGAGATATTGGTACACGCAATGTCAATTTCCAAACTCGGTCCGTGTCCACATAGCTCCCCTAAGCGTTGACCAAGAATCAAAGAATTGTCTGCAATTCCTAATATGTATTTGTATAAATTTTCGTTCATCATGAAAAATGAATTTGAACTTGAGGTCGAAATTGAATTCAATTAAACCTCTAAGTTCTTATTTAATATTTTTTATTCTAGTTACGATGATTCTAATTAGTTGATCATTTTCATCTTTTAAAGTCATCAAACTTTCTTCTGTAATCAATTTTGCTTTTGTTTGAATATTTAAGTTTCTCAAAGATTCTCTTAATTCTTTCAAACAAATCCTCAATTTATTGATTTTATCTTTACTTGTTCCTGATCCCAATGCTTCTCCATAATTTAATGCTGAAGAACATGAGGATCTAATTAATTGTTTTGCTAAATAATCTCCAGCAAATGAATTTGGCTTCTTGTCTAAAAGCAAAATTACACTTGCAGCAAAATCTTCTAGTCTTTCACTTAAATCATATTTCATAGCTATTTTGATTTCAAGTTCAAGTTCGGTTTCGATTTCAAATTTATTACATGTGTTTCACTTCGTCTGGTAAATCATAAAATGTTGGATGACGGTATACTTTATCTTGAGCTGGCTCAAATAACTCACCGTTATTTTCTGGATTTGAAGCTGTAATATCTTTCGATTCTACAACCCAAATACTTACTCCTTCATTACGTCTTGTATATACATCACGTGCATTTTCTAGAGCCATTTCAGCATCTGCTGCATGGAGGCTTCCAAAATGACGGTGTTCTAATCCGTTTCTACTTCTTACGAATACTTCCCAAAGAGGCCAGTTTTTTTTCATAATTATGAAATTAAAATTGAAGTTGAAATCGAATTCGAAATAACTTCTATTAATGTTTTTAATTCTTATTGTCGTACTATTATTGAAGTCTTAAAATCTTTTCGCTTTTCAGTTTCAAGTTCAACTTCAAGTTCTTTTATACTACTTCTTTTTTACTTTCTTTCTTTTCAGCATATGCCATTGCTGCATCTCGCACCCATTCTCCTTCTTCCCATGCATTTACTCTTGCACTCATACGCTCTTTGTTACATGGCCCATGACCTTTGACAACTTGCCAAAATTCATCCCAATCAATTTCTCCAAAATCGTAACTTCCTCGTTCTTCATTCCATTTTAAATCTGGATCTGGAACTGTTAAACCGATTAAATCTGCTTGAGGAACAGTTTGATCTATAAATTGCTGACGTAGTTCGTCATTGGATTTTCTTTTCAGTTTCCACTTCATCGATTGCTCTGTATGAACCGATTCTGCATCTGTAGGCCCTAACATCATTAAACTTGGCCACCACCAACGATTTAAAGCATCTTGTGCCATTTCCTTTTGTTCTGGTGTACCATTTGCCAATTTCACCATGATCTCATATCCTTGACGTTGATGAAAGCTTTCTTCTTTACACACACGAATCATTGCTCTTGCATAAGGCCCGTATGATGTACTACACAATGGAACTTGATTAATAATCGCTGCTCCATCTACTAACCATCCTACTGCTCCCATGTCTGCCCAACTTACCGTTGGGTAATTGAAAATACTAGAATACTTAGCCTTCCCTGAATGCAATTGTTCGTACAATTCTTCTCTTGAAACTCCTAAGGTCTCACAAGCACTGTATAAGTACAATCCATGTCCAGCTTCATCTTGAATCTTAGCCAACAAAGCAACCTTTCTACGTAAAGAAGGAGCTCTTGTAATCCAATTCCCTTCTGGCAACATTCCTATAATTTCAGAATGTGCATGCTGAGAAATTTGTCGGATGTGTGTTTTACGATACTTCTCAGGCATCCAATCTTTCGCTTCGATTTTTTCGTCGCGCTCAATACGTCCTTCAAATTGTGCTTCTAGGATTCGACGTTTCTCATCCCAGGATTTTTTTATTTGTTCTTCACTCATTTTTCTAGGTATTAGTGAATAGTTATTTCGGTATTATTCATCGGATTCCCACTTTCGTGAGAATGCTCGCCTCTGGCTTACACATCAAAATCTACTACTACTTTCTCTGTAGTTGGTACTGCCTGACAACTTAATACTAAGTTTTGTTTTACTTCGCTTTCTATTAATGCGTAATTGATTTTCATTTCAACAGACCCTTCTACTACTTTACACTTACATGTACTACAAACTCCTCCTTTACAAGCAAAAGGCAAATCGGCACCAGCAGCTAGAGCTCCATCTAAAATGTTATCAAAATCTTCATCCATGACAAAGTGAAACTCTTTTCCTCCATCGATGATTGTTACTTCCGTTCCGTCTACTTTCTGTTCTAGAACTTCAGCAATATGTTGTTTGTCTTTTTCTGAATCTCCTGAAAAGAACAATTCATAATGTATCTTATCTGCATCCAATCCTTTTTCAACCAAATGATCTCTGATTAAGAAAATCATTTCTTGAGGTCCACAGATAAAACAGTCATTGGTGTCTTCAATATCAATAAACGTCTTGGTTAAAACATTTAATTTATCAATGTCAAAGCGTCCGTTTAAAAACGGAATATCACGTTGTTCCTTTGTTAAAAAATAAAATACTTGAAAGCGTCCAAAAAACTGATTCTTAAGTCGTTCTATTTCTTCTTTAAAGATAATTGATTTTACAGTACGATTGAGATAAAAGAGTTTGAATGTACTATTTGGCTCTGACTCTAGATGCGTCTTGATGATAGACATCATCGGTGTAATTCCACTACCTGCTGCAAAAGCAATATAGTTTTTAGAAGCATCAGCATCAACATCCACATAGAAACTTCCTTCAGGCTTCATGATCTCAATGGTATCACCTGCTTTTAATTCATTATTTGCATAGGTAGAAAAGATACCCCCTGGAATTTGTTTGATTCCTACTTTCCATTCATTGTCTAGAGGTGACGAACATAAAGAATATGATCTTCTTATATCTTCTCCGTTAATCATTGCTCTCAGCGTAAGGTATTGACCTTGCTTGAAATGAAAATCTTTGTGCAATGCTGAAGGAATATCGAATGAGACAACTGAAGTATCCTTAGTGTCTTTGTATATATCTGCGATTTTTACTTGATGAAATTCAGCCATATTTTGCCTGCGGAAGCAGGTATCTTTAGTTTATAGACTTCTAATATGTAAATCTATTATTAAAAAATACATTAAACTAACACTTGTTAGTTTACTTGTCAAAAGTACAAAATAATTTTAAATTTTATTTGTTAAAAATGCCATGAATTAATACTTGACTCAAATTCTGTGAAAGTTCAGTTGGATTAACATCTTCTTTTTTAGGAATCCATAGGTATAAATTCCTTAAAGCGGATAATATAGAGAACAATACTACCTCTGGATTTGCTTCAATCAATTCACCCGATTGAATTCCTTTTTTTATAATACTCCTAAAATTATCTTCATAACTATCTCTCAGTTCTAGATAATAGGCAGTGTCTTTTTCAAGATGCATCCAATCATTATTTAAGGACGACATTTGATAAGGATTCCTATAGGCAATGTCGACATGCAATGCGACTATTTGATGTAGTTTATCAATATTACTATCTGAAGAAGTATAAATAACATTCATCCTTTCAGTAAACTCTTCAGCCAAAGAAATAATCACATATTTAAGAATATCTTGTTTTGAAGTAATATGATTGTACAAACTAGCTGCCTTTATGTCTAAAGCTTTTGCAATATCTCGCATCGTTACAGCTGAATACCCTTTCTCTTTGAAAAGCTTTGCTGCTGTTTTAATGATTTGTTCTTTACGAGTTTCTTTCTTCATTCTGATGTGGTAAAACTAGTGTATTTTATTTTTAGTAAAAAAATACTGTTTTTTCCGCTTTTGTATGGTTTTAGTATAGGTGAATTTTTCTTTTAATTAGCATTCATTAATTATTTTTGGAGGAAACAGATACAACATACATTTGTGAAGATTTTTTTACTCTATCAAGATCAAGGAGTACTAAGTTCAGTATGGAATAATCGTTTTTTAACGGTATTCTTTTTTCACTTTAGGTTTTGAAATAGTTAAAAATAACATCCATTATTTTTAATAAAGAAAGCTTATAAATTTTGAATTACGGGTAACCGTATTGCAAACGAAATTTTTCTTTTTAGGTTTGGTTTTTGAAATCTATAAAAAGATATTGAATGAAAAAGATAATCGCACTAATGATGATAAGCTTTTTTATGAATTCATATAGTATATTTTTAATTACTGTTACTCGATTTGCAAAACCTACTTTGGATAGCGGTTCTGAGGAAATAACAGTACTTGGCATTGTGCTATTCATTGTTAGCGCAACATTATTGATGATTAGTTTATTTCTAATTGCTGCAAAAATAAAAAGGCTGAGAGGCTTCGAAAATAGAATTTACAATCTAGAATATCTAAAGAAAACACAACGTTCTTAAACACGCTTACTTTTGAACAATAGCTTCTTTTTTTCATTTTTATAAAAATTGCTTTATCTCTATTTATTTTGGACTTCGAAGCACAAACCATAAAGTATACTTAGCAATCGCTATATTATCTTATACAAGTTATAACAATGTCTACATTTCATTACTCTTCCCTAGTTATTTGAGACCCTTAATAACCTTCACTAAAACTTCGGTTCTTAAAAGCGAATTTTCTATTTGTGACTTATTCGTTAACTTTAAAGCTGAAACAACCTAGCTAATCTTATACAAATACATTAACATTTATCATGACCGCTATTTAAAAATACAAACTCATGAAAAAAATAATTTTATTTCTTATCTGTGTGTCTTTTCCTTTTGTACTTCATGCTCAAGGAATTATTGGTGCATGGGAAACCAGTTCTAAGTCTGAAAACGGAGATCTATTAAAGAGTGTCGTCATACTAGCAGATGGTTATCAAGTAATCACAACCTATGATGCTAAAACTGGTAAATTTATTTATACCAATGGTGGCACATGGAAATTAGAAGGTAATACCATAACTGAAAAAATTGAGTTTGATACAAAAAACCCTGAACGTGTAGGAACCCTAGTAAGCTTTAAAGTACGTATTAGTGACAATGAAATTGAAATGGTTGATAACGGTTCGAAATTAAAAAGATTAGACAAAGGTACACCGGGTAAATTACAAGGTGCTTGGTTAATGTCTGGTAGAATAAGAAATAGCAAAACTCAATTAAGAGATACTAGTAGACCACGAAAGACCATGAAAATTTTATCAGGAACTCGATTCCAATGGATAGCGTACAATACAGAAACTAAACAATTTATGGGAACTGGTGGCGGAACATACACCACCAAAAATGGTGAATATATTGAAAACATTGAGTTCTTTTCTAGAGACAACTCCAAAGCTGGTCTCAGCTTAAAATTTAATTATGAATTGATTAATGGTGAATGGCATCACTCTGGATTGTCAAGCAAAGGAGCTCCCATTCATGAAATCTGGAGCATTAGAGACTAGAAATAGCAACATAATAACCCCTTGACAAAACGTTAACATCAATTAATATAAAATCAGAAAATGAAAGTTACGACCGAAAAAAATGAAAAACTTGCTAATATGGTATTTGGATCCATTTACCCATTGTACCTGAATAGATTGGTGAAAAATGGTAGAACAAAAGAAGAACTCGATCAAGTAATTAAATGGATTACTGGTTATGATCAGAATACTTTAGAAACACTTATTGACGAAAAAGCAACGTATAGAACATTCTTTGAGCAAGCGAATATCCATCCAAATGCACACATGATTAAGGGAGTTGTTTGTGGGTATCGAATTGAAGAAATAGAGGACGAATTTGACTTGTACAGACAATGTAGACGTATGGAAAAACTGATTGATGAATTGGCGAGAGGTCGTAAAATGGAGAAAATTTTACGTACAGAGAAAAAATAATACGAGCGCCGATGATCTATTCAATATTCTTAAACCACAGTTAGCAATGTAAGTAAATGCGGACATGAATTTTTACGAAAAAAAACTTAAAGAAACGAAAGCTGCTGTGTACTCAAATCAAGAGCAGATAGAAACTGTTATTGGTATTCGCAACTACATTGACAACAACTATGAAAATAATTTGAATTTAGATGACATCTCTCGTATTCGATATATCTCTAAATATCATATGCTTCGGTTATTCAAAAAATACTATGGTCTTACTCCAAGGCAATATTTAATAGACAAAAGAATTGCGAAATCAAAAGAGCAGTTAAAGAACGGAATGTCGGTTACCCAAACTTGTTTTGCTGTTGGATTTGAAAGCCTAGGTTCGTTTAGCTCTTTGTTTAAAACCAGAACAGGGAAATCGCCCAATCAATATAGAAAAGAGCAACTTTCAAGAAGTAAGTTAGCTTCTAAATTTTAAACTTTGCACTACGAAATAAAATATTCATAAAATGAAAGTTACACTAATTAGCATCCCTGTCAGAGACCAAGAAAAAGCGTTACAATTTTACACTGAAAAACTGGGTTTCATTAAAAAGAAAGACACACCGTTAGGAGGTGGTAACAGATGGATTACTCTTGTTTCTAAGGATGCACAAGACGGGCCAGAATTATTATTAGAGCCTGCACCGAATCATTTTGAACCTTGTAAAGTCTTTCAGGATGCATTGATGGACGCTGGGATCCCTTATACCCAATTCGATGTAGACAACCTTGATGATGAATATGATCGATTGACAAAATTAGGTGTAGAGTTTAGTATCAAACCCGCTACCATGGGAACTGTTAAGTATGCCGTATTTAATGATACTTGTGGAAATAACATCCAACTGGTAGAAGAATTGTAAAACTACCTCTACACTTAAAATTCATTACTACCATAGATTTTCTACTTGTTAAACTGGGTTTTAAATACATTTCTAGAACACTTCAAAAAATAAAAATTTCTTATCTCTTGTAACATTTTACAGGAATTACACTCTTATGATATGAGTCTTTCTTTTTGAGAGTGCTCTAGCTTATATAAAACCAAACTCATTATAAAACAACCAACATGAAGAAAGTACTCTTTGCTCTGTTATTTATTGCATCAACTACATCTATTACTGCACAAAAAAAGGACAAACGATTAAAAGGCATCGAGAAAGAACTAAACAGCCTTCTTGAAGCAGCCAAAGCTCCAGGTTTTGCTATTGCTGTTGTTGAAGGAGATAAAGTAATTTATGCAAAAGGATTTGGCTACCGTGACTATGAAAACAAAGTACCAGTAGACGCAAATACGTTATTTGCTATTGGTTCTTCTACCAAAGCTTTTACCTCTGCAATTTTAGGAAAATTAAGAGCTGATGATAAGTTATCTTTTGATGACAATCCACGTAAATACATTCCAGAATTAGAGTTTTACAATGACGATATGAATAACAATATCATCATCAAAGACTTGATGCGTCATAGTACAGGGCTACCAAGACATGATTTCTCTTGGTATTTATTTCAAAGCCATGATAAAGACAGTTTACTTGCTCGTGTAAAGTATCAAGAGCCATTTACAGGAATTCGTCAACAATGGTATTACAACAACTTTATGTTTTTAGCACAAGGTGTTCTTGCTGAAAAAATAACAGGAAAAAGCTGGGAAGATAATATTGCAGATCATTTCTTCAAGCCGTTAGAGATGACACGCTCAAACGCTACCATAGCCGAAATGAAATCTGCAAGCAATGCTGCATTTGGTTATCTAACCAAAGAAGATGGAACAATTAGTAAAATGGATTACTATGACATTGCTGGAATGTCTCCAGCAGGAAGCATTAACAGTAGTGTAAACGACATGACGAAATGGTTAATCACTTGGATTAACAAAGGAAAATATAACGACAAAGAAATTATCCCTAGTTCTTACCTTAGAGAAGCTGTAAGCTCTCAAATGGTCATGGGTGCTGCTTTGCCTACTCAAAAAACACCTGACATGCATTTTGGGAATTACGGGTATGGATGGATGTTAAGTTCATACAGAGGACACTACCGTGTAGAACATGGTGGTAATATTGATGGTTTCTCTGCCAACGTCGCATTCTTTCCTACTGATAAACTAGGTATTGTTGTATTAACCAATCAAAATACCTCAGCTGTTACTTCTTTGGCTAGAAATATCATTGCTGATAGAATGTTGAAAGAAGATAAAACTGACTGGGTAAAACAATACACAGAAGGACAAGAAAAAGCTAAGAAAGCCCAAGAGGATGCTGAAGAAGAAAAAACTTCCTCGAACGTTAAAAACACCAAACCTTCTCATATTAAGGCAGATTATACTGGTGATTATTACCATGCAGGATATGGTCATTTTGAAGTATTTACAAAGAATGATTCTCTGTTTGCATATGCTACAGATAAAACCAAACCACTTTATTTAAACCATTATCATTATGACACCTTTGAATTATTTAGTGTTGAAGATGGAAAAGTAGATACGTCTGGTGATGGTTTAAAAATTAATTTTGCAAGCAATGAATCGGGTGATATTTCTAAAGCCTTGTTAAAAATTGAACCTACATTAGATGCCATTGCTTTTAAACGCACGCCAAAAGCTATTGCTGTAGATGCTAATGCCTTAAAACAATATGTAGGCGACTATGAAATTGCTGGAACGACCATTAAAATTTCCATCAAAAAAGACAAGCTATACCTATTTGTTCCTGGACAACCAGAATACGAATTAATGGCTACTGGAAAAAACAAATTTACTTTTAAAGCTTTGGAAGGATTTAAAGTGGAGTTTAAAGTCTTAGAAAAGGGAGTTTTTAAAGAATTGATTGCAATACAACCCAACGGTACGTTTAAAGCAACGCGTAAGTAAAAAAGTTTTCTTATCTTAAAGGTCACAAATAAAACTGTTATGAAAAAGAATAATCATTCTCTAAAAAGCAAAGCCTATAAAATTGCTCTAAAATTTAAAAAATTTGAAGAGGAAGTAATTTATGCTAAACTTGAAAAACAAGGCATTCCTGAAGATCTTGCTAAAGAAGTAGCCATGAATGTAGTACTAGAGAGAAACAAACAAAACAAAAAAGACCTTTCTTATTACAAAGAAATAGAGCTTATCATGATTGTAATTTCAGTATTGGCATCAATCGTAATATATATTATTACAGGAAGATTTTCTTTTGCAGTTCAATTACTTTCTATTGCTATCCCTTCTACTATTTTAGTTCATTTAATGACAACAGATAAATAACTCTTGAAGCAATGTCATAACCTAATATAACTTCTAGAATAAAAAAGATAGATTATAAACTCTAAACCGAGCTATTAAACAGCAAAGACTATTTATTTTTAACTATTTGCTTAATTTTATTTTTTATTGGGGGATTTTGTTGATTCATCATAAATTTTCTTTTTAATTGATTTGATGAAAATGACAGAAATATGCATGAAACCAAGGTTCCTTGCCATGATATAACATCGATTATGATTCATGATGATGAATACAATGATGATTTGGTGCATTGTTGCAAAAGCATAGTAGTGTTTGAACTTTATTTAAATATATTTGAAAATGGTTAATCTTCAATATTTTAAATTATCGAAGGGCAATTTCCTTTTTTTTGCACTATTTTTTTGGCAAATAAATTCAATTGTTTGTCAAACCGATAAGACCTGGTCGCTTGAAAAGGTAAACACCAAACCGTTGGATTCAACTTTGGTGTGGCTTGGTGAACACTATATGGATGACTCAAAGGAGTATCATCAAATAGCTTTGCACACGATAGCAAGATCTTATCAAACTCAGGATGATCGATTAATTGGCGATGCCCACAATGTACTAAATGAATGGCACGGACAGCACACCTTATTTAATGTCGATTCCACTCTTTTCCATGCAGAAAAAACACTTTTCCACTATGAAAAAACAGGTGACCAGAGAAAAATAGCGAAAGTATATAACAATCTAGCTGAAACATACTTAAGGAATTCCTTTTTTGATAAATCGCAAAATGCCGCTTTTGAAGCAATTAAAAGATATGAAGAACTGGGAGATGAACAAGGTGTGGCGATTGCCTACAAATATTTGGCAAGAAATTCTGAATTACAAGATCAACCCGAGCAATCGATCAAATTTGCAAAACAAGCCATTGAAGTATTTGAACGGATTGAGGATCATTACAATCACAGCATCACCCTCTGGAGTTTAATTAAATCTTATAGACATCTTGAACAATATGATCTCGCAATTGAGGCTGCCAACAAATGTATTTTTTTAGTAGATACATATATACCGGATGAACTCGCAATTAAAACCCGTGGCTATTCATTTCGGGGAGACGCAGAATCAGATAAAGGCGATAACGACAAGGCTTTGATTAGTCATTACAAAGCATTAGAGATTGTTGAAGGCGCTATTGGTAAAGATCGCCCTGCTACTCAAACATACCGCTCACCAATCGGGAACGATCTCCGCCGTTTAGGGAAACCGGCAGAAGCATTAGCTCATCAACTTGCTGGCATTCAAGGGAATTTAGATCTGGGGGTGACCTTAATATGGAAGGAGTACTTCGAGGTATCAGAAACATATAAAGACCTTGGCAATTTTCAAAAAGCATTGGAATATTCTAACAAGGCAAATAAAGAAAAATACGCCATGCTTGAAGATAAAATTCAAAATCTTGAATCTGAGGCGGTAGTGAAATATGAAACTGGGAAAAAAGATCAGGCTATCGCAATTCAAGAAGAACAATTAAGTCAACAAAATAAAATACAAATACTAATTGCGAGCATTGCTGTAATGCTAGGATTGTTACTTGGTCTATTGTTCTACAATTATCGAAAGAATAAAAAAACAACTACAGAACTAGCAAAGAAAAATATTGAAAATGAACTTTTGTTAAAGGAAATTCATCATCGGGTTAAAAACAATCTGCAAACGATTTCCAGTTTACTCAGTTTACAATCAGAAAGCATCACTGATAAGAGCGCTTATGATGCAGTACAAGAAAGTAAAAATCGAGTTGCTTCCATGGCACAAATACACCAAAAATTATATCAAGGAGAGAACCTTGCTGCTGTTGAGATGCGAGACTATTTTGAGACCATTGGTAAAGCGATTATTGATAGTTTCGGTCAAAAAGCAGAAAATGTTTCCCTTAAAATAGATATGTCAGAGATAGAATTGGATGTAGACTCTGCCGTTCCGATTGGCCTAATCACCAATGAATTGATCACCAACTCTATCAAACATGCCTTTCCAAATAAGCAAAAAGGGAATATATTAATTACCTTAGTTCAGGAAGAAAATGGTTTACTAAAATTGACTATTGCAGATAACGGTCAACTTGCCAATGATAAATCAGTTACCAACCAAAACAAAGGATTTGGCACTTTGCTCATACAATTGTTGACTACTCAATTGGGAGGTACCTTAGAAAAATCAAACGAGACAGGAACCTCAACTGTGATTCAGTTTCCTCCACAAGAGAAATCGGTGGCTTAATAAAACTCAATATGACAAAAAAGATAGCTCCAAAAATTCTAATGGTAGAAGATGACATGATCATTGCTGCTGATATTTCTATGCAGCTTACAAAATTCGGTTATGAAGTCATTGGGATTTGCACGAGAGGTGAAGATGCAATCAAAACTATTGAAAACAATAAGCCTGATCTCATTCTTATGGACATTGTTTTGACCGGAAAAATGAATGGCATCGAAGCAGCTCAAGTTATTTTAGAAAATTTTCAGATCCCCTTGATTTTTCTAACCTCCAACTCCGATGATGCAACTTTCCAGCAGGCTATAACAGCTAAACCTTATGCTTTTATTTCAAAACCCTTTCAAAAGTCTAATCTTGAACGCACGATCAAGTTAACTCTCCAGCGTATCGCGGTAGAACAAGAATCGCTCCCAACCAACGAAGTCACCGACCATATATCTGCCATGAATGATCGACTTTTTATTCGACATAAAGGTCAAATGGTGAAAGTACTTCTCTCAGAAATTTTGTATGTAGAGGCTGATCGAAATTACTGCAAAGTAAACACAGAGAAACAAGCCTATTTGCTCTCTGTCCCTCTGCGAAATATTGAATCTCAGTTACCTCCCGATAAATTCATCCGTGTTCATCGATCCTTCGTCGTAAACCTTCAAAAGATTGATGCAGTAAGTGAGTATAATGAATTCCTGACGATCCAGTCTTTTCGAATTCCTATTGCCAGAAGAACGAAAGAAGAAGTAATGAAACGCTTAAAAATGATTTAGGTAGTTAACTTACAAATTTCAATAATTTTAGATCATATCACTTATCCATTTACCACTAGGGTAGTAATTCCTACCGTTAGGAAGTTTCCACATACTTCTTTTTTAATCTTATCTATATTGCTTTCGCTTCTGTGACTTTTTAAATTCATTGTTGGCAATTTGTATATCCATAAATACTAGCATTAAAAATAAATTCATGCTAACACTCCTAGCTCCAAAAATATTAATCCTTGAAAGTCAAATGATTATTGCTGCGGATGTATCGTTACAATTTTCAAAACTTGGCTATGATGTAATTGGAATCAATACCAAATTAGAAGATGCACTCATAACTATTCAAAATAATCGCCCAGACATTGTTATAATGAATATTGTAAGACAAGGAAAAGTAACTGGTTATAAAATGGCTAGTAGTATCTTAAAAACTTTACACATCCCTGTAGTTTTTCTTAGCGCCAGTACAGACAAAGAAACATTTAATCTAGCTGTAAAAGTTCAGCCTTATGCATTCATTACGAAACCTTTTGATGAAAAAGATTTAAAAAGAGGTATAGAAATTACCCTTAAACGAATGGCTATAGAAGGGTTATGGAAAAGAAACTTACCCATATTCAAGTATAATATCGTGTGATGAAATGCCTTTAGTATTTGTATCGTAACCACTCGGACGAAATTCAATACCCTTCGGACATAAGCTCTAAATCTAGGAGAACGTTTCTGTAGCTTTGGTTCATCGCTATTTTTTAACAAGTGCGAAATAATTAACCAACCTAACAAACATGACTACACTAGAAAAATCATTTACTGCTTTAAAATCTTCTGATCGAATATTGTCAATTGACATTATGAGAGGCATTGTATTATTTGGAATTCTTTTAATGAACATTAATGGGATGGGACTAGCCGGAGCCTATGGTGACCCAACTGTTTCAGGTGGGTCAACCGGATGGAATCTTGCAACATGGATTACTACAAATTTATTTTTTGAAGGTACTATGCGAGCACTTTTCTCGCTATTATTTGGAGTTGGTATGTTCATATTTCTAGATAGGCTTAGGGAAAAGAAGGCAGGAATAAATGCTGCGAACATTTATTTTAGAAGACTTCTGTGGTTACTCTTTTTTGGGTTAGTTCATGGGTATTTGTTACTCTGGACAGGTGAAATTCTATATGATTATGCGCTCATGGGTTTTTTAGTGTTTTCATTTAGAAATTTACCACCTATAAAATTAACGTTTGTTGCAGTAGTGCTCTTTTCAATTGGTACGTTATGGAATTATTCAGATTATAAAGAGGATATAAAATTCGTTGAAGATGTAGCACTCGTAAAAAACTATAAATTAGAAGGTAAAACATTATCAAAAGAACTTCAAGCAGTCAATACGAAATGGGAAAAGCGGGAATGGGAAAGATCCCCTGAAGGCATTGCAGAATATAATACTAATATGCGTAAAGGGTATTTAGATGTGGTAGCGTTCCTTGCTCCTGAGAACAAACAAACCGATATAGATTGGCCTTACAGATGGGATCTATGGGATATTCTTAGCATGATGCTTATAGGTATTGCTCTTTTTAAATGGAAAATTCTTTCGGCTGAAAAAACGTATAAATTCTATGGTATAATGGCTGCTTTAGGTTACTTGATTGGGCTCAGTATAAATTACTATGAAATCCATTCAATTATGGAAGCTAATTTTTCTCTATTAAGCTTTTCTAAGTCAAATATTACATACGATTTAGGAAGAGTCCCTGTTGCCATTGGCCACGTTGGTCTAATCATGCTGTTCTGCAAATTACCGATCTTCAAATGGTTAAAAAGCAGTCTTGCTGCTGTAGGTAAAATGGCACTAACCAATTACGTCATGCATTCGGTTTTTGCCATGTTCATTTTTACGGGCGCTGGTTTTGGGCTGTTTGGAATATTCCAACGTTATGAATTATTATACATCGTATTTGCAATATGGGTTTTCCAATTAATTTTAAGCCCAATTTGGTTAAAATATTATCAATATGGTCCATTAGAATGGGTATGGAGAAACTTAAGCTATTTAAAAAAGCATCCTTTTAAGAAGAACCGTTAACAGCGAATAAAAATAATAGTAAAGATCTTAGCTGCCTTTAAGTCTTGTAGAAGGCTACAACTTCATCACATATTGAAAGATTTATATTTCGAAATAGGCTGCTATTATTATACTAAACCAATAGGCATAATTAGCATAAAAACAGAATGAAGGAAAATAAAGAAAGTTTAAAAAGAGTAGTTGGAGTTTTTGGGTTCAGCACTAATATTATTAATATAGTAGTAGGTTCGGGAATATTTGTATTGCCAGCAATTATTGCTGCAGGACTTGGTTCTTCTAGTATTTTCGCATACCTACTTTGTGGGTTTCTTGTAGCATTAGTTATGCTTTGTTTTGCAGAAGCTGGTAGTAGAGTGGCAGATTCTGGAGGTGTTTATTCCTATATTAGAAGGGCTTTTGGTCCATATTTTGGTTTTCTCACTTCTGTACTTTTTGTTTTGGCATCTATTTCCTCTGATGCCGCCGTAGCAAATGCTATCGTAGATATAATTGGCTCTATAATTCCAGAATTCGAAATATCATATATCAAAATTCTTACATTTTTTATCCTTTTTGCAGGCTTCGGTTTTGTTAATATAAAAGGAGTCAGAAACGGAGTTAAGGTGGTTAAATTTATAACCATTACAAAATTAATTCCTTTACTCTTGCTAATTTTATTTTCTTGGGGTAATGTCTCTTTTGAGAACCTTTCAATCGGAACTATATCGCCCTTCAACGATATAGCAAAAGTTTCATTAATTCTGTTTTTCGCATTTCAAGGAGCAGAAGCTGGATTATCTATTAGTGGCGAAGTCATAAATCCTAAAAGGAATATTCCAAAAGGAATTTTCTCGAGTACTATTATCATACTAATTCTCTATATCCTTATACAAATTGTATCACAAGGAGTACTTGGAGATTCGTTGGCTACTTTTAAGGAAAATCCTTTAGGAGCTGTTGCAAATCAAGTCTTTGGGCCTGTTGGATTCACCATAATGACAGTGGCAGCAGCTGTTTCTATGTTAGGCTGTTTAAGTAGTTCAATATTGAGTATGCCAAGAATGTTGTTTCGTGCATCGAAAGACAATGTACTACCTATTAAACCTCTGACTAAAATTCATTCAAAATTTAGCACACCATATATTTCTATAATTTGTTATGCTTCTGCTGGATTCTTATTTGCCTCAATTGGTGGTTTTGAGCAATTAGCAATTATTTCGAGTGCGACTATTTTACTAATTTATTTAGGAGTGTCATTATCTGTAGTCAAATTAAGAAAACTAAATATTGGTTCTGGAAATGAATTTAGAATTCCAGGTGGTTATTTAATTCCAATTTTATCAAGTTTGATCATTCTTTATTTATTATCCAACCTTGCTCGAAATGAATTTATAATTATTTTGATCGCTATAATTATTTTGACCGTTGTATATTTTTTAAAAACTAAACTGAACAAAAAATAGCGTATTGATACTGAGCGATTATGATAAAATTCTTTCGACACATTAGAAAAGATCTCATGGAAACAGGGAAAACAGGTAAGTATTTTAAATATGCTATTGGTGAGATAGTCCTTGTAGTTATTGGAATCCTCATTGCTTTAAGCATTAACAATTGGAATGAAGGAAAGAAGAGTATTCAAAATGGGCAGGAAATTCTTAGTGATATTAAAGAAAATCTTGAATATAACACAATTCGATTTCAAAAAGATAATGAAATAACACGCGAAGTTATTAAGTCAATTGATATTGTTTACAACAATATAACAGTTACTAAAATTTATAACGATTCACTCGCAAAGCACTTTCGCCGTTTAACATGGTGGGAAACATCTAGATGGAAATCTTCAGGTTATGAAGCTATTATAACACATGGCGCTAAAACTATTCAATCAAAAGGGCTTCGAGAAGCTATAATTGATTTATATGAAATCTCATATCCTGAAATAGCAGAAAATACTAGATTATCAGAAGGTAATTTCTTTGCAATTTTACCTAATTGGCTTCAATTAATAGAAAAAGAGCTTTCGGACTTTAATACTACTTTAGAACATAAAGCAAGACCATTCGATTATCAAGAGATTATTAATTCTAGAATGTTTAGAAGTGCATTAACATGGTTCCGTTCTAATAGATTAGTAGATATTCGATTAAGAAATAGCTCAATTGAAAAGAATCAAGAACTCATTGAACTTATAGAAAAGGAACTTAAAAAATGATTAAATTCTTTAGAAAAATCCGCTACGACTTTATGGAGAAAAATAAAACAGGTAAGTATTTTAAATATGCTATCGGAGAAATTATCCTTGTAGTAATTGGGATTCTAATTGCTTTGAGTATTAATAATTGGAATGAAGGAAGAAAAAACAATGCTAAAGAACAACAAATATTAATTCAATTAAAAGATGAATACAATGCTAATCTTTTACAATTAGAACAAAAAATAACGAATCGAAAAAAAATAATAGATGCGGCCAATAATGTATTACATCATATTGATGTATCACTAAAAATTAATACTGATAGCCTTAATTCTTATTTAAACATAATGATTGGTGCGCCTACATTTAAGCCTATTGAAAATAACCTAATTAATTCTGGTAATATCCTTTTAATTAAGAATGAAAAATTAAACCAATTACTAACGACATGGCCATCTAACGTTGGTGCTGTACAAGAAATTGAAAAAATATGGTTGACAAAAATGTGGGGATCTGTTATTCCATTATTCAATGATTATGGAATACTCCGAGATGGCTTATATAAATGGTGGAAAGACGAACAAAATATCAAATGGATATTGGATGGGACTTTTATAAATCCATTTCAAGAACCAAAAACAAGTAAAGCATTAAAAGCAAGTGAGATTTTAAAGAAAAAGGAGCTTGAAGGAATTATCTCTATAGCTGTTTCAGTTAATTATGCAGCAAACTTACAGTCTCAAGTTTTGCATAGACGCATCTTGAAAATTTTGGAGTTATTGAACCAGGAAATTAAAGAATAAAAAATGATTAAGTCCTTTAAACATATTTAGAAAAGGCATTATGGAGAAAAAACCGCCTGCTGGACGGTCAGGTACTTTAGATAGTGCTTGCCGTTATTGGTATTCTAATTGCATTAAGTATTAATAATTAGAATCAAAAAAGGAAGTACTCAATAAAAGAACATATTATCCTAAAATCTTTAAAGGTTCGTCTGAATGAAAATCTTAAACTACTAAACCTAGCCAATAAAGCAACCCTTGACGCCTATAGTGCTTCATTGAATATACATAAATTAACTACACCCAATGCTGCCAATTTAAACACTAAACAAATAGACAGTTTAATAGGTGTAACGTTTGATTATTCATTTGATAGATTCTGAAACTCAAGAAAATAACGAAAGTACAATAGCGTGTATCCTTTATTGCTTCACTCCTATTTACTATCTTAGTGCCAAAGCAACTAACCATACAAGAACATGTTGTGTGTCATTTAGGAAAACGAAATAAGCATGATCAAAGGACTTTATGAAACACATTTATTTGTTGAGAACCTAGAACGCTCGATTGATTTTTACAAAAACACGCTTGAATTAAAACAATGTCGTTTCAACAATGATAGGCGAACTGCTTTTTTCTGGATTGGAGAAGACAAGAAGTTTATGTTAGGTTTATGGGAAAAACCAAAAGAAGAAATAGACATTAGACACTTTGCATTTGAATGCGATCCTGAATGGATTCAAAACGAATCTGCGAATTATCTAAAATCCCAAAATATTAAATCCTGGAATTTTTTGAATGATGGAAATGAAGGCCCCATGGTTTTTGTTTGGATGCCTGCTATTTCAATATACTTTCATGATCCAGACGGACATGAACTTGAATTTATCGGAGTTTTAAACGGAACAACTCAATCTGATGATGAAAAAAGAGTTGTTACCTATGAAGAATGGTTGAACATTAAAACTGAAGAACATTAAAACAGTACTCTTATGGATAAAGCATTAAAAACAATGATTGACAATATGCCTGAAAAAACAGGGAAATCATTAAACGAATGGAAAGATATCTTGAAGGAAAAGTCTTTTACCAAACATTCAGAAGGTGTAAAATATTTAAAAACAGAACATCATGTTAGTCACGGATTTGCAAATACTATTGTAACACTTTCAAAAGATAACGATACTTCTTCCGAAGACCTAGTTCGTAATCAGTATCAAGGTAAAGAAAATTTAATTCCAATTTACAAAGAGCTAATAACGTATGTAAATTCTTTGGGGAATGACGTGACTATAATGCCAAAAAAAGGAAGTGTAAGCATTATTCGTAAAAGGCAGTTTGTATTGATTAAACCTGCTACTAAAACTAGAATTGATTTAGGTTTTAAGCTCAAAGACAAACCTACTACTGAAAGACTTGAAAACTCTGGCCCTTTTGGAACCATGTGTACGCACAGAGTAAAAATATCCGAAGCGAAAGAAGTGAACACTGAATTAAAAGAATGGATAAAAGAGGCCTATGAAAAATCAATATAAACGGACTCTAGCACAAAGAGAAACAAACTCAGTTTTACGTTTATTGAAATGTTCGTGAATTTTAATCTAACAAACCTTCTCATGAAAAACGCTATTCTATGCCTGTTCCTCATCACCTCTTTTGTTTCTTGTAAAGAAGAATCGCTCAAGAAAACGAAGGAAATCAATATTGAAGCCATTACCTTATTGGGTGATACTTTGGTCAGTCCAACTATAAAATCAGGCGCTGCATTCGACAATTACAAAACAGCTAAAGCTGCCTATGAGAAACATCCAAACAATGCCGACTCTCTAGTATGGTACGGACGTAGAACAGCGTATTTAGGTCAGTATCAAAATGCCATTGCTATTTACACAGAAGGAATTCAAAAACATCCTGAAGATGCTCGCATGTATAGACACAGAGGGCATCGATACATTTCAACGCGGCAGTATGACAAAGCCATTGCCGATTTTGAAAAAGCTGTTACGCTTATTAAAGACACAAAAGACATTGTAGAGCCAGACGGTTTGCCCAATGCTCAGAATATTCCGTTGAGCACGTTACATGGAAACATTTGGTATCATTTAGGTTTGGCGTATTATTTAAAAAACGACATGAAGAATGCTTTGCATGCCTATAGCAATAGAACAGTTACAGAAAAGTATCCTGACAATGCTGTTTCTGGTGGGTATTGGTTGTACATGATTCAAAGGAGATTAGGCAACGTAGAAAAAGCTAATGCATCCGTCAGTACGATTACCAAAGACATGGAAATCATAGAAAACATGAGCTACCACACCATGTGTTTGTTGTACAATGGTTTACTTACTGAAAGTGACATTGCTTCAGACAGAATTGGAACCTCATCTTCTGATGTATTGAGCTATGGCCTTGGAAACTGGTATCTCTACGAAAAACAAGACACTGCAAAAGCGAAAGCGTACTACAAACCTTTATTAGTAGAGGGAAGCAAATTCTCATTTGCGTATTTAGCCGCAGAGTCCGATTGGAAACGATTGTTTACTGAAGACTAGATCTTTATCTACAAGCGTAGTCATATATTTTCCTATCTTTAGGGATAAAATTGTATTTTCCCAAAGATAACCAGCTGGTTGTCATTAACGACGACATAATAAAATGAAAAAAATCATTGCAATTACCTTTATACTCCTTTCATCACTTCAGACAATTGTAGGGCAAGAGAAAAATAAATTAGAATTAATTACTTCTGGAAAATGGTATTTAGAATCTATAGAAAACGATGGTCATAAAAAAACATTCCAAACAGAGCTAAAAGAGAGTAATTGGATGCTATTCCATTCAGACGGAAAACATGAAGTGATGTCATTCGGTGAGTTGAATTTTGGAAAATGGGAATATTCGAAAGATCAAAAAACGGTTAAAATGACAAATGGAGGAAGAACCTCTAATCAAGAAGTTATGACGTTAAATGATAAGAAATTGATTTTAAGAATTAAGGCAGAAGAAATAGAGATTCTGATGAAATTTAAAAAATAGCTTCATCAAGCTTAAAAACAAAATGATTTTACCGAAAAATAAATACTTAAAAGCAAGAGATTTTATATTGACAAATGCAAGAATGATTGAAAGACGTTTGTTTGAATTTCATTTTGCAAACGGAGATATGAATGGTGTTTTTCACGCAGTATATGCTTACCGAAATCCTGATGGTGGATTTGGGCACGGAATGGAACCAGATACAGCATCGCCAGAAAGTCAACCTCTATTTAGTATTATGGCACTTGAAACACTTGATGAAGTTGGTTATTTAACCAAAGAAATAATTCTAAAAGACTTCATGCCATATTTTGAAAGTATAACAACAGAGAAAGGTGGAATTCCGTGGATGTTTAGACCCAAAAGCACTTATCCATGTGAAGAACATTTTAAAACAGTTAAAGAATGGAGCGCTTTAAGCACTACTGCTCCACTGCTCGGAATTTTGGAAAAACATAAAATTGATATTCCTTGGATGAAAAAAGCGGAACAGTTTGTTTGGAGTGAATTTGAGAGAATAAAAGACAAACATATTTTTTGCTATTTATGTGTTCCTAGATGGCTAACTTTTTTAAAGTATACAAAAAGTCAAGACAAGGCTAGAAAGACTATCGATAACTTAAAAAACTGGATATCGAATAACGGAATAATTTGCGAAGATAAATCTGATGATGGTTGGGGACTATACGGAAAACCGCATAGTTTAAATTACGCAACATCTTCCGAGAGCATTCTACATTCGTTGTTCACCAAAGAGACTATCGAGTCTGATTTGAAAGAATTAATGAATAGACAGAAGAATGATGGCCGTTGGGATACTTGGTATGGTATTAGTGAAGGAACAAAATTAGAATGGGCTGGCATACAAACATTATGGGCGTTAAAGACCTTGAAGAATTATGATAAAATTGAAACGTAAATAATGAACTACTCACAGCAACGTGTATAATTAAGAACTGCTCTAGCCTATTTTACGAAAATACTGTTGATTAAAAAATTGGAATAATAAAATGAAGAAAGAACACAAACTAATAATTGAAAAGATAGAACAGTATTTAAAAAATTATCCCGACCAAAGATTTGGTCAAGCCCTTTTCAATCTTGGAATCAATGAGTTCCAAAAAACGACTGAACCAAGAAACTCGAATTATAACTTGAGAGATATTTATAACGATAGTGATTCTGAGATAAATAATCGGGTTGAAAGACAACTAGAATGGTTTAATTTGCAAATAAAAGTTAATGTTGGACTTTCAAAAGCAATCGGAATTCAAGGAATGACTGTAAATGAAAGACTTTACGCAACTGACTTATTTGATTATTTTGATAAATATAAAAAATCAAATAAAGAATATGCCAAATACATTCTGAAAGCACTAAAAGTAGATTCAGAATCAATTGGAAAAATATTAAAATAAAAAAACTGTAACCAACACCTAATAAAATTAATTACTAGCGTAAAGTGTTTGTCTAGTTTCTAACGAACGCTTAACCTCAATTGTTTTACGGTTTTCCTTTCCGCTAACTTCTATATTTTCTTATATTTGAAAGAAAGCTACTAGTTAAGATTATAAAGTCACATTTTATTGACATATAACTAGTTGGCAGGCATTGCAAAGCAACTTAAAATAAATACGAAATGGCTAAAAATAAAACCGCAGAAACGGAAGTAGACGTCTTTGATTTTATTGAATCATATGTAGACAATGATCAAAAGAAAGCTGATAGTCATAAATTAATAGAATTAATGAGTGAATGGTCTGGTTTTGAACCAAAAATGTGGGGGCCGACAATAATAGGTTTCGGTAACTATCACTATAAGTATGCTAGTGGTCATGAAGGTGATGCTCCTTTGTTAGGCTTCTCACCAAGAAAAGCACAGTTTTCACTCTATGTTTATTCAAAAACCAAAAAAAGTGATGCTCTTTTGATAGATTTAGGGAAATTTAAAATGGGGAAAGCTTGTATTTACTTTAAGAAACTAGCAGATATAAATATTCCTATTGTTGAAAAACTTAGCATGGAGACAATTGCATATCTAAATGAACACCATGAATGTTCTTGCAGAAATTAACAACGACCAGCCAACAACGTGCCCGCCTGTCCGGCAGACAAGTATAATTAACCAGCCCGAAAGAGTGATCTGGCGGGTTGCTAGTACTCGCCTACTTACAAACACCAAAACAAGGCAACATCTTACGGTTTTCCTTTTCTTTAGTTTTTACTTTTTTCTATCTTTGAAAGAAAACTACTAGCAAAAACCATAACGTTGTTTTATCCCGTATTATTTACGGGATAAAATAACATTGTGTTGACATATAACTAGTTATGCCCAATGAATAAACAGATATGAAATTTAAAAAATTAACTATTGAACAATGGAAGCAGTTTGAAAAACTAGACATTGACTTTCATGACCAACTGACTGTTTTGACTGGAGCAAACGGAGCAGGAAAGACAACAGTCTTAAATTTACTTGCAAGGCATTTTGGGTGGAACTCCATTGAACTTGCAACACCTGCAAAGGATAAAGAGTCTGGATTTATAAAATTTTTCACCCGATTCTTTAAAAATCCGATAGAATCAACTGACAATAAGATTGGAGAACTAACTTATGACCAAGGGACAAAAGCTAATCTTCAAATACCAAATAGTGATGCTGCACAATATAATATTTCAATTCAACCACAACAGCCTGTAGCGGGTTTTAATATACCTTCTCATAGACCTACATTTCACTATCAACCAGTTCAACAATTATCTTTAGCTAAAAGAAATAAGCAACAAGCATTTCAACTAGTCTCAAATAGTTCCAAAAATAGAATTGTTGGAGGCGGTGATAAGCCTAGTAATTATTATATAAAAGAAACCCTTCTTACTTGGAATATTTTTGGATATGGAAACCCTGAAATGGAACCCGACCCTGAATACATGGGGTATTATCAAGATTTTCAAGAAGTACTAAGAAAGATTCTACCTGATTCTTTAGGGTTTCAAAACTTTTCAGCAAGAAAATCTGAAATAGTAATGGTTACGAGTACTGGAGAATATATGCTTGACGGTTGCTCTGGAGGAATAAGCGCTCTTGTTGATTTAAGTTGGCAAATTTATATGTTTGGTGCTCAGGGCAACGAGAGTTTTACAATATTAATTGATGAAATTGAAAACCATTTACATGCAACTATGCAAAGGGCAATTTTACCTGACCTAATATCTGCATTTCCAAATGTTCAATTTATTGTTTCGACTCATAGTCCATTAATTATTGGTTCAGTTAAGGATTCAAATGTTTACGCATTACGTTATAATGAAGAAAGAAAAATCGTTAGTGAATTTTTAGATTTAGAAAACAAAGCAAAAAATGCTACTGAAATACTAAATGAAGTTCTTGGAGTTTCTTTCACAATGCCAATTTGGGTTGAAACAACATTGAATGATATTGTAAAAAAGCATTCAGAAACTGAAATGAATGAAAATAGTTTTGATTCAATGAGAAACGAGCTGAAAGAAGTTGGTTTAGAAGAATTAATGCCATTAGCATTGAAGGATATTTTAAAGAAAAACTAAAGATGATAAAACTGACTAAAACTACAGCTCCTGTGTCGTTATCATCTAACGCTTCTTCCTGGACTACACAATTAATGGCTCACATTACAGCAGGAACTGCCATCCCTAAATCTCTAGCAAACAATTACAATATTAAAGAAGTAAAAGATGCTTTACGTAGCGAAAGTAAAAGCAAATGCATGTATTGTGAAAGTATGGTAGGTCACATTACATATGAACATATAGAACATATTAAACCTAAAGCCAAATCAAAGTTTCCCCAATTAACATTTGACTATTCGAATTTAGGATTAGCTTGTCCAAAATGCAATATGAATAAAAGCGACACTTATGATGTTGCCACACCATTTATTGACCCATATAATGACAATCCAAAAACTCATTTCACGGCTATTGGAGCATTCATTTGGGCTAAATCAGGTGATGATAGAGCTAAATTAAGTGAAATTGAAATAGATTTAAATAGAGCTGAACTACTAGAAACAAGAGGAGAACGAATGAAAACAATTAGAACTTTAGTTGACAATTACAATTCTATGGCTGCTGGGGGACTAAAAAATGCACTAAAAAAAGAAATAGATAAAGAAATCGCTGAAGGTAAGCCTTACTCATTTTCAGCAAAAATGTTAGTAAAAGCTTTAATAGAGTAAAAAAAGGGCATAACACTGTATATAGCAAATAGGACGTTCGGTGGTTTCCGAAAGTTCAGTGCTATTTACCAACACCGCCAAATTTTTAATTTGGCTTTTAAAATGAATAAGTTAAAAACAAAATATAAAAATGTGGCTCAGAGCAAACTTGAAAGTTTATCGCTTTCTACTGCCCTACTTGCCATATACTAAACGTTGTAGGTAATTAAAGAAAATGAGAGTCTTTAAATATAGAGGAGAGAATTTTGAGCGAGATTTAGAGTCTCTTGAAAGAAATTTTTATTGGTCACCTAAATTTGATGATTTAAATGACCCTTGCGAAACACTTATAAATACAGACCCTTTTAAGATACAATCCAAAACTTTTGCTAAATTATTCAGTAAAGAAAAATCAGAACAGTTTTTAAAAGTTGAGAAAGCTCTTCATAACTTATTTGAAGTAAAGAAAAAAGGAATTGGTATATACTCTCTATCCAAAACTTTTAAAGATGAATTACTCTGGGCTCATTATGCAGATAGTCATAAAGGCTTTTGTATAGAATATGATTTAGAATTATTAGCCAATAGCTATAAATCATTTGAGACGTTTTCTTTTCCTGTTATCTATAACAAAAAACCACCTGAGTATAGCATTAGAGATATAAACAATACCAAAACTGAACAAGTTGTACAGAAATTAGCAGGTTACAAGTCGAAAAGATGGAATTATGAGCAAGAACATAGAATAGTTACAGGGTTTTATGGAGAACATCCTTATAACCCAAATTGTCTAAAATCAATTTATTTTGGCTTAAATATGAAAGAATCTGAAAAAGATTTAATGATGGAAAGACTAAAAGGTAGAAATATTCAGTTTTTGCAAATAATACAAAAAAATAATTCTTATGAATTCGATGCTACAAAGCTTAATGATTTAACAAAGGAAAGACATACTTATCTTAAAGAAATTCCATCAGAAATTACGAAAGGCAACTCAATTAAATTTGAAATTAATGTTACGTTTTTTATTAGAGAAGGAAATGCAAGAGTTGAAATTGAATTAGAATCAAAAGCTGAAAGAGACCAGCTAGATTGGATTGCTCAACTTTTGAAAAAAGATATGTTTAAAAATGCGGAAAAATTATTTATTTCTTACATCCTTAAAAACAAGTCAAGTAATGAAGGTTATTGGGCGACTAGCACTTTCGAACAAGAAAATTTAGAAACCAAAATAAACGGATTAACGAGCGAACAAGAAAAATCACTTATAGATAGACTAAACAATGAAAAACGCAAAACTCTTGGAAAGTGGATTGACGAAACACCTTATGTTAGTAGTAGCATAATTCTTTTAGAAGATAATGGAGAGTTTCATTTTGAGACTTGCTATCACGATGGCAGTAATTCATTAAATAAAGTCAGAGCTACAAAATTAAATGGAGAAACCAGATATGATGATTGGGAACCTAATATTCACGGAGAATATTTTTTAATAAGTGAAAATGGCGTATTAAATTTTTGTTCAGAAGATGGGATTTTTAGAACAATACATCCTTTTGATAAAAATAACTACCTACAACACGGTGTATAAAACATAGCTAATAAGTGCTTAACCGAAAGGTTTGTGTATATTTAAAAAGTCCGCCAAATTTTTAATTTGGCTTTTAAAAAGAGAAAAATTAAAAACAAAATATAAAAATTCGGCTCTGTGTTAATCCGAAAAGTTAGTGTCTTTTTTCACGCTACGTTTCATACACAAGTCCGTTAACATCAATTAAAGAAAGAAATATGAAAAATGGAATCATAATATTTTTACTGTTATTAACATTCAATACAAATGGACAAAATTTATTCTTCATTGGAGAAAAAAGTTTTACTTCCACAGACGGTTTTATTTTAAAATCTAATTCAGATGAATCTTTTATTAATGACCTCGAAATAAAATTTGTTAAGGATAAAGAAAATAGAATGATTGCCCTCAGTACGAAAACAAATGACGTTGGTTTTGCAGGGAAATTAATTATTTATTTAGATAATGGAACAGTAATAACTTCTTCAAGAGAAAGCATTTTTGACTATGTAGATAAATTAGCTTTAGCAGTATATTATTTGACAGATGAAGATTTAAGAAAACTAAAGGATAGTAACATAAATACAATCAAATATTCTCTAAAAAATAAATATGGTAGTGATGGCCCTTTTGGAGGGAATTTCTCCGCTTCGAATAAATCTAAAGTGGATTATTCAGAAATAGCATCAAATTTCTACAACTAACAAAAGGTGCTAATAAAGTATAAAACCAATTGCTAACACAAACTACCAATTACCCCTTAATCTCAATCCTCTTCCGCACTTCCAAACCATCCTGATCTACTACAGTAATGACATAGCTTCCAATTTTAGGTTGAATTGCCAATTCATGAAAGGCATTCGTTTCTCCCATAAATTCATTATTGAGATACCAATACAACGTCGCTTCTTTGTTGGAATGTGCCACTTTTAAAACGACATCGTTCTTTTTCTCATTGAAGTCTTTGGGTAAGTAAATCTTGTTTTGATCTTTCGGATAAATAAAGGCAATCGATTGCTCATTGGTTTTCACACAATCCGATTTAAACTTCGGAAGCTTTTGATACAACGGATTCTTTTCTTCGTAATAATGTTCTAGTATTGGAGGCAATACAAACCACGACTTCTGAACAATGGTATCAGCATCTTCACAAGAGGTATTCACTTGAAACTGTTGCTTTTTATCTAAATGTATCGTTTTGTGATACGGGCAAGGTTCTGATGTTAATCCGCTAACTGCAATATCCATGGGTTTCTTTTCCAAACAAATATCTGTCGCTCTGAATCCGCTTTTTGCACAAACATCCACGGTAATCATTTCATTAAACGGTGCTGTAAACCATTCGCTTCTTGGTAGCTTATCAAAGACATCAAACAAGATGGGGGCTGCTGTTTGCACACCCACCAAACCAGGTCTTCCCTCTCCATCTGCATTTCCAACCCAAACACCTACCACGTAATCTTTGGTGGTTCCAACTGCCCAAGCATCTCTAAATCCAAAACTGGTTCCTGTTTTCCAAGCAATCTCTTTTGAAGAATCGAAATACTCCCAATTCTGATTTCCATCAGGACGATACACTTCCTTCAAACTCTCCAGCGTTAAATACATAGAAGCGGCATTGAGAATGTTCTTTTCTTCTTTTCTTTTTCCAAAGTCGACCTCTTCATTAAAGAAAAAAGTAGGCTCACAAAACTCATTGGAATAATAACCCAAGGTTTCATCATAATGATTGATGGTCGAAGAAAACGCTGCGTAGTTTTTCACCAAATCCCATAAGTTACTTTCTGCACCACCTAAGATTAACGTCAATCCGTAATGATCGGCAGGCTTATTAATATCCTTGAACTTCATTTGCTGTAAGTAATGATGCAATTTATCAGTTCCAAATTGCTGCAACATTTTTACAGCGGGAATGTTTAACGAACGTGACAATGCCTTTTTTGCAGGTACTGCTCCTGTATATTCCTGATTGAAGTTTTCTGGTTGATAGGTTCCTATCTGCGTGGGAATGTCTGGAATTAAGGTTTCAGGTAAAATATCGCCATTGTCCAGCATCGCTCCGTATAAAAATGGTTTTAAAATACTTCCTGTACTTCTTGGTTTGTTAATGATATCCACATCTTTTTGATGCTCCCTTGTGGTCGGACTGTTGCCAACATAGGCCATCACTTTTCTCGTTTTTACATCCAATACCAAAATAGCGCTGTTGTAAATTTCATTCTGAGAAAGTTTTTGGTAATGCAGCCTTGCAATTTCATTCACTTGTTTTTGCAAGTAGTAATCAACAGAAGTTTTGACCAATTCTCCATGATGCGTCTGAGCCACTTTTTGTAACAAATGCGGTGTGATTTGTGGAATCCGATACGGTTTTGTTGGAATTTCTTCTTGAATAGACAATGAATAGGTTAACGAATCAATGATTGACTTTCGATACAATTTTGCTAACAGTCGGTTGCGTTTCTTTAACAAGCGCTCCTGATTTTTACCAGGATAAATTAAAGCTGGTGCATTCGGTAAGATTGCTAAAGTTGCTGACTCTGCCCACGAAAGATTTTCTGGGCTCCTGTTAAAGTATCTCCATGAAGCAGCTTCTAATCCAACCACATTTCCTCCATACGGAGCATTATTCGCCCACATAGAAATGATTTCTTTTTTACTCTCTCTCACTTCCAATCGTGTCGCTAAAATGATTTCTTTTACCTTTTCAAAATACGTTCTATCAGGATTTTTACGTGACAATCGAATCACCTGTTGCGTAATGGTGCTCCCTCCTCTTTTTACACTTCCAGCTTTCATGTTTTCTCGAAGTGCTTTAAAAATAGAAACGGGATTAAACCCAGGATGCTGGTAAAAGTGTTCGTCTTCAAACTGAATCAAACAAGTGGTAAACTTCTCTGGAATCTCTTTGTTTTCAGGAAACCTCCACTGCCCGTCCTTCGCAATCATCGCTCCTAACAACTTATCCTCTTTACTTGTGATGACTGTTGATGTCGGATCATTGAACAATTGACTCGGCAAACAAAACGCATAGAAGACCAACCCAATAACGAGTATTGAGAGTTTGATTTTATGTTTCTTTATGTATGCTTTAGTTTTCAATGATTTAATGATTTAATGAAAATTCGTAAATATATTTTCGGTGATTCTAATTCTTGGTGATTGAGTTGTCACACTGAGCTTGTCGAAGTGCTCTCGAAATCACTTTTAGTTTCTTTCATTATTAATAGTGGCTTCGAGAGCCTCAGCCACCTTTCACAGTTTTACATTTTATCTTCTATTCAACAGATTGCTTACTTCGACCACGCTCAGTACAAGTCATTTTCGTTTCACTTCGTTGCATTCGCAAAGACTTATTATTAATTATTCATTCATCATTCTACATTATTCTCACTTCACAACTTTAATCCACTTCCCTTTGGTTCTCACTAAATAGTCATTATCATACATAGCTTCTACTTGAACTCCTGGTAAATAATAGGTTCCTAAATACGAAGCATTCAACATTACAGAGAATGTTTTTGTTCCCCCTAAGGCTCCTTTTTTCTCAATATCAAAATAGAAGTTCACACGATCGTCTCTAATATCAGAATATCTAGCCTGACTTTTCCCGGATGCCCCAAAGTCTGTAAATCGAGTATTCACAATCTCCCATCCCGATGGAAATATTTGCATCAAGGCAATATCCTTTACCTCTTCATTTTTTAAGTTCTTCACAGTTACTCTCGCCATAAAATCTTCCCCTTGTTTTAATTTTGTCACATCAATTTTATTTCCATTCGTATCTGTATAGGCTACCAGAGCCGAAAAACCTCTGTTGATTGCCAACTCATTCCCCAAAGGCAATTTCCCTTTGTTCATTACACTCACATAAACCGTATTGTTTTCTGAGTTTTTGATTGTGATTGAATTCTTTTTACGGATCACTTTCAGTTCTTTTCTTGCAATGGTCTTTGTTGTTTTTATAGCGCCTTTTGTTGTGTTAAATTGATATTCTAACTGAATTGCCTTCCCGCCATTCTTGACGATTAATTTCCCCATTGCCATCAAGCTATACGCAGTAGTTTGTGTACTCATCCAATTATTACTTGACAAATCTTTTGCAATTGATTTCGCAAGATCAACAGCTCTTTCATCGTCTAGAATAATCACCGTTTCTAAGGCCATTGCCTTGCTTCTTGTTACTGAACCGTAATTATAACGGTAATCGCTGTTCGAGAAATCAATTGTTGCTGTATTTGCCAATCGCGAACTCGCTTGTTTCTGACCAATCAATCCGTATGCTGCTGCCAACCTCCATTTCGCTTCGTTAGAAAGCCTTTCGTATTCTCTTAATCGATTCATGGCTCCTAAGTCTGCACTTCCCGCCAACGCCAAGGTATACAGTCTATAGGCCTGATTTAAATCACTTGAGTAATTCCTTCTACTGTTCGGCTTCCAATTTCTTGCTGTTTCTTTTTGATAACGAATCCAATTGCTTTTGAATCCAAAGGGCAATACAAATCCTTTCTTCTCTGCTTCCAACATAAAATGCCCTGCGTAGGTCGTTCCCCAATCGTTTGTAGCTCCTTCCCCTATCCAATAACTCAATCCGCCATTAGGTCTTTGAAAATGACTCAACCTATTGATGCCGCTTTTGATGTTTTCTTGAATCTGATTTTTCTTCTGAGTCGATAAATCAAACAGGTCCGTTAAATACAATTGTGGAAAAACACTCGATGTTGTTTGCTCAATACATCCATGTGGGTATTGAATTAAGTATTCCAATCGTTTATCGAAATTCATTGGCGGAACTGAAGAAACTTCAATCACCGCTTCGTTGCTTCCATCAACTCCAAAAGTCTCGAAGTCAATACTCACTTCTCCTTTCGCAGCAATGGTTTTGCTTATGACTTTAGACGTCATCGGATTTGGATTCACCACATCAATTTCTACAGCATACTTTGCCGTTTTAGAACCTGAAGTCGCAATAACCTCAACAGTACTGATTCCTTTTGCTTTGGTCACATCCAATTCAAAATATGCCATTTGTTCTCCTACCTTCTGAAACTTTAAGTGTGTTTTATTACTGCCTACAACTTTAATTCCGTCAGAAAGTTTTAACTGAACGTCTACATTTTTAATACTTTCTTCTGATGAAAAAATCGTGACAGGCAAGGTTACTTTTTCACCCGGACTCAATTTTCTTGGCAAGGTTGCTAAGACCATTAATGGTTTCTCAACTGCTACTGCCTTTTCTGCATTTCCATACGCTTCACTTTTAGAATCACCTGCAACCACCATTGCTCTTACAGAACCGATATAATTGGACAGTTTTATGGTATGCTTCTTTTTTGTACCAGCCTTTAAAGTAAAAGGGCCAAGGTGTGTCACCACAGGCTTAAATCGATTTGCCTTTCTATTTTTAGCCGCTGTAGAAGTTCCGTCTCCACCAATGGCAAACACTTGATCAATGCTTCCAGAATACGCTCCTACAACATCGTCATACACATCCCAAGTTCTTACTCCTAATGCTTCTCTTGCATAAAATCTATGATAGGCGTTTGGTGTTTTGAATCGGGTTAAATCTAACAACCCTTCTTCTACAATTGCCAAGGTATAGGTCATTCCTTTTTTGTTCTTCTCAGAGACAGTTACTGTAAAATTCTTTTCAGGTTCTACTTTATCTGGCATCAAAATAACGGGATTCAACTTTGCTTGCGGGTTCTCAACCTTTACAGGAATGGTTCCGTACAAACGAATTGGCAAATCGTTTTCTACTTTCGCATGAGGTTGTAATAATGAAATATTCACAAAGAAATTTGGAGTCATTTCTTTTGTAATAGGAATCTCCACAACAGTCTGACTTTTCTTCGTATTTACCCATTTGTGTTGCAATACTTCTGTGGCATTCTCCATACTGATAAGCGCCTTGCTAACGTGCGCCGATGGAAATGTAATTTTTGCAGTTTCTCCTACTTTGTAATTCTCCTTGTCTGCATTGAAGATTAACATTTTTGCAGCTTCCTTATCTCCTGAAGAAACATTCTCCCACCAGTTGTCATAGAAATATGCCGTTCTTCCTGTGGCATGTCCGGTTACATGATCTATCACACGGATTAAATAACGCCCTCTTTCTCCTTTCGGAATCTTCACTTTAAAAGATCCTTTTCCTTGGCTATTCGTAACCATAGGGAATGACTTATAAGGCCTGTGATAGCTACTGGAATTGTAGCTCGATAAATTGTCTCTTCCTGAGTTCCACCACCAGCGCCATTCGATTTTATAGATTTTTACTTCCACCTTTCTTTTGCCAATTGGTTTTCCTGCATCGGTTAATGTCGCAACATCAAACGTGTGATTTTGATCAATTTGATAATATCCGTAATCATCTTCCTTAGGCGATTGCAATCCAACAAAGGATGCGTAAGGCGCGTACTTTTTAGAGAAAGCATCAATAGAGAAATCGCCTCCATTTTCAAACGCTTTTACCAAGAATTGCACACGTAACATTCCTGGTGCATTTTTACCAACATTGAGTGCTTTATTGATGCTTGCACTTCCTTTTTCATTCACTTTTCCTTCAAATAGAGTTGCCTCTTCTGTATAATAATTTCGAGTAGGGTCATTGAATAGATAGTTTTTATAACCTTTAAACGTGGTATTAATTTTAGAAACCTTGGCTTCAATTTCTGCTTTCACATTTCTTGCTGGCGCTCCGTGCAACCAATTAACCTGTAGGTTTCCTTTGATTGGAGAATTGGCAGCAAAGACCTCTTTCTTAAAATCTAAGTTTATTTTTAATCGATTTGGTTTTACCGTTTCTACTTTGAGTCGTTTTGTGAATTTCGCTCCTCCAACAGAAACAACCGCGTTGTAGACTCCCGTTATGTTCTTTTCTGACGTTGAAAAAGGAAAGGAATAAAATTGATCTACGTTTTCTACAATTACTTTTTTGTGAATCAACTTTCCGTTAGGATCTCTAACTTCCAATTTAACAGGATGATTTTTCGGAAGCTTGTTGTCTTTATCATTCAGCACAAAATTTAAATGGATGGTATCTCCTGGTCTCCAAACACCTCGTTCTCCATAGATAAATCCTTTGATTCCCTTTTGATTTCTTGCTCCCGAAACGTCAAACTTACTTAATGACAAAGAGTTTCCATCGTCTAACTTTACATAGGTATTGTTTCCTTTTTTGGAAGCGATTGCGAAAGCAACTTCATGATCTGATTCATATCTTACAATTCCTTCTGAATTGGTAGTTACATGATTGATGCGTTGTTGCTGAAAATTATAGAGATGTATTTTCACTCCAGACAAAGGCTGTGCAGTTAAAATATCTGTCACTGCAAAAAAGTAATTCTTATCGTTCCCTCTTTTAACTATGACTCCCAAATTAGATGCTAATAAGTTTTGAGAAATAGTTCTATTATCACTGTAATAGGCATCATGACAAGGATTGTCTCGCTCTCTCCAATTGTAACGATAGTTCTTATAACTATATAGCTTGTTATCCCAATACAATTCTTCTCTTTTATCTTCATTGTCAGTTTCGTCTATAAAATCATCTTCTACTTCAGCAACCTTTTGGGTTGTAGAACTCTCACAACCATACAATGAATATTCTTTTTTAATACTCAATTCAACTCTATAAATAGCGCCTGGATCTGTTTTAAAAAGTTCTGAAAGGTCAATGCTATAGGCTTTCCAGTTTTTTGTATTCTGATTATTTGTTTCTAATAGATTGATTGTTTTTTTAGCAATCCTTCTCCCTACTCTCTTGACTTCATTAGTGCTATTCAGGTTATTGTATTGCAAGAATTGAAGGATGTTATCTTGGTATATTTTAATAATCCGTACATCTACAGCTCTTAAATTAACCGCTTCAAAATTGAATTTCAAGTTTTTAGAATTGGGTAAAACACTCCCAGTATTTACCAAGCGTACCTGTGGTTTTAACTCCTCAAAGAGCAACGTGTTTTTATAATCGTTTTTTAATTTATACCCATTTACATTCTTAATTCCCTGAAACACACTTAAGTCGGCCGTTCCAGTAATTTGTACATCATAGTAGACTTTTAAAACGTTTCCATCTACCGAAAATCTTGGTTGCTTTCTATTTTGAATGGTCACAAGACCTTTAAAGTTCTGATCTTTCTTTAAGGGGTCGGAAAAGTTAATTGTAAGATGTTGTTGACTTCCTTGAATGATTTCTACATTGGTGATTTTGAAATTATTCTTTCCAGGAATGACAATTGCTTTTTCATTTTTATAATCAGATTGAATTGCGCTTCCGTTCCATTTTACAAGCACCTCAGCATCATCTACTTTTCGTTGAATGCTGTCTAGTCTGAATTCAAAAAACTTGCTATTCTTTAACGGTTCACTCCATACAATTGCGACATCCTTTCTATTTTGTGTTGCAGAGATTATTTTTTTCGCCTCATCTAAAGTGATAAAATCAGCGGAATTAAGAACGCCTTCAACATACATCCAATCTTTGTCATAGGATTGTAAATTTTTTGTTGAAATTGTAAAATTCGGTTTGATTGTTTTCGCTTGAAACGTATATGTCTTATACTCTTCTGCAACGTCATTATAAATTTCACCCAGCTTCACTGTAACACTGTACTGCGTATCTGGCTTTAGTTTTTCACTAGGAACAAAACGCAACGTATTAGCATTCTTTACATAGAGTTTCCCTTTTACTTTTGGATGTACAGAAACTAACTCTTCTGAAATTTCATTTCCTTCTTCCCAGCCATCGACAGTTTTTGTAAAATTGATTTCAAAGGCATCTGATCTAGAAATAATTCCAGAAGTAGTATAACTAATATAGTCCCAATATTTGTAAATATTATCGGGTTTTATTTGTTTTCCTTTGCATGAGAAAAGTAGACTTGAGAGGACAAATAGAACGATGGTTTTTTGAAAAGACATAGCGTGTAGTTTTGTAGTATACTCAAAGGTAAAAGATTATCCTTCAGGTTTTATGATATTTTAGAATTCGTAGCGATTTCTTTAGAATTCGTTTTTTTATCTTCCTTTTCTCTAACTTCGCTCGTATGAAACAATTTGTATATTCGAAAAAAAACAAAACATGAAAAAAATTTTTTACTTGTCTTTACTTTTAATATTGCCTTTAAATTTATTTGGACAATTTTCCAAGTCTTTAAAAGAGATGAAATACGATAGTAATCTTAGCTATGAAAAATATGAGTCTTTAATTTTTAAGGCAACAAGTTATATTTTCAGCAATCCCTTTAATCCAAAATCTGAAGAATTTTATTCTGCTGCTCAAATAGTTTCTTTCTGGATGAATAAAGATACTGGAGTAGGAATTCCAGTATATGGTGATTTTTACAAATCTCTTACAAATAAAAATCAACAACAATTTCTTTATACAACTGCAATGATTCATTATGGACTTGATCAAAAAATAAATCATAATCGAATCTTAAAATGTGTACCTATCAAAGGTCAGAAATATAGTATGCAAGAAGATGTTAGAGAAGTTCAACTTGAAGGTGCCAAGGTTATATTAGAATATATGGGAAACAAAAAAAACAATGTTCCTATGTCAAGGAAAACAAAAAAATATTTTAAAGCTTACAAAAAGAACTTATTGAAGGAAAAATTCTTTGAATAGAACGGAGCATTAATTTAAAATAAATGAAACAATCCATCGTACATATAGCATTGGTCGTACAAGATTATGATGAAGCTATTGAGTTTTATACGCAAAAGCTACACTTCGAATTGCTGGAAGATATGTATCAACCAGAGCAAGACAAACGCTGGGTCGTCATCGCTCCTCCAGAATCTTCAGGGACGACTATTTTATTAGCGAGAGCTTCCAAACCCATACAAGAAGACTTTATTGGAAATCAGGCTGGTGGCCGCGTTTTTCTCTTTCTAAACACAGATGATTTCTGGAGAGATTACAACGACATGGTTTCCAAAGGAATTGAATTTGTTCGACCTCCCAAGGAAGCAGATTATGGGACTGTTGCTGTCTTTAAAGATCTGTATGGAAATCTCTGGGACTTACTACAATTAAATGCAGATCATCCGATAGCTAAGAGAATAGAATAATTAGCTTCTCAATTTGTTCTAAAAAGATCTTAATCACATAAATATACCTAGTAAATCGGAACTTAATTTAATTATATTGCCAACCCATTAACTTTAAATACATTGGACATAAAGCATTAAAAAATTGGAAACTCCTGTAAAAGAATCAAAAGTAAACAAGGTAAAAAAATACATCACTCATATACTGGGCGAATCTGTTTTGGTGATTGTTGGGATTTTAATTGCATTGCAAATTGATGGCTATGTTCAAGAAAAATCTGAAATCAAAAATCTTAAAAGCAGCTTAAATTATGTTTTGGAAGATTTAGATAATAACAAAGCAATACTTCTAAAATTGAAAGATCAGAAAACGATCTCAATTAGCTCTTGCACTACTCTTCTGGATAGTTACAAACAACAAAAAAACATGCTCCCGGAAGAAATGATCAAAACCTTAAGAAGCATCCTTATTACCAATCGGTTTGAAAATAACTTTGGTGGTTTTGACAGGGTGAGCTCTTCTGCCCTATACGAATCTAATGACTTCCTGCCTGTGAGGGATAAAATAAGAGAATACAGTAATGTTCTCGCTGATCTTCGATTTACAGAAGAGTTTATGAATTTGTACATTGCTGAACTTTCCTTAGAAATGTCTAGAAATGGAGCGCTTTTCAAAGTCTTTGATTACGTAAGAATTACAAGAGGCATTGCTAAATATAAAGCTGAAGTACCGACCATTAGTGTTCAAGAAATTCTAGAAGATAACAAACCGCTACAAGCTGTATTGCATAAATACGAGTTTGATGCTCCTTCGCTAATTAAAAACTACGAACAGCTCTTAGCGGAAGGGAAAATCTTAAGAGATGTTATCACTGCTTATTTAGAGAAATAATTTCTCTTTATACAAAAGCAATCCCCTAAACAATGGATAAAAAAAGATGAACCTACCTTTAAATTGTGACGTTGAATATTTAAATGACTTTTTAACTTTACAAGAGGCTAATGAGCTCTTTACTGAATTAAACGATGTTTTAAAAACAACTCGTTATGCTCCTGAAACAGAGGATGGAAAAAAGCATGATGTGAATTTTTCGAAAATCATGTTTTTAGATCAAAACCTTCTTGATGAAGAAAGATTCCCTGTAGAACTTTGGGGGCCAACAAAGCTTTGGACAGAGAAACTAAAAACGGTTAAAGAGAAAATTGAAAGCTTTACAAATCTCACCTTCAAAACGTGCGTGCTCATCTATTATCCTGATGGAAATTCAGGTGTAGATTTTCATTCAGATTTCCCTGCTTTTGGCGATACAACCATAATTCCTTCGGTAAGTTTAGGAGAAGAAAGAGAGTTCCTTTTTAGAGAAAAAGAAAGCGGTATTGAAACGTCCATAGCTTTAGAACACGGAAGTTTAACTGTGATGGGAGAACATTGTCAGGATCGATATGAACACAGTCTCCCTACAAATTCAGAATACAAAAACCTTAGAATAAATCTCACCTTTAGAAGATATGGGTATCAGGGTTAAAATTCTACATATAGAGTTTAGTTTTACATTTGCTAAATTAAATGTTTAAATACGAAACTACTCATACTCAAAACCCTTAGTTATCCTATAAATGAAAAAGAATACTACAATCATACTAGCAATAATTGCGATGTTAGTTATTAGTGCTAATTTTTACACCCTATCTTTTGTGGTTAATGATGGAAATTATCCTATTTGGTGGAATGTTGTTTTGATCATATTCTTAATACTTCTTATACTAGGACTTACAAAGTTAATGAGTAAGAAGTCAAAGATTAATTGGAAGCTTTTTTTTGGAAGCTGTTGCTTGTTTTTTATTTTAAGCGAACTCTACTTTTTGACACTCATCGAAATTTGAAAGACATAACGTAGCAGCCAACATAAAAAGAAAAGCACTATTCATGCTTAGCAACTAGTAGTATGCTATGAAGTATTCCTAAAGAAATCATAAAACTCTTCACTTTTGTTTAAAATAGCTTTGTGAAAGTCATTGCAATAAATTATTTTGTTTAACTTTATATCATTATTGCTAAACAAAATTAATTAAATTATGAAACACTTCTTGTATATCTTGGTTTTACTACTAGGAACAAATTCAAAAATGATTTTTGACTTTAACAAAAAATCAAATATCAATCGATGGAGGATTGTTGATGATACTGTTATGGGTGGGAGATCGTCAAGTCAATTTAAACTCAACTCCGATGGATATGGAGTCTTTGAAGGGAATGTTTCTTTAGCTAACAATGGTGGCTTCTCATCTGTTCGATATCAATTAAAAAAGACTGAGGTTACCCAATACACGGGTATAAAAATTAGGTTAAAAGGTGACGGTAAAAATTATCAGTTTAGAGTTAAGAATAATTCAAATAATTATTATTCCTATATCACCACATTTTCAACAACAAATGAATGGCAAGAAGTAAAAATAGCTTTAAAAGACATGTATCCTTCATTTCGAGGAAGGCGTCTTAATGGTCAAAATTTTTCACATGATTTTATAAATCAAATTGTGTTCTTGATTGGTAATAAAAAAGACGAAAAATTTAAACTTATCATCGATAAAATAGAATTATTTAAATGAAAAATTACATCATTATAGGCGGGTCTTCAGGAATTGGGAAAGAAATAGTTAACATTCTTGAAGCTGATCAAAACAACCTCATTGTAACTTACAATACACAAATCGTTGAAAATCGGAAAAATGTTCACTATCAAAAGTTTGACGTTTTAAACGATACTTTGGATATTTCAAAACTTCCCGATGAGATTCACGGCCTTGTGTATTGCCCAGGTAGTATTAACCTTAAACCATTCCATCGATTCAAAGAAGATGACTTTATCAACGACTTTAAGCTACAGGTTTTAGGAGCTACTAAGATCATAAAACAACTGTTACCAAAATTAAAGCAAAGTCAGAATGCCTCAATAGTCTTGTTCTCAACCATAGCTGTTCAATTTGGATTTAATTTTCATTCGCAAGTAGCAATATCCAAAGGAGCTATTGAAGGATTAACAAAGTCATTAGCGGCAGAATTTGCTCCAACTATTAGAGTAAATGCTGTTGCACCTTCATTAACAAATACATCGTTAGCTAATAGATTTTTAAATACGCCTGAGAAAAAAAGCCTTCAAGCAAATAAAAACCCACTTAAGAAAATAGGAGATGCAAAAGATGTTGCAGAGAGCGCTGCTTTCTTATTAACACCAAAATCATCATGGATAACAGGTCAAATTTTATCTGTTGATGGCGGATTTTCAACATTAAAATAATTCATTCTGTTCAATCTTTTATAAATTGAACTCCAAACTCTCTATAAAATGAAAATTCTTCTAACAGGCGCAACAGGCTACATCGGTAAGAGGTTGCTTCCAGTTTTAGTTAAGAATGGTCATGAAGTGATTTGCTGTGTTAGAGATAAAAATCGTTTTAACCCTCCTTCATACTTAAAGTCAAAAATTAAAATTATTGAAGTTGATCTCTTAGATAAAGAGTCAATGCAAAAAATACCCAAAGATATTGATGCCGCTTACTATTTAGTACATTCAATGTCTGCTTCAAAAGATTACAAAACTCTAGAAAAATCATCTGCCATTAACTTTAAAAATGCCGTTGCAAAAACAACTATTAAGCAGGTTATTTATTTAAGTGGTATTGTAAATGAATCTGAACTCTCTAAACATTTAAGTTCAAGAAAAGATGTTGAAAGTGAGCTTAGTAAAGGAACATATGCTTTAACTACTCTAAGAGCTGGTATTATTATTGGTTCAGGAAGTGCATCTTTTGAAATAATAAGAGACCTCGTTGAAAAACTACCAATTATGGTTACTCCAAAGTGGTTAAAAACAAAATGTCAACCTATTGGTATTGCCGATGTGATTTCATTTCTATTCAAATCGCTATGCAACCCTAAAACTTACAATAAGAATTTTGACATTGGGGGTCCAGATATTCTCTCATATAAAGAAATGCTTTTAGGTTTTGCCAAAAGCAGAAACTTAAAGCGGACCATTGTTGTTGTACCTGTTATGACCCCAAGGCTATCTTCTTATTGGCTCTATTTCGTAACGTCAACATCTTATAAGCTTGCCGTATCTCTTGTTAATAGTATGAAAGTAGAAGTCGTATGCCGAGACAATAGCATTAATTCAATTTTGGAGATTGAACCAATTAGCTATCAAGAAGCGCTAGCGAAAGCATTTAATAAAATTGAAAATAATGCAATCATTTCAAGTTGGAAAGATTCTTACTCAAGTAGTGGGATTAATTTTAATGTTTCCGATTTCATCTTAGTTCCAACATTTGGATGTTTTGTCGATCAGAGAAAAAGTAAAATAGACAATATAGAAGTATGCCTTGATAAAATCTGGAGTATTGGTGGTGAAACTGGATGGTACTATGCCAATTGGCTTTGGAAGTTAAGAGGAGTCTTAGATAAAATAGTTGGCGGAGTAGGTCTTAGAAGAGGAAGAACAAACCTTAATTCAATAAGCACAGGAGATACAGTAGATTTTTGGAGGGTTTTATACGCTGATAAAAATGAAGGTCGCCTACTTTTATTTGCCGAAATGAAATTGCCTGGTGAAGCATGGTTAGAGTTCAAAATTATTGATAACGAACTCGTACAAACTGCTACATTTAGACCATTAGGTTTATGGGGGCGTTTATATTGGTATTCGGTACTCCCTTTTCATGGTTTCATCTTCAGTGGAATGTTAAAAAAAATAACGAAGCACAGGAATAGCTAAATAACAGCTTTCTTATAAATCAAAAAACCAAATCATTACGATTTGATTTTTTTCTTCTTCATGTTTTTTTTCTTCTTTTTCTTTGGCATCTTTCCCACTACACGTTTCTTCTGCTCTTTTACTTTGTCCATGAACTCATTGTTATACGTATGCTCTTTTGCTAGCTTAATAAACGATAGTGCTTTTTTATAGTCTTTTAATTCTTCAAATAGCGACGCCTTATTTAAATATAGTTCCGCTTTATCCGATCCTTTGACCGTTAATGCAAAATCAATGAACTCTTCAGCTTCTTTATAATCTTCGTTCCATAACAACGCATTAATATAATAGGATTGAACATCCAATCCATCTACTTTTTCAGCCAAGGCTTGTTTGTAGTACGTAATTGCTTCGTTATAATCACTTAGCTTCTCAGCATATACTCTTCCCATTAACGTTAGAGCTATGATGTCTTTGTCATTGTAAGACAGCGCATAATTCAATGCTTCCATCGTCTCTTCCAAATCGTAATGAAATGAATCTATTGCCTTAAAGACATAATTATTGATCTGATTTCTCATAATTTACTCGAGTAAGCGGGTATCTTTTTGTTTTAAATTACTATCGAGATTTCTCGACTTCACTTTGTTTCGCTCGAAATGACATTCATAATTCAACATTCGTAATTCTACTTAATACTCATTACGCAAGTCATTCTTTAAATTCCTGCGCTGTTGTTTATAGTTCTTCTTTTGCTTCTTTACTTTAAAATCGGTTCCAATAAATATTTTTACAGGGTTTCCTCTTTCCAACTCCTGATGATTCTCCCACTGATCTTTAATCGATGCTTTGAATCCTTCCATGTTTCTTTTCGCGACTTTCAGTTGCAAACGTTGTTTCGCTAACTTTCTATTCTGGTGTTGCGATCGTGTGTCCATCACTACTACCTGAATTCCCGTAGGCTCATGAATGGCTCTAATGGCAGAACTGACTTTGTTTACATGTTGACCACCAGGACCAGAACTTCGCATTGCCTGATACTTCACTTCGTGTGATTGTAGTTCAATCGCTTGTTCTTTCGCTATTTCAAAAATGCCTACAAACCAATTCTTACGTTTGTTGTATTTCCGAAATGTTGATTGCCCAATCCACTGAACCGTTCCTATCCATTCTTTTAGAAATTTAGCAACCAATTTATCGTCTCCAGAAAGCTGGATGGTAGCCGATTGCACTGTTCCGTTCTCGTCTCCTTTTTCTTGTTGCAAAATGGTATAGTTCAATCTTTGAGCTACCAATTCCTTTAAGAGAACCTTTAGTACTTTAGCGACCACCCAATTGCATTCTGCTGGGCCTTTTCCTGCTGTGATTTGTATAATTTTAGTTTTCATATTCATTTGTTATTCCCAACTCTTGTACTGAACTTGATTCAGTAGATTGGAGTCAGTTTTTATGTCATTACGAGGAATAAAATGACGTGATCATCTGCTTAATGAGATTCCTTCGCTTCACTCGGAAAGACATTCACAATTCGTAATTCGTAATTACTCACCTGTCCATTCTAACAATTTTTGGCGTGAAGCTTCCTACAACTTCTACCAATTCTTGTTGGTTCTTCATCACATTTCTGATGTCTTTATATGCCATTGGTGCTTCATCAATTCCACCTCCAATTAAGCTCACATCATTCATGTTTAACATGTGTTTCATATCACTTTTAGTAAACTTGTCTTTACACGCTCTTCTCGAATGCTTTCTTCCTGCACCGTGTGATGCAGACTGTAAACTATTCTCATTCCCTAATCCACGAACAATAAACCCTGGCGCTGTCATAGAACCAGGAATAATTCCTAGAACTCCTTTTCCAGCTGGTGTTGCTCCTTTTCGGTGAACTATTCGCTCTATACCATTCACTTGTTCTTTCCAAGCAAAATTGTGGTGATTCTCGATTTTTACAATCGGTTTAGAACCTAACAACTTTGCAATTCTAGCATGAATGTCATCATGACAAGCTTTTGCGTAATCACCAGCTAAATTCATCGCCATCCAGTATTCTTGTCCGTCGTGCGTGTTCATATCCAACCAAGCCAAATGCTGTACATTTTTTGGTAAGTGACATTGTTTCGATGCCAAGTACGTATAATGCTTTGCGATGTTTGCTCCTAAGCCTCGTGATCCGCTATGAGATAAAACTCCTACATACTCACCTACTTTTAGATTGAACTTATTGTTTTCATCTGTAATCGATACGATTCCAAATTCTACAAAGTGATTTCCACTTCCTGAAGTTCCTAACTGACGGTAGGCCTTATCTTTCAATCGCTTTACCAAAGGAATGTTTGTAAATGCTTCGTGTTCAAAAATCTCATGATCGTGTTTTTTATCATGTGTTTCACGCATTCCAAATTTGGTATGATTCGACAATATATTTTCGAACTGATGCTTCTTTCCTTTCAAATAAGAAGCGTTCATTGGATGAATGGTTAATGCCATTCTACAACCAATATCTACTCCTACTCCATAAGGAATTACCGCATTGTCCGTTGCTAACACTCCGCCAATTGGCAAACCATATCCATAATGTGCATCGGGCATTAATGCACCTGATACAGCAATTGGAAGCTTCAACGCATTGTACAACTGAAACTTCGCTTCGTCATCAATTTCATTTTCGCCGTAGATAGAGAAAGGTGCTCTGGTGTTTTTCAACTCGTGGAATTTCACGTCCACAGGCTTGATTAAGCCTTCAACAACTTTTCCCCAAATAGCATCGCCTACAAAACGTGCTGGCTCTTTCAATACTTCTTTGGCTTCTTCTAGGATACGTTCTTTCTTTTCTTTTTTTCTGTATCTACTAATTTGTCCTAAAGCGATATTGATACTGTTATTCTTTGGAAAGCCTAATTTGATTAAGTCTTTTCCTTTTAATTTATTTCCCATTACATGCCCGAGAAAGCGGGTAACTTTTAATTATAGTTGACTTTTGTCATTCCCTACTCCTGTGCTGAACTTGATTCAGTAGATTGGGAATCCATTTTTATTTTTGATTCCTGTTGAGACCTCTCGACTGCGCTTGAGGTGACATTTGTAACTCGTAATTCATAATTGTTCATTATTAATTAATCTTTTTAAGTCTTCGCTAATCACATTATTTCTATAAGTTGATAAGCGTTCTTTTACTCTATGAGCTTCATTTTTTCTTTCAAAAGACTTCGACATTCGACTCCAACGATTCCAATAACCTTTAGAATTCAATTCAAACAATGTCGGTTTCAATAACGTTCCTTGTAAAAAATCGAACTCAGACTCTAATGTTGGATCTATTCGTTTTCGATGCGTGATATAGGCTCTTGTAAACTTTATCTTCGTACAACCTTTTGGAAAGTTGATATAAAATCGAGTTTTTAGTTTTCGCTGATGTTTAACTTTATACTTAAACACAACGCACAAATCTTTTGCCTTATCACTTAACTTCCGATAACTCTTAGGGCTAATCGTAGGTTTGTCTTTAACCAATCCATATCGAGAACGTTCTTCATCCCAAGCGAGTTGAGCCTTTTCTTTAGTGACTCCCCAAAACGAAGCTTTAATTTTTTGATAAACTTCTTTAATCGCTTCGGAATTCTTGTACTTCTCTACTGAGCGTGTTAGAATTACCTCTTTATACCAACCATGTCTAATAGGTTGCTCTAATTTGATGTATCCTAAATCTTGCTTTGCTTGATATAGCTCACCTAGCCTTTTTAAAATTTTGCGAAACTCTTTTTCCTTTTTTGCCTTTATATGTGGCGGTTTCACTTGTTGTTATTTAGATTCTACATTGTTCTTTTCAAGCTGTTCAGTCATCATATTATCATTTTTACACTGGGAGATTTCTCCGCTGCGGTCGAAATGACATCTGCGCATCACAGTTAATTTGAACTTTTGGAGTTTCGAAAAGATTCAGAAAACAGGAAATCCTGATAAAAGAAAAAGTCCGAAACGTTTTAGGCTTCGGACTTCATAAGAATATAAATGTGTATTTCTATTCGTATAAGCAGTCTCGAAGCAAGTAAAAAAGAACATCCTGTCCTCCAGTACTTTTGATTGAATTAAATAGATTCATTGCTTTCGATTTATAATTGTATTGTTGCTTTATTGCGATGCAAATCTAAAATGACTTTTTGAATTACACAAATAAAAAATGAATTTATTTTACTGATTATCAGCTAGTTAAATTAAAATTAGATAATAGGATTCCTGCCCGTATTTCTACAGAAATAGTGAATTTAGATAACTCGTTGATTGCCTTATATGTAATTTTATATCTACACGATTCATTCAATAAAAATAATTCACAAAAAAAGCGTCCAATTTCTTGGACGCCTTTGATGATTTTATGTTATTTAAAGTTTTACAAACTAGAATTTATCTAAAAATATCATTTTAGTGTCCTTATTATGTATATAAAATAGATTCATGTTTGGTATAACTTTTAACTTTTTTAATTATTTGAATTGCAAATATGAGAAAAAAAGTTGTTTCTAAAATCAAAAAGCAGTGATAAATCACTGCTTTTTTTTAAAATTGGTTTTGGTGATGGTGATGATGGTATTGGTGATAAGTGAATCATCATTTCGTATTTTCTTCTTTATCTATAGCATTTTCACTATTATTTTTGGGGCATAATATTTCGTACGTTAGAACTCTAGTTCTACTTATTATTTTTATTCTTTTAACTGAAGTATAACTTGATATTCTTCAGTTAGGATAAACAGACCCCCTCCTAAGAGTAGTTAGGGATCTGTCTTAAATAGTTATGGTAATCAATCAACCTACAATTACTTACCTACTAACTAACTAATTTTTTAAAAGCTTAATTACAACTGTCTAGCAATGTATTAAACTCGTTATCGTTATTTATTACTTGTTCTGTACCGTCTTCAAATCTAACTGTCATGGGATATGACACTGTAAAAAAACTATCACTCCCTAAACTCTGAAGGTAGTTATCAAACTGAATGTCACTATTTATTGTTACGATTGTACCATTATCTTGGATTAAGGTTAATGGATAAACTATTTCAAAACAAACCTCAACACAATCCGTACAATTATCAATACCAAAACATTCGTTATAAACTGCATCAAAATCAGCACTCGAATTAATGGTCACAATACCATTACTTGTTGTTACTGTAAATGGATACACAAAATCTACAATATTTTGAAGGCTAAATAATTCACAATCACAATTAACAAAGAAGATGTCTCCGCTCGTATCAACAACGCATAATGGGTAATTAAACGAGAAACAAAGATTTGAACCTATTGGATTGTAACAATCATAGATTAAACTATCTAGCTCAATTTCATTATTAATGACATGTTGAGAACCATTTGCCAACGTAACATTTAGTGGAAATACAAAACTAAAATAGGATGTTGTTAAGTTTGACAAGTAATCGTATAACTCATCATCATTATTAATCTCCGTTACTGTTTGGCCATTTGTTACCAAATACGGGTAATTAATTGTAAAACAATCTCCGTTATTAGCATTGAATATGTGATCGGATTGATTTAAAGCAGCTGCAGATCTTGCATAGTCTGTTAAGTTTGCTTTTAAAGTAGCCGATACATTTTGAACTTCTTCAATGGTATCATTATTATCATTACTACAAGAAGTTGCTATGGATATAAATAAAACAATAGCGAAAATCTTGCTTAGTTTCTTCATAATGATTAATACTTGAACTTTATATAACTAAAGGTTACAAATTATAAACAACTGTAAATCTCTCTACCCTACCTTTTGTATTTCAAATTTTTAGAAAAACCACTACATCGCTACATAACAGTCGATTACAAAATCATTCTCAATAATTCAAATCAATTAATTTAATTTGACTAGTTTTGAAAACTGGCATATTTACCAATTAGCAAAGTATATTTAATAATTAATTTTTGTAGCATTGAAAGAAGAAAAGTCGGTCTGTGAATCAAAAAATTTTGAAGCTATTTTCAGGAAGCATTCTAGAACGCTACGCAACTATATTTATTATAAATCTGGAGATGCTAATCTTGCCGACGACATGGTTCAGGAAGCCTATATTAAACTTTGGAACAATTGCAAACAAGTTAAGTTCTCTCAAGCTCTTTTCTTTTTAAAAAGAGTTGCAAACAACGCCTTTTTAAATGTTGTAAAACACAAAAATATCGTGCTGCAATACGAGCAAAGTAAAAACACAGATATTGACATAGATATTCAAAGTCCAGAGTTCCTTATAGAAGAAAAAGAATTCATGGATAAATTACAGCAGTCGATCTCTAGTTTATCAGACAAACAGAGAGAAGTTTTTTTACTAAGTAGAATTGATAAAAAAACATATTCTGAGATTGCTGAACTTCTTGACATCTCTGTAAAAGCAGTAGAAAAACGTATGCACAATGCACTTAAAACACTTAGAGAAAAAATAGGTAATATATAGTAAAGGAGGGTATTCTTTACTTGAGTTGTTTATAATATAGATAATGATGAATAAATCAGATAATACATTTTTAGCAAGATGGCTAAACGGAAGTTTAACTCCTGAGGAAGAAAAAGAGTTCAAAAATTCTGAAGATTATAAATCGTACGCTAAAATTATCAAAGCCACAGATAAATTTAAAGCTCCAAATTATAAAGAAGAAGAAATTCTTTCTGAAATAAAGAGCAAAACATCCAACAGCAAAAAAATAAGAAAGCTAAACATAAAGTACGCTTACGGCGTTGCTGCTTCTTTGATATTTCTGTTTGGGTTGTTTTACTTTACGAGCCCTACAAACACATTTCATGAAACTAGTTATGGAGAGCAGTTAGCAATAGATCTCCCTGATGGATCTGAAGTTATCTTAAATGCAAACAGCGTTATCGATTACAATAAAAATGATTGGAGTGAAAACAGAACAATCACTTTACAAGGAGAAGCTTATTTTAAAGTTGAAAAAGGATCTCTTTTTAAAGTAGTAACCGATCAAGGAGCTATCGAAGTTCTAGGAACCCAATTTAATGTAAGTACCAACACTAATTATTTAGAGGTTAAATGCTATACTGGTAAAGTAAAAGTAACCAATTTAAAAAAGGCAGAAAGTCTTCTCACTACAGGGAAAGCGCATAGAACATTTAACGATGTAACAACATTATGGGAGTTCAATGCAAAAGAAAAATCATGGAAAGAAGGTGAGAGCACCTTTAACAGAACACCTTTCCTTCAAGTTATTACTGCTTTAGAGAATCAATTTAATATTAAAATTAAGAATACAGTAGCGTATAAAAATGAGATTTTTACAGGGCGTTTTTCAAACAACAATCTTACCTTAGCTCTTGAAACAATTTTTAGCGCAATGCAAATTAACTACACCCTAGAAAAAAACACAGTTAAGTTGTCAAGCAAATAGATGAAACAAATATCTATTTTTTATATTTTAATTTTATTTTCCACGACTCTTTTTTCTCAGAACAAGGAGTTCGTTTCTTACACGGATGTTCCGTTAGATACTGTGATTTTAGAATTGCAAAAGAAATTTGACGTCATTATCTCTTACAATTCTAAAATCACGGAATCCAAAAAGGTAACGCTCAATAAAGTACCCTTAACATTATCTAAAATACTGAGTGAAATAGAAAATCAGACTAAGCTTGTTTTTGTAAAAATCGATGCTCGTAATTATGCATTACAAATAAAAGAGACGCCAACCCAAATTTGTGGTTATGTATTTGACAACAAAACAAAAGAAAAGTTATTAAATGTCTCTGTTTTTCAAACCAAAACCCCCATAGGAACTATTACAAATGATGATGGGTATTTTGAACTCATCAACTTAACAACAAAAAACGATATCCATGTTCGGTTTTTGGGCTATGAAAAGCAAATTATTCCATTAGATAACTTTGAATCTGGCAAGTGTATTTCTTTTTACTTAGAAGAAGAAACGTTTAGTTTAAACGAAATAGTACTTAGTGAGTATTTAACCAAAGGTTTCTACAAAAACAAAGACGGTTCTATAGAAGCTACTCCCAATAAATTCCAAGTACTTCCTGAGTTAATTGAACCGGATATATTGCAAAGTGCGCAATTAATCCCAGGAATTCAAAGCCCAGATGAAACGGCTACTGGTTTAAACATTCGCGGTGGAACTCCAGATCAAAATCTAATTCTATGGGACGGTATTAAAATGTATCAATACGATCATTTTTTTGGTATGATTTCTTCTTTTAACCCTTACATAGTTGAAGACGTGAAGTTGTTTAAAAACGCAGCTTCTGCTAGATACAGAAGTCATTTATCGGGCGTTATTGACATACAATCGCATTCAAAAATTCCTAAAAAGACAGAAGCCGGAATTGGAATGAATATGATTTATACTGACGGATATATAAAGACCCCGATTAGTGATAATGTAGGAATCATTTTATCTGCTAGAAGATCATTTTCTGACGTTATAGAAACTGTCACGTTTGATGAATTTTCCGAACAGATATTTCAGAATACAAGAATCACAGATACAGACGAAACATTTAGTGATGCACTCTCTAAAACCAACAATACTTTTTACTTTATCGATTTTACTGCCAAAGTAATTGCTAAATTAAAAGATGAAAGTATGTTGACCATCAGTTCTATTTATTCTAAAAATGAATTGAATTTTGAGTCACAATTTGACGAAATTAATCAACGTACAAACGATGAACTAGATATTAATAACAAAGGACTAAGTGCAAATTGGGAAAAGAATTGGGGAGATGGTTTTAAAACAAAAGTGAATTCAACTATTTCAAATTATCAGTTTAACTATTTAGGTCAAGAATTGCTATTGGATTTATTCGATTATGAAACTCTGAAACAGAATGATGTTCTCGACGTTGGACTTCTTGTTCAAGCTGACTATAAAATCAATGAAAAACATCTACTTGTAAGTGGTTATAATTTTGCATTTAACGAATTAAGCTACGCAATTGCTAACACATCTGATGTTATTTTTAATGACGACTTCTTGATAAGCTCGCAAAACACAAAAAATGCTACACACTCACTATTTGGAGAGCATCATTACAAGTCAGATAACTGGTTCGTTAATACCGGATTACGCGCTAACTATTTTACCAATATTTCTAAGTTTTTTTTAGAACCTAGAGTTCACGTTTCTAGAAAGATAAACAATCATATAAACGCAACTCTTTCCGCAGAAAAACAATACCAATCTGTGAGTCAGGTCATCGAATTTGAAACACAAAATTTCGGCTTAGAAAATCAGGTTTGGGTATTGGCAAATAATCAAGGGATTCCACTTTTAGAAAGTGAACAAGTAAGTATTGGTGCTAACTTTAAAAAGAATGACTGGTATCTCGATATTGACACCTATTATAAAAAAATCAGAAATCTAACATCCATTACCAAAGGATTTAACAGAAGATCTATTGGTTTTTCCATTGGTCAAAGTTCCATTCTTGGAGTAGATGTTCTATTGAAGAAAAAGATTCAGAATTTCACCAGCTTAATAAGTTATTCATTAACCAGAAATAATTTTGATTTTGGCGATTTAAACAATCAGGAATCTTTTCCAGGTAACTTTGACATTAGACATTATTTATCTTTAATTCAATCTTTGAGGTTAAAAAACATTGAATTATCGCTAGGATGGAAATTTAGAACCCCAAGACCTTACACACCTGCGAACGGTCTTATAGGAGATAATGCAAGTAATATCGCAATAGATTATGGTCCTATTAACAGTCAACAACTTAACATCTATCATCGTTTAGATCTTTCTGCAACTTATAAGTTTAAATTATTCTCCAGCAATCAAGTAAATACAATTTTTGGGTTTTCATTGTTGAACGTATACAACAATAAAAGTGTTCTAAATCGTACCTATAGAATAATTATCGATGAAAAGAACGTAACATATCAGCTTAGAGAAACCGATAAAATCTCTTTAGGAAGAACTCCTAACTTTATTTTCCGATTAGAATTCTAGCAATTAATTTTCTAGTCCTATTATTTTTTTTAACTTTAGAAAAAAAACTAACCTACCTAATGAATTTTATAAAAAAAATGGGGACACCTAACATTTTAATGCTAGCCCTTTGTGTTCTTATTATAATTGTTGCCGAGTACTTGTTCTTATCCGGAGAAAAATTACACGGTATTTTCCTAGGCCTTTGGGCTCCAACTCTATTAGGAATAATGATTTATTTAAAACTAATGAACCATGAACGCAAATAGCATTGTACTTTATTTTTCGATTTTTGTCGGTGGATGTGTTCTCATTTGGGCATATGTGATGATCAAACAATACGACAAAGCAGGAAGAAAAGACTAATCTTTTTAATTCCTACCTTAATACTTTTCAGCTAATTCAAATTCTATTAATTAGTCATAATAGAGATGCAAAAAATCGCGCCTCTTTATTCCTTTACTCTAATAAATTTCACTTTTCTATTACCTAGTCTTCCTACTTTAATTAAATAGAAAAAGTGCAAGTTTTGAGCAACAAAAGCATCTAAAAATTCAACATCAGTTTAGAGAGGATAATCCCTTCTAAATCATTTATTTTCATTCTCAAAAAAATGAATTATATTTGCACAATATTATGTCCCCCTTCATGTTTAATGAAGACAATAACAGATTTGAATTTACTTGTTTCAAGAACAACAAGTAAGTTATTTTTTACAAACAAACCTACACATAATCAAGCTACTGCAGTACTCTTTGCTAGTGGCATAGAATTCCCCTTTCTTAATTTTCACCAATTATGACCAATATCCCAAATCACCTTTTAGGAGGTAAATCAATGCGCAAAAAATTAGGAAGTGTTTTCCTACTCTTTTTATTCGCAACAGTATTCTCAATTCAACAAACAGCAGCGCAGTCCATTCCAGGTACTGGGACTTCCGCAGGTATTTGTGGAAACTGTACACCAACAGGTTGGGGAGATGCAGACCCAAATATTGATGGAACACCCGATATTTCGAATAGAAATAACGTAGGTGGTTTAGGAACTATTGGAGCAGGTGCTTCATGGGCAAACGCTCCTCTACCGCTACCTCCAACTGGAGATGTTCGTTGGATTACACTGCGTGATGTTGGGCAATCTGGAAATAATGAAGAGAATGTAACCACTACGATGACAGGTTTAACCATTGGTAAAACCTATAAATTAACTTTATACTCCATGACAGTACTAAGTAATGCCGATGGAGATGCAACAACACTTTCCGGTACTCAATTCTATTGTGGGACATATATAGAAGACTATGATATTCAGGTAGGAAGCAACCCAAGGAGAACAATTAGTACTGTTACCCAAAATGTATGGGGTTCTAATTCTATTATTTTCGTTGCTGAATCTACTTCTGAAAGCTTCTCTATTTTCCCTGGTAGTGATGCAGGTTACACAGGAAACCCAGCTGACTACAACCTTTTAGAAGCTGTTCAGATTTCTGTGGACGGGGTAAACGCATTAGAAATTTTAGATACCGATGGTGATGGTATCGATGATAGTGTTGATATTGATGATGATAATGATGGAATCTTAGATATTACCGAGAGTAGTGGAAATGACCCTAACGGTGACGAAGATGGCGATGGTATTCCTAACTTTTTAGATGTTAATGATGATGGTACAGGAGATGGATCTACAACAGATTATACAGATACAAATGCTGATGGTTTTCCTGATGCATACGATTTTGACGGAGATGGAGTTCCAAATCACTTGGACTTAGATTCAGATAATGACGGGATTTATGACAATGTAGAAGCACAAACAGATGCTGGATTTACAACATTTACTTCAACAGATACTGACGGTGATGGTTTGGTAGATGTGTATGACACTACTCCAAATGGTACTGCTGCCGGTGAAGGTTCAGTTGGTATTACACCCAATGCTTTTGATTCTGGTCTTGCTAACAACGATTCTACCCCAGATTACTTAGATATCGATACTGACGATGATGGTATTCCAGATAATGTGGAAGCGCAAACGACCTTAGGATACACTGCTCCTACTGGAGATGTTGGTGAGAATGGTGTAGATTCTTCCTATGAAAATGTAGACACCTACTCACCTACTGGAATTACAGTAACCAATACAGACATTACAGATTTACCAGATTACAGAGATAGTGATTCCGATAATGATGGAATCACAGATATCAATGAAAATGGAGATGGAAATGTATTAAGTGGTTCAGATACTGATGGAGACGGATTAGATAATAACTTTGATGCTGATAATGTAACTTATGATGTTAATGACAACAACGACACACCTTCGTCTAGTTTAGGAGATGTAGATGGGGATGTGAATACAGGTGGAGATGTAGATTATAGAGATGATGTTACTGGTTTAGATTCCGATGGTGATAAAATTCCTGACACTGAAGATTTAGATGATGACAATGATGGAATTCTAGACACTCAAGAACTATGTGGAACTGCTCCAGGCCTAACAGTAAGCTCTACAATTTCTGTAGAAATTAATTTTGATGAATGGTCTGAAGACATCACTTGGAATTTAAGAGATCCTAGTAATAATGTTATCCTGACAGAAAATTATGCGGGAACAGCTATAAACGTTGACCCAACATTACCTAATGAAATAGTTGTTACAGTAGCTGGAGATTATACCTTAGAAGTTATTGATTCTTTTGGAGATGGATTTTCAGTAGCTGATGCTGTAGACGGAATATCATTCTTTAGAGTATTGGTAGATGGTATAGAAGTATATAATACTACTAGCGCCTTAGGTAATAATCCCTCATTTGGTTCAGGATTTACTTCAACTCCATTTACAATTTCTGCAAACTTATTCTCATGTATTAATGGAGATCCTTCTGCAGATGATGATGATGACGGAACACCAAATTATCAAGATGCAGATTATGTTACTGGCGTAGGTGGAGATTCTCTAAATGCCAATGGAACTTGGACGAGTCTAGATCATGATGGAGATGGAATTCCTGATCACCTAGATTTGGATTCTGATAACGACGGAATTACTGACAATGTAGAAGCACAAACTACTGCTGGATATATTGCCCTATCTGGAGTGGATACCGACAATGATGGTGTGGATGATGCGTATGATACTGATTGTGCTCCTTGTGGAGGAGTAACTGGTGTAGAAATTATCCCTACAAATACAGATGGTGCTTTTACGAATTCAGACACGAGTCCAGATTACAAAGATATTGATGCTGATAATGATGGAATTCCAGACAATGTAGAAGCACAAACAACAACAGGATATACAGCTCCAGGTGGAACAGTTGGTGAAAACGGTTTAGACGATGCTTACGATTTTACAGATAATTTTTCAGCAACTGGTTTAAACTCTACCTTAGTTGACACCGATGGAGTTGGAGAGCCAGATTATAGAGATACTGATTCTGATGGTGACGGAACACTCGATGCCGATGAAAGTGGGATTACACTCAATGGTGGTTCTTTCGGAACCGATACTGATAGTGATGGATTAGATGACATATATGAAGGTGCTAGCACCAATGACATCGATTCAAATGATGAAATAAATACTCCAGAAAGTAATTTACTAGATGCCGATGGTGATGTAAACTCTGGAGGTGATGTAGATTACAGAGATACCTTAGCAGGTATAGATACCGATGGTGATGGTATAGTTGACTCTGTAGATATCGATGATGATAATGATGGTATCTTAGATACAGTAGAAGGTTTAAGTACTCCTGCAACATGTAATATTACCTATGAATTTACAGGGACTGCTCCTAATGGATTTGACAGAGGGGTTGGAAATCCAAATGACCTTAACAGTGATTTTGTATGGGGTACAGCTTTTGGGTTTAGGATCACGTTCGATACTGCTACTCCTGTTATTATAGAAACTACAGTAGGAGACAATGCACAAGATCCAGGTGCTGGGAATACAGTTACTGTTGATGGTGTAGCAATAGCAACAACAACTCCAGCAGGGGTATTTCAAACAGTAACACATACTCCTAGTTCTGCAACAGTGTATGATATTACATTTGCTGGAGCATCATATATCCCAGTAACTAGTATGGTTATAAAGGATACTTCAAATAATGTTATTGCTCAATTTGATTTTGGATCTGCTGCATCAGCTGTAGAAACTGGATATACAGGTGTCCCTAATACAGCAGCACAAACTGCTACTACTTATGACTGTAGTACTATTATCGATTTTGATGGTGATGGAATCCCTAACTACTTAGATCAAGATTCTGATAACGATGGTATTTTAGACGTTGTGGAAGCACAAGCTTCTGGATCATATACAGCTCCAACGGGTTCTGTAGGTGCAAATGGACTGTATGACATTTATGAAAATAACGATACTCCTTCTGCTACTGGATTAACTCCAAATGTGACTGCAGCTACAGATACAACTCCAGACTATATAGACATCGATACCGATGATGATGGTATTCCTGACAATGTAGAAGCACAAGGAACCCAAGGGTATACTGCTCCTTCTGGAACTGTAGGATTGAATGGTGTAGATTCTGCATACGAAAACAACGATACATTTACAGCAACAGGTCTAGACCCAAATAATCACGATACATTAGACGAACCTGATTATAGAGATACAGATTCTGATAATGATGGAACTACAGATGCTGATGAAAGCGGAATTACCTTAAATGGAGGTTCTTTAGGAACAGATTCTGATGGAGATGGTCTAGATGATATCTATGAAGGTTCTGATGCTACAGCAGGAGAAGCCTATGATGTGAATGATGAAATAAACACACCGAGCACTAATTTATTAGATGCTGATGGTGATGCTGGAACTACAGGAGATGTAGATTATAGAGATGGTCTAATTTTTATTGATACTGATGGCGATGGTGTTGGTGATGACGTAGATTTAGATGACGATAACGATGGTATTTTAGATACTGTAGAAGACACCGTAAATTGTAATATTACTTACGAATTTACTGGCACTTTAGATGGCGACAGAGATCGCGGAACTCCATTAGGAGTGAATCAAGATTTCGTTTTTGGCGACAACTATGCTTTCAGAATTACTTTCGATTCTGCAACCCCAGTAATTATTCAAACCACTATAGGTGATTCCTGTTGTGGCAGAACTGGTACTGTTACTGTTGATGGTGTCGCTGAAGCAATTAGTACTACTGGAGGAGTTTATCAAACAGTGACACACAATCCTGGATCGTCAAGTGTATATGATGTTGCAATTGTAGGTACAGATATGACTGTTACTGCCATTGTAGTTACAGATTTGAACAGCAATATCATCGCACAATTTGACTTTGGACTTTCAAGTAGTCCAGTAGAAACTGGATATATTGGTGTTAATGCCTCTACAACTCAGACAACAACTACATACAACTGCTCTGACTCAGACGGTGATGGAATTCTTAACTCGTTGGACATTGATTCTGACAACGATGGTATTCCTGATAACGTTGAGGCACAGGCTACAGTAGGATATATTGCTCCTGCTGCAGATGATGCTGCTACATACACAACAAACAATGGAGTAAACTCAGCGTATTTAGGAGGATTAACTCCTGTAAACACAGATGATATTACTGGAAACAACACAGATACATTACCAGATTATTTAGATTCAGATTCAGATGGTGATGGAATCGATGACATCTTGGAAAATGGAAATGCAAACGCACTTTCTGGTACAGATACAGATGGTGATGGATATGACGATGCTTTTGAAGGAGTGATAACTGATGCCGATGTCAATGATGATGTTAATGATCCAGCAACTGATTTACCAGATTTGGATGGAGATGTCAATACAGCGGATAGTGCTCAACCTGATGCTGCGGGTTATAACGATGTTGATTATAGAGATATTGACGATGATAGAGCACCACCTTCTGTGGTAGGTAACATCTTATGGTTACGTGCAGATATTGGTGCAAGTGGCGGTGGTACAGTAACCAATTGGGCAGACCAATCTGGTTCTGGATTCAATGCAACTAATACAGGAACTGCTCCAACCTACTTGAATGATTCGGACAATGGTACAACTGCAGATGGATTAAACTTTAATCCTACACTGCAATTTACTGGAACGCAAGATTTAGAAATTACAGGTGGTGGTATCCTCGGAAATGGAACTATTTATAATGATATTTGGGTCTACGGAGTAAGTACTTCTACTTCTGCAACTAATGCATCATTTATCTTTTCTAACGCAGTAACTGGTGGTGCTGTTGAGTTTCAAGCTCCAACTGCTGGTAGCTTGTTATCATTAAATAATGTAACAGGAACTACACTAACAACTGCTTGGGGTGGTACTATCAATGAATTCAATTTATGGAATGGTGGTTCTAGCTCTGGAACCTCTACCCCGTCTGGCACAAATAAAGCAATCTACAGAGATGGATTAGAGCTCGCAACAAATAATACAGGTGGTTCTACAACTTTTACGTCAAACAACAGCTCTTCATTTATTGGCTCTGATAATGCTGGAGCAAACTTCTTTAGTGGACAGATTGCTGAAGTAATGGTATTCAATACAGTACCAACAAGTGCAGAACAACAAAAAATACATTCGTATTTAGCCATCAAATATGGTATCACATTAGATATTTCTGACAATGATGCTGCTATTGTTGAAGGTGATTATGTAATCGATGGTTCTCCTGACTTTATCGTTTGGGATGAATCTGAAAACTCAGCATATCATAACGATGTAGCAGGTATTGGACGTGACGATGGTAAATTCTTAGACCAAAAACAATCTAGATCCATTAATACAAGCTCTATTGTTTCCATTGGATTAGGAACAGTAGCTGCTAACAATGCAAGCAATAGTAACACATTCAGTAATGGTTCTTTCTTACTATGGGGTCATAATGGTATTGCTGTAAATAATACAAATACTTCATCGGTAACCCTACTTTGTGAGAATGAATTGGAACTAGATAGAGAATGGAAAATTGTAGAAACAGGTTCTGTTGGAACTGTTGAAATTGCTGCCGTACAAGCTACTATTGATGCTGCTTTAACTACTCCTACATCGGAAATCATTGTCTTAAAAATAGCAGACGACGCTGATTTTACAAGTAATGTAAAACACATTCCTGTTACTACAAGAAGTATTAATGGGGTATCTCATTATGTAGCTGAGTATGACTTTGATGGAACAAAATATTTTACCTACTCTGAAGTATTAGGTATTTTCTGGAATGGAGATACAGTAACTTCTGGAGGTCTTAATTGGACAGGTGGTGCAGGTACTGATGCTGCCCCAGCTATAGATGCTATCGCTTCTGGAATAGATGGTGGTAAAGTATTGGTCATTGATGCAGAAACTTCATTAAACAATGCCACAATGATCGCAAGTGCAAACGTAGGTTGTTTATGGGTAAAAGCAAATTCTAAGTTAGTGGTAAGTAATGACTTATTTATTGAATTTGATGGTGAGTTTATTCTAGATGGTGAGATTCGTTTAATCGGAGATGCACAACTAGTACAATCACATACAGGACTTTCAAACGTAACAGGAAATGGAGTGATCTATAGAGATCAAGCAAGTAATACACCAAGTACCTATCGATACAATTACTGGTCTTCTCCTGTAGTTGCTGCTTTAGGAAACACAAACTATACAACAGCTACAGTAATGTTTGATGGTACGATTCCAACCTCAGAAAACTCTACAACCACAGCTATTACTTGGAAAGATCGTGTTACTTCAGATGTTAGTACATTAAATAGTGAAGCAACGAGTCCAATTACTATTGCTACATGGTGGATCTATAGTTACTTTAATGGAGTAACTAGAGATGATTGGGTTCAGAAGTTAAACACTGGAGCTATTAATATGGGTGAAGGGTATATTATGAAGAGTACAGGTCGTAATCCTCAGAACTTTACCTTTATGGGATCACCTAATGACGGAACCATTACAAAAACACTTACACCAGGAACAACTTCTCTTTTAGGGAATCCATATCCGAGTGTCATAGATACACAACAGTTTATTACTGACAATGATGCTGCCATTGATGGAACATTATACTTTTGGGAACATCAAGGAGAAAGCTCTACTACTACGCAAGTAGAAGGACATGCAGAGAATGGATACATTGGAGGATACTCTCAACGTAACCAAGCCATGGGTGTTGCTGCAAGTTCAGTAATTACTGGAACTGCTGGTCTTGGAGATGGAACTTACACTGCCCCTCCGCAATTTATTGCTGTAGGTCAAGGATTCTTTGTTTCAGCTCCAGCTGATAAAGGAGGTGTTTTAAATTTCCAAAACTCACAAAGAACAGCAAGTACAAATAATATATTCTTTCAAACTGAACCAGAAGAACTTCCTAACTTTAAAATTGGGATGGATTTCATAAACGGTGCAAATGCAGAAATTCACAGACAATTAGGAATTAACTTTAAAGAAGGAAATGATTTTGCTTACAATAGTGGATTTGACAGTGAGGTCTTCGATTTACAGGAAACTGACATGTTCTGGGATTTCGACCAAATTGATAGCAATTTAATTATTGCAGGAGTTGGAGCATTAAGTGCTGAACTACAAGTTCCTTTAGGATTTGAAATTGAAACAGATCACCCAATCTTTGTTACTTTAGATGAAGTAGACAATATGGATGGATATACCATCTACTTAGGAGATTTAATGACTGGACGCTTGTACAATCTTGAAAACCCAGTAGAATTAAACCTTCCTAGAGGTAGTTATACCAATCGATTTGTAATTCTTTTTGGAGGTACAGCATTGAGCACTGAAGACAATCCTTTATTCCAAGGTTTTAATGTTTTTAGAAACAATACAACCGATGAAATTATCATTAGAAACAACAATGGTAGTGCCATTAAAAAAGTAGAAGTTTTCAACATTCTTGGGCAGCAAGTAAAGACCTGGAAATCATTTACAAACGCCAATGAAGAACGTTTCTATTTCAATCCGCCTTCAGCAATGTATATTGTAAAAGTAACCACAGATAAAGGAGAAACCTCCAAAAAAATAGTGATTGATTAATTTTTATAAAGCAATCTAATTTTTCATAAAAAAACGCACTGTAATTAGTGCGTTTTTTTTATCCCTGTGCTATTCGTTAATAAAAAAATAACGCTACCTACTTGTTAATCAATGATTAAAAACTTATATTCGTTAGATATGTATTTTAGGGGTAAAATAATATTTTATGAAAGTCAAAGAAAAAAAACACAAAAAAAGTGGATGGATTCCACTTAATCCGCTTAAAATCAAGCAGGTTTCTCTTCCATTTCTATTCCTCTTTTTCCTACTACTTTTTGTAGAAAACACACAAGCTCAGTCTATTCCAGGAACAGGATCTTCTGCAGGTATTTGTGGAAACTGTAATCCTACAGGTTGGGCAGATGCAGATCCTTTGTTAGATGGAACACCAGATATTTCTAATAGAAATATTGCAGGTGGAGGAACTTTTTATGGAGCAGGCGCTTCATGGACAGCAGCTCCACTACCCTTACCTCCTACTGGAGATGTTCGTTGGATTACACTTCGTGATGTAGGAACTTCTGGAAGTGTTGAAGAAAATGTAACGACAACTATGACTGGATTAATAGTAGGTAGAACTTATAAATTAGTTATAAGCTCTATGACTTCTACAACAAATTTAGATGGTGGTACTGGTGGAGACGAACCTTATGCAGGTGTATTTATTGAAGACTTTGACATTCAGGTAGGTAGTAATCCTAGAAGAACAATTACAACTGTTACTCAAAATGTTTGGGGAAATAATACTATTATTTTTATAGCAGGAGCTACAAGTGAAACATTTTCAATTTTCCCTGGTGCAGATTCAAATGCTGGAAATGTAATTAATGATGTAGAGATGGTTCATATTTCTGTAGACGGATTAACTGCGTTAGAGTTATTAGATACTGACGGAGATGGAGCAGATGACTCCAATGATATTGATGATGATAACGATGGAATTTTAGATTTTATAGAAAGTGGTGGTTTTTTTCCAAATGGCGATGAAGATGGAGATGGTATTGCTAATTATCAAGATGTTTTTGATGACACTGCTGGTGACGGTGATCAAGGATTTACCGATTATACAGATGCAAATTCAGATGGTTTTCCTGACGCTTATGATTTTGACGGTGATGGAATTTCAAATCACCTAGATTTAGATTCTGACAATGATGGTATTTTAGACAATATAGAAGCTCAAGTTACTGGCGGTGGTTTTATAACATTTACCTCAACAGATACAGATATGGATGGTTTGGTTGATGTCTATGACACTACTCCAAATGGTACAGCGGCTGGAGAAGGATCAGTAGGTATTTCACCTTTAGTTACCGATCCGGGAATTGCAAACGACGACACAACCCCTGATTACTTAGACATTGACACAGATGATGACGGAATTCCAGACAATGTTGAAGCTCAAACGACTTTAGGATACACTACTCCAACAGGAAATGTTGGGATTAATGGTGTTGATTCTGCTTACGAAAACGTAGATACCTATACACCTACTGGAATTAACATAGAAGATACAGACATAGATGGAATCTTAGATTACAGAGATACTGACTCTGACAATGATGGAACCCCTGACATTCAAGAAAATAATGACGGAGATATCTTAAGTGGCTCAGATACTGATGGAGATGGACTAGACAACAACTTTGACGCAGACAATGTAAATTACGATGTAAACGACAACAACAATACTCCATCGACATCTTTGGGAGATTCCGATTCCGATGTAAACTCAGGAGGGAATGTAGATTATAGAGATGATGTAGAAGGGTTAGATTCTGATGGTGATGGAATTCCTGACTTAGTAGATATTGATGATGATGATGACGGAATCATAGATACTGAAGAATGTAGCAATACTAATTTTCCTGCTGGTGGAGCTAATGCTATTACAGTAGATAATGGTGTAAATAGGGAAACTGAAATTCTAGATGGAGTTAATGGTGGTGGTAATGGGGCTAGAATGAATAACACGAATGATGTTCTAGTATTACAATTAAGAGCTGCAGATGCTATTGTACCGGCAGGGACTGTTATTACAATTACGACAACCGCTTCAAATACTGCAGACAAGCAACTTCGTTTTCAACAATCTGATGCTTCTGGAAATAACACATCCAACAACTGGGATGTAACGTATAATATGTCTCCTGCTGGAGATCAAGATTTTACTGGTAGTGGTAATGCTACTAATCATATTGTAACTTATACACTTGCAACTGATGCTACTCATATTAGAATTACAATGCCTACAAGGTCTGGAGGTAGAATCAATATGGATTATCTAGAATACGCTTCTTTTAACATCTGTAGTCCTGTTGATACAGACGGTGATGGAATTACAGATGATTTAGATATCGATTCTGATAACGACGGAATCATAGACAACTATGAAGCACAATCTACAGCAGGTTATGTAGCAAAATCTGGAGTTGATAGCGATAATGATGGTTTAGATGATGCCTATGATGACGATCTTGGTGGAGCTGCAAATTCAAATGGTATTTTACAATCTGAATGGATCAATACAGATGGTTCACTTACAAACTCTGACACCATTCCTGATCATAGAGATATCGATTCCGACAATGATGGAATTCCTGACAATATAGAAGCGCAAACAACCACAGGCTACGTTGCTCCGAACGGAGTCCCCGGAGCAAATGGTCTAGACAGTGCCTATGATTTTACAGATTCTTTTGCAAATATTGGGTTATCAACTTCGCTGATTAATACCGATGGTGATGCAGAACCAGATTATCGTGATACTGATGCAGACGGGGATGGAACGAATGATGATGCTGAAGGTAGAACTGGAACTCCTACTTGGGCAGGAACTGATACCGATGGTGATGGTTTAGATAATGGATACGACAATGTTGACACAACTGGAGGAACATTTGATGTCAATGATAATATCTCAGATCCAGAAACTGCTGGTTTAATTGATGTTGATGCTGATGTAAGTACTGGTGGTGATGTCGATTATAGAGATACACTTGTAGGGCAAGATACTGACGGTGATGGAATTGTAGATTCTGTAGACATTGATGATGATAATGATGGGATTTTAGATACTGTAGAAGGAGAAGTTGCCGATTTTGATGGTGATGGGATTCCGAACTCTCTAGATATGGACTCAGATGGTGACGGAATTTTAGACAATGTAGAAGCTCAAACTACTGCTGGTTTTATAGCTCCACCAACTACTGACATAGCAACAGCTGTTGGTGCAAATGGCTTGTTTAGTATTTATGAAAACAATGACACAGCTGGAGCAACAAGTATTGTGGTACCTATAACAACTACCGCTACAGATACCACACCAGATTATCTAGACATTGATACTGATGATGATGGTATTCCTGATAATGTAGAAGCACAAACGACACAAGGTTATACAGCTCCTTCTGGAACCATTGGTTTAAATGGTGTGGATGTAAATTATGAAAACAACGATACCTTTACCGCAACTGGTTTAGACCCTAATAATCATGACGGGACAGATGAACCAGATTATAGAGATACAAATTCAGATAACGATGCAACTTTAGATGCAGACGAAAACGGATTAACTCCTAATGGTGGTGGAGCTGCTGATGCTGATGGAGATGGTTTATTAGACAACTGGGAAGGTTCCGATGCAACTGGTGGTGAAGCCTATGATGTCAATGACGAAGTAAACACTCCTGTTAGCGATTTATTAGATGTAGATGGAGATGGTGCTACAACAGGAGATGTAGATTATAGAGACGATACTATTTTTATCGATACCGATGGAGATGGTGTTGGTGATGATGTTGATATTGATGATGATAACGATGGTATTTTAGACATCAATGAAGATGCACTTGCTGATGGGGATTTTGATGGAATCATCAATTCTTTAGATATTGATTCTGATGATGATGGAATTCCTGATAATGTAGAAGCGCAGTCAACAATAGGTTACATTCCTCCTTCAGGTTCTGGTGTTGGAATTACAGATGCAGACGGTGATGGATTGGATGATCAATATGATAGTAATACAAGTGACATCTCTACAGGAGCTTCTGTTGGATTGGTTGCTGTAAATACCGATAACATTACTGAAAACAACACAGATGCAAACCCAGATTATTTAGATACAGATTCTGACGGAGATGGGACATTAGATATTAATGAAAACGGTAATGCAAATACATTAACTGGAACAGATACTGATGGTGATGGATATGACGATGCTTTTGAAGGAGTTATAACTGATGCCGATGTTAATGATGATGTTAATGATCCTGCAACTGATTTACCAGATATTGATACCGATGTAAACATTGCAGATAGCGCTCAACCTGATGCTGCGGGTTATAACGATGTTGATTATAGAGATATTGACGATGATAGAGCTCCACCTTCTGTGGTAGGTAACATCTTATGGTTACGTGCAGATATTGGTGCAAGTGGCGGTGGTACAGTAACCAATTGGGCAGACCAATCTGGTTCTGGATTCAATGCAACTAATACAGGAACTGCTCCAACCTACTTAAATGATTCAGACAACCTTACAACTGCAGACGGATTAAACTTTAATCCTACACTACAATTTACTGGAACGCAAGATTTAGAAATTACTGGTGGAGGAATCTTAGGAAATGGAGTCATTAATAATGATATATGGGTGTATGGAGTGAGTGCTTCTACTTCAGCAACTAATGCTTCTTTTATCTTTTCTAATGCAGTAACTGGTGGTGCTGTTGAGTTTCAAGCTCCAACTGCTGGTAGCTTGTTATCATTGAACAATGCAACAGGAACTACATTAACAACTGCTTGGGGCGGTACTATCAATGAATTCAATTTATGGAATGGTGGTTCTAGCTCTGGAACCTCTACCCCGTCTGGCACAAATAAAGCAATCTACAGAGATGGATTAGAGCTCGCAACAAATAACACTGGTGGTTCTACAACTTTTACGTCAAACAATAGCTCTTCATTTATTGGCTCTGATAATACTGGCGCTAACTTCTTTAGTGGACAGATTGCTGAAGTAATGGTATTCAATACAGTACCAACAAGCGCAGAACAACAAAAAATACATTCGTATTTAGCCATCAAATATGGTATCACATTAGATATTTCCGACAATGATGCTGCTATTGTTGAAGGTGATTATGTTATAGAAGGTTCTCCTGACTTTATCGTTTGGGATGAATCTGAAAACTCAGCATATCATAACGATGTAGCAGGTATTGGACGTGACGATGGTAAATTCTTAGACCAAAAACAATCTAGATCCATTAATACAAGCTCTATTGTTTCCATTGGATTAGGTAGCGTGGCTGCTAATAATGCTAGCAATAGCAATACCTTCGCTAATGGCTCTTTCTTAATGTGGGGACACAATGGAGTTACTGTAAACAATACCAATACTTCTTCTGTGACACTACTTTGTGAAAACGAATTAGAACTAGATAGAGAGTGGAAAATTGTAGAAACAGGGTCTGTAGGAACTGTTGAAATTGCCGCAGTGCAAGCAACTATTGATGCTGCTTTAACGACGCAAAGTACAGAAATTATCGTTTTAAAAATTGCAGATGATGAAAATTTCACAACCAATGTGAAACACATTCCTGTTACAACAAGAACAATCAATGGAGTAGCCCACTATGTAGCTGAGTATGATTTTGATGGAACTAAATACTTCACATACTCTGAGGTCCTTGGAATCTTCTGGAATGGAGACACAACAACTACTGGTAGCCTTAACTGGACAGGTGGTGCTGGTACAAATGCAGCTCCTGCAATTGATGCAATCGGTTCAGGAATTGATGGTGGTAAAGTATTGGTAATTGATGCAGAAACTTCATTAAACAATGCAACGATGACCGCAAGTGCAAACGTAGGTTGTTTATGGGTAAAAGCAAATTCTAAGTTAGTGGTAAGTAATGACTTATTTATTGAGTTTGACGGCGAGTTTATTCTAGATGGTGAGATTCGTTTAATCGGAGATGCACAATTGGTACAATCACATACAGGACTTTCTAACGTAACAGGAAATGGGGTGATCTATAGAGATCAAGCAAGTGTTACACCAAGTACCTATCGATACAATTACTGGTCCTCTCCTGTAGTTACTACATTAGGAAACTCAACATATACTGTTGAAACAGTAATGTATGATGGAACGGTTCCAACCTCAGAAAATTCTACAACTACGTCTATTAATTGGAGAGATCGTGACTTAGCAGATGTTAGCACATTAAACAGTCTACCAACCGATCCTATTACCATTGCAACATGGTGGATCTATAGTTACTTCAATGGAGTAACTAGAGATGATTGGGTTCAGAAATTAAACACTGGAACTATTAATATTGGTGAAGGATATATTATGAAGAGTACCGGACGTAATCCTCAGAATTTTACCTTTATGGGATCACCTAATGATGGATCTTATACTAAAACATTAACACCAGGAACCTCTTCCCTTTTAGGAAATCCATACCCGAGTGTTATAGATACACAACAATTTATTACTGACAATGATGCTGCTATTGATGGAACATTATACTTCTGGGAACATCAAGGAGAAAGCTCTACTACTACGCAAGTAGAAGGACATGCAGAGAATGGATACATTGGAGGATACTCTCAACGTAACCAAGCCATGGGTGTTGCTGCAAGTTCTGTTGTTGATGGAACTGCTGGTCTTGGAGATGGAACTTACACAGCCCCTCCGCAATTTATTGCTGTAGGACAGGGATTCTTTGTTTCTGCTCCAGCAAACAAAGGAGGAACTGTAACTTTTCAAAATTCACAAAGAACAGCAAGTACAAATAATATATTCTTTCAAACTGTACCAGAAGAACTTCCAAACTTTAAAATTGGAATGGACTATATAAATGATACAGAGGCAGAAATTCACAGACAGTTAGGAATTAACTTTAAAGAAGGAAATGATTTTGCTTACAATAGTGGATTTGACAGTGAGGTCTTCGATTTACAGGAAACTGACATGTTCTGGGATTTCGACCAAATTGACAGTAATTTAATTATTGCGGGAGTCGGAGCATTAAGTGCTGAACTACAAGTTCCTTTAGGATTTGAAATTGATACTGATCATCCTGTTTTTGTAACATTAGATGAAGTAGACAATATGGATGGATACACCATCTATTTAGGAGACTTACTCACAGGACGCATATACAATCTCGAGAATCCAGTAGAATTAGACCTTCCAAGAGGAACTTATTCTAACCGATTTGTAATTCTTTTTGGTGGTACAGCTTTAAGCACAGAAGACAACCCTTTATTCCAAGGATTCAATGTCTTTAGAAACAATACAACAGATGAGATTATCATTAGAAATAACAATGGTAGCGCGATTAAAAAAGTAGAAGTATTCAACCTTCTCGGACAACAGGTAAAGACCTGGAAATCATTTACAAATACCAATGAAGAACGTTTCTACTTCAATCCGCCAGCAGCACTTTATATTGTAAAAGTAACTACTGAAAAAGGTGAAACTTCTAAAAAAATAGTGATTGATTGATATTAAATTCCCTCGAAGCAAAAGCGCTGTTGTCTTATGATAATAGCGCTTTTATTTTTGTAAGGGCATATTCTATTTCTTCTTGTTGTGTATATCTACTAAATGAAAATCGAACGGATGTTAATTCTTCTTCATTTTCATTTAAAATTTCTGCAAGGACATGAGACCCTTTACTGCTTCCACTTTGACAAGCACTTCCTCCAGAAACTGCTATTCCGTGTAAATCCAAACTAAACAGTAGCATTTCATTTTTAACGGGTAGTAATACATTTAAAATTGTACAGCTACTATTTTCAAGATCTGAAGAAACACCATTAAATTGAACTTTATCGTTGATTTTTTTTAATTCATCAATGAAAAAAGACTTCAATGAGTTCATCGCAATCTTATCTTCTTCTAAAGAACTAGAAGCAAGTTCTAAAGCTTTTTCCATTCCTAAAATACTATGTACATTTTCAGTACTAGATCTAGCCCCTTTTTCCTGATCGCCACCATGCAACATCGGTTTTATTCCAAAACCTTTTCTAAAATAAGCAAATCCAACTCCTTTGGGTCCATGGAATTTGTGTGCACTCGCTGCTATAAAATCTACAGTTGTTGTTTGTAAATCGATCTCATAATGCCCAATTGCTTGTACCGTATCAGAATGAAACAAAGCACTGTACATTTTACATAATTCCGAGACTTTTTGCAACGGTAAGATGGTTCCAATCTCGTTGTTTATATACATGAGACTGACTAATGTTTTTTGACCTGTATTCTTCAGTAGCGTCTCTAAATGATTCAAATCAATAGAGCCATTAGCATCAGTATCTAAATAAACTACCTCAACACCATGCTCTTTCTCTAAAAATTCAATGGTATGCAGCACCGCATGATGTTCCACTCTAGAACTAATAATTCTAGTAACTCCTAAATTGGATATAGCATTGAAAAGAATTAAATTATCTGCTTCAGTACCTCCAGCTGTAAAAATGATTTCTGATGCTGTCGCATTAAAAAAACTTGCTATTTTTTTCCTTGCATTCTCAACCGCCGTCTTAGCAGTTCTTCCATATTGATGTATCGATGAAGGATTTCCAAAATTTTCTTGCATAGATAACTGCATTACTTCAATAACTTCTGAAGCTATTGGAGTTGTTGCGGCATTATCTAAGTACACTTTTTTCACTGGTTTAAATTTTAACTAATTATCTGATTTCTTGAAGTTCGTTTTACGATGCAAAAGTATCTATAAATTATGACTTAGGGTTTTGATAAATATACACTTCTGTTGCTCCCATTCCATATTTTTGATACGAAGCTTCATAATAGTCTAAAGGATATCTCTTAAATAGGTAGATTAATTCATTTTTAAGAACTCCTTCTCCTACACCATGAATAAAGATGACTTTTGGAATTTTTTTTGAAATAGCGTATTCTAATTTTCTTTTCGCAGTTTCAATTTGTAAAGAGAGCATATCGAAATTATCCATTCCTCTTGTCTTTTTTACCAGCTGATGAATGTGTAAATCGACTTCTAAAACAACTTCACTCTCTTGTTTTTTGAAACGTTTCCCTTTCTGATTGGTTTCTTGGACTTTCTGTTGAAATAATGAATTTGAAATATCAGAATACTTTGAAAGTTCATATTGTTCTTTCTCAATGACCACAAGTTCGCTTTTATCAAACCGATAAAGCATCCCATCAGTATCTTCTACCTCTATTGAATCTCCTTCTATTTTGACAACAGTTCCTTTTAAAACATCATCGAGTACTGCGACTTTTTGACCTATTTCGAAATGCATTCTTAACTTTTACTTAATGAGTAAGATATTTGCGATTCTTTATCTTTGCAACAAAAGTAAGAAGATGATTAAAACTGATACCATCAAGACGAAAGATTTCTTTGAGAATAGTTATAAAAACAACACCATTGAAGAAAGCAGAAAAGAACTTTTAATAAAAGTTGCTGCAAAAATCACTGAAGTTTATCAATCGAATGGATTTGTTAATATCAATTACATCTGTACTCACAATTCAAGAAGAAGTCAACTTGGTCAAGTATGGGCTTTCTATGCAGCAAATTACTTTAATTTAGAAGTACATCCTTTTTCTGGTGGAACAGAAGCTACTGCTTTCTACAGAAGCACTGTAGCAACGCTTAAAGAAGTAGGTTTTATCTTTCATATTAAAGAATTCTCTCATCAGAATCCTGTATATGAAATTTCTTTTGAAGGAAGTGACAAGAACTTACTAGGCTTTTCAAAAACATTTGATCACCCTTTAAATAATGGGCCATACATTGCAATAACTACCTGTGATAGTGCAGATGAAAATTGTCCTTTTATCCCTGAAGCTATTCATCGTTTTCACCTTCCTTATAAGGACCCTAAGTACGCAGATAATACATCTGAACAAGAAAAAGCTTACTTAAAAACGAATGAGGTTATTGCTTCTGAAGTATATTTTATTTTTAATCAAGTAAAATCTAATCTGTAGCTTAGATTTCTATTTCTTTATCGTAGGGAATACTTTTAAGGATGTGATTTATCGCATTTACCCTAGCTTCTGTCTTTCTATTACCTCTAATAATTTTCCATGGTGATTTTTCAGTAGCTGTTTTTTCAAACATTGCATCTTTGTATTTTGTATAGTCATCCCATAACTCTTGAGCTTTCTCATCTACAGGAGACATTTTCCATTGTTTTAATGGATCATTTTTTATTTCATCGAAACGCTTTGCTTGTTCTTTCTTAGAAATAGACATGTAAATCTTAACTAAGTGGATTCCAGAATCTAAGATCATTCTCTCAAAATCGTTAATCTGAGTCATGAATATCTCGTACTCTTCTTGGGTACAGAATCCATTAACTGGTTCCACTACTGCTCTATTATACCAACTTCTATTAAAGAAAACCATCTCCCCAGCTTTTGGGAGTTGTTGTATGTAGCGTTGAAAATACCATTGCGATTGTTCGTCTTCTGTAGGCTTAGAAAGTGCTACAATTCTAATATGTCTTGGATTTATTCTTTCAGTAATTCTACGAATAGCTCCACCTTTCCCTGCTGCATCTCTTCCTTCAAACAATACAATAATCTTTTCATTGTTTTCAATAGCCCACGTTTGAAGTTTAATAACTTCAGTCTGCAACCTTTTCAGCTTGCGTTCATAATCTGCATAACGCATAGCCCTATCAACATTAATAGGCTCTCTAGAAAGCAAGGCTGTTAATGTTTTACTTGTATTTAGCTTTTTAAGCTCTAAAGATGTCAGTTCTCTTTCCATTCTTAATCTATCTGATGAGCTGATCTATAATAACGCATCACAACGTTAGGATCTGGGGTTAATATTGTTAATGCTTTGTCTTTACCTTCATAATCAAAACTAGAAAGTACATAACGCATGGCTTCTAACCTAGCTGTTTTTTTATTATTGGTTTTAATAATCATCCACGGACAATAAGAAGTATGTGTTTTACTAAACATTTCTTCCTTGTAATGAGTATAGGTGTTCCATAACTGTTGTCCTTTTTTATCTACAGGACTAAACTTCCATCTCTTTAAAGGATTTGCATTTCGAGCATCAAATCGTTTTAATTGCTCTTCTTTAGAAATAGAAAGCCAAAATTTAATCACAATAAGCCCATCTTCATAAAGCATATGCTCAAATTCTGGCACTTGCACCAAAAATTCTTTATACTCTTGTTGTGTACAGAAATCCATCACAGGTTCAACCACAGCTCTATTGTACCAACTTCTATCGAAAAAAACAATCTCTCCAGGGTTTGGCAACTCTTTTATGTAACGCTGAAAATACCATTGCCCTTTTTCTACGTTAGTCGGCTTATTCAAAGCAACCAGCCTAGAAGATCTTGGATTTAGATGCTCCATAAATCGTCTAATATTTCCGCCTTTCCCAGCGGCATCTCTTCCTTCAAAAATAACAGCAACTCTTTTGTTCTTTTTTAAAATCCATTGTTGCAGCTTCACCAACTCTATTTGTAAATGCCTTAATTGTTTCTCATATTCCAACGTTTCCACAATCTTTTGATGTGGAATTCCTTTTTCTTTCATCACAGACAACAATTCTTTTGTTGTAGTGGAAGTAAGAAAATCTTCTGAGTTTAATGATGGCTTTGAATTATTCATGCTTTTTATGATATTGCGCTCTAAAATATTACTTTTTTTTAACACATTTTACATCTTCATGTTTTATTAACATATCCTATATTTGTTTTTATGAAGTATACCTTTTTAGGATTGTTTTTTTTTGTGATTACAGCTGGATTTTCTCAGCAAAAATTTTCTAAAGAATTTAGTTTTGTTAGCGACAACGACTTATATGTTTCGGTAAAAAAGGATCAATATTATAGCAATGGTCTTTTCTTGTCCTATCGATATTTGGCTTCAAATTTTGGAACCTTAGAAAAAAAGATTTATGAATTTCAAATAGGACATGAAATTTACACACCATTTAGACCTACAATTACGAATGTCTTGGCTCATGATAGGCCTTTTGCTGGATACCTGTATGGGAATTTTGGAATTTTAAGAGCTTATAAAAACAAGAGGATTTTAAAGACAAACATTCAGTTTGGTGTTGTAGGACCAGGATCTATGGGAGAAGAGCTTCAGAAAGCTATTCATCGTATTTATAACTTTGATCTTCCTGTAGGATGGAAGTATCAAATTGAAAATACACTTGCTATAAATTTTGATGTAGACTATATTAAATCACTGGGTACGAATACTTCCAATCACTATGACATCAATTTTACAAATCGTCTTCGATTAGGAACTATTTTTAATGAAGTAACTTCTGGATTCATGGGAAGAATAGGTTTTAGAGAACTACAACCCATTCAGAACTCAATTGCCTTCAACACTTCATTGAATAATGAGAATACCAATTATACAAGAGGTATAGAATCTTTTCTTTACTATCGTACATCTTTAACCTATGTAATTTATGATGCTACAATAGAAGGAAGCTTATTCAACAACAATAGCCCTGTTACTTTTAATCCTAAATCTTTTCGTTTTGATGTAGAAGTAGGATTTAAATTCACTTCAAATCGATGGAATTTTGGGTATGGATATCATTTTCATAGTAATAAATTAGCCAACTTACGAATGAACAAAGGAAATGATTATGGTCGCCTCTTTTTTAGCTACTTATTTAACTAAGGCTACTCTTCGAAGGATTCGTCTTTAAAACCAATCAAGTATAGTTTTTCCTGAGCTCTGGTAACAGCCGTATACAACCAACGCAAGTATTCTTTAGAAGGGCCTTCTGGCAAGTATGGTTGTTCTATAAAAATAGTTCTCCATTGTCCTCCTTGCGACTTATGACAGGTGATTGCATATGAAAACTTCACTTGCAAAGCATTGAAGTACTTATTTTTCTTAATAGCCAGCAGTTGTTTGTATTTTGATTTCTCATGAGCGTAGTCTTCCTTAACGGCTTCATACAACTTGTTTGATTCTTCATAACTTAATGAAGGCGTTTCACTAGTTAATGTATCTAGAAGAAGTACTGTTTCAAATGGTTTCTGATCTGGGTAATCAATCATTCTTATTTCTACTTCAGCAAAACGGAAGCCGTATAACTCTTTAATAGAGTTAATTCTTAACACTTCACAGGTATCTCCATTTGCAATAAATCCAGCATCAGAAGAATCCTTCAACCAGAAATAATTATTTTTCACAACCATCACATAATCTCCAGTAGAAATCTCATTTTCCTGTCCTCGAATTTGACTTCTTATTTGTTGATTGTATTGATTTGCTCTTTTATTAGATCGCACAATAAAAGCCGTGTCCTCTACTCCATCATTGTCATAACAACCAGTAATTGCATCCTGAATATCATATCCGTCTACCAACCTAACAATATCTGGATACTTTAGGTCGAACTGAAAATTAACAGCATCGTTTTGTATTAACAATCGCAATAAGGTAGCATTCGCTAAAATTCCAGAATTCTCATGCTGTCTCGTAACTTCATTCAACTCTATTTCTTGAACGTTTTTATGGTAGTCATACCTCAATTTATCTTCTTCCAATGCTGGACTCACAGACAATTTTACTGGAGGCAACTGTGCCGTATCACCAATCAGTAGCAACTTGCATTGATGGCCCGAATAAACATAAGAGATGAGATCGTCTAAAAGAGAACCTCTTTCAAAAAGCTTAGAATTCTGAGGTCTATCAGGAATCATTGATGCTTCATCAACTATGAAAATTGTATTTCTATGCTTGTTTGGTTGAAGGACAAAATCCACTGAACCATTTTTTTGCTTCTTAGGGAAGTATATTTTTTTATGGATTGTAAGTGCTTGCTTTTTAGAATAAACAGAAATTACTTTTGCTGCTCTTCCTGTTGGAGCTAATAAGACAGCTTTTGTTCTTGTTTTCCATAAATTATTAACTAACGTGCTTATTGTTGTTGTTTTTCCTGTTCCTGCATACCCTTTTAACAAAAATAAAGACTGTTCATCTTTTGAAAAAACAAAATCAACCAACAAATGAAATAATTCCGATTGCTTTAAAGTGGGTTTATAGGGGAACTTTGTTATCAGTTCTTTGTAAAAATCGGTGGTCTTTTCTAGCATGTAAGTTTTAAAGCGTTAAAGATACGTTGATTTGTCTTCAAAAATTTTTATCGTTGAAAAAAAATTGTAGATTTGCGAGAAGTGTTACCAATTAATAAATTTACAAAATGATTATACTGATTATTGCAGCTGTTATTGTTGCATTTGTTTTAGCTTTTTTAATAGTTAAATATTTACCATTAAAATTACGATGGATAGCTTCTGTAGTATTTTTAGCATTAGCGGCTCTTTTAGTTTTCAAAATTTATGATGGTGTAATGAGACCAATCAACTTTGACAAGAACAAAAGAGTAAAATATGCGAAAGTCATTAAGAGTTTAAAAATTATTAGAGACGCAGAAATTGCATACAAAGAAGTGAATGGTCAATACACACAAGACAAAGCTGGATTAATCCGTTTCATTGATACTGCTCAACGTGCTTTAATAGAAGTAAGAGATACTGTTGTTAAAGTAAATAAAGGAAGTAAATGGCAACCTGTAATGGTTGATGTTGAAAAAAGGATAAAAGACACAATAGGCTATGAACCTATCTTAAAAGATTTCCAAGACAGAGACTATAAAAACATGTTTAAAGTACCTGGAGTTGACGGAAAAGAGTTTGAGTTAGAAGTAGGTACTATTGAAAAATTAGCTGGACTTCTAGTTCCTGTATTTGAAGCAAGAACTGAAAAAGATGCTATTTTAAAAGGAATGGATATTTCATTAGTGAAGCAAGAAAAAGAAGCGATAGCTAGTGATCAAATCAAAGGTGAATATGTTTCCGTTGGTTCGTTAAACGAAGTAACCACAGGAGGAAATTGGCCACCATCATACGATAAAGAAGATCGTGCTAAAGAAGACAATAAATAAATCTATAGAAGATATTTCTAAAAGAAAATTATCCATCCAATTCAGTTTGGATGGATTTTCTTTTTGTATTTCAAACTTTAATGATGAAACCTATCAGTTCACATCGTATACGTTTGAAGAGAAATCGAATTCTCCAGAAGCTATTCTTGAAAACCTTAAAGATATCTTTAAGAAAGATGCTTCCCTACAAGATGATTTCGAGACAGTACAAGTGATTCATCAAAACAACTTGAACAGTTTTGTTCCTACTACTTATTTTAAAGAAGACGCCCTTAAAAGCTATTTAAAGTTTAATATTAGGACCATTACTACGGACTTAATAGTCTATGACGACCTTGAAGAACTAGACTGTAAGAATGTTTACATTCCTTATGTAAATATTAATAATTTCTTATTTCAAAATTTTGGGGAGTTTGAATACAAGCATCATAGTACATTGTTAGTTCAAAAATTAGTAAGTGTTTCAAACGCAAATTCTAGTTTTTATATTCATGTAAATGAGAGTTTTTTTGATATTGTAGTAATCAATGAACAAAAGCTAACCTTTTACAACTCTTTTGAGTTTACTTCAAAAGAAGATTTCATCTATTACACCCTTTTCACTTTAGAGCAGTTAAAAATAGATCCTGATACGATACAAGTTACATTATTAGGAGATATTAATGATCAATCTGAACTGTATCAAATAGCTTACAAATATATTAGAAACTGTCATTTCTTAAAAGTTGATACATCAATTGTTGATGCTGAAAAAGGACTTTATCAACATTCAAATTTCATTTTACTAGGATGAGAGTAATTTCAGGAAGATTGAAAGGTAGGCGAATCACCGCTCCAAAGAATTTACCCGTTAGGCCTACGACCGATATGGCCAAAGAAGCATTGTTCAATATTCTGAACAATCATTATTACTTCGATTCCCTGTCCGTAATTGATTTGTTTTCGGGAACTGGTAATATCGCATATGAATTTGCCTCAAGAGGTACTCAAAGCATCTATGCTATTGATGGAAATTTCAATTGCACGAAGTTCATCAACAACACTTCAAAGCAATTTGAGATGAACATCAACGCATACAAAAGCGATGTTTTTAAGTTCTTAGAAAAAACACCACTAACATCCGATATCATTTTTGCCGATCCTCCTTACAATATGGAGGTAGAAAAGTTTCTTACGATTGCAGATATCGTTTTTGAAAGAAAACTATTAAATGACGAAGGAGTTTTAATCATTGAACATTCTAAGTACATGGACATTTCTTCTCATGAAGCTTTCAGTTATTCAAAAAAATACGGAGGAAGTGTTTTTAGCTTTTTCGAAGCCAAAGAAGAATTATAACAATGAGTTTATAATGTCTGAAACAGTAATGTTTTCTGCTTCTGCTTTATAATTCTTTACAATTCTATGGGATAGAATTGGAATAGCAACAGCCTTTACATCTTCTATATCTGGCGAATACTTACCATGAACAGCGGCGTTAGCTTTAGCAGCAAGAATTAGGTTCTGTGAAGCTCTTGGTCCTGCTCCCCAATCTAAATATTTTTTCACTAGCTCTGGTGTATCTTTACCTTTCGGTCTAGTTTTAGAAACCAAGCGAACTGCATATTCGATAACATTATCAGCAACAGGGACTTTCCGTATCAATTCTTGTATCTCTATAATATCACTTGCAGAAAAGATAGCACTGGCTTTAGATACAATATTTGTGGTGGTACTTTTAACTACTTCAACCTCTTCTTGAAAACTAGGATATTCTAAATTAATAGAAAACATAAATCGATCTAATTGAGCTTCTGGTAAAGGATACGTTCCTTCTTGCTCAATTGGATTTTGAGTTGCTAATACTAAAAAAGGTAAATTCAATTTATAATGACCACCTGCAATTGTAACTGATTTTTCTTGCATTGCTTCTAATAGTGCTGCCTGTGTTTTTGGCGGGGTTCTATTAATTTCATCTGCAAGTATAATGTTTGAGAATATAGGTCCTTTAATAAAAGTAAATTCTCTGTTTTGATCTAAAATTTCACTTCCTAAGATATCAGAAGGCATTAAATCGGGTGTAAATTGAATTCTTTTAAAATCCAATCCTAAAGCATCAGCAACAGTATTCACTAAAAGAGTTTTGGCCAATCCTGGCACTCCAATCAATAATGAGTGTCCTCCACAAAAAGCAGAAATAAGTACATTATTAACAGCTTCTTCTTGACCAATAATTACTTTACCTATCTCAGCTTTTAAGTTCTGAAACTTGACAACTAAATTGTCAATCGCTTTAACATCTGACATTATTTAGACGACTCTTTTTTCCAGTTCTTTTCAAAAACACACTTCTGGAATTCGTTACTAATCTTAATGTAGGTATCTCCAATTTTTTCTTTAGACCATTTTGTAATAGCCTCTTCTCTTTTCTTTTGTAGCGCTAAACTTTGAACCTTTACATAATCGTCTACCAAATCAGCAATGTGTGTATTGGTTCTTTCTTTCATGAGGATAATCTTAAACATCTTAGCTCCTCCTCTAGTTTCATCATAAAAAACATCTGTAATCTGACCTTGTTGCAAATCACTTACTCTAGCATACAAAGCTGGATCCATTCTTGTTAAATCGAATGTTGACTCTCCAGTACGTTCATTAACAATCAATCCTGCATTGTTTTTTGTTGCTTTGTCTTGAGAGTAGTCTCTAACAGCCTCTTCAAACGAAATGTTTCCATTTTCAATTTCTTTTTTCAGCTTTTCAACTTTCTCTTTTACATCTTTCAATCTACTTTCAGGAATCTCTGGCTTCATTAAAATGTGAGAAACCACTCTTGCGTTTCCTCTAACTTCATGCAATTGAACAATATGATATCCAAAGATTGTTTTAAAAGGTTCAGATACTTGATCTACATCCAATGAAAATGCAACCTCTTTAAATTCTTTTATAAACGGAGTCTCTTTTGTGATCGCTCCTAAGTTCCCTCCATTTTGAGCTACAGATTCATCTTCAGAGTTGATAATTGCTTTCATACGAAAACTAGAACCTTCTTCAATCTGTTTTTTAATTTCGTTTAACTTCTCTAGAATTTTATTATTTTCTTCTTCTGTTGACTCTACATTTAAAACCAACTGTGCTAATTGAATCTCAGCAGGGAATTCAGGTAATTCACCTTTTTCTTTCAATCCGTTATAATAGATTCTAACTTCTTCTGGAGTAACATCTATGTTTTCGGTAAGGCTCATTTGTTCTTTTCTGATTAAAGAATTTTCTCTTTCAATAGTAAATAATTCTTTCTTTAGATCTTCTAAATCATTAAACCCATATTTCTCAGCAACTTTATCAACAGAACCATACTCTTGAGCGAAGTACTGTATATTTCTCTCGACCTGTCCATTTACCTCTGCATCAGAAACTACAATACTATCTACAACAGCATGATGAGCTAATAGTTTTTGCAACATTAATTTTTCTAACATTTCACAGTCAGTAATCTTAATCTTTCCTTCACTACTGTTTTCTAAATCCAATTTAAATTTTGCAATATCGGATTCTAAAACGATATTTTTCCCAACAACAACTCCTACTCCATCAATCTTGATTTTCTGAGCTTGAATATTATTTACAAATAGGCACACAAATAGTGCTGAACTAATGAATCTTAAAACTTTCATTTTGAATTGCATCTTCTATGATTATTTTTTCTATATCTCTTATTAATTGAAGCTTTCTTTGATGTAAAATCATCTGCTTAACTGTTGGTTTAATATAACTTATAGGAGCTATATCATTCCTCTTTAAAACATCTCTAATAGCGATCAAATATAAACCTAATGAATCTTCTTTTTGGAGAAATTTTGTTTTTTTTAACAAATTATCGCGTGAAAAAGTTGTTTTTAACAAAACATTCTCTAAACTAGACCAAATTGAATCGTTTAACATCATGTTTTTAAAACTCAATTGACGTAATTCTAAGTCCTCTAATGATTCTATATCTCCTTTCTTAAAAAGCGTAACCACTTCTTTTTTATCCAGTAAACTATTAGAAAAGTACAGGTATCTTACTTTTATTAACTCCTCATTGAGTCTAAAGTTTTCACGATTCTTTTTATAATAATCATCAACTTCATTCTCTGAAATTACGGTATCTAGTTGCTGTTTTATTAATCGTTCTTTATAACCATTAATAAGCAAAGCTTGTCTATAATCTTTTACCAACTGATTAATCTCAGAATTATCATTTTGAGAATTGTTTTCTTCTGCTTTTTTTAATAATAGTTGTTTCGTTGCCCAATTATTAATAATGTTTCGTACAAGTATGAGACTATCGCTCTTTCCTATACTTTTAGGTAAAAGATCTCTTATGTCTTCTTTATACAGTTGTTTATTGTAAACCGTAGCAATAGGTTGTTCTTTCTTTGTGTCTTTCTTTTGCAAACCTAGAGATTCACAAGACGCAAAGAAAAAAACAATCAGTATGAAACAATATTTTCTCAAGATTTTCTTCTATAGAAATTGATGAGCTTCTTTAAAGCTCTCTTATGAATTTTAACTTTATTCTTTGCTCGCAACTCTTTTACCCAACTCTCTTCTAAAAAAGTTTGATAATCGTTCATCACTTTCCCTTTAATGCTTGAAATTTCTTTGACTTGATAATTGTCTTTGTGGTCATCAAAATACTTTTGTAATGCTATTGTATCTTTCGATTTATTCCAAATTTTTTGTTGCAACAATTCAAAAAGTAGCAATCCGTCTTCATATTCTTTTAATGTATAGGCATACTCTGGATTTGTATTAACAAGGTTTTCCTTAAAATATTCAAGAATCTGCTTATCTAGAAAATTTGAATAAAGGACATGAAGGGGCAAATGTCTCCTATTTACTATGTAAGAAATAAATGAGTGTTGCAAAACGCTCTTCTCATTAATGGTAAATAACGTATTCTGTAGAGAATCTTTAGGAATAAGTCTAAGGTCTGTTCTATTCAGAATTTTCTTAGCCTCTTCATTTTCTTCAATTTTATATTGAGATTTCAACTTCATTAAGACCCCTTTGTCAGACAACTTCGCTCTTCCATTCTTTTTTACGCGAGTCGCTATTTCCTTCTCCATAGCTTCAAAAGATCCTATAGGATACTTCTTAACAAGCTTAACAATATGCCATCCGAAATTTGTTTTAAAAGGAACACTAAACCCATTTACTTTGTCGATAGAAAAACTGGCATCTTCAAAAGGCTTCAACATTCTACCAGTTCCAAATTTAGGCAGTATCCCTCCTTTACTTTTCGTTCTGGTATCGTTCGAGTATTCTTTAACAATCTCCTTAAAAGAAGCTCCTTTTTTTAGTTTTTTATAGGCCTCATCGATGGTTACTTTTCCTACCGATGTAGTATCAGCAACTAAAATATGAGCTACCTCTACCTCTCCTTTAGAGGTCCTAGTGCCAGTTCTCTTTAAAATATGAAAACCAAACCTTGTTTTAAAAGGCATGGAAATAGCTCCTTGTTTCGTTGCATAAGCTACTTCTTCAAAATCATAGACCATTTTGAATGCAGAAAAATAACCTAAGTCTCCTCCATTAATCGCAGCAGATTTATCTCCAGATACTTCTTTTGCTACTTTACTAAAAGATTCTCCTGCTAAAATTCTATTTCTAGCTGCTATAATTTTCTGATAGGCCGCTACGGTATCCTTTGGTGTGAAATTTTTAGGAAACCTTATTAATATATGACTTGCTCTTATTTCGTTTTTTGTTCTATTGTATGCAGTTCTGATGAGCTTATTCAAATATTCATTATCTTGTAAATAAGGTGCTGTCAATTGATTTCTGTAGGTCTCTATTTCTCTCTTATACGATTTTAATGTATCTAATCTAAGACTATATGCCTGTTCAACTTTCAATTTGTAGTTAATGAATAAGTCCAAATTTTTAGCAACATCTTTTCCTTCTTCATTATCAATTGCATTTAGATTTTTTTCATAGATTTTTTTAAAGTCACCTATTGTTATTTTCTCTCCATTAACTGTAACAATAGCTTGATCATCTTTTTGAGAGTGAACAGTTCCACTAACAACAAGTAATACAATAAGTAATATGATTTTTTTCATATGATTATAATGATATAATTCCTTCAATTTTCTCTGCTTGTTTGTAATATGAAATCACTTCTTCAGAACTCGCTAATTTAATAACTATTGAAACACTAATATATTTCCCTGTTTTTGACTTTTTGGTATTAATCACAGCACCTTTATTATTAAATAAATCTTGTACCTTTTGTACTTTATCTCCCTCAGCAGTAACAATAAACTTATATAAGTAATCAGATGGAAACTTGGTAGTTTCATCCAGTTGAGTTTTCAATTTCTCATAAAAAGCAGTGTTATCTTTCATCTTTCTTTTTTAGGTGATTCATTTTTGAAACGGCTACAAAATTACATCTTATTATCATTATAATAAATTAATACTATATTTTTGTTCTATGCAGAAAAAAATTGTACTTATTGGTGGACCAGGTACTGGAAAATCCTCTGTTTTAGCAGAGTTAGAAAACAGGAAGTTTCATTGTATGCATGAAATTTCTAGAGAGGTTACTCTGAAAGCTCAGCAAGAAGGTATTCAACAATTATTCTTAACAGATCCTATGCTGTTTAGTAGAATGCTATTAGAAGGGAGAGAAAACCAATATCTCAGTGCAAACGCCAGTAACCATAGTACTATTTTTTTTGACAGAGGGATTCCAGATGTATATGCCTATTTAGAATATACAAATGAGCCTTATCCAAAAGAGTTTGTAGATAAAAGCATTCAGTATAAATACGATTATGCTTTTCGATTTAAACCTTGGAAAGAAATTTACACTTCCGATAATGAGCGTTATGAAAACTTTGAAGAGTCTTTGGTAATAGATATTTTCCTTCAAAAAGCATACGAAGATTTAGGATATCATATTATTGATGTTCCTTTTGGTTCCATTAAAGAAAGAACAGATTTTATCTTAAATTGGCTCAAAACGAATGCATGAGTCAAGCACTAAATATTTTACAGAAATATTGGAGATATGATTCCTTTAAAAATAATCAAGAACAGATCATTAATGCTGTATTAGGCAAGAACGATACGCTTGTATTATTACCCACTGGAGGAGGAAAATCTTTGTGCTATCAGATACCAGCATTACTCTGTGATGGTACTTGCATAGTGATTTCCCCTTTGCTATCATTAATGAAAGATCAAGTAGATCATTTACAGGCAAAAGGAATCAAAGCAAACATGATTCAAAGCAAAGCAACCACAGATGAAATTGTTGCTCTTTTTGACAATGTAAAATATGGTGGAATAAAATTCTTATACCTTTCACCAGAACGCCTGCAATCTGATTTGATTATTCAGAAAATTAGTGAATTAACAATCGATATTCTTGCCATAGATGAAGCGCATTGCATTTCCGAATGGGGTCATGATTTTAGACCTTCTTATCGAAGAATAAGTGACATTAAAAACTTCGCTCCCAAGGCAACAATGATTGCGCTAACTGCTACTGCAACTCATAAAGTTGTTGATGACATTGTTCAAAGTTTGGCGTTAAAAAGTCCTCAGATTTTTAAGCAATCGTTTTCTCGTAAAAACTTAGCCTATCAAATATTTTCTATTGAAAATAAATTAGATCGATTAATACAAATTTTCACGAAGAATCCAACTCCTACAATTGTATACGTAAATTCTAGAAAAAAGGCAGAAGAAATCTCTACAAGGGTTAACCTCAAAGGATTTGCTTCTGTTTTTTACCATGGAGGAATGCCTTCAAAGGATAAGTCAGAAGCTTTTGATTTATGGATGAAAGAAGAATTTCCAATTATGGTTGCTACGAATGCATTTGGCATGGGGATCGACAAATCTAACGTAAAAGTTGTTGTGCATTTAGACCTTCCTAATAGCATTGAGAATTATGTTCAAGAAGCAGGAAGAGCTGGACGAAATGGAATGAAATCATTTTCAGTTGTATTACAAAATGAAGATGACATTGCATACTATAAAAAGAACACCATTGATCGTACTCCTTCTATAAAAGAGATTAAAGAGATTCATAAAAAGCTATATCTCTTTTTCCGAGTTGCTAAAGGAGAGAAAATCGAAGAAGGTTTTCAATTTAATTTTCAAGAGTTTTGTCATCAATACGCATTAACTCCAAAGAAAGTTTCAGCCGTATTATTGATTTTGAAAAAGCATGAAATCATTCGCTTGAATGAGCAGTTCAATAAAAAATCTACAGTTCAGTTCACCATCAATCCTAAGCATCTTTCTAATTATAAAAAGAGAACGCAATTTACAACACTGCTCACAGATTTATTATTAAGAAGTTATGGCGGTATTTTTCAAAAAGAAACTCCAATTAATGAGTTTCAACTCGCAAAAAAATTAAACAGAACATCTCTTACAGTAAAAGAGGAACTAAAGAAGCTACATGATGACAACGTTATTATATATAAGGAAATCAATTCACATCAAGAGTTATTTTTCCTAATGCCTAGGGAAGATGATCAAACCATTAATAGAATTGGAAAGAGCATTCAGAACTATTTACAACAACAAGTCAAAAAAGCAGAGAAACTCATTCAATTTATACGAAATAACGAGGTGTGTAGAAACATTCAAATCCTACATTATTTTGATGAACCCTCTACTGAACCTTGCGGGATTTGTGATGTTTGTCTTTCAAAAAAGAGAAATGACACACCCACGATTATTGAAGGTTTATTAACGCTTCTAAAAAAACATCAAAAAATATCTCAACAAGAAATAATCACCATACTCAAAGCAAATCCAGAAGATGTTTTAATACATTTGCGACAACTTTTGTCTGAGGACATTATAGGAATCACTAACGACACTAAATTTTTTCTAAAATGAGAGATTTGCGAATAGTTTTTATGGGGACACCTGATTTTGCTGTTGCAATTTTAAAGAAGATGGTTGAAGATCAGTTCAATGTCGTTGGAGTGATCACAGCACCTGATAGACCTGCTGGTAGAGGAAGAAAACTAAACGAATCTGCTGTTAAAAAATATGCTGTATCTCAAGACTTGCACTTAATGCAGCCTACAAACCTTAAAGATCCAAACTTCTTAGAGGAATTAAAAGGGTTAAACGCAAACCTTCAAGTAGTTGTAGCTTTTAGAATGCTTCCAAAATCTGTTTGGAGCTTACCACAATACGGAACCTTCAATTTGCATGCATCTTTATTACCTGCTTATAGAGGAGCCGCTCCTATTCACTGGTCCATTATTAATGGAGAACAAAAAACAGGAGTGACCACCTTTTTTATTGATGAAAAAATTGATACCGGTGAGGTAATACAGCAAAAGGAAATCGAGATCGATGCAGATGAAACTGTTGGAGAACTACATGATAAATTAATGAATCTAGGAGCTGTCTTAGTTTCAGAAACCATCCAATTGATTGGTAAAGATTCTGTAAAAACTGTAAAGCAACCTGAAATAGACTTAAAGAGTGCCCCAAAACTAAATCCTTCCAATTGCAAAGTGAACTGGAATGATTCTCTAGAGAATGTATACAATCACATAAGAGGTTTGAATCCATTTCCATCTGCATGGACAGAGATGTCTAATCATGGAGAAACCATTAGTCTAAAGCTCTATAAAGTACGAAAAGAAAAAATTGAACACCAATACACTACAGGTAAGATAATTACTTCAAAAAGCGATATTAAAGTATGTGTGAATGGTGGTTATATCTTTCTTGATGAAATTAAAATCTCAGGAAAGAAAAAATTAGAGGCAAAAAGTCTTTTAAATGGCTTTACATTTTCTCCAGATGCAAAAATGCTCTAACGCCTTTACTAGTAGTGCGTGAGTGGTTTTCACTTCTTTTTTTCTCCTTTATTAACAATTTGACATCTTTTATTAACAAAAAGCCCCTTTTTAAGAGGGCAAACTTGCACAAGCCCCTAATCCGTCTATATTTGTTAAGCTTTTAAAGCACAAAAAATATCAATTAATTTTAAATTCTATTTTATTATGAACAAATCAGATTTAGTCGATGCAATGGCTGCTGACGCAGGAATCTCAAAAGCAGCTGCAAAAGCCGCTTTAGAATCTTTAACTGGAAATGTAACTGATACTTTGAAAAAAGGTGGTAAAGTTGCTTTAGTTGGTTGGGGAACATGGTCAGTTTCTAAAAGAGCTGCAAGAAATGGTAGAAACCCACAGACTGGTGCAGAAATTAAAATTGCTGCTAAGAATGTAGTTAAGTTTAAAGCAGGAGCTGGTTTTAGCAGTGCTGTAAACTAAAACGTAACCAAACAAAATATAAAGACCCTCTTTTAAGAGGGTTTTTTTATTTATTTATTTTCGTTACTTTTAGTAAAAAAACAAATTGTCAGAGTTAAAACCACATAAAGGAGATTTATTAATTGCAGAACCATCTATTCTAAATGATGATTCTTTCAATAGGTCCATCATACTCCTTACCGAGCATAATGCTAGCAATTCTGTTGGGTTTATTTTAAATAGACCTTTAAAATTTACCATAAAGGACATCATCCCAGAAATAGAATGTTCTTTTACTGTCTACCAAGGCGGTCCGGTAGAACAGGACAATCTTTACTTCATCCATAAAGTTCCAGATCTTATCCCAGATAGTATTAGAGTTAGTAATAATATTTATTGGGGAGGTAATTTCTCATCCTTAAAAGCACTTTTACAGGAAAAAGAAATAGATAGTACAGAGATTCGTTTTTTCTTAGGATATTCTGGTTGGAGTTCACATCAACTTAAAGAAGAGTTAATTAATAATTCTTGGTTTGTTTCTGAAAATGATTTTGAAAACATTTTATCTGTAGATAATAAAACGCTTTGGAAAAATAAATTACTCCAAAAAGGGGGTGAATATAAAATTTGGGCAAATGCCCCAAGTGACATTAACTTAAACTAAGTTATTTTCCTGTTACTTCTAAAATTTTCAAACTAGCTTTTAGCTTATTAGCAATCATATTTGAGAACGCCTTTTTTCGATAATTAGTTACAGATTGAACTCCCATAATAGAATTGGTAATGAATACCTCATCTGCTTTTTGAATATCGAAAGGCGTGATGGTTGTTTCTTCAAGAGTATAATCAGAATTCTTTGAAAGAATTTCTATCAACTTTCCTCTGATAATTCCTTTTAGACAACCTTCAGTTAACGCTGGTGTTTTTACAACTTGATCTTTTACTAAAAAAATGTTTCCGTTGGTCACTTCAACTACCCCTTTACGCTCGTTCATCAAAACACAGTTATCAAGTTCATTCTCACTTGCATAAATGCTCGCTAAAGTATGTGTTAACTTGTTATTTGATTTTACTGTAGACAAAAAACCTGAATACAAATAGAAGTCTTTGTATAAATCTAATCTATAGGTTTCTTTTTCTGAGTATGTTATTTCTTTTGCCTCTATGAGAAAATCTACTTCATTAGTAGCGGGAGTGTAAAAGCCACCGTCTTTTCTAGACACCGAAAGTCGAACTCTAAGAGCGTTATTAGAATCAACTGTTTTTACAGTTTTTAAAATTTCTTCTTCAAGGTATTCCAATGTAAACTCAATGGGAATTTTCATACGCAACATTCTCATTGAAGCCATTAATCGAAAATAATGATCTTCCCAAAAAACTACTCGTCCGTTTAAAATCTTTACGGTCTCGAAAATAGCATCTCCATATTTTAAGCCTCTATTATCGGGAGTAATTTTCACATCATTATATGCTACTAAAGTTCCATTGTAATTTAACATGCAGTAATCTTTTTAAGAAAATGTTTTGCAAATTTACTGTAAATAGAAGATATATAAACAAAAATAGTCTTGGTATTTACTACCAAGACTATTTGTATATTTCGTGTTAAAATCTTAAGCTCCTATACGATGCTTCAACTCATCTATCTGACTCTCCCATAGCATTTTTGCTTCATCAACTTCATCTTCTTCAGCAAAATCAGTGATGATTAACGAAACATCTTTTGTGATGCCATCAACTTGGATTCTGAATTCGAAATAACTTTCGTCATCTTCGCTTTCTAACCATTTATATCGTGCCTTCTCTCCATTTTTTTTGGAAATAATTGTAGCCTCTTCTACAGAATCATCCCATTGAAAAGAAATTACCTTCCCCCTTGAGTTTACTCTATCTGCAAACCATTCCTCTAAACCAGAAGGTGTTGCGAAGTGCTGATACAACATGCTTGATGAAGCATGAATCGGAAACTCTATTTCAAATTTAATTTTATCCATTATTTGATTAATTGGTTGTCTCTAAGGTTCGTAAACAAAAGAATGATATGTATGCCAATATAGGTATTAAATCTAGTTAAAAAAAATTAAAATCTCATCTTGCCAAACTATAAAATTGAATTATATTTGCACCCTCATAATCACGGCGAGGTAGCTCAGTTGGTTAGAGCGCAGGATTCATAACCCTGAGGTCACGGGTTCAAATCCCGTCTTCGCTACAAAGGAAAAGCAGCTTTTTATAGGCTGCTTTTTTATTTTACACAAATTCAATCGTTACTTTTTAGTTTTTTCATTTGCTCTCCATGAGCTACTATTTTTATATTAAAAAGATTCTTATACAATTTATGAGCTGAACTATTTTCTCTTTTAACCTTTAAAGATACAGTAGGTTTATATAGTTATTTTTAAAATAGGGTATTTATACCCTAAAAATAAACAATTAATAATCAGACATTTATATCATTCCCTTTTGAAAAGTAAATGTGTTTTAAAATTATAAGTTGCAATTTTTAGCGTTTAATTATTTATCTAAATAAACTCTAAAATTTTATGCTGTAATATCATAAACAAAAGTATAATCTGAGAATACAGATAAAATAGATGATATTATAAGGTATGTGCGTCCCAACAATTAATTCTCTACCTATAAAGTGATTTTTCGGAAATACTTTCCGTACACTTTTTAAGAAACCCCCAAAAGATATTAGCATTTATGCAATATCTCAAGAGGTTTTATATCTCTTTTATTCATACTTCTCAACCAACATTTATTCAGAAAAAGTAATTGTTTAGAACCAGAGCTTATGAAAAAAATTAATACTGAAGTAAGTATTGTTGAATCATTATTTATAAAACAAGTCAATTCTATTTTAAAGGAAAAAAAGCTAATTCTTCATTTGGTGTATCGCAATTGGCAGATCTATTACAGATAAGCAAGTCTCAACTTAACAGAAAAACAAAGAGACTCATTGGGCACTCTCCTGGGAGACTTATTTTGCATTACAAAATGGAATCAGCAAAAAAAATGTTGGCTTTAAACTCGTATTCCATATCGTCTGTAGCTAATCTAGCTGGATTTAGTGGACTAGTTAGTTTCAGCCGTAAATTCAAGCAAGATTTTGGTTGTTCACCATCTGAATACCGTAAAAAAATAGTTGCTAAAAGACCTAAACTACAAGCTTGGAAAATCCCTATCAATGAAATCTACTTAAGTCGTCTCATCTGTTTAAAAAATGAAGTGAAATGGTTGAGAAAACTATTCATTATTGTTATTGAGAATTTTGGAAATGAAACATTTTCAATAGAAGAACTCTCTAAAATGCTATTTATGAACGCTTCCAATCTTAATCGTAAGATACAATACTTGCTTCAAGTTTCTACTTTAAAATTAGTACGTGATCTGCGTTTGCAATATGCTGCAGAATTGCTAGCTAAACAAAATAGATCTGTTAATGAAGTTGCTTTTCTTGCTGGTTTTTTTGATGCTGCTCACCTTTCTCGTTATTTCAAAAAAACTTTTGGCTGCTCTCCTGCAAAGTATCGAGATATCAATGTTTGTTTTTTCATTTTAGATAAATTAAAATACAACAATGAATCAAATAGTTAAATAGTTGCTTTTTTCATACAAAAAAGACTAAAAAGATCACTGTAGCTTTGACTTCTTAGAATTCATTATTTGTACAAATTGAAATTTTAATACATAATTATATTTGATCGTACTTATGCAGTAAAAGCTACTAATGCGGCAACATATATAAATAGAATAGGGTTTAATTTTACCTAACAATATTAGCGATTTAGATAGCTCTCGTATTGTTGCAGTAGTAACATTTTCCATACAACACCAAGCGTAACCGAAATACAATATTTTAAAAGAAAACAAATACGGATTTATGGTTTTTAAAGAAGATAATTAACTGCTACTAAAATTAAAAAAACACTTAATCAAATGTTTCACACATTAAAAGTGAAGGAGTTCCCCGAAAAGCCTTACGAGTAGGGAATAGTAAACCAGAGCTTACAATATTGGTTCTTATTTTAACAAGTCTATTTTAAAATCTCTATAATATGTGTATTTAATAGTGATTATTTAGAAAATAAAAAAGACCAAAATTGTTTGCTACTGGTAAAATATAAAAAAGAAAATTTTAACAAAAACAGTAAAGTCATGAGTGATATTAATTTAAATTTTATCAACAAATCAGCAGACACAAATAATAGTAGTGTCGTAATTTTTCAACAAAACGTAGCAGAAGATTTTGGCGAGATCGCAATTGCCTGGAGAGTAATAGAAAACTGTGGACGATTAGACAATCATCCATTTACCTATCCTATGAATTTCATGGTTTCTAGTAGTGACTCTTATGGAAATTATACTCCTCAATTATCTGCCACTAACGGGCAAGCTTTTGACATGGTTAAAGATGCATCTGGAGATGTTCTTCAACTTTCAACAACTCCAGCAACTAGTAGCGACGAAGTTGAACTAAGAAACAATTTAGAAACCGGAGCGATCAACGCTAATTGCTATAGAGACGGGAACCTTTTGGCTTCTAAAACAGGGATAGCTCCTGGACAAAAAGCAGTCTTTGAATTTCAGCCAACAATTTATATAGGGGTCGTTTCTCAAGTCCAAGAAGGAGACGTAATGGACTCAGCTATTATTTCACAGGTTAATTCACAAATTAATTTGTTTGGAATTACAAGTGCAGATATTGTAATGACGGGTGGAGGACCTGGAAAGGACTCGACTCCATTTACTTTTTCTTTAGAAAATATCAATCAATAGTTGCTTACGTCTTAAATAAAGAGATGCAATTTTAAAATTGTGTCTCTTTTAATTAAAAGTTATAAAAATGGATAATAAAAATGAAAGCGTTTGGTATTCTGGAAATTGGAAAGCGCAAAATAATTCTCAAGAACCATATAATGGCGTTAAAATTATAGCCAAAGCAAATTACAGCGCAATCACGAGTCCTCCAACTTCTCAAAAATTGGTTTCCGTTGATATAGAAGTTGTTGATTATACTAAAGACCCAAATGGAGTTTCAAGTTCAATAAGTATGTCTAAAACTGGTGTTTGGTATAATATTCCTGTACCTGATAATGATGAAGTTTCTCCACCAGAACCTAATACTAATTTTACAATTACAAGTATAGATAACAATAACTTAAATGAGTTATTACAATTGGTAGCAGATACAGCTGGAATTTACTTAAATATTCAATTTCGTTTTGGCTTAAATGCCTATAATGAAGAATTAGGCTACATTATGAAGTTTGATGAAACATATGTTGATGGTAAGAACCCTATTCAGGTAAGTTAGAAACAAAAATATCTTGTAGTATGTTTACGGATTTCTATTTTACAAACTTATCTAGTACAAGAGATCTTAATAGCATTGTTTTTTCTCAAAAGACAATGGCTCAAGAATCATCAATGACAAGTTTTTTTTTCAGTATAGAAAACTGTCAATATAAATGGTCACATAAAATTAGAGTCTATTGGAATTTGGGTTTTCGTTTCATAGAAAGATCTGGAAACATCTCTCCTCTTTATAATTTGAAAACGAGTTTCACCAAACAAAAAAAAGCATTCATAATTTCTAAAAGTGGAATTACATCAATACAGCAAGGTTATAGTAATGGAAAAGAGTCTGTAGATTTTGAGAAATTAAAAGGGGACGGATTTATTGCTGTACAATTATATCGAGGAGATTATCTTATTGGAGAGCAATATTTTAAAGGAAGTCACCTTAACTTTCAAGTAGATTCTATTATAAGTATTTCACAATACAATCATAAAAACAAAACTCTCTTTGAAGATATAAGAAGAACTATTTTGAATGTTGATTTTATATGTTTTAGATCGGTTTTCATAAAACTTCTTGGAGATAAAAACACAGGAACTTCTTTAAAAATTGAAAGTGCTAAAAAATGGTTCGAGAAATAATTAATATGCGATGCGATGCAATACTATTTTATACTCAAAGGAAGGTTATTTTTTAGCCTTTGAAAAAAGAGAGAATGCTTTCTTTTTTCATGAGAAAAATGGGACATCTAATATCATTTACCCTGATGGCCATCCTATTGTTAACGGAGCAGGATTATTTACTTTTCCAGAGAGCGACTTGAATGACAAAGAAAAACCTTTTAAAGGTTGTTTAAGGGCTTTTATAGAAGCATGTGGTAGTAATATTTCTTTCTGTTTTACCCCTAAGGATTACTCTCAATCATTGTTAACATTGAGAATTGCCATTATTGATGGTGGTCATTATGAAATCCTTTTTAGCAGACTAAATACAGTGCCTAATAATTACCATTCATTGTATTTAGAATTTAGCATTGAGGATTTAAAGGAAATACAAAGTATTGTTAGAAATATAAATATTGGGCAAGCAAACCTAGCTAGAGTTGGTATTTGTGAGAATGTTATTCAAGAGTATCATGAAATTTTTGTGACATCTCCCTTTTGTCCATTAGATGATAAACTAGCAAATTCAGAATTATGGCAAATTGAAAAAGATGCTACTGAAATTAAACTATTACAACAAAATAAAGCAACAGGCTCACACTTTGATATCATTGAATATTTAGCAAATGATATTCTTAACACTAATATAACTTTTTAAAAAGGTTATTAATTATCTGTAATAACACTTATTAAAACTCAAAAGTTGTATTTCCTGTAATATAAAAATTAAGCACCATGGAAGTAGAAATAAAAATATGGGAAGATAAAATATTCCCTAACCTCAATGACAATATCGTAATTCACTTTGAAATTCCTATTTGGAATAACGAGTTAGAATATTGCATTTCAACAAAAATATTTTGGAAGAACAATAAGCAAGATAATTATAAAACGGGTAAATTATTTATTTCAACACCATACACTATCTATTATACTTTTCAAAATGAGATTACGATAAAAGGCACACTGCAAATTGAAAAATTTAGTAGTTATAATTCTCCTGATACTTTAGGTATTTTTGCTGACCTCTATTATTTTGAGGTAGGTAAGGCAAATTACATATGGCATACTGAAGGTTTTTTAATAAGCTTTGATCCACAAAATGTAATCGTTGAAGAAATAATAGAAGTCATTGATCAACACCCTATTATAGACCCTACAACTCCAGTTAATCCTTCAGTATCTTCAAGTGCTTTTAGTGACTTATTTCCTTACATCTATCTTTCAGGTTGGCCAAAATACACAAGCTCTAAACAATTATTGAACTTTTTTTATTACAAATCATACTTAGGAAGTCCACCAATTTTTACTTTTTCTGAAAAGCTCTCTTCATTAAAATCAGCAAATGATAGACAAGGAATACAAAATGAAGCAATTTATTTCATCGAAGGAAAACCTCCTTACGAGTCTCAATACGTAACCAGCGTAGATAAATTACTAGGGTACATCGGTAATTTTAAATTATTGTATGATCATTTAAATACACTAGAAGACTTAACTATAATAGCAGAGGAAATAACAATCTTTTTCAAAACAGATGCTCTTAGTTTTTCAGAATACCTTAAAGAAGATTCTTATCTAGAAAACAAAGAAAGATTATGGGAATCTTATTTTGCCTTAATTATAGAGAATGGGTATGAAAATGAGAATTTGACATCAATAATAGAAGTATTAACTCTTTGTAATTTTCTAGAGATCATCTTTCATCATTTAGATGACACACAACTTATTACAACATATAACAAAAGTGAATTATCATTTCTATTTCATGCTAATATTGTTTTAGATAAAAACATATTTCCTCTACCTCCTTATTCATCTTCTCCACCAGTAAATACAAGCAATCGCATTCTTCCATATGCCATTGGGGATTTGCAATTAGTTCAATACAAATTATTGTGTTATGAATTAGGGGAAGTTGCTAGTATAACTAGTATAATGCCTGGAGAAAAAAGAAAACTTGTTAACAGAAAATTAGATCGAGTTATTGATAAAGAAGTGTCAAAAACTATTTCAATAAATGAATCTTTTACAGCCACAAATGAAGATAATAAAGATTTTAATGAAGAACTATGGAATGCGATAGCAGAAACTACTGAGACCACTAACTATCCAGATCCTGGTTTAATTTCTACATATGGACCACCAACAAATATTACCATCCAAGGAACCTATACAAAAACAAGTACAACACAAACTCCAGAAAAAAAGCAGTTATCCTCATTCGCAAAAAAAATATTAACTAAAACAACACAAAGATTCTCTGAAAAAATAAATAAAGTAAGATCTCATACCGAATTAAAAGAATTAGAAGACACCTCTATTAGTTTGCTAAATAACAGTAATAATAAAGAGCCTATTTATGGAATCTACTGCTGGTTAAACAAAATCTACCAAGCCAAAGTAATCAATTATGGGAATCGGATGCTCTTTAGTTTTATTGTTCCTAATCCAGCAAATTCGTACATAGAACAGACAAAATTTTTAAAAGACACCGATCTTGAAAAGCCAAAATCACTTGAAGATTTTAAAATATATGCTTATCAAGATGTAACTCAAGATAATTATTTATCAATAGCTCAATATTATGAGTTAAAAGAATTTCCATTATACCCACAAGAGACAATTGTTGTTTCTGATGTGGTTGCTTTATCACAAAGTAAGTTAATTATATTACCTGATTTGTATTCTGCCAGTTCTGCAACTATAGAATATGCTTTTGGTTCTGGAGAAACTGTAGCTATCGTTAGTGGTTTTTTAGGACAAAATACATTCACTTTTAATCAAACAACCTCTACTACTGGAAGTCAAAATTTTAATCCTTTAAATAATGAGCAAGGACATATTGCGGTTAGTGCTGTTTATAGTCCAACCATCCAAATATCTCCACCCAATTCAGAAACTGATTTTCAAATGGGAGTGACTATTTATTGTACTCCTTTACCGCAAACTATTTTAACCTGGCAAATTGAATTATATCAACTTTTTAATAAGGCATCTACAAAAAAAATAAACGCATATAATTTAAAAATTGGAAGTTCTGATGTAAAAAAAGAAACTGTAAACCCATTAACAGAACGATTGACAGTAAAAATAGAATTAGAAAAAAATATCCGTAGACAATTGGTTGAAAATGCTTTAAAAGTGAATGGACTTCCTTTAAACATGCTTGATTATCAAGCAAGTCCCCCCATAGTATTTAATCAATCTGAGATCAATGAATATTTAAATTCAGCATTAGAATGGAACGAAATGTCCTATACTTTTTTTGATGAATATGACAATCAAAATGGGCTTTTCTCTGTTTCATCATTATCCCCAGATTTCTTTTCGGCTTTCCTTAAGGCAAGTTACGCTAGGGTAATTATTCCAATTTCTCCAGAATTTAATTTCGGCTTTCTTTATTTCTTAAATACAGGAACTATTTGGTCTGTAAAAGATAATCTAGCTCCATGTTTTGATGATATCGACAACAATGGTAATATCAATTTAGATCAATTATCAATTCTTTATCATCTTAAAAAAACATTTCACAACCCTAGTTCTTATCCTAAAGTAATTGATTTATGGGATGTTCTAATTCCTACATCCATGCAAATTCTTCAAAATAAAAAATCTATAAAAATAAAAGCACATGAATGATTCAACTTTTTCGCTATTTAATGTAACATCTCCTGTGGGTTCTATTACTGCTTTTGCAGGAAATGTGAGCAGCTATTCGTCTTCTTCAAATCAACAAAGTACAAGCCCCCCTTCAACACAACCGATAGAAGCATTTGGTTGGATGTTATGTGATGGTTCGTCTTTAAGTGCTAGTGAATATCCAGAGTTATACGCAGCATTAGGAGATCTATATGGCTCATCTGGATCTGGAAGTGGTTTAAAATTTAACCTCCCAGATTTAAGAGGTCAGTTTTTAAGAGGTGTTGGTGCCGATGACGATGAGGCGTCTTTAGAAAATCGTACTGCGGCAAAAGGAGGAACGACAACTGGTGTAGGATCTACTCAAAATGATGCTTTACAAACACATGAGCATACATATACTGAACCAACAGGAACTCCAGCTCCTGGAGAAAATGGTGCAGGTACCGCTACAGTAAATAAAAATGCTGAGACAAGTCCTCCTATAACAACACCTGGTACCTCAGATGTAAAAATAAGTCAATATGAAACAAGACCAGTAAACATATTCATCAACTATTTGATAAAGTACACTTACAAACTACCAAAGTTAACTCATGTTCCACGGGTTTTTTAATTAACACGAAAAGGAAAATAGTATGAAACCAATCAAAAACATTTTTATCTGTTTAGTTCATGAAAATCAAGACTGCATTGTTGATCTAGTGAGGAATTTAAAATATTTAGATCCTAGATCTACTATTCTATTATACAATGGAGGGACAAATAAAGACTTGTTTACCAACTTTCCTTTTGAAAAATATGGTGTATTAATTCATCCTAACCCGAAACCTTTAAAATGGGGCTGGTTGCACGATTTCGCTATAGATTGCATGGAATATGCTATTGACTCTTTGGAGTTTGACACTATTACTGTAGTAGATTCTGATCAACTTGCTAGTGGCAAAAATTATACAGATTATATCTGTGAAGTTATTCAAAACAACCCTAAATTAGGGATGCTAGGGCAAGTAGCTTCTAGAATTACTAGTAATACAACTATAGATCCTGCTATAACAGCTTACAAGGAAAAGGAATTATGGCAACCTTTTTTGAATCAATTTCCAAACGGTAAAGATGCCTTTCTACATTGGACATTTTGGCCATCTACTGTTTTTACCTATCGAGCATCTAAAAGCTTAGTACATCTTTTTAGAACCAACGATCAACTTCAAGAAATACTTAAGAAAACAAGAATTTGGGCAAGTGAAGAAATAATTTTACCCACTTTAACCATTGCATTAGGATACTCCATATTAGAAAATCCATGTACTTATGATTTTGTAAAATATAAATCAATTTACACGCAAGATGACATTCAAAATGCGATTGAAGGAGAAACGTCATTTTGGATTCATCCAATTTCAAGAAACATAAGAGATCAGAATAGAAAGAGCATAAAAGCATCTTATGAAAACTATGTTTTTTCACATTCAAAAGATGTTTTTGAAGATACTTTTCAGTTAATCAAAAATATTCATCCAAAAATTAAAAATATTGAAGGATGGTTAGAAAACGATGAGTTTGAATTATTAGTTGAATTGTTACTTAGAAAAGCAAAGACTAAAAGCAATGCTGTTTTTTTAGAAATAGGTAGTTATTGTGGGAAAGCAACTTCAGTTATTGCATTAGTAACACAGTCTGTAAATAACCAATCTAAAATCATTGCCATTGATGATTTTACAGGAAGGTTGGGGGCTGAAGATGCAACCATTGATCAATATCCTCCATCCTACAATACATTCAAGAACAACCTTGAAAACCTACAATTATTAGGAGGAATTAAAGTAATAAAGCAAACTCCACATACAGTTGACATTAAGGAAGCAATAGATTTCATACTCATAGATGGGTTACATGATTATGTAAATGTAGTACGTGATTTTTATCATTTTGAAAAGAATTTCAATGAAGAAACAATGGTGCTTTTTCATGACTATTGTTTAGCCTTTCCAGGTGTTATGTCTTTTGTAAATGAACTAATTAATCAGAATCTATATCAAGTAGTAAGGCACAGTGCTTCATTAATTGCCTTGCAAAAAAAAGCAATCTCTAATCCTAAGAAGATTGGCCAAGCAAACCTTTCATCCTTAAAAAATTCAAAAGAAAAAGAACCTTTAGTAAGCTGTATTATGCCTACCTATAATCGTCCAGAATTTATAACTCACGCAGTACATCAATTTCTAAATCAGAGTTATCCAAATAAGGAATTAATCATAGTTGATGATAGTGATCATTCCATCAAATTTTTACTTCCCAGTGATCCTAGAATTAAATATTTATTCCTTTCTAAAAAGCTAGATATAGGAAGTAAAAGAAACAAAGCTTGCCAAATGAGTAATGGTCAATTTATTATTCATTTGGATGATGATGATTTTTACGATTCAAATTGGATAGAAAAACAACTTTCTTTTCTAAGAAGTCAAGATCTAGAAATAACGGGATTAAGCAAACCTATATTTTATGATAAATCAACCTTAAATTTTTGGCAGTATTATTACCCTAACATAGGCAAGCCATGGGTTTATGGGGCTACACTATGTTATACAAAAAAGCTATGGGAATCTAACCCCTTTCCAATTATGAATTGTGGAGAAGATAATGCATTTGTATGGTCAAAACTGGTTCAGAAAATATACCCAAACAACAATGCAACCAATGCTTACATTGGACAAATACATCATAAAAACACAAGCCCAAAACAACTAAAAAATGAACGCTGGGATAAAGTAGCTAAAGAAACTATTTCAAAAATTTTTACGGATGTCTCCATAGTATCTATACCAATCTTTTCTGATTCTAAAATTAACAACAGGGCAGCCGAAAACTGAATAGAGTAGGCAATTATTCAATAAAAATTTAATTATGATTTATGATTATTCAACAAACCCTCCAAATTTGGTGACAGCTAATCAAGCCGATACCTTGTTTCCAGGATTTTACTTTGCAGATAAGGATCTGTTTTTTATTTACCCATCAGACGATATTATTTATAACTATACACTTGGAGCCTTCTTTAAGTACATAAGAGATAGTGAATATAAACAAATTACCTTACCTGCTGTCAGTTTAAAAAACATGGGAGACCTCATTGGATATACACAAGCAAATCCAAACCAATTACCCACCTTATATTATACAAATGGGAGGCTAACACTCCAGCATGGAAACTGTAGAAATATAGGATGGCATCCAAGAAAGGGTGGTTACTCTTATGTATATGGTAATATTTTGCATCCTAACAACCCAAAAGTTTTCACCTTAGGCAGTCAATTCGACCAGGCAGCATTTGATGAAGCAGTTAATGAAGCTAAAGGAAATACATCTAATGATGTTAGGCTAATCGAATTGTATTACAATGATGATTTAAAGATAGTAAGCAGACATGTGTCAAGATCTAGACTCATTTCAGGCTATCCTCCAAATTTTGTTTTAAATCCAGTAAATCAATTTTTAGCTGCAAAGGAAATAAGTCCACCTCCATTTTGATGTTCTTTCAAAGGAGTAATTCCCTTAATAAATAATAGTAAATTCTTAAAGGAAAACAAACTGCTAGTTCATAACCCTGAGGTCACGGGTTCAACTCCCGTCTTCGCTACAAAGAAACCCAAATCTTTCGATTTGGGTTTTTAATTTCTATCCTCCAATGATTACATTAAAATCGCCTATAACAATCCTTCCTCCATGTGCGGTAGCATCACCCACTCTTGCGGCTGGCATACCTCCTATCATCACCGTGCTTGAACCTTCGCTGATAAAATCTGGTGGACCTTTACACACAAGCATATCTCCAACTTTTGCTGCTGGTTGACCGCCAATGATAACATTAGTTTGACCTGGGCCTACAATTGGACCTCCTACATGCGGTATTGGAATTGGATCTGGAGATTCCATTGGGCATTCGTGAAAATCATTTAATCTGGCTGCTGCTGGCATATCTATGTTGCTTTAATTCGTTATTAATTAATCATTACCATTGCTCCTTTGATTGTTGTCTCTGCACCTCCTTGTAGTTGTGCTCTCAGATCTCCTTGCGCTGAAAATTCCATGTCCGCAGATGCCTTCACATTCACCCCTTTTAAACTAACATCTCCTTCACTAGCTTCTATATTTACTCCTTGCTTCCCTTTTAGTGTTAACTTTTGATCTGCCTCTATGGAAATACTTTTTGCACTTTTAATGGTGATTCCACTTGAAGACATTACAATACGATTATCATTTTCATCTTGAATTGTTACTCGCTTATTATTATCATCAAAAATTGCTGTATTTTTATTAGGTGTTTCTATAGTAAACACTTTATTATCATCATCAAACTCTATAAAAATACCACTTTTAGAGGCTATAGCTTTTCTTGAATTGTTCTCATTAGGATGTAATCCATTATATGGTTTGTTCTTAGTGCTACTATACAAACTTCCTAAGATGATTGGAAACCTAGGGTCTTGATTTAAAAACCCTACCACCACCTCATCTCCTACTTCTGGAAGGAAGAAAACACCTGCGCCGGAAGTTGAATAAAAGTTAGACAACCTAGCCCAGATCCCCTCTCCATTAACATCAAACATTGGAACATCTACTAGAATTCGATATTGGCTATCTGGATCTTCATACATCTTTTTTACCACACCGTTAAAAAGACCTTGTGCTCCTGGTAATAAACCAGATGCTGGCGGTGCCATTACATCGAGTTCTTGTGTAAACCAAGTTGAAGACAAACCTATAGACGTTTCGGTAATCCAATTTCCATCAGCAATTGTATGCTGAACATTTGAAACAAAATGATCACCATTAAATCGATCACCTAATCCATCCAAAGTGATGTAATTTCCTGGATTTACAAGATCACTTCCTTGTATCTTTACTTCTCCTTGAATCTTAGCATATTCGCTTTTGATGATTTCTGCTTTTGACCAATTGGTTAAATCAGATTTCTCTAAAGGCGCCGTTGTTTGCAATTCGTATTCTTTCAATCCAACCACTTCCGATAGTTTCTTTGTCGACAAATTACCCGCCCCTGCATAGCTGCTTTTCGCATTACTATTTACAACTTTTTGATTATGGTAATCCCAAGAACTTCCTTTAACAGTTTCTAATTGATTTATAGAATTTAAATCTGCGTTAAATGTCAATAAGTTATTTCCATACTCAATACCTAATACCGATTTTCTATTTTTATCCGGAGGAAAAACATTTACTTCACCGTTGAGAGTTGTTACAACAAACCCGTTTACCTCTGCTCTTGAAAGTATAAAATCCCAATCGGTTGTATAGTATTGCACTTGTTCTTGCCATTGTGTTGCTGAAGCTGTGACATTCGCCGTTAATCCAGAATAATTTCCAATAATAGAATTTATAATATCGCTATCTTTTTTCTTAGCATACGTTTTTGTCTTTCTTCCAACAATCATTTTAATTGCTTTATCTCTGCATTCAATTTGTAATATTGGACCAACAGCCACATCAACTTTAATATTTTGTTTCGTGATTATCCCTTTAAAAATTAGTTTCTCCTCTGAATCGTATCCTGCCTCTATGGTTAGTTCATTTCCTGGTACAAAAATATTTGAAGAACTGACATTGAAACTTTCCAAACTTGCATCTCCATCGATGATACTAATCTTAGCTGTAGAAATTTTATTAACTCCTTTTTCAACCTCAATTGCTCTTATTTGGATTACATCAGGAATAGCACTTCCTTTTACTTTAATAGAGAAAGTTACAAGTCCTCCACTTTTAATATCATTTGTTCCACTCATTTTTTTAATTTTTTATGGTTCCTAATTTAAGTATTACTTTCAGAATAACTACTTTCTAATATAGTATTTCTATAAGCATCAAAATAAGGTGTAAATACCTATTTCATATCATTTTATGTTTTATTATCTTTAAGAGTTACAGTTTAATCAATTGATTTTTAATCATCTGTACAAAAAGAAAGAGTAATTAAATTTAAACTAAAATGTCAACAACCAACAACAACTCGAATCAAAAATCCTGGCTCCGATTGATCCTTCAACAGATGGGCACCTATTCTTTATCTATTATTTTTATTGTAATAGTGTATTTAATGCTATGGATTGTCCCACAAATTAATGACCTAATTATGGTGATTAATCAAGCAGAAACAGCTTGGATTGTGGTTCCTATTTTCTTTACCATACTTAGTGTGTTTGCTTTTTTAATCAGTACACTCAATGGATATATTTATCCAAAAATCCCTGATTATCTAACTTCTAAGTTGAATGATGAGCAAATAGCATCTTTTCATAAAGAAAAACAATCTCTTTTTAGGACTCCTGAAGATGAAAAGGAAGTATTTCTTAAACTTAAGGATAGTGATGATAATTCAATAAGTGACGACGATTATGAAGAAAACTCAGAACAATACATTGCTCGTATGTTTCCAAAAGTTCTTGCCACTATTTTAATTTTAATCACTGCTTTTGCCGTGAACAACACATTTGAAAAGGTATATGATGGAACATTATTTTTCTTAGGGAACTCTGGATTACTAGTTTTCATTGGAATTTTGTTTTTAATTCTCAATAAAAAGGTTGCTGATTTTTTGCTGAGAATTTTCAATCCCATTCTTCAATTTAAATATTTCCCTCTTATTATTGCGATTATATGTATTGGTGTCATTACCATTTTCGGTTTTTTTAATCAAGGTGGATCTGAAAGAGATGTTCGATTGTTCTTTTACTCGCTATTACTATTAGCTTTGTTCTTTATAATCGTTACGACATCATACAACAAGTACATATTAGGTCTTAAAAAATATGCTTCCTCTGTAATTACAGTAATGACGATTTTAATCTTTTTAGCATATATCATTTTATTTATTTCTCCTTCTAGCTTAAAAATTGTAACCCCATTGTCTATTGTTTTAATTTGCGTTGTGGGTGTATATACTATTTTAAATGGTATCAGATATCTTAATGCACGTTACAAAAGGTTTCCTTCGTTACCATTTTTCTTAATCATACTAGCGGCACTAGCAGTAATTACAACAACTAAAGATAACTTCCTTCATTATGAAGCGAGTCATGTAGAAACATCTATTGATGTTGACAGTCGTTTAGGGTTAAACGAATACATCACAGAGTGGATTGCCAATCGAAAGAACGATATTTTAAACAGTACCGAAGATAATCCGTTCCCTATCATTTTAGTCTCTTCTGAAGGAGGAGGATCTAGAGCAGGATTATGGACATTTTTAGTACAGAGTTATTTGTTTGACAAAAACCCTGACTATTTCAAAAAGTATTTATTTTCCTTAAGTGGTGCATCTGGAGGTGGCGTAGGAAATAATATGTTTTACACGCAAGCTTACGAGCTATCAAAAAACCCAAATGCAGAACCTTTAACGTTCCCAGCTGAATCCGAAGAACCTTTTGAGTATAGAGCAAGTAAAATTTACAATGGAGATTACCTATCTTCTTCTGTAGCAAGTTTGCTCGGTAGAGACTCTTTTGTCAGTATTACAGGACTATTCTCTAGAAGTTTTCCAGACAGAGGAGCTATATTAGAATTTGAATGGGAGAAAGCATTTGCTAACGCATTCAAAAGAGAGGAAGATCAATCTCTAGGTGCTGCATATTTACAAATGATGCCTCAAAAAGGTAAATATGATTATATCAGACCTTTATTGGTAACCAGTGTTACTCAATTACAAACTGGGCAACGATTTATCATATCGCCAGTGAACATGAAAGAAGATTCTTTTAATATGGATGTTTTCCCAGACTTACTTGCTGAGTATCCAAACAAAGAGAAAATGATCAAACGTTCTACAGCAATGTCTTTAAATGCTAGGTTCCCTTATTTGAGTCCAGTTGGTCGTGTTACCAAGGTAGGTCAGTTTGGAGACGCAGGATATTACAATAACATTGGAGGTTCGGTTTCATTGCGACTAGAAGCAGCACTTACTAGAGAGTTGGCTAAAGATTCTACCTTAACAGGAAAATATAGTATTAGACAACTAGCCGTTACTAATTATGTAGCTCCTTCAGAAACCATTACATACTCGAGTCAATTGGCAGCTCCTCTTAATATGTTTTTAAGTGCAGGTTTTGCACATCCTAAAGAATCAGAAAAATCATTTAATAATCGCTATAGTATTCAATCAAAGTTGACAAAAATTGCCAATCAAGATGGCGATTCAATTACTCCTTTTATTCCACTAGGAAGGTATTTATCTCTTACTGCAGTAAAATCTATGGAAGCAAGATTGAATGAAATTAAAAAAGATATAGACAAGGTGATTGAAAAATAAGAATCATTTTTAGTCTAACTCAAAAAAGCCCGAATCAAATGATTCGGGCTTTTGTTTATTTCTGCGTTAAGCTTGTATAAATCGTTTCTCTGATTTTCTCTTCCGTAATCCACCAGCTACTCGCTTCATACCCTTTGGTAATTTCTTTATTTCCTTTTACCTCTTCAAGTGTTTTACCTTTCTTGATTTCAGCAACTACTCTTGCCTTTAAGGTGTTTAACATTTTTAAATAGACTTTCAAATCTTTCTTTGAAGCGATATTTCCATGTCCAGGAATGATCTTCGTATTCTCGTCTGCAATTAAAATCATTTTCTCAATTCCTTCAATATATCCATCAATACTTCCTCCAGAAGTTAGATCGATATATGGAAAGCCCGTTTGAAAATAGCTATCTCCAGTGTGCAATACATTATTATTAGCGAAATAAATCAATGCATCTCCATCCGTATGAGCATTGTGTACGTGCGTTGCTAATACATCATCTCCATTGATATGAAAAGATAAGTCTTTACTAAATGTAATGACTGGCAATGCTACTTTTGGAGCAGCTGGAACCTTTCTTCCTCTTCTGGTGCTCTCAGAACTCATTCTCTTTCTCACATTGTCATGTGCAACAATTAAAGCACCTTCTTTGCCCATGTTCTCATTTCCTCCTGTGTGATCTCCATGCCAGTGCGTATTAATTAAATAATCAACCTTGTTGGGGGTTATCTTTTTAATAGCTTCTAAAATTTTAGGTGTTAATGGTGCAAATTGATCATCAATCATATAGATGGCATCATCTCCAATAAAAAGTCCGATGTTTCCACCTTGTCCTTTTAGCATATAAATCTGATCAGTAACTTTAGTTGATGTGATTTTTATATCTCTATTTTGCACATTTGTTGTCGCAGATAAAGAAATAAATGCAATAGATATAAATAGCTTTAGCTTATTCATGAGTTAATAAATTTGAAATTAGTTTTGATTTGTTAAACAAGATACAAACAATATCTTTACATAAAATATGCAAGCATCTTATGAACATTCACATTGAGTCGATAAAACCCAACGATATCTTACAGATAATTCCGCTTCTTCAAAAAATAAATACAAAAACACCTTTAGATTTATTAAAAGAACGGTTGGTAGAAATGGCAAACCTTCCACATTACGAATGTATCGGGCTCTATTCTGATGGAAATTTGATTGGAATTTCCGGTTTATGGTATTCTACAAGACATTATATCGGAAAAACTGTAGAGCCAGATCATGTGATTATTGATGAGCAATATCGGAATAATGGCTTAGGGAAAAAATTCTTTCACTGGATCCATGAATACACGCAATCTAAAGGTTGTGAGGCAATTGAGTTGAACACCTTTGTAGAAAACAGAAAATCACATCGATTCTATTACAATGAAGGATATGAGATCTTCGGATTCCATATGTTGAAAGTAATGAGGGCAGATAAAAAATTCTATTGATTTTTCTTTTTTTTCGTTGCCAAAATAAAAAATGATTTTATATTTGCATCGTCTATCAGCGAGAGTAGCTCAGTTGGTAGAGCGTCAGCCTTCCAAGCTGAATGTCGCCAGTTCGAACCTGGTCTCTCGCTCTAAAAGTCTTATCATATTGGTAAGACTTTTTTTATGCTCTATTTTCAAATAATATAAGAATCAAAGGTGAGAAGTTTATCTTGAGCGTAGTCGAAAGGAATCTGGTCTCTCGCTCTAAGAAACCTTATCTTAATTGATTTTGTAAAATAATACAAGAATATACTGTCATTGCGATTACGCTTTTTGGCGTGAGAAGCAATCTCACGATACATAAGCAGATTGCCACAGTCGTAACTCCTTCGCAAAGACAATTTTTAAGTCACCTCTTCTTTTACATATTCAATCTTTTTCCAAAGAAGATTAAAAGCAAAATAGGTATTGATAGTATCAGTACCATCATTTGATTGATTTGGAATATTTGGGGAAATATAATTAAGGTCAATGCAAATCCTCCAATAGCGCCTCCTAGATGGGCAGAGTGACCAATATTTCCTAACTGTTTTTTCATTCCGTAGATCGAATACAATAAGTAAGCAACTCCAAAAATATATCCAGGAATTGGTATGGGAATCAAAATAAGCATCAACTCCATTTCAGGATATAACATGATACAAGAATACACTACACCAGAAACTGCTCCTGAAGCTCCAATAGCACTATAATATGGTTTCTTCTTATGATAGAATAGCGAATAAAAACTTCCAGCTAGCAAACTTCCAAAATAGATGATTAAAAAAGGGAGGGTTCCCAATTGCATTGCTACAATATCGCCAAAGAGGAATAAAGCATACATATTAAATCCCAAATGAAGCCAGTCTGCATGTAAAAAACCAGAACTCATCATACGTATCTTTTCCCCATTCAAAATCCTTGACACTTGGAACTTATATCGTTCAAAAAAACCATAATCACTGAATCCCTTCATAGAGAACAATACGGTTGCAACAATTAATAATAAGACGATGGAGTTTGTGTTTTCTAGCATATCACAAACATAACGAAAAGAGAAGACTCATCATATATAGTTACAAATTTTAATACGATATTTGCCGTATAATTATAGAGAATGCATTTTCTAATTTTTGCAATAACCTATCCTTTTATTTGGCTATTGTCATTAGTACCCATGAGACTACTATACATCCTTTCAGATGTGTTTTACGGGTTGTTTTATTATGTTATTGGATATAGAAAAGCAGTTATTTTAAAAAACCTTGCGTTAGCCTTTCCCGAAAAGGAAATAGAAGAATTAAAACAAATTAGAAAAAAATTCTTCCGCCATTTCACTGACCTACTATTTGAAAGCATCAAAATCATCAGTATTTCAAAGAAAGAAATGTCAAAAAGGTATCGATACACCAATCCAGAACTGATTCAACAATTAACCGATTCTGACAAAAGCATTCTTTTATTAGCTACACATTATGGAAACTGGGAATATTTATCCAGTATTTCACTTATTACTAAAGTGAATTATTATGGTTCATACACGAAAGTCCAAAATGATTATTTTGACAGAATGATTAAAAAGATGAGAAGCAAGTTTGGAATGATTTGTATCAAGTCAGAAAAAACCGTCAAGAACATTGTACTTAACAGCAAAGAGGGTAATCAAGGTATTTATCTATTAATTAGCGATCAATCACCTCATCATGGTAAAATAAGCTACTGGTCAGAATTCATGGGTGTCACTGTCCCTATTTTAAATGGAGCTGAAGTGCTTGCTAAAAAGTTTGATTTTGTGGTTGTGAATATTAACACTACAAAAATTAAAAGAGGGTATTACCAATCCGAATTCAGTATTATTACTGAATCTTCTCAGCAATCAAAGAGTGACCAAATAACAGAAATTTATTTACGTTCTATAGAAAAACACATTCGTAAAGTTCCAGAGTATTATCTTTGGTCTCACAAACGATTTAAGCATCGTGATAAAGTCCCAGAAGGATATAAAAAAAGAACTCAAAAAGCTTAATTAATCAACATAAAAATAATCCCTTAACAAGCACATTTACAATTTATAAAATGCAACTTTTAACTTATATTTTAATTTATCCTCTCGTTTGGTTACTTTCTTTATTGCCAATGCGAGTACTATACATCTTATCAGATGGTTTGTATGGTTTGTTTTATTACATTATAGGATATCGGAAAAAGATTGTTTTAAACAACTTACAACTGGCTTTTCCTGAAAAAGAACTATCAGAATTAAAATCTATTCAGAAGAAATTTTTCAAACACTTTACGGACCTTTTTGTTGAAAGCATCAAAGCTTTTACAATGAGTGAAAAGAATCTTAGAAAACGATATACCTATACGAATCCTGAGGTAATTAATGATCTTCACAAAAAAGGAAGAAGTATTGCTCTTTTTGGTGCGCACCAAGCCAACTGGGAATGGTCTATAGGAATGCCTTCATGGGTAAACATCAAATGTTTTGCTGCCTATAATGTAATAAACAATAAGTATTTTGAAAAAACAGTAAAGAAATCTAGAACGAGATTTGGTTTTACAGGCTATTTAACTATAAAGACAGTGAATGCCATGAAAACTAATTTCGATAATAATATTCAAGGATTGTATCTATTATTAAGTGATCAATCACCAGTATTAGCTAAAACACACTATTGGTCGGAGTTTATGGGAATTAAAGTACCTATTCATACAGGAGCTGAAATGCTTGCCAAAAAATTCGATCTGGCTGCGGTACATTATTCTGTAAAGAAAATCAAAAGAGGTCGGTTTGAAGTTACTTTTGAAACCATTACGGAAACACCAAAAGAATTCGGGAACTACGAGATAACAGACAAATACTTAGTCATTGTCGAACGTAACATCCGTGCCAATCCTGAGCATTATTTATGGTCGCATAGACGTTTCAAACACAGGAACAAGGTGCCGAAAGAGTGGCAGTAGAATGGTTAATGGTTAATGGCTAATGGTTAATGGTTAATGGTTAATGGTTAATGGTTAATGTAAAACTAAAAATCCTCCTTGTATCCTTTACCTTTCCACCCTTTACCTTATTACATTAAACACTAAACCAATCAGCAACCATTTGTTTTTCAACAGGTTCTTCTGAGATGTGCACGTAATCGTTTTTGGCAATATCGTATCGATAGTCTGAAGCCCAGTCATCGATGTTGTCACACAATTCTTTTAATGAATCACAGATAAAATCTACTTCTACATCTTTAATTGTAGGATGCAATGACAAACGAATCCAACCCGGCTTTTCCGTAGAACAACCTTCTAAAATTTCACCTTTAATTCTATTGGAAGTCTCTTGATCTACATTCAATAAAAAGTGTCCGTACGTTCCAGCACATGAACAACCTCCTCTAGTTTGAATTCCAAAGCGATCGTTTAGCAACTTCACGACCAAGTTAAAATGAATATTTTCTAAATAGAAAGAAAAGATGCTCAATCGTTCTTTATGGTCTGGAGCTAAAACTTGAACATTCGGCAATGATTCTAAAGTTTCAAAAAGTCGAGCGTTGATTTGCTCTTCTCTCTTTTTAATCATCTCAGTTCCCATTTGATCCTTCAACTGAATAGACAATGCGATTCTAATCGTTTGTAAGAATGCTGGAGTTCCTCCATCTTCACGAGTTTCAACATCGTCAAAGTAATCGTGTTCTCCCCAAGGATTTGTATAACTTACCGTTCCTCCTCCTGGGTTGTCTGGAATTAAGTTCTTGTATAATTTTTTATTGAAGATCAATACTCCTGAGCTTCCTGGTCCTCCTAAAAATTTATGTGGAGAGAAAAAGATTGCGTCTAAGTATTCGCCATCTTCTTTCGGATGCATATCAATATCTACATACGGTGCACAGCAAGCAAAATCTACAAAACACAATCCGTTATAGTCATGAATAATCTTAGCTATTTTATGATACTGTGTTTCTATTCCTGTGACATTAGAACACGAAGTAATGGACGCTATTTTTAATTTCCGATGTGCATGTTTTTTTATGCTCTCTTCAAACTTGTGCAAGCAAACCAATCCGTCGTCATTACAAGGAACAACTTCAACATCTGCAATCGTTTCTAACCAAGAAGTTTGATTTGAATGATGTTCCATGTGAGAAACAAAAACAATCGGTTTAATATCTTCTGGAACTTCCGTATACTCTCGTAAGTTTTCAGAAACTTTCAATCCTAAGATTCGTTGAAACTTATTGACAACACCTGTCATTCCAGAACCTTCTGTAATTAAAACATCATCAGAGTTTGCATTTACATGCTTCTTAATGATATTTCTGGCTTCGTGATAAGCAAGCGTCATTGCTGCACCAGAGGTAGATGTTTCTGTATGCGTATTGGCTACAAAAGGTCCAAACTCATTCATCATTTTCTCTTCGATAGGCCTATACAATCGACCACTAGCAGTCCAATCTGTGTAGATTAAATTTTTCTCACCATAAGGAGAAGTAAACGTCTGATTGATCCCTATGATATTCTCACGAAACTTACTGAAGTATTGCTCTAATGTTTCCATTCTTCAAAATTAAAATATTCTAAACTTTCCGCCAAACACTAACGTGTTCTGAACGAAGGAAAAACTTTGCGATGCAGAATCTGCCGCACTATTTGTTGTTCTTATATTTGGCATATTAATATAGCCCACTTTTAAATCCGATTGAATAAAAAAGTGTTTTAAAAATGTAATGTTTAATCCAACACTTGCTGATACTCCCCAACCTGACACATGAAATTCATCATATCGCTCTTTACCTAACAAGGTTGTATTTGTTCTCGGGAATAACAGTCCGCCTCCCAAACCTTCTGTCACATTCAATTGAAAATTCGGAGAGCTAATTCCTAATAGATGTCCAAATTCATCAAAGCGCTTTACTTCTAAGCTGATATAATTTAAACCATCTGTATGCTCAAACTCTAGGAAATCTTCCTCGAGGAGGATATTTTGATTGGAATATACTCCATCAAATGGAGAACCTGTATTAATCGTTCCGTCGATTCGAGCTACTTGGTCTTGCACCATCACATATTTCATATGATCTACACCCAACGAAATTGTATAGTTCTCTTTGAAAAAATAACCCAGTCGATAGTTTGTTTGTGGAACGGTAACCGTCCCTGGATTAAAATAGACGATTCCAAATTTTGTAGGCCTGTCTTTGGCTCTTACATCATACAAGGTGAAATCGTAGTTTTCTCCTTTAAAATGAATATCAGAATTCGAGTAACTCGCTCTGTTCCATCCCCAGTATGCGAAAAATTTCCCTTTATTCTTGTTCGTTGTAACTTTGGTTGACGTTGGTATTGTATCTGTTGGTTCTTGAGCAAATGCAACACTGGTTACTAGTAATAATAAAAATATAGCAATTATTTTTTTCATTTCCTTAGCCTATAACTTCTTTGATCTCTTTAATGAATCGTACCGCTAACGCATCTGCATTTTCTTGCGAGTTACTCTCTGTATAGATTCTAATAATAGGTTCTGTATTGGACTTACGTAAATGAATCCATTCATTTTCAAAATCAATTTTCACACCATCAATGGTATTCACATCTTCGCTGTCATACTTCGCTGTCATGATCTCTAAAATCTGATCAACATCAATCTGCGGTGTTAATTGAATCTTATTCTTGCTCATAAAGTAACTAGGATAGCTATCTCGTAACGCTCTACAAGAAACGTTTTCTTTTGCCAAATGCGATAAGAACAAAGCCACTCCTACCAAACTATCTCTTCCGTAATGAGAAGCTGGATAAATGATTCCTCCATTCCCTTCTCCTCCAATAACAGTATCGGTATCTTTCATCATCTGTACTACGTTCACCTCTCCTACTGCACTTGCTGTATACGTTCCACCGTGTTTTTGAGTCACGTCTCTTAAAGCTCTAGAAGAAGATAGATTAGAAACTGTGTTTCCACCTCCTAGCTGACCTAGTACATAATCTGCACAGGCAACCAAAGTATATTCTTCTCCAAACATAGAACCGTCTTCACATACCAATGCCAATCGGTCTACATCAGGATCTACTACAATTCCTAAATCTGCTTGCTCTTTTACAACCAATTCAGAAATATCCGTTAAGTTCTCTTTTAAAGGCTCTGGATTGTGTGGGAACTGCCCGTTTGGTTCACAGTACAATTCGATGCATTCTACATTCAATTCTTTTAACAAGGCAGGAATAAAAATTCCTCCCGTAGAATTCACACCATCCACAACCACTTTAAAGTTGGCATTACGAATCGCATCTGCATCAACAAGCTCTAAGTTTAAAACCTCCTGAATATGCTTCTCTACATAACTTTTGTCTTTTGAATAGCTTCCTAAATCATCTACCTCAGCAAAATCGAAATCATCGCTTTCTGCAGTTTGTAAAATCACTTCACCATCAGCTCCATTTAAGAACTCTCCTTTTTCATTTAATAACTTTAACGCATTCCATTGCTTCGGATTATGACTCGCTGTTAAAATAATACCTCCATCAGCATTCTCTAAAGGAACAGCCACCTCCACAGTAGGTGTTGTCGATAAGCCTAAATCAATGACATCAATTCCCAATCCAACGAGTGTGTTTGCCACCAAACTACTAATCATCTTTCCAGAAATACGAGCATCTCTTCCAATGACTACCTTAATAGTATCTTTATTTGGGTTTCTATTTTTGATAAATGTTCCATACGCAGAAGCGAATTTCACAGCGTCTATAGGGGTTAGATTGTCAGAAGTTTTCCCTCCGATAGTTCCTCTAATTCCTGATATTGATTTAATTAATGTCATGTCTAACTTTGTTAGAATGCTGAATTTATTTCAGCATATATTTTTAAATTGTTTCAGTATATTCTGAACCGGATTAAAAAGGTACTGAAACTAGTTCAGCACTTTCGAACAAAGATAAATGAATTCCTTAGAAATCCTTTCAAAAATGAAATAGTTCATACAAAAATCCCTAAGTGTTAGAGATACGTTAATTTTTAAATACCGACACTTTTTTCTTTATCTTTAATCCATACAATTATTCAAACTTTTAACCATATGATTTTTACTAAAAAAACCCTCAAACTGACTTTGTCTTTATGTGGGTTTCTACTCATTAGTTCGCTAACTAGTGTTGCACAAGACACTCGTTTATTACGACAACCCGATATGAATTCCAATCACGCAGTATTTACCTACGGATCGGATGTTTGGGTACATTCATTCAAAACCAATGAAACCAAACGTATTACAAGTACACCTGCTTTGGAAGCGAATCCTAAAATTTCCCCAGATGGAAAGTGGATTGCCTTTACATCCAATCGTGCGGGAACTGCTTCTGTATATGTCGTTTCTATTGACGGTGGACAACCGAAACGTCTCACTTGGCATCCAAACGGATCAGGTGTTCGTGGTTGGAGCAACGATGGAAAGTCGGTTTTATATGTAAGTTCTCGTGAAACAGCACCAAGACCTTACAACCGTTTATGGACGGTTCCTGTAAAAGGAGGCGCTCCAAGTTTAATCTCTAAACAATGGGGATTTGATGGTTCTTTTTCTCCGAATGGAAAACAAATTGTCATTGATAAGATGAGCAGATGGGATACCGAATGGAGAGCCTATAGAGGTGGACAAAATACTCCGTTGATTATCTTAGACATCGCAACATCAAAAGAAACCTTATTACCTCATACAAATACAACAGACGTTCAACCTTTATGGTTGGGTGATGATATTTACTTTTTATCAGACCGATCTTTGGTCATGAATATTTGGAAGTACAACACCAAAAGTAAAAGCTTAACGCAGGTAACCAAGTTTAAAGGTTCAGACATCAAATGGTTGTCTGGAAATAAAAACACATTGGTATACGAAAGAGATGGATACATACATACGTATGCCATCGCTGCTAAAAAATCAAAACGCCTTAAAATTAATGTGGTTGGTGATTTCCCTTGGACGGAAGTGAAGTTCCAAAATGTATCTAGAAGAGCTAGATCTGGTTCTTTATCTCCGAATGGGAAAAGAGCCATCATGGAATCTCGTGGTGAAATTTTTACAGTGCCTGTAAAAGATGGTGACGCTCGTAACATTACACAAAGTTCTGGAACAGCAGACAGAGCTCCTATTTGGTCTCCTAAAGGCGATCAGATTGCTTGGTTCTCTGACAAAGACAGAAAAGGATATGCATTATACCTTTCTAATCAAGATGGAACTTCTGAACTCACAAAGATTTCTATTGGTGAATCGAAGATGGCTTGGAATCCAACGTGGTCTCCTGATGGAAAACACATTGCTTTTGTAGATGATGATGTTCGTTTGCGTGTTGTAAACTTAGAAACAAAGAAAATTAAAACCATTGATGTTGGTGGAAACAATTTAGAGCGTAGTCAAATCGATTTAAATTGGTCGCCAGATTCTAACTGGATTGCCTATGCAAAAGCTGGTGACAACAACTTTAGACAAATCTATATTTGGTCGGCAACCACAAATAAAACAAGAGCGATTACCGATCCTTTTGCTGATTCTTTTTCTCCAGCGTGGGATTTAGACAAAAAGCATATGTACTTCCTCGCAAGTACAAACGTAGCCTTAGGTTCTGGTTGGGCAAATACAAGTGCCATGACCGCAGATCCTAGTTATGCTGCTTATGTGATGAATCTTGATAAAAAAGACGACTCTCCTTTTAAACCTAAAAGCGACGAGGAAGTGGTGAAGAAAGATCCTCCTAAGAAGAAAAAAGGTGGCGATAAAAAAGACGATAAGAAGAAAGATGCTTCGACAAGCTCAGCAACCAAGAAAAAGCCAGCGGCAAAACCAATGACCATCGATTTTGATGGCTTAGCACGTAGAACTTTTCCTTTAGGAATTCGTTCTGGAAATTACTGGTCGCTAACTGCAGGTCCGAAAGGAAGTGTATTTATTGGCGGAAATAGTCCAACAGGCCCTGCTGTTCAGAAGTACAAATTAAAAGATGGAAAAGCGAAACCTTTCCTTTCTGGAACGGGTGGTATCTCTATCACTGCGAACGGTAAGCATATCCTTGCTAGAGTTCGTGGTGCTTGGAAAGTAATCAATGCTGCTGGACCTAATGGTAAGAGCGGTAAAACAATGAACGTAAACCTTCAAATGAAGTTAGATCGCGTTGCAGAATGGGAACAAATGTTTGAAGAAGCATACCGATATGAAAGAGACTATTTCTACGATCCTAACATGCACGGTAGAGACTGGAAGGCTGTATACAAAAGATATGCACCATTAGTGCCTTTTATTAAGCACAGAGCTGATTTAAACTACATCTTAGATCAAGTAAATGGTGAGCTTTCTGTAGGACACAGTTTTGTAAGAGGTGGAGATTTCCCAAGTATTGAAAGATCTCAAACTGGAATGTTAGGTGCTGATTTGGTTGCCAACAGCAACCGTTGGAGAATCAGAAGAATCTATACGTCTGAAAGCTGGAATCCTGGTTTAAGAGGTCCTTTAGATGCACCTGGATTGAATATTAGCAATGGAAATTATATTGTTGGAATCAATGGAAAGGAATTGACAACTGCAGACAACATCTACGAATACTTAGATGGTACCAATGGAAAACAAACCACTTTACATATCAATAGCGAACCAACGTTTAAAGGCTCTTGGAAAGAAACAGTAGTTCCTATCCGAAGTGAGAATGGACTACGTCAAAGAACGTGGGTAGAAGACAACAGAAGATTGGTAGACAAACTATCCAACGGACGTTTAGGTTATGTGTGGGTACCAAATACTGGTGGACCTGGATATGTGTCTTTTAACCGCTACTACTTTGCACAACAAGACAAAGAAGGTGCCGTGATCGATGAGCGTTTTAACGGTGGTGGATTGTTAGATGATTACATGGTAGATTTAATGACAAGAAGTATCCGTGCTGGATTAACCAACGAAGTACCTAATGGAAAAGCGATGAAGCTACCTGCAGGAATCTTAGGACCAAAAGTGTTATTGATTAACGAACTAGCGGGTTCAGGTGGAGATTTCTTCCCTTGGGTGTTTAGACAACAAAATACTGGAAAGCTAATTGGAATGACTACCTGGGGTGGATTGGTAAAATCATCTACTCACTACAGGTTAATAGATGGTGGTTCTTTAACAGCGCCTGACAACGCGGTATTTGATCCCAACAAAAACGAATGGGTTGCTGAAAACCGTGGAGTTGCTCCAGACATTAAAGTGAGACAAGATGCATTGTCTTTATCACAAGGAAAAGACCCTCAATTGGAAAGAGCCGTTGCAGAATTGATGAAGCAATTAAAAGCAAAGAAAACTGTTACGCCTCCTCCATTCTCTAAACCTGCGAAAGGGAATTAGGAAGAGCATTTATATAATAATAAAAAGCCCTCGCAATAGCGAGGGCTTTATTAGTTCTATGATTTTAGTTGCACTTAACAGTCTGATATATGAAAATCATAACTTTTTAATTCTATTAACTACATTGTGCATTTTTTATACACACTGTTCTATTTTATTCGGTTCCAAGTTTAATAACAACTTCTTCCATTGTGTAATGAACAAACTTCTTTCCCAGTTCAGTTAGTTCGTATTCTTTTTCATCATCAAAAGCTGACGTCAAAGTTCCTGAGCCTTTTCTTCGGGTTGGCTTTTTTATAAAATTACCTAAATAATCAATTTCGCGATATTGACGAATAATTCCACCAGTGCTTAAATCACGAATTAGCAATTTATACAAATCTGCTTCCATAGAATCTTCTCTTGGAAGACTGCCATTCAATGTTCTCCAAATTTGACCTCTTGTAACTCCAGGTTTTTTATAAATTTCTTTAATAACCAAAAAGTGAGTATCATGATAAGTACTTATCCAATCAATAAATAGCTGAATTAAATCATCTGTTGTTAAATTTGTAGCACATGCATTAGTTAATAATTTCCGAATATATTCTTTTTTTGCTGATGTCTGAGCATTGTCCCATTCCTTGAAACCTCTTCTTACTAAAGCCAGATACTCTTCACTTTCCATTCTTTCGAGAATATCTTCACTAGCTAAATCTAGTCTCTCACTTATTTGATATATCGTGTAATATAACTCTTCTATTTTCTTATTATGTTCTTCTAACCAAATACGTTGTAAATCATTTATTTTACTTTGTTCTTTTTCTGCATGAATAGCAGCACTGGCAGAAATAAAACCACCAACCCAAGGAATACTTCCTAATGCAGAGACAACAAACCTACCCTTTCTCGTTTTCTTGCCTTTTACATCAACTTTTGCTAGTTCCTCTTTAATCTTTTTAACTGATTTACTTTTGATTGACTCACTCATTTATTTTTCACATATAAGTAGTTGGTATAATCTTCTCTGGTTGATTTATATTCTTTCCCTATTAGAGTAAACACAATTCTATTCATTATTTTATTTTTCGTTATAACAATCTAATACATTTTTGGTAAATATTTAGATAGGAATTTAGTTACATAAGTTCTATTTCCTTTTTTTGTAATAAGAGACACAATCCATCCTAATTCATATCCAGGTTATAGCTAATGTTTTTCAAATGCACCAAAACTTTTTATATCTGAAACGTACGCTTAAAAAATATTTCGCTACTCTGTAGCATAGCTATTTAGCAAATATTAATTATGCTATATGTAGTTTTTATACAAATGGATTTAGCTTATCATTGCTGTCATTTTTTAAATTAACTTTTTCGATTAATTTTTTCAATTTTAATTCAATTCTTTTTTCTAAGACAGGAATATATTCTTGAATATCATTTCTCAAGAGCTCTAATTCTGACTCAATAATGTCTGTGTTTTTTATCAACTCAGCTTTAATCTCTTCAATACCTTTATCGTTTCCTGTTATTCCTTGAAGCCAATTTGTTAATTTTATTAAAATTGAATTCTCCTGTTTTTCAACAATAATTGGTCTGTGATTCGTTGTATTAGATGGTTGACATTTCAAAAACTCTCCATTTCCAGTATAAGGAATTGAATAATTAGCAACTTCAATGTCATATGTTTTACCCATTTGATATCGAGTTCCAGAAGGAAGCTGTTGTCCGTTCATTTGTTGGGTGGTTATATTAGAAGTTGTTTCTTCTTTTCTAAGTTTCGGAACTTTTAGATTAGCATATCCAATCAAAGATTGAATTTCTTTTTCTATATTTAATGAGATTAAAGCATGATCACTATATCTCCCAATTTTATTCTGAATCTCTCTTTCTTTCTCATCCAAAAAACTATCAATCCTGATTTCTTTGAATAACTTTATTTCTCTATTTCTTCCAAACATATTTTTAGATTAAGGTTCATTAAATTACGTACAACTAGTTCTAAGGAGAATAAAGTTACACATCTCTAAAGGTAGCACACTCATTCAAAAACACATTACGGAAAACCACATTTGAAATTGCGGATTTCCAAGGAGCGAAATATTCTTAAATGATTCCTAGTTTTCTAACTATACTAATAAGATGAATAGAATTTTGAGCCTTAAAAAGATCTTTTAATCTATTCATCCTTTTTTCTATTGAAGATACAGATGATGGAACTATATTTTTTAATTTCATCTTTTCACTAATTTCACTCATAGTGTAGCCATCTGCCATAAGAGTTAGTAATTCGATATCATAAACATTTAACTCTATTTTTAGGTTTTTATTAATTACTTCTTTATTTCCATACTGAGAATTAAATTTTAACTTTAATAAATCTATCTCATTTCGTAATTCTAAAAACTCTTTAGTTTTATGAGGTATTTTTTCGTTTTTTTCAACTTCTAAAAAAACAGGAAGAACAGATTTTAGAGGTGATTTCAAAGTTTCATTAATTGATTTAATTATTTTACTCTTTAAATTTTCTCCCCAATTATAATTATCTTTATTGTACGTAATTACTCTTTGAGCCCGTAAATCAAAAGGTACATCATCCATTGACTCTGCTATAAATATAACAGGTTTTTTAGATGCATGTGATAAACCTAATTCATAAAACACATTCGCATTCTTCTTAGTTAAATCAGCAAGAATTATTGAAGAGCTTTGAATCAAGCTCCATATATCTTTGATAATGGTACTTGGTTTATAAATATTATCCGCTCTAAAAGGATCTAAATTTGATTCTTCGATAGCTGGTTTATAAATATTCTCATAGTACTCATCGAAATGCCCTCCAAAAGGCATTATTACAAAACATATTTCTTTATCATTTTCCAAATTGATTGTTTTAAGTTTTACAAAATAGCTTTCATTACAATAAAGTTTTTAATTATAATAGTAAGCTTAAAATTAACTTTTTAACTCCTATTCACCCTACGGAAAACCACATTGAAAACTGCGGATTTCCGCAGTGTATTGAGGTTCTTTACATTAAACAGAAAAACTCATGTCAATTTGAGTAATTTAGACAGCATTATGCTTATACAATGCTAGAGTAATAGTTTTATTTCCTTCCCCTTGGTATTTTCCAATGTTTTTGTTGACCTTTTTTTTCTTTTTTCTGTTTGGTTAGCTTTTCAGTTTTACCCTTAGATATTATAGAATCAACAAGTAACCTTCTTTTTCTTTCACTTACTTTTTCTGATATTTCTAAATCTATTTCTTTATGCTTTAGTGAATTCTGCACCTTGTAATGGTCACAAGTAATATCAAATAATTCTAAACAATTTTCATTAACTGAACTGTCAGTTTTCTCTAAGTATTTCCTCCAAGAAACTACTTGTTTTTGACCTATTAATTCTACAAAAAAGCTAATTATTTCCGGTGTAAGGAAAGGACAATTCTCAATTTCAGAGTCTTTTGATAGTATAAAATTGAAAAGTTGTTCTGCAACAAGATATTCTTGGAATGTTCTGTGAGGAAAGTAAAAACCCAAAGGTGGTTTTCTCTCTAAGAAGCAACCTTGTAATAAATCTCTTCGTACTTGTTCAGTATCTTGATTTAATTTCACAAAAGGTTCAATTATATAATCTGGAATCTTCGTTCCATCTACTTCAGAGCCAATTTCATTTTTCCACATCCAATAAGCCAATTTCATAGCAAAATTTCTTCTATCTTTCAATGAAAACCCCTCTCTTGTACTTTTCGCAACTTCTCTTCTAATAACTAAGTCGATAAATTCAGAATACAGGACAGCAACAGTTAGTTTATTAATTTCACCTTCATAATCAGGAAGTATTTCTAAAAGCATTTTTAATTGAACAGGTCTACTTGCTAAATCAATCAATCTCTTCCCTTCAGATTTTTCAATTTTTTCCAAATATTTTTCAATATTCCTTTTACTTGAATCTTTATCATCTTTTTTAAACTCAAGATATTTTAGAATAAACTGCTTTACTTGATTTCTGTTAAAAGCCTTAATATATAATTCTTCAAAATTTGGTGAATTTGGAATTTTCTTTTCTATTCCAAGAATTCTTCTAACTCCATTTAATGCTTCTTTGTGTTCGTCATCATTAAGAAAAGCAGTAGGTCTACCTAATAAAACTACTTTAGAGTTTTTATTTACCAAACGCTTAAGCTGACCTAAATTATAATTTAGTGAATCCCAAGACATCGTTTTTTTCATTTCATCAAACCCATCTAAAAGAAACACAAATCTTCCAAGTTCGTTTAGTTTCATAAAAAGTCTAAAGTTGTAATTATCCACAACCGAGTGTGAGGTGAATTGAGTTCCTAATAAACCCTCTAAATCTTGTTCGGTTGCAATATGTTCAAGCTTTATTAAGATTGGAATTCTTGAAGTTCTAGATTTTAAATAATCGACACTAAGTAGATACGCTATTCTCTTTGCTAATGATGATTTCCCTAAACCATATCCTCCTAAAATTGCTATAGGTTCACTATCATACTTGTGAATCCATTCTTTTATATATTCTTCTAAAAGTGTATCTGTATTTTCTACATATTGTGGGATATATAACTTATGCAATAAGTTTTCTGAGAATATACCTTTAAGCCCTTGAATATAATTTGAAAAATCTAAAATAGAATTAAGAAGTTCATTATACGTAATATGAATAAATTTATCTGTTTGATCTTCAAAGTTTAAAGCCGATGGTGCAATTCCATAACTTGTAACAAGTAGTAAATAATCAATTTTTTTGGATTCACATAATGACAAGTAATCACTAAAAATAGTTATAACTTGACTACGAGTTAGCTTTTTTGAATATTCTTTACATTCAATTGCTACTTTAACTCTCTTATTAAAATCACCATTTTTTTCCGCATATATATCTACTTTTTTATGTCCAATTAAGCATTCGGGCTTAACTTCCCATCCTTGTAGCTTGATTAATTCAAGAACATTGTTTTCAAAAATTTCCCAACTTTTACTCATTGATATTTGCTGTTTAAACTTAAAATTATCCCTAACTAATTATATGAAAAATAAAGTTCCTGTTTATGAGGTATTATTTTCGGGTATAAATAACCTTTCCAAAAAACCTTAACACATTAAATATATAGCAATAACTTCTATCCTCCCTACGGAAAACCACATCTGAAACTGCGGATTTCCGCATTGCTTTGAGATATCTTGTGATGAGCTCGTCGAATCATCAAAATACATTGCATTAAAAAGAAAATCTCTCCGCCATACTTCGACACACTTCGACTAACTCAGTGTAAAAGCTCAGCACGGGCGGTTGAGATAACAAAGGACACCCTTCGACTACGCTCAGTGAACAACTTCGGGAGCCTCAGTGTGAAACAAAAAAAAGACCTGTCAATGATGACAGGCCTTTATAAGAATACGTTAAAAGTAATCGACTAAACTACTTTAACATTTATTGCGGTCAATGTTCCATTTGACCTTTTTTCTAAATCGTAACTTACGATGCCTCCTTCTCTGAATTCCTCTATTTGTTTACTGATAAAAAAAAATAAATCTTTGCCGCCTTCCTCTGGTATGATTAACCCGAATCCTTTATCCTTATTGAAAAATTTTACTGTTCCTTTCTTCATGATTTAAAAATTTATTGAATTACAAATGTAGGCTTTTATGTCTCCCTTAATAAATGCGATCTATAGAGAACAAAAAACAGCTATAAATACATAGGTTATAGAGTCAATTTAATTAGTATTATTCATAGAAAATTTGAAACTGCGGATTACCGCATAAAAAAAAGTCCTTACGAAACCGTAAGGACTTTAAAATATATAGGTTGTAATAAGAATTACTTCTTACCAGCTTCCATTTTTTTCTTCAAGTCAGCAAGACCTCCGATATCACCAAGCGTAGTTTTCTCTGCTTCAGCAGATTTCTTAGCCGCAGCTTTGATGTTTCTCTTCTCTTGCTCTCTAAAGATTGCTGTATGAGATACAACAACTCTTCTGTACTCTTTGCTAAATTCTAATACTTTAAATTCTGCAGTATCTCCTTTACCAACTTTTCCACCGTCTTCTTTTTCTAAATGACGTCCAGGTGCAAAACCTTCAACTCCATCAGCGAAAGTTACAACAGCTCCTTTATCATTCTTATCTTTTACAGTACCAGTGTGTACAGAATCGATAGCATACGTAGCTTCATGAGCATCCCAAGGATTATCTTGAGTTTGCTTATGACCTAAGTTTAACTTACGACCTTCTACATCCAATTCTAATACTTGAACTTCTAATTTGTCACCAACAGTTACAAAGTCTGATGGGTGCTTAATTTTCTTAGTCCAAGATAAATCAGAAATGTATACCAATCCGTCAATTCCTTCTTCTAGCTCAACAAAAACTCCAAAGTTTGTGTAGTTTCTTACTGTACCAGTATGTGTAGAACCAACAGGGTATTTCTTAGTAATGTCTGTCCAAGGATCTGGATGCAATTGCTTCATACCTAAAGACATCTTTCTTTCTTCTCTATCTAACGTTAAGATTTGAGCTTCCACTTTATCTCCAACCTTTACGAAATCTTGTGCAGAACGTAAGTGTGTAGACCAAGACATTTCAGAAACGTGAATCAATCCTTCAACACCTTCAGAAACTTCAACAAATGCACCGTAATCAGCGATTACAACTACATCTCCTGTAATCTTATCACCAACTTTAAGATCAGCATTTAATGCTTCCCATGGGTGAGCAGATAATTGTTTCAATCCTAATTGAATTCTAGATTTAGAATCATCAAAGTCTAAGATTACAACGTTTAATTTTTGATCTAATTCAACAACCTCATTTGGATGATTGATTCTAGACCAAGATAAATCTGTAATGTGTACTAATCCATCAACACCACCTAAATCAACAAATACACCATAAGAAGTAATGTTTTTCACAACACCTTCTAATACTTGTCCTTTTTCTAATTGACCGATAATCTCTTTCTTTTGAATTTCGATATCAGCTTCAATAAGCGCTTTATGAGATACAACAACGTTTTTAAATTCATGGTTGATTTTTACAACTTTGAATTCCATTGTTTTCTCTACATATTGATCGTAATCACGGATAGGCTTCACATCGATTTGAGAACCTGGTAAGAATGCTTCAATTCCGAAAACATCTACAATCATTCCTCCTCTAGTTCTACATTTTACGAATCCATTAACAACTTCACCAGTTTCGTGAGCGTTGTTAACACGTTCCCATGCTTTGATTACTCTTGCTTTTTTATGAGACAATACTAATTGACCAGTACTATCTTCTCTCTTGTCAACTAAAACTTCTACAGTATCCCCTTCTTTTAATCCAGGGTTGTAACGAAATTCGTTTAAAGAGATAACTCCTTCTGATTTTGAATTGATATCGATGATTGCATCTCTATCAGTAATTCTAGTTACTGTACCTTCAATAACATCACGCTCTTTTACGAATCCTTGGATTCCTTCTAAAGCTTTTTCAAATTCTTTTAACTTCTCTTCATCAACAGCTTCAATACCTTCTTCGTATTTGTGCCAATCAAAATTGTTTAAAAAATCTTCTTGAGTTTCTTCTTTTACTACAGGTGCAGTTTCTGTAATTTCAACAGTAGCTTCAGTTGCTACTTCTTGTACTTCTGGAGCATCAACTGCTTCAGTTTTTTTAGTTTCTTCAGACATGCTGAAAACGTTTTTGTATCTTATTGTTATCCAGATTATTAACGATGATAACGCAAAGAGAAATTATACGTAAATATGATTTCTTTATTCCTTTCTTAATCTGTTCTCGTAAAAAGGAGTGCAAATTTACTGATTTTTATTGATTTACAATTATTTAGGTGGGTTTATTTGAATAATGAATAATGAATAATGAATAATGAATAATGAATAATGAAAGTTTGAAAATATATTTACACATCACAATTATATTCACTCATTCTTTCATTATCTCATTGAATTACTGTTAACTGATAATTGTTAATTGTTAACTGAAGTCGAAGTTCAAATTCAAGTTCAAGTTCAAAAACATATTTACACATATTTCTTTACGAGGCTTGTCCTGAACTTTTACACTGAGTTTATCGAAGTGTGATTCAGGAAACACGACGAAGTAATCTCATTAATATGTAATTCAGTTTAATGAGATCGCTTCACTTTAACCTGTCTTGAGCGACAGTCGAAAGGTTTGCGAAAACAAAAACTGATCGTTGAAGTTGAAATCGAAACTGAAGTTCAAGTTCAAAAAAACAGTCACATATCTGTCATTTCGAACGCAACAAAGTGGAATTGAGAAATCTCACATATATAGATTCCTCCATTTCAGTCGGAATGACAACTAATAATTGAAACTGAAGATGAAGTACAAATTCAATTTGAGATTCAATTTCGATTTCGATTTTACCTTTCCTCCTTTTAGACTTTTCAACTTTCAGACTTTACAACTTTCACCTTATCTTTGCCCTCTCAAACCATCACAAATGAAAAGCATCAAATCCATCGTTCTTCTTGCAGTAATGACATTCCTTTTTTCTTGCCAGAATCAACAGAACACAGCTCCAAACTTTATCAAATCACAACACGAAAGCAGACACAGTGCTCCCTTCTCTGATGCTGTGGAAGTGAATGGTTTGTTGTTCTTAACGGGACAAGTTGGAAAAGACCACAGAGCTGGTAAAGTTGCTGAAGGTGGTATTGAAGGGGAAACACGACAAGTTTTAAATAACATCAAAGATGTACTGGAAGCAAATGGTTCTGACATGAGTCACGTAGTGAAATGTACCGTGATTTTATCTGACATCAACGACTTTGGAGAAATGAACAAAGTTTATCGTACTTTTTTTACCGATACTAAGCCAGCAAGAACTACATTTGCAGCCGATTTAGTACCTGGGTACAAAATTGAAATTGAAGTAGTCGCTGCAAAGAAGTAACATGAATCAAGAGACAAAAGAATTAATAGATCAAGGAAAAATGCTTCCGCTAATGGAAGAGTTTTACACCATACAAGGAGAAGGATATCACACAGGAAAAGCTGCGTATTTTATTCGTGTTGGTGGTTGTGATGTAGGATGTCATTGGTGTGATGTAAAGGAAAGTTGGGATGCCAACTTACACCCTCCTACACTATCTAATGTTATTGTAGAGAATGCTAAAAAACATTCTGACACTGTTGTCATTACTGGTGGTGAGCCGTTAATGTGGTCTATGGATTACCTAACCGAAACGCTAAAGTCTAACGGTATGAGAACTCATATTGAAACTTCTGGAGCCTATTCTTTTTCTGGTACTTGGGATTGGTTCTGCCTGTCTCCAAAGAGAACAAAACTTCCTTTAGAAGAAGTTTATGAACATGCAGATGAGCTAAAGATGATTATTCACAATAAAAACGATTTCAAGTTTGCTGAAGAACATGCAGCAAAAGTTGGAGAAAAATGTGAACTATTTTTACAACCTGAATGGAGTAAGCAAGATAAAATGACTCCTATGATTGTAGATTATGTGATGAAGAATCCGAAGTGGAAAATCTCTCTACAAACGCACAAGTACTTAAACATTCCTTAGATTATAAAAATTTGTGTAATCTAAAAGCTCGAAATTAAATTCAATTTCGAGCTTTTAGTTTCTAATTTACAATACTATTATTATATACAGTACTTATTTTATGTACTCATCATCAATATCTTAATCCTGTTTAATAACTTTTCTAATAGCAATACCTTTATCAGAATTAATTTTCAATAAATAGATTCCTCTTGGTAATTCACTTATTCCAATTTCATTCTTATTTTCAATTACTTTTAATACTTTACCAGTTAAATCTAATAGAGTTATGGATTTAATATTTTCTGCCCCAGAAATTTTTATAAAATTGCTAGATGGGTTGGGGTAGATTTTATAATCATTTAAAGTAGAGTCATCATCTAAACTAAGAACAATATTGTTCTCTGCGAAATCTAATATAGCATTTTGATTAATATCCGATTCATCAACAATGCTAAAAGATCTAACCTTCACATTCCCTGCTCCTACGAATTGAAAGGCTATTTTTGAATAGATTATATCAATACTATCAGCAACAAAACCAAATATAACATCGGTTTCTATTGTCTTCTCTATTGTCTGGTACCCATCTACAACCTCAACATCATAGCCTAATCTTGCCGTTCCATGACTAGCAGCTGGAGTATGAATACTTACTGAAAAGAAAGTATCTATAATATCATCATTATTACTATCTATCAAATCTCCTGTATATTTTGTAAGATCGGCCTCAAAAGTTACTTTTAAATTTTGACCTCTTTTTATAGGGTAATAATTCCCGTGCACTCTAGGAAAAGCTTCATAGAGCCCCATAGTTTCTAAAAAAAGTTCACCATTTGAAAGAAACTCTGCTCTAGAAAGACCTAAAGGAGTATAGAAAAACAAGTCATCGCTATTTCGTAAACCTTCCAAGTTTATTTCTAACCTTTCCTCTATTGTTATGTCTTGACTATCTAATACTGTCCCATTCTTTAATAGCTTAATCGTTGCATTAACGACATCATTAGCTCCAAGAATTGAGTAAGGCAACATATTATTACCATCATTACTTTCAGAATATAGTTCTCCATCTATAAACAACTGATATACTTCACCTGCCTCTAAATACCTAGTACTCCTAATATTTAATGGGATAACATCTTCTATTGTACCATAATATAAAACATCATTATCTCTTATAAGCTTACTTTCTTCAATAGGAAGAGCTCTAATGGCACTAAGACTATTATCATCTAATGTGAATTTTAAAGTGTTTTCAAAAAAATACGACAGATCCTCATTAGCTGCATACGAAAATGCATAAGCTATATTCCCCAGAGCTTCTTCTATACTACTTGCATTAGGCAATGTCGCCATTTTCTCAAAGAATCGAGGCATAAAATCTGTTCTATCTTTAAATGTTTCATGAATACCTACAAGTATCCCTGAAGCAACATATGCTGGGAGTTTAAAACCCCAAGGGTTTCTATTAAGGTCTGAGATTAACCTTTCTTTATGTAATGTATTATATGGATCTGAATCAAGATCATTTATATAAGCTCTAAACAATTTAAGCAACCCTTTGTTATAAGCACTTGTTTCATAAAGAGGAACATATGGAACATTAGAAGAAACAAATTCTGTTGTATAAGCTAAATTTGCAAAACCTTCAGCAAAACCACCATTTCGCTCATCTGTATTAGGCACATAAGGAAACAAAGCTTGTCCCCCAAAAGTAAAAAAGTTTCTTCCAAATTCATAAGGTATTATATCATCTGTTTGTTCTGGAAAATCGTATAAATATGAATTAAAAATTTTCAACCAGAAACCAGTTCCAACTTCAATCCCTTTTGCTCCAACTATTCCACATGCCGCGCCACAGGTCTCTGAAATAAAACCAATAGAAGTTTTGTTTCCATAGTCAGGCATACCTCCTGGTGGTGTAATACCAAAAAATCCCTCAAAAAACAAATAGTATTGATCAAATCGAGCAACAATTTTACTCATTGTCTCATCATCATTCAGTTGTTCATCTGTAATCTGATCTTGCTGGATAAGAAAAACGACATGTTCTCCCTCAAATAAATAAGTCTCTATTTGATCACCCGCAAAACTAGTATAAGTATAACTTATATATGTAAGGTTTGGATTCTTACTTGTGTTGGCTTTACAGTAACTAGACATTATTAATAATACTGAGATGCTGAAAAGTAATGTAACTTTTTTCTTCATAAATTGTTTAGTTTAACGAATTTGTATGTTAGCATCAAATTTAAACTTGTAACAATCAATTTAAAATACGTATCGATAGTAATTATAAATACGTAAAAGCACGTATGTAATTTAAAAATTAAAAGAAGTTTGTGTCAAAACATCGAGTAATATCTCCATAAAAAAAGAAATTCTAAATTTAGGCGCTTATATTACTTTCAGATGAAAAGCTGTTAATAGCATGAAAAGTTCAAAAACATTGTTTCACTTAACTTAAAAAAAATAGTTAATAACAAAAAGTAGTTAAAAGTTTAAAATGCTAGAAGGTTATATTTCTAACTTTTCTTTTACTAGATTAAGTATTATCTCAAATTGTTGCTCTTTAGTCAGGTTAGAATTGTCTATTTCAATAGCATCTTCTGCTTTTACCAATGGCGAATCTTTTCTAGTGGTATCAACGCGATCTCGTTCTACAACATTGTGATGTACTTCATCGTAACTCACCTCTTGTCCTTTTTCGATCAACTCATCAAAACGACGCTGAGCTCTTGTCTCTGCTGAAGATGTCATGAATAATTTTAATTCAGCATCTGTAAAAACAACCGTCCCGATATCTCTACCATCCATCACTACACCTTTGTTTTTACCAATTTCTTTTTGAATCGCAACCAATTTTTTTCTTACTTCTGAAGTAGCTGCTATTGTACTTACCAAGTTAGAAACTTCCAATGTTCTGATCTCACTTTCGACATTTACATCATTCAGAATCATCTCAGCATAACCCAACGAAGGATTGTATTCGAATCGCAATCTCGCATTGTCTAAATTTTCGATAAGTGCATTCTTATCAAAATGAGAAGGACTAATATAATCATGATTCGTTGCAAACAAAGTAATGGCTCTATACATAGCTCCACTATCTACATACACATAAGCTAGTTTGCCTGCCAATTGTTTAGCGATGGTGCTTTTTCCTGTTGAAGAATACCCGTCTATAGCTATAGTTATTTTTCTATTCATTACCTTCTATCTAAATCAAATTGTATACTGAATGTGCTTGTACTTGTTGCTGCATGATACTTCGAGAACGCATAATTGAATCTCATTTTATTCATTTTAATTCCAAGTCCAAAGGATATTCCACTGAATGTTCTAGCATTCTGTAATTTTAATTCGCTAGCCCTTCTAAAATTATATCCAAACCTTAAATTAAAACCACTATCTGGAAATAGTTCTCCACCAATAACAAGGTGTCGAATCGCATTCGTTAAAAAAGAGATCTTCTCTTCTGTTACGTTTCCATCCAAATCAGATGTTTGATTTGAAGGATTCGGCACGGCTACATTCCATTGTTGCAAGTTATCTAAAGTAACATGCCAACGTAAAGGGACGTGTTTTAATTTATACGATCCACCAATTGCCACCTTAAACGGAAGTCGCTCGTTTGTTCCATCAAAGGATTTTATTTGTGTTCCAATATTTCTAGCTACAATGGTAAATGTATACGGTTTGTATGGACTATTGTATAGGATTGCAATATCTCCTGCTATTCCACTGGATGTAAAGTTACTAATCGTTGAATTAATCAGTTTAGCATTGAATCCCATATAGAAATTCGTCCAAGGAAGGTTAAAAGCATACCCTGCGGAAACCGCTATATCACTAGCCTTAAAGGTTCCTGTTTCATTTCCGTCAACATCTGCTTCAATTAAGGTTCCGTAATTCAAGTATTTAATACTTCCGTGGATGGTTCCAAAGCGTCTACTAATTACATGTGCATAAGAAGCTGAACCAATATTGATTCCTGCTAAATAACTAGTGTAATTAATTGATAATTGACGATCTAATTCTGCATTAATTACTGATGGATTCCAAATCGGCTGATTTACATCATTGGTGAGTGTTAATGCCTCACCTCCTAAAGCAATTTGCCTAGAAGAGGAGCTTAAACTTAAAAACTGGAATACAGCATCTCCTCCAACTTGACTATACGTAGGCAAAGAAAATAAGGTTAAAAAAATCAATACAATGGTGCTTCTCATAAATCCCGACAAAGAAAATAGAAATATACCTTATTAACGTAAATATTTGTCAATATTTTATCCAACTACAGATATATAAACAAAAAAACCTCATATCATACGATAT